>NZ_JAUSBX010000088.1 GCF_030651835.1 Methylicorpusculum sp. | reverse complement strand
TCCTTTCAACATATTCCAGCGAACTGAATAATCACCGTCATCGGACGGCAATGTCCAAATAGCATGCAAATGATCCGGCATGATGACGATGGCATCAATATGAAAAGGTTTTCGTTGTTTTACCTATCGAAAGGCATCACGCAATACATCAATCTTGTCGATCAATAAATGATTGTTTTTCCGGTCGGCGAGATTGACGGTGAAAAACCACATGGCTTTCGGTAGGTAAAATCGTCGGTATTCGGTCATGGTAATGGCATGTTTGTATCGCGAACGATGCGCCTCCTATCGTCGGCACATCCTATTTGACGAACCTATCGAGGTCGATATTTAGCCCGTAGGCTGTCGTGAGAAACAAACCGCATCGTTCGCAATTACAGACACAGTGTCCTGGTCGGGCCATAAAGGGTAAGCTCTGGCGTATTAATTGCTTTCTTTGATTAACTTCGAATGTGTTCTTCGGCTTAAATTACTTTACAGGTCTGCCTTACCCATGAATATTTTCAGCTTTTCCGGGAAGATAAAAATCCTGCACATGACCTGGATGGCATTTTTTATCAGTTTTGTCGTCTGGTTTAACCATGCGCCGCTGATGCTGATGATCATGACATCAATGGATTTGAGTGAATCGGAAGTGGCTATTTTGCTGTTGCTTAATTTTGCCTTGCCGATTCCCGCCCGAATCATTATCGGAATAGTGGTCGACCGATTCGGAGCAAAGATCAGCTACAGCACCTTATTGGCCTTGTGCAGCTTGCCCTGTTTTGCTTTTGCTGCCGCCGAATCGTTTGAGCAACTGGCCTGGGCGAGGTTTGCTCTGGGTTTTGTCGGTGCCGGATTTGTGATCGGTATTCGCATGATTGGCGACTGGTTTCCATCCAGACAAGTTGGCATCGCAGAGGGTATTTATGGAGGCTGGGGCAATTTTGGTTCGGCTGCGGCGACCCTGATTTTACCAGGGCTTGCGCTATATTTTGGTGCGGAGCAAGGCTGGCGCTACGCCATCGCCGTTACCGGCGTTCTATCGCTTGCCTACGCTTTTATTTACTATCAAAACGTCGAAGACTCCCCGCCTCATGTTCCTTACCTGAAGCCCAAACGTTCCGGTGCCATAGAAGTGACCAGCATCAGGGATCTCTTTTTCTATATAGTCACCACCGTTCCGCTTTATGCCGCCATGTCGCTGTTGACCTGGAAACTCTCAACTCCTGAAGCCGATTTGCTGTCCGGTTCGTGGGTTGTTGTCATCAATCTGTTAATTTGGATCTTGTTCTTTTTTCATGCGCACCGGATCGTTGATATTAATGCTGATCGGCTTAGCGGGCCTATTGACAGTATTCATCATTATTCGTTTAAACAAGTCAGTATTCTTTGTGTGGCCTATTTGATGACCTTCGGATCGAAACTGGCCGTGGTGTCTATGCTGCCCATATTTTTCTTCTCGACTTACCGGGAAACCCAGCCGATTTCGATGATAGATGCGGGCCTGCTTTCGTCCAGTTTTATTTTTATGAATTTAATCGCACGTCCCGCCGGCGGTTGGCTCAGCGACAGGATAGGCCGAAGATTTTCTTTAATGGTTTTTATGGGTGGAACGGCGCTGGGCTACTTTATGATGTCTTTCATTGCCAGTGATTGGCCGATTTATTTAACGGTAACGGTGACCATCATTTGTTCGATATTTATTCAGGCGGCCGAAGGTGCAGTTTTTGCTATTGCGCCTTTGATAAAGCGGTCTATAACCGGGCAGATAGCCGGTATCATTGGGGCTTATGGTAATGCGGGTGCGATTGTGTTTCTTGTTTTAATGAGTATGGCCACTCCGGCAATTTTTTTCATAGGACTGGGTATTTGTTCAGTGGCTGCTCTGATATTGGTTCAGTGGCTTGAGGAACCTAAAGAATTCATAACAGAAATCATGGCTGACGGCACGCTCGTTAAAATCGAACTGGACTGATATGAAGCCCTTGAAAGTATTGATTGTCGACGAAGTGCAAGCCGATAAATTGCTGGAACATACCCTGCAAAAATACGGTTTTGAGATTGCCTGTCTGCCGCTTAAATCACTTGATCTCAGTGCGATTGTTTTGTCATTGCTGCCTGATATCGTTGTGCTCAACGTATTTACTCCGACGCAAGCAGTGCTGAAAGCCATTTTGACCATTAATCAAAGCCATTCGGTACCGGTCATCATTTTTGCCGAGGATCAGGATACCGAAACGATTAATCAGGTTATTAAAGCAGGGGTCAGCGCCTATATCGTTGACGGGTTGGATACCAAACGGATTAAAACCATCATCGACATCGCGATTGCCCGGTTTAAAGAGCAGCAGGCGCTGAAAGATGAACTCAAAAAAACCAAATCGCAACTGGAAGAGCGCAAGTTGATAGACAGAGCCAAAGGTCTGTTGATGAAATCACAAGGCTACAACGAAGATGAGGCTTATCACGCGTTAAGAAAACTGGCGATGGATAGAAATATTGCGATCGGTGAAATGGCCAAAAACGTTATTTCCATGGCGGATTTGTTGAAGTGAGTCGTCGTTGCTAAACGCCGTCATTCCGGTAATCCATGCCGGATGACGGCATCCTACAAAAACTAAAAAATAACCCCTGCTTATTGGATGTCTTCATCAGTCAACTGGGTGAGCGGTTTTCCCTTGTATTCACCGGTCAGCGTTTTCAAAAACCCAACTATTTTTCGGGTTTCATCATCATTCAACGTTTTACCCAGTTGAACTTGACTCATTATCTTTACCGCATCGAAAAGAATATCAACTGAACCGTCATGAAAATAAGGCTGGGTCAGTTCGATATTACGCAAGACCGGAACCTTGAAAAAATGACGGTCATTTTCCAGTTGGGTGACATTGAAACGGCCATTGTCGACATCGTTAACCGAACCGCCGCGCAGTTTGAAATAATCCTGTTTGACACCCATTTTTTCAAACGACAAACCACCCAGCGCCGGGCCGAAATGGCAGGCAGTGCAATTGGCTTTAAACAAGTTATAACCGGCCTTTTCGTCAGGAGTTAATAGGACTTTATTACCTCGCAGATACTGGTCGAAACGGGAGTTGGGGGTCACCAGCGATTGTTCGAAAAGGGCAATCGCATCGGTCACAGACGCTTTTGTCAGACCTTGTTCCGGGTAGAGTTTGGCAAATGCGTCCTGATAGTCTGCAACTTGTTTGAGTTTTTCGATGATAAAATCCCATTCCGCGCCCATTTCACCCGGATTGGCTACCGGGCCTGCCGCTTGTTCCTGCAAGTCTTTGGCCCGGCCGTCCCAGAATTGCGCGATGTTGTACATGGCGTTATAAACGGTTGGCGAGTTGATAGGTCCCTGTTGTCCTTTAATGCCGGTAGCGACTTTGGCCTGATCGGTGCCGCCCCGGGTCAAGTCATGACAAGACGCGCAGTTCAGGGTGTTGTCTCCGGAAAGCAGGCGGTCATGAAACAGTCTTCCACCCAGCGCGACTTTGTCTTGATTGAGTGAGACGCTTAACGGCAACGTTTGAACCGGTTCGCCTTTAAACGGTTCTGCGGAATCCTGGCTCCAAGGCGATTTTGACCTTTCTTCGGCAATCCAGACGAGCAGTCTTTGTTTCTCGGCATCGGTTAAATTTCCTGTCCAGTGCATCAGAATGTACTCTGTCGGGGGCATGATTCCGGACCGAACGACGTGCTCCAGTCTTGCCAGCATCAGCGGTGTAAAAGCGTCCTCGCCGCTAAAAAGCATTTTGGTCAGCACCAGCCTTTTACCAGCCTGTTCGATATCTTTTTCCATCAACTGTTTAGCGATAGGCAGATTGGCATAAACCGGCATCCGCGTCATGCCCGGCGAATGGCAGTCGACGCATTTATTCTGCAAGATTTTAGATACCTCGACAAAGTTTTCTGAAGTGCCGGGGATAGCAGTAATCAGTTCATTTTTGCCCTGCAGACCGATCAGATTGGAAATGGGAAAAAACAAAAAAACGGCAAACAGAAGCAGCAATAAAATCAAGAGGGCTTTTTTCATAATCGGATCCAGTCAGTTAGATACTTCATTTTATACCGGGATTTCTTAGTGCTGTTTTGTAATTTATCAGTCACTTGATAATCAACACTGAAAGTTGGCAGAAAAAGAGGGGAAGTTGTCCTTGTATAAGAAAGGGGGAAGAGCGATTATTTGCTCAAATTTAATGATGAATTTCCTAATGGTTGATATATGCCTTTCGCACTTCAAATTTCGGCAGTGCCTAAGGAGGCAACGGGTTATTCGGCAAAGGCTTTGCCGGCATGGATGCTGGCATAGAACCTACATGGATGTATTTACGGTGTCCTTTGACGGGCACCCCGGTGCCGAATTTCGATCTACGATGGGATAGCTGTATCTGGATTTGCATTGCCAGGTTGTTTATCTCAGGTTTTTAGTGTTAGTTCATCGAGTTAGAAAGAGTCGGGTTGATTAAGGACCCTGTCTATCTGATCGAAATAGTGGAAGAAAAGCCTGGCGCAGTAACCACGTTGACCGGATTACAGGTTGTTGCGAACCGAGCGTTCGGTGATATTTGTGACGGTATCGATACATTAATGATTCCCGGTTCCGTCGATATGCAGCAAGTCGTATTAGATAATATTGCCCTGTTTCTCACCGGGCATTTTAATGTTGAGACTACCGCTATCATTAATTCCTGGGTATCTGCTCACCCCCTCCAATTTTAGTGGGTGTAGGTGGTTGATTGAAAAGGCTTCTGCAACAGGGATGTTGCAGAGAGCTACAGGGACGTATTGATGCGTCCTTTGAAATCAAGCACCTACACCCTTAATTCAAAGCGG
>NZ_JAUSBX010000087.1 GCF_030651835.1 Methylicorpusculum sp. | reverse complement strand
AAAAAGAATACTATTAATTATCAGCAGGTTACTAATATTAAGCAGTTATCAAGCCATAAAGGATTTGGCGAATCTTCAACGACCAATTATATCATAACTTGTTGTTTTTTATATGATAAAAGATTATCGTTCAGGCACTATGTAAGAAATCATCATCCTGTAAAACGAATACGGTGATGGCGGATCCATCTTGCCAGTGTCGTAAGCGCATTTTGAAGATTGCACTGATGCCGTTGCGGCTGATGATTTTTTGGGGTGAATTTTGATTGACGACAGGATAAATGATTTGTTCTGAAGCAAAAGCCGCTTGATATGTGCTATTTTCCAGTAAAAAGCCACAGACTATAAAAAATACGACTGCGCGATTTTTTAGTATGTTGGAAGGAAGGACGGTAGGCTTCAACGGGAATTTCCGGATAACGGTTAGAAGTTCATTCAAAGTGATCAGTCTAGCTGTAAAGAAAAGGAATACAACTGATGTCAAAATCAAAAATCAAGTTGCTTGAAGAGTGCAGCCAGCTTTGGCCCAAAATAGGGGTGAATGAGTTAACTTTTTTTTATTTGATCGACTGCAAAACGTCCAGCGTGTTCCAGTTGTTTGCGAATCAATGCCCATTTTTCCCGTTGTTTTCCTTCGGTCAACCTTCGTAAATGATGTGCCCTATGAATGGCCGGTTGTATTTCAACCAGTGCCGACCATATCGCATCAATGTTGTATTCATACTTTGGCTTTAAATTTATCGGTATACAATCATTTGCCGGTATATCCAGTGTGCTGGAAATGTAATCCAATGCTTCCCTGATCGCTTGTGCTTTTGCATTTTGTGGCGAATGAATATCGTAGGGTGGATCCCATTCCCGGATTGGCCGAAGTTGATCAATATGCGTCACAACAGCCAGAACCGGCGGAAAACGGCGTTTTAAATGCTGATCAAACCAGGCTCTTAGTGCGGTCATAAATTTTACATCGGCTTCCCTTGCTGCCTGATTAGCCGCGCAAACGACCAAGATTAAATCAAAGCCGCCTAGATTCTGATCGGATTCGGATTCATACCAGGCATTTTCATTATCATAACCCGGGCTGTCATAAATCAGCATTTCACCGAGGTGATCATGATTCAATTTATAGGGAGTCAGTGCGCCGGTTAGCGGTAACACATCGACCGGGGCAATCAATTTAGCTGAAAGCGCATTAACCAGACTTGATTTGCCGGATTTCAGCTGTCCGGCTATTAAAACGCGCAGGGGCTGTTTGCTTAAAGTTGAGTTGGTCAGTTCGGGTTCTTGTTTCGTTTCTGTTATGCGCAAGGGCACTGATTGACCGCCGTAAAGTTCGATTGCGTAGTAAGCGATGGTTTTAACCAGGGTCTGCAGCAGCCAGCGTTCGAATGAGCCAATGGGGTAAGCGGCGGCCTTACCGATAAAAAACTGTTTCAGTTCTCTAGGCAATGATGAAACAGGGCTAAAAAGCAGGCTGCCCATACGAAAAAGGAAGTGACCGCTTTCCAGGCGTGCTTTCCATTTCCAGATTTGCAAACCGTTGTTGACGGTTAATAAATGGCTGAAAGGAATTTTATCATCCAGCAAGCAGCGCATGTCGCGGCTCACTTTTTCGGTGATGAAAAGAATGTTTCGTAATGGAACATCCAAGCCGGTTTTATCTTGATTCGACGAATAATAGCCTGCTACCTCGAGAGTGACTTTTTTAGCCAGTTCGATTAAGCGTTGGCTGTCGGTCAGCGGGTAATCGGCCGGATTCAGTTTTTCTGCCAAGGCATTAATTCGCGCCCATATTTCTGTTGCTTCAGGCGGCCACTCCTCATTTGCAGTAACCGTTGGATAATCCGGAGTATGGGTTGTTTTCTTTTTAAGAAGCGTTTTCAGAATCACGACAAAAGCATAGAAGGCAGCAAACAGTATCAAAAAGGCCTGCTCATAGCCGGATTGCCATAGCCAGTAAGCCCCTAATCCCGATAACAACAGCAAGGGAAGCACGAGTAACAAGTTGAGAATCTTGTTTAACCAATTCGAAGGGGTTTTCATGATGATGGGGTTCGTTTAAATCGTGCGCGCAACATGAGTCGCCCTCGCTCAAATTCGGATTGATACACTTTACGCAGTAGTTCGGGGCTTACGCTGCCGCCCCGTTTTGACTGAGCAAAATAATAACAGAGTGTTTTTCCCAGGCCATAAGTAACGCCTGCGGTATAGAGTGCGGATATGCCCAGGCCAACACTTTGTCCGTAAATCGGGATGAACTTAAGCAGTTCCCGTCCGCCCAGGCCTGCCAAAACGCCGGCTCCTATCGCACTACTGATTTCGCTCAGGCTTTGCCGGGTTAACGGTAAGCCGTAGACTTGAGCAATGCTGTGAAACATTTTAGCCTGCACGGTGACAACCGTGGTGATACTCGCTGCAGGAATTGGTATCGCGGCTGCCAAACCGGCTGAAACAGCATAACCTATTATGTGGGGATGAGCCGAGTCCCAATGGATGCCGGTAAAATCTTCGGCAGAACTGTTTTGCTCGAGCATGGCTTTGATGCCATACGGAAAGACGTCTTCAATGCTTTGCCATAAGGCGTCGATGCCGTAATCGGTGGGAACATAACCTTCTTCCTCCGCTGTAAAATCAATAGGGATAAAGCTAGCCTGGATATCCTTAAAATCCTCCCGCTGTTTTAATAGCGAACACCGCAAATCAGGTGGCACAGCCGCATCAATTTTTCCGTTATCGAAGGGGTAGGGCAGCACATGTTCGTAAGCGGTATCAGGGTAGCCTTCATGTAAAGCCGTTTGAACGACAATGACCGGTTTGCCGGGGTGGGTTTTATGAATCCGGCGAACGGTATTGATGACTGTTGATTGTTGCTGATCCATGGCTTTCATCACAACGATCAAAAGATGGGTCTGCTGGTCGCACCAATGCATATCTTCACTGGGATCATAGCCGGCCTCAGCAAGTCCTCGTGTGTCCAGAAAGCGAATGAAAGCCGTGTCCTGGTCCGGATAATCAAACAACATTGCAGTGCGGGTGCATGGTCTAAAACCATTACCGATTTCGGCTTGAGTGGATCCGGTCAGTGTCCGGATCAGCGAACTTTTACCGCTCTGGGTTTTGCCCAGCAGCCATATGACCGGCGGCGGCAGTTCGGAACGTATCGCTTCCAGTTTTTCGTGGATCAAGTGCTCGGGCGGTTGAGGCCTTAGAATTTGTCTCGTTCCCAAGCTCCAGCTTGGGAATGCCTACCTTCAAGCTCTGCTTGGTATTTTAATGCAGCAAAACAATAGGCAACAAAGCGTCTTTCCCTGCATAAGCCCGCGCACTTGAATAACGCCAATGTTCTGGCAAGTCCACATAACCCCGTTTGACAGGAATGTTGTGAATGTAGGCTAATCGCTGAATCAACAACGTCTCATTATTCATTTCTTCCGGATGTGACCCTTCTTGCCAGAATTGATAGTGGCCTTCGGTTTTGTGCTTGCGTTTGTAATACGCAAATTAGCTCAGAAAGGTTGTTGCCTTGCGTTGTTCTAATAAATCAAGAATCTGTCTGCGTGAAAACGGGCTGCCAACCAGCAACCGTTAAGGTGTGGAAGTAAGGATAGGCTTCGTTCAGAATTTTATAGCGGCTACGTCCCATAGATTTAATTCGCACAGAAAGCAGCTGTTCGTCAAGCAGAGCTTGAGGGTAGGCATTCCCAAGCTGGAGCTTGGGAACGAGATATTGACTACGGCAGGCTAATGGGTGACCCTTATTTGTGCGCATTTTCAATTAGCTGCACGTCGACGCCAAACTCTCCGCTACGATCCAAATTTGCCGCAGAACGCGGCGGAAGCTATAAAAAATTATGACAATGCGTACCATTAGGCGTACGATGTTGATTTGTGAAAGCGGAGAGTAGAAATGAATATCCTTACGGCAAGTGAAGCTAGAGCAAATCTATACAGGCTACTCGATCAAACGAGCGAGACCCATCAACCAATTACTATAACCGGAAAACGTAATAGTGCTGTGTTGGTTTCGGCTGAAGATTGGGAGTCCATTCAAGAAACACTCTATTTATTAACTGTTCCAGGAATGCGCGATAGTATTCGCGAAGGCATGGAAGAGCCAATTGATTCTTGCTCCAAGGAACTTGATTGGTGATCTGGCAATTTGTTTACACAAAGCAAGCACAGAATGACGCAAAAAAATTATCATCTTCAGGACTAAAAGATAAAGCAAAGGAATTGCTAAAGATTATTGAGATAAATCCTTATCAAAATCCTCCCCCATACGAAAAGTTGGTCGGAGATTTAGCAGGCGCGTATTCTAGACGTATAAACATTCAGCATAGATTGATTTATCAAGTTATCGAAGAACATAAAACTATAAAAGTTTTGCGCATGTGGACACATTACGAATAGAAAACAAAATTGTTCAGCTAACACGGAGCTCAACTGGAGCGAGGTTATATGCGGTTTTGTTTTTAGAGCTTCCCGTGCTGCGCCCGGTTAGCTCTTCGTTAGGTTAACTAAATATGAAACAACGAATTTTTATCATCCAACTGGGAAGTGCAGAGGAGCGCGACCACATTATTTAATAATCCCGTCCTCCAGTTCGACAATCCGGTCGGCAATATCCAATATTCTGTAGTCGTGTGTTACCAAAAGAATGGTCGTGCCGGCCTCTTTAGCGAGTTTTTTTAATACACCCACGGCGTCCTGTCCGCTGTGTTTATCCAGCGATGCCGTGGGTTCGTCCGCCAGTACGATTTTAGGTTTTCCGACTAACGCCCTGGCAATAGACACGCGTTGTCTCTGTCCTCCGGAGAGTTGATCCGGTTTGTAATAGAGGCGATCATCCAGTCCTACAGAGCAGAGCATGTCGGCGGATCGTTGTAAGCGCTGGGTTTCAGACAGTCCTGGGTGCATTTCCAGGGCCATTGCCACATTTTGAACTGCTGTCAATGATTTAAGCAGGTTATGTTGTTGAAAAATGTAGCCGATTTGCTGGCGAATTTTGACTTTGGCGTATTCGGAACTATTGACCAGTTGTTGGCCGATGACGCAGACATGGCCCTCGGTAGCCTGTCTGAGCGCGCCGATAATGGTCAAGAATGTCGTTTTCCCTGAGCCGGAGGGTCCGGTCATGATGACTATTTCACCGGCATGTATCGTCAGGTCAACGTTTTTCAGTACCGTGTTTTTTAGTTCGCCACTGCCAAAACTGAAGCTTAGGTCGTTGACTTCAATCATTTTGTCCATCAGAACATATCGGCCGGGCTTGCTGCTTTAAGTTTACGCATCGCCAGTAAACCGGCCGATGCACACATTGAAAGTATGAATAGAAAGACGGTGAATACTTTATGCGGCGTCATCGGCATCGGCATAAAAGTCTGTGATTCGGCCAGTCGGTATAGTCCCAGTGACATCAGGAAGCCGGGTAAAAATCCCAGAATGGCTAGAAAAAAGGCTGAAGCAAAAACGACTCTAATAAAATAGCCATGCTTGTAACCCATGGCTTTGAGCGTCGCAAATTCATTGAGATGATTGGTAATATCGGTAAAAAGAATTTGATAAACAATCACCATGCCGACTACCAGGCCCATGATGGTGCCGAAGCCGAAAATAAAACCGATGGGCGCTGTGTTTTCCCAATAGCTTTTTTCATATTGAACGAGTTCGTCATAGGTAAAAATATTTACGAATTCATTCAGACGGGATTTTAAGTCAGCCTGAACTTTTTTGACATCGCTTCCAGGGCGGACTTTGATGATGCCGATATCAATTTGATCAGCCCTGCGGTCGGAAAAAATGCGCAGAAAATTTTGATCGCTGGTCATCACATTACCGTCTGCCGCAAACGAAACACCCAGCCGGAACAGGCCGATAATCTTCAATTTATAGTCGTTGATTTCGGTGCTGTTTTTACCGGCATCCAAAAGAGCTCGCATCGGACCGAATTCAGGGCGGGATGACTCGTCAAACAACGCCGTATCTTTAAGACGCAGTTCGGTGCGTTTTTCGATAATGGCCTCAACAGCGAGCAGATCCGCATCCGGATCGTAACCGTAGACCATGAGCGTTCTTTTGGTTTGTGTTTCGATATTTTTAAATTGAGCCAGCGATAAATACATGGGATAGGCGCTGGCAACATCGGGGTGACCCAAGGTCCGCATCAGTTCGCTGCGGTTGAATCGGGTCGGCCGCCACATCGCTTCGGTTTGTTTATGCATCAGAAACAGATCGCCGTTCATCTTCAATGGCGCTGACGCGGCGCTGTTATAAAGCGAGTCCTTAAATCCCAGTTGCATAAAAACCAGCACACAGGCAAACAAGACGCCGCAAATGGCAGCAAAGAGTTTTGTTTTGTCGAAAACCAGTTGTCGCCAGGCCAGACGTCCCGGGAAGTAAAAGTAATTGTAGGGATTCATCACTAGCTAGGGTTGAAAACGGATTTTGACTTGCCGGTAAATCTGGTGTTTCAAGTCGGTCGCTGATTGGGCGTCTAAACTGAGCCTGACCTCTATAGTTCGGTTGTCCCTGTCGGCTAAGGGATCGGTATCGTTTAAATCATTTTTTTTGACCATGAAACCGAGTTCCCTGACTTCTGCTTCGTAAATGATGGAAAAACCGTCGAGTTGTACCGTTGCTTTTTGGCCGGTGCGAATTCTTGGAAAGTCACTCTCATAGACTTCTGCAACCACATCCAGTTCTGATAAGTCGGCCATTTCCAAAAGCCCGTCATCATCTATTTTTTCACCCGGACGCGTATGAATTTTCAATACCGTGCCTGATATCGGGGCACGGATAAATGAATTTCCGAGGATGGCTTTGGCGATCGCCTGGTCGGCTTGATTCCGTTCTATTTCGGCCTCAAGTTGTTTGATCAATACTTTGGATTGATCGTAATTCCGTTTTTTTTCGTCTTTTAATGAAAGGCTGGCGGATGATTGTTCCGATAGCTTCTGATAGCGGTGGTATTCTTTTTCGTTAAACGCCAAATTGATCTGTTCACTGGCCAATTTTGCCGTGAGTTCACTGCCGGCTGCTTTTGCTGCTCTATACTCAGCCTCACGCTGAGGGCGATCAGCTAAAATAGCCAATACGCTGTTTTTGGAGACCTGTTCGCCTTCATCAAACAGCAACTCAAGAACTTGTGAGCCTTCGGGGCCGACATTATGAGATATCCGGATAACCCGCGAACGCGGCTCAATTCTGCCTAATGCACCTACGCCTGAAACCTTATCAGCAGTAAAGGCAGGCGATGCGCTTATTAAATTATTCGCAGCCTGGCAGTTCAGGCTGATCAACAACATAGCCGAAAAGGGTAAAACTTTTTTCGAGAAAGGCACACTGAATCCTAAAATGGTTTTCTATTGCAATAATGTTAAATTTATCGATTGATGTAATCTTAGTTAAAAATAGCCGCTATCCTTTTTTCGATAAGGGGCAAGTATAAACTGTTCAGTAACGGTTGTTGATGTTTCCAAAAAACAAAATCCTGGTGGCTACAAAGCTATGCGGTAATTGTTGAAGCGGGTTAAAATGGGCACTTTTTGACGGTTGGTCTGCGATGCGGCCAAGCTGATGTTTTTAATACTCAATGCTAAATTTTTTCCAGACATGAAAATTAATTTTTTGTTCAGCGTTTTTCTTTGCGCGTTTTTAATGGTGGCAGGTCAGCTTGCTTTAGCCGGTCATGGTAATCAGAAAATTGCCGCTGGTTGGGTTGAAAACGTTATTTTTGAGTCAGGGCAAACGCGGCTTAGAGCCAAACTGGATACCGGAGCCAAGACGTCCTCAATTCATGCCGAAAATGTTAAACGTTTTGAACGGGATGGCCAAACGTGGGTCAGATTTACGCTACCTGAAAGCTATAAAAAAAATGATGAGGAAAGACAGGTTGTCGAGCGACCCCTGGTAAGAACGGTACTCATTAAAAGGCATAAAATGGAATCGGCTAAACGATCCGTAGTTGAGTTAAGTTTTTGTATGTACGGACATTACTACACGACTGAATTCACACTGGCTAACCGGTCAAACTATATTTACCCCGTTTTGTTAGGCAGACAGTTTCTCAGCAATAATGTGCTCGTGGATTCTTCCGATAAACATGTTCACTCACCGATGTTAAAAGAACTTGTCTGCAGCCCCGAGTTGGCCGGCGAACCCGGTGAAAAGTAAATCAAGCAGCAGATTGGACTCATTGCTCCATTTCTTAAGAAAAGCGCGGCGGAAAATTTGAAAAACTTACATGTAAATATATTGGCGACACTGTTAATTTTAGTGAGCGCAACAATTTGTTATTACAAAGTCACTGAGCTCAAACTCCCATTGCTACCGGTTCAAGAGTCTGAGCTTTGGACTATCGAGGCAAAAGTTACTTACAAAAGAACGGCAGGCCCCTCAAAGGTTAGTATGATGCTGCCCAAGCAGGTGCCGGGTTATGTTGTTTTGGATGAGAATTTTGTGTCAGGACGGTACGGCTTGACGTTGGAAAATGAAGACCTGAACCGCGTTGCTCAGTGGGCGATTCGACGTTCTCAAGGCGATCAAACGCTGTATTACCGGATGCAATTGATTCCTGGGGAAACACCGGAATTCAAAGATAAAAACGTGGCCTATCCCGTTGAGCAGGACTATCCTGAAATCATGAGGACTGCCTTGACGGCTCTGCTTGAGCAAGTCAGAAACAAGTCTGCGGATACAAAATCATTTACCCACGAGTTGTTGCAGCGGCTTAATGCGCCTGATTCCGATGAGAATGTCAAATTGTTACGTAAAGATGCGGCCACGCCAGAGGCTTGGGTCAGCCGGGTTATCAGTATTCTGCAGGGTGCACGCATTCCCTCCCGTCAAGTCAATCTGCTGATATTGTCCGATGGTGCCCGGCACAGCCGTTTGGTTCCCTGGCTGCAAGTCTATACCGGTGAGCGGTGGGTGACGTTTAATCCTAAAACGGGCGAATCCGGCTTTCCTTCCAATGCAGTGCTTTGGAAATACGGGGATAAACCCTTGCTGGATGTCAGCGGGGGTAAATCGGCCAACGTAGACTTTTCCATTTATAAACAATCGCGCGGGATGATCGCTGTAACCCAGCAACGGGCCGGTATTATCAACGGTCCGGTCATGGAGTTTTCATTGTTTAATCTCCCCGTACAAACGCAAAATGTCTACCGGATCCTGATTATGATGCCGGTTGGCGTTTTGTTGATCGTCCTGTTGCGTAATATCGTCGGTCTTAAAACATTCGGCACCTTTATGCCTATTCTTATCGCCATGGCGTTCAGAGAAACCGAGTTAGCCTGGGGGCTGGCTTTGTTCTGCCTGTTGTTGGCTTTGGGTTTAATGATCCGGTTTTATCTCGAGTACTTGCGACTGTTGTTGGTGCCCAGGCTGGCCGCCGTTTTGATTATCGTGATTATCCTGATGACCTTCGTCAGTTTGTTGAGTCATAAACTAGGCATAGACCGAGGCTTGTCTGTAGCTCTATTCCCCATGGTCATCATTGCAATGACTATCGAACGAATGTCATTGGTGTGGGAAGAGCATGGCGCCGGTGAATCGTTACAGCAATGTGCCGGTAGCCTTTTTGTTGCGTCACTCAGCTATTTGTTAATGACAAACGAATATCTTGAACATTTGATGTTCGTTTTTCCTGAGCTTTTATTAACGCTTCTGGCCTTCACATTATGGTTAGGCCGTTACACCGGTTACCGGATTTCAGAATTGTGGCGGTTTAGATCAGTGATTGTGAAGGGTAATTGATCATGCTCTGGAAAAATCTGTTAAATCCTTCCAAACGTTTGCGGGAACTGGGTTTGTTGGGCATGAATCAGCGCAACGGTGATTACATTCTCAAATACAATCAACGGAAATTTTATCCGCTGGTCGATGATAAATTACGCACCAAAAAGCTGGCTCAACAAGCGGGCATTGCAGTACCTGAGTTGTATGCGGTGATAGAAGCCGAATATCAGGTGGCACATTTATCTGAAATATTGGCACCTTATAGTGAATTCGTCATAAAGCCTGCGCACGGAAGTGGCGGTGAAGGAATATTGATCATCAAGGGTCGGAGCAAGGAAGGCTGCAGGAAGCTGAACGGCGCTTTATTGACCAAGTCCGAAGTGGATCACCATATTTCGAATATTTTGAGCGGCATGTACAGTCTGGGGGGGCAGCCTGATGTCGCATTGATTGAATATCGGGTTGATTTTGATCCGGTTTTTGAACAAGTCAGTTACCAGGGGGTTCCCGATATACGTACCATTGTTTTTCAAGGCATACCCGTCATGTCAATGCTGCGTCTACCGACAAGAATGTCTGATGGTAAAGCCAATTTGCATCAAGGCGCTATCGGCGTGGGTATTGATATGGCTACCGGGCGAACGACCGGTGGGGTATGGCATCATGATTTAATTGATGCGCATCCGGATTCGGGACATACCATCAATCATCTGGAAATTCCCGGCTGGGATAACATCTTGTTATTGTCAGCCGGTTGTCGAGAGTTAGTTTCGCTAGGTTATATCGGTGTCGATATTGTATTGGATTCAAAATTAGGGCCATTGATGCTGGAAATCAATGCACGTCCGGGGCTTAGCATTCAATTGGCCAATAAACAGGGCTTGCTGCCCAGACTTGAGGCGGTAGAGAAAATCAAGTCTATTCCCTCGTCACCGGAAGAACGGGTCAAACTGGCCAAATCCATTTATCGTCAGACTCAAAACAGTCAGGTTTTATAGGTATACTCATCCCTGATCGAAATTCGGCACCGGGCTGCCCGTCAAAGGACGCCGTAAATACATCCCTATAGGATCTATGCGAGCATCCATGCTGGCAAAGCCTTTGACGAACAACCCGTTGCCTCCTTAAGGCACTGCCGAAATTTGAAGTGTGAAAGGTATTACGATAACGACTCAAATTTTGGCCCACAAGAAAATTCAATCCGGAAGGTTATATGAACTGGCGGCTTGTGTTGATAAAAATGCCGCGACTTGAACATAAGCGGGTTTAATGCTTGAATGCCTCATCCATAAGTCCTCACTGTTTTATTTTTATGAATCCCGTACTTGTTTCAATTTGCTTGCTGGTCTGCAGCAACGTGTTCATGACTTTTGCCTGGTATGCACACCTCAAAGAACTCAATGGGAAACCCTGGCTGTTGGCGGCTGTTTTAAGCTGGGGTGTTGCTTTATTCGAGTATTTGCTGCAAGTGCCCGCTAACCGGATCGGTTATCAGACACTAAATATTGGTCAGCTGAAAATAATGCAGGAGGTCATTACGTTGTCGATATTTGTTCCGTTTGCATTTTTTTACATGAAAGAGCCTTTAAAACTGGATTATCTTTGGGCAGCGCTCTGTATCATGGGTGCTGTTTTTTTTATTTTCAGGGAAAAGCTTTTTTCCTGATTTCAGCCAAGGCATTACCCCGTGTTTGTAATCCGCGATAAGCTTTCAGCGGTGTTGTGATATGGCCGTATCAAAGCAAGAAAAGACGCTGGTTTGGTGGGTGAGTCATTAAGCGCTGCTTCATTTAGATTTGATCTACTGTTAACTCGGTCACTCGTTTTTCACCCTTTTTTCATCCGTCATGCATTCACTTTATATCGTTGTCGACCATCTTCAGGATTGGGCTCCTTATTTTCCAAGTAGCGACCTGATTACGGTCGAAGATTATCTTTCGCTGCAAAATAAAAAAATGCAGCATAGCGCGCAGGTGATCAATCTTTGCCGCGATTACGACTATTTGGGTACCGGCTACTATTGCTCTTTGCTGGCAGAGGCGAGAGGGCAGCGCGTCATCCCCTCCATTCGCAGCATCAACGATCTCGCCAATCATCATTATTACCGCTTGTACGATAACGATCTTGATAAATATCTGGGCAAGCATCTTGAAAAATGCGGCCAGGCTGAAGCTGAAGAGCTGAAGATAAAAATATTTTTCGGCAAGACTTGCTATCCGCCCCTGGAAAAAATGGCGCGCAGGCTTTTCGAGCTTTATCCGTGTCCTATCCTTGAGGTTGATTTTAAACACACATTGCGCTGGGAAATTACCGGTATTGAGCCTGGGAATTTAGCTTCGTTATCGGAAGATGAACAGAACCAATTCGCTTCGGCCATTGACGCCTTCAGCCGCAAAATCTGGCGTAAACCCAAGTCCCGGAAACGCTATCGCTTTGATATGGCCATCTTGTGTAATGCCGAGGAAGAACTGCCTCCCAGTGACAGCAAAGCGATTAAAAACTTTATCAGGGTAGGTAATGAATTAGGCGTCGATATCGATATCATCAATAAACACGATTTTGCCAGATTGCCTGAATACGATGCTTTGTTTATTCGGGAAACCACGGCGATCAATCATTACACTTACCGTTTTGCCAAGCGCGCCGAGAGTGAAGGACTTGTGGTCATGGATGATCCTGATTCCATTTTGAAATGTGCGAACAAGGTTTTTTTGGCCGATTTGTTCGCCACCCATAGTGTGGAAACGCCAAAAACGGAATTGTTGTTGCGTAATAAGGTGATGGATTTTGACGCGCTGGAGCAGATGTTCAGTTATCCCGTCGTGTTAAAAATTCCGCATGGCTCATTTTCACGCGGCGTAGTCAAAGCGCATAATCGCGCCGATTTGGTACAGCACTGTCAGGAATTGTTCAACGAATCGGCTATCTTGCTGCTACAGGAGTATGTCTTGACGGATTATGACTGGCGTATCGGTTTTCTCAATTACCGCCCAATTTACGCCTGCAAATATTTTATGGCGCGCGGACATTGGCAAATTTATAACCACAGCAGTGACAAGCTCCAGGAAAAAAGCGGTGGTTTTGCGACTATGGCTATTCACGAAGTCCCTAAAGAAGTTATTAAAACAGCGACTAAAGCTGTCAAGTTAATCGGCGATGGCCTTTACGGCGTGGATTTAAAGCAGGTAGGTGAACGAAATGTCATTATAGAGATCAATGATAATCCCAGTATCGACAGTGGTGTTGAGGATTTGTATCTGGGTGATGATTTATATCGCATCATCATGGATGAGTTTATCCGGCGAATGGAACGCAAACACAGCGCTTACCCATGAGGAAATGCCATGCCCGTTGACTATGATATCGCTTCCTTTGGCCAGGATTATTGGCAAGCCCGGGACAAGTTTTTAATCGCGTGTCGCCTTTTGCCTGGCCGATTGACAACCTTGCTTCATCCGCTGCACTGCGAAGATCAGCCTTTGGCGACTGATTTGTTTTGGTTGGGTGACGAGAAGGCCGAGAATGTTCTGGTTATTATCAGCGCCACGCATGGCGTCGAAGGCTTTTGCGGGTCGGCGGCCCAGGTTAACTGGTTAAGGCATGAAGTATTGCCTGACAAGGTGGCCGTGCTATTCATTCATGCCTTGAATCCGTTTGGGTTTGCTCATTTGCGCAGGGTCAACGAAGACAATATCGATCTCAATCGAAATTTCATTGATTTCAATCAAGTGCCGGTCAACGAAGGTTATCGGGCCTTGGCTGATGTTCTGTTGCCCTCAGGCTGGGATGAGTCTTCTTTTTCTGATTGTCAGCAGGCGCTGGCTGAGTTCCGGAATAAACACGGTCAGCGTAAGACAGAGGAGGCCGTAAGCGGAGGTCAATATCATTATCCAGGCGGTTTATTTTATGGTGGGAAGGCGCCTTCCTGGTCTAGACATAACATTGAGCAATTGATACAGGATTATCAATTGACGGATCGGAAAAAAGTTGCCGTAGTGGATATTCACTCCGGCCTTGGCCCTTATGGTTACGGCGAGATCATTTGCGATCATCCGCCTCATACACCCGGTGCGGCGCGCGCCAGACGCTGGTTTGGCGATAGCGTGACAGAACCGGCGCTGGGAACGTCGACATCCGTTCCAAAATCCGGTTTACTTGATTACGCTTGGCAGCAGGCTTTAGGTGACAAGGTGTGTTACGTCACGCTGGAATTTGGGACTTATGCGCTGGAAGAAATGTTTGAGGTGCTGAGAGAGGAAAATTATGTCTGGCAAAAAGAGGGGGCATCAAAGAGTCTCTCTAACGCAATCAAAAGGGTTCAGCAGCGACTGCGCGGTTATTTTTATCCCGATAAAACCGATTGGAAAGAAATGGTTTTATTTCGAAGCAGTCAGGTTTTAGCACAAGCCCTTCGGGGTTTACAAGAACAGGACGGTCTCAGTGACTGAGGCCCAGGCACCCCGGTTAACTTTTCGTAACGCTGAAAAACGGGATGTTAGTCAGTTGGTCAGCATAGAAAATCAGTGCTTTATTCTGGATAGATTGAGTCATCGAAGCTTTTTGCGGATGCTGGAAAAAGGACACAGTGACATAATCATTGCTGAGCTTAATAACGTTGCGGTCGGTTATGCCTTGTTGCTGTATCGAAGAGGGGCATCGCTGGCGCGTTTGTATTCGCTGGCGGTGTTGCCGGAATACCGTGGAGCCGGATTGGGTGCGGCATTGATCAATCAAGCCGAGCAACGCGTCAGAGCTCATGATTGCGTTTATCTGCGCCTGGAAGTGCGGCCGGATAACCTGGGTGCGATCAAGTTATACAAGCATTTAGGCTATCGACAGTTTGACGTCAAGCGCGATTATTATGAAGATCACAGTGAAGCGCTGTGTTTTGAAAAAAGGATCATTTATCCTCATCCGGTTACCCGTTTGCAGGTGCCTTTTTATTGCCAGACGACTGAATTCAGTTGTGGCCCGGCTTCATTGCTGATGGCAATGGCCGGACTCAATCGGGATATTGCAATGACTCAAGCCGATGAATTGCAGTTGTGGCGCGAGTCAACGACCATTTTCATGACTTCCGGTCACGGTGGCTGTGGGCCTCATGGTTTAGGTCTCGCGGCCTGGAGGCGAGGGTTTGAAGTGGATATGTACCTGAGCCATGAGCAAGTCCTGTTCATCGACAGTGTGCGGAGCCAGGAAAAGCGGGATGTCATTAGTCTGGTACAAGAGGATTTCATGCGTCAGCTTGAAGCAACCGATGTGCGATTCCATTATTGTAATATCACGATGCAGATGCTCATCAATCATCTGGATGCAGGCCATATCCCGCTGATTCTGATCAGCACCTATCGGATTAATCGCAATAAAGCACCACATTGGGTCGTTTTGACCGCACATGATCCGCACTTTATCTATTTGCACGATCCCGATGTTGATAATGAACACCATGCCAGCGAGTCTGACAATTGTTATGTGCCTGTTTCAAAAGCCGAGTTTGTTGCAATGGCCCGTTTCGGCCGCTCACAGCTCCGGGCTGCGGTTGTGATATCCAGGCGCTCACTTGACAGTGCCAGTATCGGTCAAAGCTGATGCCGCCGCTTTATATTCAACATAATCGCCCTGCGTAATCCGTTTAAACACTTCAATCGGCCGGTTATAGCAATAAAACCAGGCATCCAGACTTTGCCCATTGGGTCTGAAAACAGGCGTTTTTATCCGCAGATATTCATGCGGGACCGAAAAATGATCGGTACATTCTTCAAATTCATCGAGCGTGCCTAAAATTTTGGCGCAGCTAAGTTCATCCTGCATACGGTAAAGGTCGCCCCAGACCTTATCTGCGCATTCAGGGACGATGATTGCGCCCGGATAGTCGCCGATGTCGAACAAGTGACCTTTGATAAAGGCGGTTTCAAGCCAGTCGGCCTGATCTTCAAGCCATGCCGCCATGGGATTTGGCATGCCTTTTCTCAAACTGCCGTAGACAAACAGATAATGACAGTTATTGATTACCATACAGTCTTTCGACGAGTTTTTTAAACCAGGGTGGCCGGCTGAGTACCACATATAACGCGATTAGCGAAGTAAATGGGAGGGGGCCTATGTCAATGACAATCAATAGCAGGATGCATAAAAAGCACTTAATGCGGACCATGATGTGACTCATTTGTTGTAATCAGGTTTTGCCATTATATGGGCATTTTTCTATTATTTTGCACCATAAAGTTGCAAATTAGGCAAACAGTGGTAAGTTTTAAATGTCGGGTTGTTTCGTTTAATTTGAATGGCTGATAGCAAAGGCTTTAATCTTCTGGTTTGACAAGAGTTGACCCGGCTATATTTTATAATTGATTTACTTTGGTATTAATATTGCCTGATATTATGTGAGTCCGTCAGTAATTGAATGTTTCTCAAGGGTTCGATTACAACGTTCTCATCGTGTTTACTTTTTACTCTTGATTTAAGGGGAACAACATGAAAACCGTAGCGGCTAAGATAAGCGTAAAGAATGATACTTCTCGCGCAAAATTTAATCTTGTCCTTTTGCAATTGGTATCGATAGCCGTTCTGGTGGCTATTAATCTTTCATAAATAGCATTAGTGAATAATGTCCCCCTAACTCGCCCGATTTGAATGAGGGTTTTAAGTAGCCAAGGATGGCCGAAGAGGTGCATTATTGCTCTAAATTATTGTAGTTTTGGCGCCTAAGCCAGCTGTAAGCCCGTTTTACAATCAATTTTTCATCATCTGGCGAATGAGTTTTTTCAAACTCCAGTCTGTCTTGTCGATAGCCCTTATTTTCTTTTGCAGCCAACCGCCTTTTATTGGCTGTGATAATGATTTCAGGCCTGTCCAACCCCCCATAAATATCTAAAACCGGAATCTCAATTTTTTTGAGTAATTCTACTGTCTGGTATTCCAGCTGAATCGTTTCGTCCATAACAGGCAAACTGATAGCGACGATCGCCTTAAATTGGTCTTTGAGCTTTGTTTCTCCATAGAGCGCCATCAGAGCGCCCAATCCGTGACCGATTAATACGATGTTTTCAATCTTTTTATCCTTAAGATATTCGTTTGCGGCTTTAAGCCTTGAAATGAGTTCAGGGAATAAACTTATATAATCATTATTGTGGGCACCTTTCTCACGAACAGGTACCTGTACTGATAGTGTTGCCCATTGATGATGGGGTAGCGTCGTTCTAAGCGAATGGATTAAGGGCTTTTGATCGGGATAGCCGTCTTTGTCATGAAGCAGGATTGCGGCATTAGTATTGTCCGGTTGAGGTGTTTCGGTATAAATGGCCAGAAACTTTTTATTTTCGGCATCAAGCCGGATGACTTCCCCGGATTCGAGCTGTTCGCCAACAAAGCGAGCGTACTCAGCTTCTCTTTCAATATCCGTTGCGAGAGAATTTGCCGGCAGTAAAAGAGCGCCCCAAAGCAGTAATTTTCCTCTCATTATTCACCCTGATGTGGACCCGTTTAAGATTCGACTTGGTTGGGCTATTTTAAACAGCTGCCAAAGGTGTGTCATGTTTGCACACAAGGTCTTGTGTCATCAAGGTTAGCGCAGTAATTTCCTGTTTGACGATAAAAAAGGGGTGGTTTAAGTTTTGCGAGGATGTCGGCAGCAGCAGGGGGATGCTGCCGTCAAGCCTCCACTCCATGGAAGGGTCTACGGCGTTCCTCACAAGGCTTACGCCACTCCTTAAAGCCATATAAAAATTCAAACTGGGAATTGCTGAGGTTAGCGATTTATGAAGTTGTTTTGTCCGAGAAGTGTTGAAAGCGCGTGTTTTTGATTGATGAGCCGGATAAGGTTTTGCCGCCTAAACTCCTTTCAGACGGCATAGTACTGGTTAATCAGATTTCTTCCATTTCAAAGTTTTCTTTCGATGCGCCGCAATCCACACATTCCCAGTCATCGGGAATGTCTTCCCAAAGCGTTCCCGGCGCGATGCCATCTTCAGGAAGTCCTTCGGCTTCATCATAAATAAAACCACATAAAATGCATCGCCACTTTTTCATCGTTATTTCCTTAAAAATTGAAAGTTGTTTTTTAAATGATATTCGATCGGAATCGCCTTGTTTATGCATGAATTCCGCCAACACTAACGATAAATTTCGATTGTCGTTAGCTTGTAAAATCGTAACTACTCGCCCGCAATAAAATCGAAGGGTGAGCAGATACGTAAAATCAATGACATCCTGTCAAGTTGTGCCGCCAGTTTGCTGAATTTCAGATGTTGCGAATTGAGCGCGTCAAGAAGACTGTCAGCAATGCTCCCTGCAGATCCGAAGTTTTAATCTATCAGCTAGTCGGAAAATCTCAAGTTGCCTGAGTATGATTGACTAAAAAATAAAGGCACCTGTAGCTCTGTATCGGCAAAAATTCGTCTTCGTGAAGTCGTGCCCCGCAATAATCTGTGCAAAAAAAGCTCTGTTTTAAATTAAAGAGCGCTTCTTGGTTAAATCAGAACCTTTTTGTGTCAAGAGTTGACTCAAATACCAGCAATTCCCAGTTTGATGATAAAAAAAGGAGTGGTAAGCTTTGCGGGATGTTGGCTGCAAGGATGCTGCCGCCAAGCCCCCATGGATGGGTTTACGGCGTTCCTCGCAAGGCTTACGCCACTCCTTAAAACTTCATTAAAAGTTCAAACTGAGAATTGCTGCTCAAATACTGTGTAAACAAATGTTATTGATTGCGGTATCAATGAGTAAACGAATCATGCTATTCGGACTATTCAGTTTGTCCAGACGCCCCCAAAATCATCCAAATGCTTTATCATTAGGCTTTTTTAAGCTTGGGTCCGATTTTTCCGGTTATTTTCTCAGCACCTACGCTGAGCTATAAGTCTGCAGGGCTCAAGAACTCAATTCTTAAAACATCTATCACACAAAATATAATGATAAATACGACAGATGAGCGTTTAGATAATCGCCGTTATTGGTTGATAGCGTTATTTGCCATAACACTGTTTTCCAGTGCTACGCTGATGTTTATTATGCAGCCCATGTACGGCAAATTGTTATTGCCCCTGCTTGGCGGCACTCCGGCTGTATGGAATACCTGCATGGTGTTCTACCAAACCATTTTATTTCTCGGTTATTTGTATGCCCATTTTATATCGGTAAGATTTAAAGCGCTTTGGCAGGTCCAGATACATGCGGTGGTCATTTTGCTGAGTTTGGCCGCGTTGCCTTTGGGTTTACCTGATAATGCCTTACCGCCCACGGACAGCAATCCAACATTCTGGTTACTGACCGTGCTGACAATGACGATAGGCCTGCCTTTTTTTGTCGTGTCTACAACAGCCCCCTTATTGCAAAAATGGTTTTCCGGCTTGGGTCATCATACCAGCCATGACCCTTACTATTTGTATACTGCCAGTAATGCCGGAAGTCTCATAGCATTATTGAGTTATCCTTTTTTGCTGGAGCCCAATATCGGGCTGGGCTATCAACAATTGGCCTGGAGCGCCGGATACAGCGTGCTCTGTCTGATGATCGTCATCAGTGCAGGCGTTGTCTGGTCCGAACACAGTAAAGTGGAGCCGGACACCCAGGTTTCTGAAACTACGACTGATAAACCTGCGCTTTTGACCCAGGTTCACTGGCTGCTTTTGGCCCTGGTGCCTTCGAGTTTATTACTGGGCTTGACTAATTTCATCAGCACCGATATCGCTTCAGCGCCTTTGCTTTGGATTATTCCGCTGACACTTTATTTACTGTCGTTTGTTATCGTTTTTTCCCGCTGGAACAGACTTGTTCATCCTCTGATGGTCAAGTTGCAGCCCATGGTTTTATTACCGTTTTTGGCTTATTCCTACATTAACCCGGCGGTCCTGCCTTACTGGTTGGATCTTTGCATCCATGCTCTGGCATTTTTTCTGGCGGTGATGGTGTGTCATGGCGAACTGGCCAATCGGCGGCCAGGAACTCAACATTTGACGCACTTTTATCTCACCATGTCATTTGCAGGCATGCTGGGCGGTATGTTCAATACGTTTGTTGCGCCTTTTGTATTTGATGCGGTCTATGAGTATCCCATCATGATTGTCGCCGCCTTATTGTTGAGGCCAGGCCTGAATATCACATCCAAGACGGATATAAGAGGCCTTCTCAAGCAAAGCCTTTTTCCTTTGCTGGTTTTGTTTTCGGGCGTACTGATATATTTTCTCGTCGATAATGTACTGACTTATCTTGATGCTTTGGGAGCCGGCTTGATCCTGCTGGCCGGGTTGACTTATGCCTTCAGGCAACAACCGCTCTCATTGGGTCTGTTGACCGGGACGCTTATTTTCTTTACGGTTGGGCTTCATGCCATGGTATCGAACACGATATTTCAGGACCGCACTTTTTTTGGCGTGCTCTCGGTGCGAGAAAGCATGCTCATTGACGAGCAGGGTAATCCTGAGCGTTACAACGAGATTTTCCACGGCACAACCAAACACGGCGCGCAACGGCGTATCGCCCGGGAAGAATTGACACCTTATACTTATTACAGCCGTCCAGGGCCCATGGGCCAGTTGTTCAAAGAGTTTGATCAGGTGAATGAGAACTGGAATATTGGTTTAGTCGGTCTCGGTGCCGGTGCAATGATGTGTTACGCAAAAAATCAGCAACACTGGACACTTTACGAGATTGACCCTCTCGTCGTGTCAATTGCCAATAACCCGGAGTATTTCACTTATTTATCCAAGTGCAGCCACAACGCCACAACGGTTATTGGTGATGCACGCCAGTCGTTGGTGAGGGAAGACGCTGAAAAATTTGATTTCTTGATCGTCGACGCGTTTAGTTCGGATTCAATTCCAACCCATCTGCTAACCCAGGAAGCCATCAAGCTTTATTTTTCGAAGCTTAAACCGCAGGGGATGCTTGCGTTTCACATTACCAACCGTCATTTGGCCCTGAAAAAAGTATTGGCCGATCATGCCAAGCAGTTGAATTACGCAGCGTTGATACAGGAATTCAAGCCTCAGGACGAGCAGCCGCTGGTGGTGGCAACCGATTGGGTGGTGATGGCTGCTAATGCTGAAACGCTTATGCCTCTGGCAAACAGTCAACTGGGTAAGTGGCAAAAAATGCCGCTTTATTTTGATATGAAACCCTGGACGGATGATTACACCTCGATTGTTAATTTATGGAAATAGCACCTACACCCTTAATTCAAAGCGGGCGAGTAGTTACCCGCTTTTTATTGAAATATAACCTTTCAGAGAAATTTATAAATTATGGCTAAGATTCTCATCGTCTATTCCTCCATTGATGGCCACACACAAAAAATCTGCCAAAGACTGCAGCAAGTGATTGAACAACAGTCTCATCAGGTTACCGTTGTTACAGTCAATGAGGAGCAGGAAGTGGACTTAACCGTGTTCGACAAGATTGTTGTCGGCGGCAGCGTTCACTATGGCAAGCACAGTCCGCTGATTATTGATTTCATTAATAAAAACAAGCCCATTCTTGAAAGCAAACCGAACGCGTTTTTCTCGGTCAATCTTGTGGCTCGAAAGCCTGAAAAATGCATACCAGGGAATAATCCTTACCTTCAGAAATTCCTTAGACGGATAACCTGGAAACCCAAAGAACTGGCGGTTTTTGCCGGCAAGATTGATTATCCCAGTTACAGTTTTTTTGATCGTTTGATTATTCAGCTCATTATGGTGATAACAAAAGGGCCTACCGATCCGAAGTCCATTATTGAGTTTACAGACTGGCAACAGGTCGAGTCTTTTGGTCTGCGCATCAGCGAGATGGAGTAAGCGCTGAGGCCTCATTCCCGTGAAGGTGCTCATTATTGCCAGGATAGGGAGTTAAATCTTGTTTTAGTGATACCCGTGTAATAACATTGTGGATACTATTTCTGGATTAGAGCGACCTATGAGAACACATTTAAGAAAAATCGGTAATTCTCGCGGAGTTATCATACCGGCTGCTTTACTGGAAACCTGCGAGTTAGGAGAAGAAGTCAACTTAAGAATTGAAGGCAAAACTTTGGTTATTGAGGCCTTGAGCGAACCGCGAAAAAACTGGTTTACCGGATATAAAGCAAAAGAAGATGTGAATGAGTGGCAGGATTGCCCGTTTGATGACGACAATGGAGATTGGGAATGGTGATGCGCGGAGAGGTCTACTGGGTCAATCTTGATCCCACAGTCGGTACGGAAATCCAAAAAACACGACCGGCCTTGGTGGTTTCGCCTGATGATCTAAATGCTGTTTTACCTAGAGTGATCATTGCCCCTTTAACCAGTAAAGGTCAGTCGCTGGGTTGTCGGCCGCAAGTCACGTTTGATGGGCGAGCAGCACTGATATTACTTGATCAAATTCGATCCGTAGACAAGCGCCGTCTGGCGGGCAAAATGGGTGTTATAGAAGAGCATCACTGGCATGCGGTCTTGTTAGAAATGTTGGCATAAACAGGCTAATTCAACACCTGTCAAACTAGAGGAAGGGACGCGTGATGGTTGCATTGCCTAACGAACCAAGCACAGTTGAGTTGTATTTTGATTATATCGTTGCTTATTCAATAGACTGGATTAAACTCGCTCACAGGGAATAAGTTTGATTTGCATAGTAAATAGCAAAAAAATGTTGCTTCTGTATCTATTTATGATAGGTAAGCGAACTTCAGGAACGATTTCCTCGCCAGCCTTAAAGCACAAAATAGAGGGGTCAGCAATTCCCTGTTTGAACTTTTAATATGGCTTTAAGGAGGGGCGTAAGCCTTGCGAGGAATGCCGTAGACCCTTCCATGTGGGCTTGACGGCAGCATCCCTGCGCCGACATCCTCGCAAAGCTTAAGCCACCCCTTTTTTATCGTCAAACTGGGAATTGCTGAGCAGGGTTATTAATAGGACAATTTTCAATAAGGTTCAATCAATTCAATTATTTATTAACTTTGGTTGGTAAATGGCTGATTAAACGGATAAAATTAAACAAGATTTTTAATATTTTTGATGTATTTTTAGCATTATAGCGCTAAAATTCGTCTATCATTCTTAAGCAAGTCTTAACGGCCTGGGTCCGTTTATCGGCAATCATTTTGTTGATAAACCGGCATACTATTTATTCTGGACACCTCCGGATAACATCATGAAGCGACACAAACTCTATATCCCCCTGATAATTGTAATACTTGCTGTGCTCAGCGCCTGCAGCAGTGCGCCAACAAAGCGGGAAAAGCAAGCTGTTGCGCCCGCCAAGCCGCAGGTTAGCCAGCAGCAGGCTTATAGATCTCCTCCTTCACAGCTTCCAGCTATGAAATCGCTGGGGATATTTCCCAAACCGGCAGCGCTTGAGCCAGCCGTAGATTTTTGGCGTAAAACTTACGGAGTATGGCGCAGATCAGAGGTTGCATTCTATGACGACCGTTACATGGATGTGATTTACGAAGTGATGGTTTTACCGGGGTCTGTTGGTGAGGGGTTGACGAATGAGCAAAAAGAACTAGTCAGCCGACGCAAAGAATATTGGAAAAGCCAATTAACAGCTTTGGATTTTAAAGTGCGTGCTCGGGTGCCGCTCAATCCGTTTGAAAAACAGTTGCACGCCAAGCTGCAGAATAGCCGTAATAAAGCTTTTGTTTTAGCTGGGGCTAGCGAAAGACTCCGTTCTCAGCGGGGCATTAAAGAACGCTTTAAGCGTGGTTTGGAAATCAGTGGGCGTTATGATTCGCAGTTCAGAAAGATTTTCCGCGAATACAGCCTGCCGGAAGATTTTGCCTTTCTACCGCATGTGGAATCCTCTTTTCAAGCCTCAGCCAAATCTTCGGCAGGTGCTGTCGGCATGTGGCAGTTTACCCGGGGCGCAGCGGAAACATTTATGCCCAATAACAACAAACCTGACCGGCGTCATGATCCAATTATATCGGCCCACGGAGCGGCCCGTTATCTTCGTCATGCCTACAATAAACTGGGCGACTGGCCAACAGCTGTCACTTCTTATAACCATGGCATCAACGGGATGAAACGTGCGCAAAATCAAATAGGTAATGATTTCGCCCGCATTGTTCAGAGTTATAACAGCCCCTTGTTTGGTTTCGATTCCCGCAATTATTATGCGCAGTTCCTGGCGGCTAGAGATATTGCCAGTAATCCGATGGCCTATTTTCGCGAAGGGGTGAGCTACGAACGGCCTATGGTAAGGGCTCAGTATCTGGCTGCAGAATAATCAGGAAGTTAATTTAGGCGCAATCCTTGGCGGTTTCAAGGCTTGCGCTATCCGCTCAACTCAGTGATCAATTTCAGTCCCCTATCCAGTTCTTCCTCAGTTTGGTAAAAGTGGGCTGACAAACGGATGCCTTCCCCTCGCATTGCGCAGACCAGCCCATTCGCTTGTAAATAATTGTAAACGAAAGAATTTTCCAGGGTTTTATGCTTAAAAACCACAATGCCGGATTTAAGCCGTGACGCTGTTTTTGAAAGTAATGTCAAATTAGGGTTTTCTTGAATCTTGCCACTCAAATAGGCGGCATTCCGAAGAACACATTGTTCGACATTGATCATGCCGGTTTCCAGTAAAAGCGATAAGCTTGCCGATAAAGCATGAATACCCATCATATTCGGGCTGCCGCATTCGAACCGGCGCGCACCGGGGTGAATTTCCCAGGGTTTGTTTTCGTAGTTATGTGCATCTTTCATCATGTGCCACCCGTATTGAGTCAATCGCAATTGATTTCTCGCGGCGGGGGTTGAATAAAAAACCCCTAAGCCTTCAGGTCCACATAACCATTTGTGACCATCGGCCATAACAAAATCGGCTTGGCAGGACTGGACGTCGAATTGAACAGCACCCAGGCTTTGAATGGCGTCAACGCAGAACAAAATCCCCCTTTGTTTACAGAATTCGCCGATTTTATCCAGGTCCATCCTGAGTCCTGATGCAAATTGAACAGAGCTGATTGTCAATAATCGGGTATCACTGTCCACCAAGGCAAATAAGGCGTCTTCAGGCGTTGTTGACGAGGTCAAATCTGCTTCTCGTAGTTCAATACCCTGATCTATCAGCGATTGCCAGGGTATTCGGTTGGATGGAAATTCTTCATTACTGGTGACGATATTCTGTCCAGTCTGCCAATCCAGTCCATAGGCGACGAATGAAAGCGCTTCGGAGGTGTTTTTGACCAGCGCGATATCTTCATCAGATGGCGCATTCAAGAGTTCTTTGAACTGACTGCGTAAACCGGTTTCTTTTTCCAGCCACTGACCGTAGAAGTGTGAGCCGTAAACACAGTTTTGGCGGGCAAAATCTATCACTGCCTGACTTGCGCGAAGCGGCCAAGGGCTTACGGCAGCATGATTCAGATAAATGAGGGTAGGCGACAATGGAAATTCGGGATGCTGCATATTATTTACCGGTCTGTTTGCTGATGAGGTTCTTCTAATTGCATTTTTATCATGACTGTGATGTAAATGGAGAAAAATCTGAGGGTGAAAAATTTACTCCCAGTGCCATTTAAAAAAGGTGGTAACGACTCGCCCGCTTTGAATTAAGGGTGTAGGTGCTTGATTTCAAAGGACGCATCAATACGTCCCTGCAGCTCTCTGCAACATCCCTGTTGCAGAAGCCTTTTCAATCAACCACCTACACCCACTAAAATTGGAGGGGGTGAGCAGATACAAAAGGTTAACCACCAGGGAAGTGGCGTTATTGCATAAAGATGGAGTCAATAACAACATGAATCCATCTATTTGAGGGGACTTATGACTAATAAAATAATAATCTTTTGTTGTGATGGTATCTGGAATTCGCAGGATCAGGCCGGGGCCAACGTCATGCTTTATGAGAGCGTTGCCTGTGGATTGAAAAACCTGCCTGTGGAGCCTTACTGATGCATGCTTTATCGGTAGGCCCATTAATTTTAGGGGTCTTGATCACTGTTTTAGCCGGTTGTGATCATCTGCAAACGGATAAGGCACTTATCCCGCAATCCTGGCAGCCTTCGCTGACAACGCTGCAGGAGTTTGTAGCGTCTGATCAGGTTAATCAAACAGTTGTTAATCAACGTCAATTAAACGATCAAAGTCAATATCTTGCCGATATTCTGGATGCGCAGTTATTCATCGTTTATGTTCAACTGCTGCAGACGCTGGACGGGCAGAATCGTGACGCACTTTTTGAGGAACAAAGGCGTTGGTTAACTGACCGGGAAAACGCATCGAAAAATGCAGTGGTCTCAAAAGAAGGTTCTTTGGCGACGCTGGAATACAATGGTGCTTTCATCAAGATGACGCAGGATCGATTGGCAGAGCTAAACGGACGTTTTCATTCTGTTCCATAGCCTTTGGGTTTGTTAAATGAGTTTTTAAACACACCCTTCGACATGATTCGATCGAAGGGTAAGTGCCTGATCAGTTCTTGGCACGTCTGTCTATTGACGGAATCAACAAAAAAAGCGCCTATTTAACGGGCGCTTGGTCATTATTTTACTCAGGAGAACACTATGAACCTGACTTCTCAGCAGAAAAAGATTTGCGAACAAATCATCAACGTTTTTGAAAGCGGCAGCATTCAGGGCGATTACAGTGCTATTTCGATTTACCGGGATGGACCTCACGGGATGAGGCAAGTGACCTATGGGCGGTCGCAGACAACTGAATACGGGAATCTGGAGACCCTGGTGCAAATGTACGTTGATCGAAATGGACTTTATAGCGCCCAGTTAAAACCTTACATCGATAAAATTGGTGTCGCTCCTTTGGCCGATGACGTCGGGTTTAAAAAATGGTTGCGCGAAGCGGCAAAAAAAGATCCTGTCATGCGTGAAGTACAAGATGACTTTTTTGATCAGCGTTATTTTCAAAAAGCGATGAAATGGGCCTCCAGTCAAGGATTTACTTTGCCGCTGTCGGCGTTGGTAATCTATGACTCGTTTATACACAGCGGTTCCATTCTCGATTTTTTACGCAAGCGCTTTCCGGAGTCTCCGCCAGTTAAAAACGGCAATGAAAAGGTTTGGATCAAACAATATGTTGATGCCCGTGAATCGTGGCTATCGACTCACCCTAATAAAATATTACAGAAGACCGTTTACAGAACTAAGTGTTTCAAACAAGAAATAGCCCGAGATAATTGGCAGTTATCCAAATTACCCATCATTGCCAACGGCATTGCCGTGACGGGTTAATGTTGGATAAGCCTGCATCTGTCGCGCGGGTGGCGGCGCTATACCGCTATCCGATAAAGGGCTTTACACCGGAGCCGTGTGACGCATTGACCGTGCTTGAAGAAGGTCGAATCGCCGGAGACCGTGTCTTGGGTCTTCGTTTTGCCGATATGGGAGGGCAGCGAGATGACTGGTGTAAAAAGCAGGCTTTTCTGAGTTTGATGAATACTTCGGGCCTCGCGCGTTTAGCTATAAAGTTTGACCCCCAGAACATGCATTTGACGATGAGTCTGGGGGGTAAGCTGATGCTTGAGGCCGGCCTCGATCAAACCGGCAGACAGCGTAGCGTCGAAATAATCACGCAATACGTGCTTGATCTGCCCGAAAATCCGTTACAAAAACATCCTGAGAGACTGCCGTTAAACCTCGTTGGCGACGGCCTAACGCCCCGTTATCAGGACAGTTCCGCCGGGCGAGTGACCTTGCATGGGCGTGAAAGTTTGCGGGCAGTCGCTGGAATATTGGGTGCTCATGATCTTGACGAAAGACGCTTTCGTTCCAATATCGCCGTTGAAGGGCTCAGTCCTTGGGAAGAACAAGGCTGGATTGGAAAATCAGTGTGTATCGGTGAAGTTCGGTTTCGCGGCTACGCTGTCAAGGAAAGGTGTCTGGCTACTCATGCCAACCCTAAAACCGGAGAGCGCGATTTGCCGGTACTAAAAGCCCTGCTTAACAGCTATGATACTAAAAAACCGGTGTTTGCTATTTCGTTAATGCCGGAAAACAGCGGAATCATCCGTGTTGGCGATCCTGTTCTTTGTTCTGATGTATACACTTAAGAAATCCAGGCAACAGCAGGTTTGTCGCTGTTTCTTAATTGCGTCATAATTTCCCGATAAACTTATCGTTTGAATCCGCTTTTAGCCACACTGGCTCAGTGATTCAGCCTGAAAATACCCCTCCCAAAAAATAGAAGAGATAAATTAAATATGGTTAACAACGTAACTTTGACTCAGTTCATCATAGAGCAACAACGGGAATATCCGGGCGTATCCGGGGCGTTTACCTTGTTGCTTAATGATATTGCGACCGCCTGCAAGCAAATCTCGCATAGAGTCAACAGGGGCAATTTGATCGGCGTGCTGGGCAGTGCCGACTCGGAGAATGTGCAGGGTGAAGTTCAGAAGAAACTGGACATTATCACTAACGAAATCATGATCAATTCACTTAACTGGACCGGTCATTTGGCCGGTATGGTTTCGGAAGAAGTCGACGATATCATCACTATTCCTGCTCATTATCCCAAGGGCAAGTATCTGGCCTTATTCGATCCGCTGGATGGCTCATCCAATATCGATGTTAATTTGACGGTGGGAACTATCTTTTCTATTTTACGTTGTCGGGAAGGCGTTGATCCCGCTCTCGAAGACTTTTTGCGCGTGGGTTCAGAGCAAGTCTGTGCCGGTTTCGTGCTATACGGGCCATCGACTATGATGATTCTAACCACAGGACATGGCGTCAACGGATTTACACTCGATCAGGATATCGGGGAATTTATTCTGACGCATTCAGCCATTAAAATTCCTGAAGATACTAACGAATTTGCGATCAATATGTCCAACCAGCGCTTCTGGGAAGCGCCGGTAAAACGCTATATTGAAGAGTGTCTGCAGGGTCAGGAAGGTCCAAGAGGCAAGGATTTCAATATGCGCTGGATTGCGTCGATGGTTTCAGAGGTTTATCGCATTCTGACCCGAGGCGGCGTGTTTATGTATCCTTATGATTTAAGAGACCCTTCCAAGCCGGGACGTTTGCGGTTGATGTATGAAGCCAATCCCATGGCCTTTATCATTGAGCAAGCCGGAGGCGCCTGTTCAAACGGCCGGGAACGAATTCTTGATATCAAACCTCAAGGCTTACACCAGCGGGTGCCGGTTATTTTAGGTTCAAAAAATGAAGTAGAGCGGCTGGTCAGTTATTACCAGGATGCGGATAAACCGGCTTCAAGTTCTTCGGCAGGGGCTTAGAGCGAACTTTAACGGCTCTATATGAAACACAGTTATAATAATATGCACAAGCAGTTACTGGAATTAGAAAGCCTTGTAGGCCGGAATAAGCGACAGCGTTTCCGGCAAAGCTTCAAGTTACCCGCAAGCCAAGCGCCAGAAACGCCTATCGGCTTATTCTGGCCTACGATTTTTTGCGTCAATGAAGGCGGCATATGGATATGTCAGGCATTTTGACCTAACATGTCGTAAACGCCGACTCTGTGTCGTGTCATTTGTTTCCAACCCAAAATGCAGTCTCATGAGCAATTATCGACGCTTGTACATTCCAGGAGGCACCTATTTCTTTACGTTGGTCAGCTATCGCCGACAAGCGATTTTTGCTGATGAACAACGAGTGATATTACTTCGCCAGGCATTCCGAGAGGTGAAAAACAAACGTCCTTTCGAGCTTTTGGCGGCGGTGGTGCTACCCGATCATTTGCATTGTTTGTGGACTTTGCCTTATGGCGATGCCGATTTTTCCACGCGCTGGCAAATGGTGAAAACGGCTTTTTCTCGGCGTGTTCCTTCCGAGGTCAAAGCCAATGGCTCGAAAATGCTTTGGCAGCCAAGGTTTTACGAGCATTGCTTGCGCTGCGCTAACGACTTTCATAAGCATCTGGATTACATTCATTACAATCCGGTCAAACACGGTTTAGCGACAAAGCCTGGCGAATGGCCGTATAGCTCGTTTAGACGATTCGTGAATCTTGGTTGGTATACATCGAATTGGGGCGAAATGGCTCCAAGCGATGTGGACGACCTCTTTCATGAATAGCGATTTGACCGAGACGCTGCGCTTTTTTCGGCCTACAAAACATAAAATTCAATAAATTAATTGATCAACCTCATTGGATAACTCATGCTGACATGACGTTTTTGTATTTATAGCGACTGCAAAATATACAAATCAGGAACAGAGATGGCTCCAAGCACCAATGAACAAGCTCTGGACGCAGGGATCGAAAAACAATTGACCGACAGGTGCCTGGAAGCCCTAAAGACTATCGCTATCAAAGCGGAAATCATGCTCGATCATTTCATTCCGCAGGTGGTCAACAGTAAAAAACTCAAGGGTAAAGCCAAGGGCATGGTGATTACCCAGAATATCGAAGCGGCCATTCGTTATTATCAGGCGATTAGCCGGGTATTAAATGACCGAGGCAATCCGTTCAAAGTGGTCATCGCCTTTTCCGGCACTAAAGAAGTGGATGCCATCGAGTACAGCGAAGCAAAGATGAAAGGCTTTGTCGAAAACGAGACCTGCGATTTTTTCGATAAGGACGAGTACCGATTGTTGATTGTGGCCAACAAATACTTGACCGGATTCGATCAACCCAAGCTATGCACCATGTATGTCGATAAAAAGCTGCAATGGGTTTTGGCGGTGCAAGCCTTATCACGGTTAAATCGAGCCGCGGCCAAGTGGGGTAAGAAAACTGAAGATTTGTTCATTCTGGATTTCTTTAATTCGGTGGACGACATTAAAACGGCCTTCGACCCTTTCTATACCGCGACGCGTTTGTCAGAAGCCACGGATGTCAATGTCTTGCACGAATTAAAAGACTCACTGGACGTTGAAGGTGTCTATGAGTGGCATGAGGTTGAGCCGTTTGTCGAACTGTATTTCGACAATGCCGATGCCCAGCAACTAAGCCCGATTATTGTTACAGCAGCATTTCGTTTTAACAGTGAATTTGCGTTAACCGATCTGCAAAAGGCTGACTTCAAGATCAAGGCTAAACAGTTTGTCAAAATCTATGACCAAATGGCCTCTATCATCCCGCTTGAATTGTCGTTTGGGAGAAATTGTTCTGGTTCCTGAAATTTCTGATTCCCAAACTGATTATAAAAGACCCGAATGCAAATCAGATTGACGCATTGCTGGAATCGGTGGATTTGTCGTCTTATGGTTTGGAACGGGTCAAACTCAATCACAGCATTGGTCTGGATGCCGGCGAAACTGAACTGGAGCCGCAAAACCCCAATCCGTGTAGTGCGTATGGCGGCAACGAGGAGCATGCCCCATTGAATGAGATCATCCTCAGTTTTAACGAACGCTGGTTCCAGGATTGGGGGGCAACGCCGGAAGAGCAGCGTATCAAGTTCATCACTATTGCAGACGGCATTAAAGCGCATCCTGATTTCCCGGAAAAATACCAAAAGAACCCCGATGTTCATACCCGGATATTGGCTTTTGAGAAGAAATTTGAAGACGTGATGCTTAAGAGTCAACGCAATGGACTAGAGTTGTATAAACGGCGAACCAACGATCCTGCATTTAAAGCCGCTATGCAGCAGAGTCTCCGGCAAATGGTGGCTTGATCCTATAAAATACGCTTAACTTTTAACGGGATTGCCGTCAATCTCCCTTTTGTAAAGAGGATGTTATTCTTGGCGATAGTTAGCCAATATTCAATGTCATGCCGGTAATTGCCGGATTTAAAAAGCAAACAATCCAAACTACGCAGTTATTCCATAGAGGGTAAAATCATGGCTTGGCTCAAAGAACACATGCCTTACAGATTTATGTTTTTGTTCATTTCGGTTTTTAGGATCAAGCAGCTTTAACATGCACAAGCAGTTACTGGAATTAGAAAGTAGTTTTAACCGTTCAGTTTTGACTCAAGTTAATGATCCTTTTCTGGCTGCTCATGACATCCAGTTGTTTTTAAAGCGTGACGATTTACTGCATTCAGTTATTTCCGGTAATAAATGGCGTAAGCTCAAATATATTCTGAATCATGCGCTTTCTTTAGACGTTCAAAAAATCATCAGTATGGGCGGTCCTTTTTCCAATCATCTTCATGCTTTGGCGTATGTTGGAAAAAAATTGGGTTTGGCAACCGAAGGTTTCATAAGAGGGGAGCCTCATGCCAATCCTACGCTGGACGATCTGACGGACTGGGGTATGAAACTGACCTTCATATCAAGGTCAGATTACCGAGAGCTTAGGAATTATGCTGAATGGAATGCGTTACCTGGCTTGAAACAAGGTGAATATTGGTTGCCTGAGGGCGGGGCTTTAAAATGGGCGTTGCAAGGGGTGGCTGAATCGGTTGCCGAAATTGATCAGGCCTATGACATGATTTGTGTGCCCTGCGGAACCGGAACAACGTTGGCAGGGGTAATTGAATCGGCACCCTTGACGTCTCAAATCCTAGGCTTTTCAGCCTTGAAGGGCGGTCATTTTTTAGTTAATGATGTTACAAAGCGGCTGTCAGTCCCACGCTCGAATTGGCGTGTCAACACTGATTACCATTTTGGTGGTTTTGCTAAAACGACGCAGGAGCTGACTGATTTTATGTCGGCTTTTACTAAAACAAATGGCATTGAGCTGGATCGGGTTTACACGGCGAAAATGCTATTTGGTCTTTATGATTTGATAAAAAAGCGTAACATTCCTCCCGGTCAAATAATTATTGCCATTCATACCGGCGGAATACAAGGGAACAGAGGATTTACAGTTGATGCTACGACAAACTGAACCGGAATTGATGCTGGATCCAGCGCAAGTGGAAGCTTATGCATTGGCCGACTTTTCGATCCCTCACAATCGGTTTATCGAACTGTTGCAACAACGGGTTTCAGCTGAATCATTTTGCGGAATGGCGCTGGATTTAGGCTGTGGTCCCGGCGATATTGCCGTCCGTTTCGTAAAAGCCTTTCAACATGCGAGTCTGCATGCGGTTGATGGGTCGCTTCCAATGCTGAGCTTTGCAGCGCATCATTTACCTGCCGAAGTATTAAGCCGTATTGAATTTATTCAGGCAAAATTGCCCCGGGTTTCACTGCCTTGTCCGTATTACGATCTAATATTTAGTAACAGTCTTTTACATCATTTGCCGGAACCTCAAGCGCTTTGGCGTGTCATTAAAGATTACTCTCGGCCCGGAACGCAGGTGGCCGTCATGGATCTGGTCAGACCAGCCAGTCAAATGGCGGCATCTGAATTAGTTGAACACTATTCTGCGGACGAACCTGCTATTCTGAAACATGATTTTTATCATTCTTTATTGGCCGCATTTACCCTTGAAGAAATAGAAGAACAACTGAAACAAGCGCGATTGAATTTAAATATCGAGCTCGTCAGCGATCGACATGTGTTTATTTCCGGCCTTGTTGCCTGACCGTTTGCATAAAGAGAAAAAAAATGGAACACGAAAAAGTTAGCGAGACTCAGACCCCTGTCAATCTTGATGCGTATGAGTTGTACATCAACCGCGAATCGAGTCTGCTTGAATTCAATGTCCGGGTATTAGCGCAGGCAAAAGATGAACGGGTTCCCTTGCTTGAGCGCTTAAATTACTTGTGTATTTCCTGTTCGAATCTGGATGAATTTTTTGAAGTACGGGTCGCTAGCTTGCTGGAAATGACCGGTATGAATCCTAAGGCTATCGGGTTGGACGGCGTGACACCGCATGAGCAGTTGGATCGTATATCGGTAAAAGCCCATCAACTGGTTGACGAGCAATACCGTGTGCTCAACGAAATTCTGATTCCTGCACTAAAAGATGAAAATATTCGTTTTATCCGCCGCAAGGATTGGACGTCCAAACAGCACAAGTGGCTGGAAAATTATTTTAATGAAGAATTATTGCCTATTTTGACTCCGGTCGGTCTGGACTCGGCGCATCCTTTTCCGCGCATTTTGAATAAAAGTTTAAATTTTATTATTTCATTAACCGGGAAAGATGCCTTCGGTAGAAACAGCGGCAGGGCAATTCTGCAGGCACCCCGAGCGTTGCCGCGCATAATTCAGTTTCCTCCGGAAACGGACAGCGGACAGCACGAATTCGTTTTTTTGTCGTCGATTATTCATGCGTTTGTCGAGCATTTGTTCAATGGCATGAATGTCAAAGGGTGTTACCAATTCAGAGTGACGCGTAACAGTGATTTTTTTGTGGACGATGACGCCATCGATGATCTGTTATTGGCCGTTGAAGGTGAACTGGCCATGCGCAATTACGGCGATGAAGTGAGGCTTGAAATTGATGCCAATTGTCCTGAGGAAACTGTTAATTTTCTGATGGCTCGATTCGAGCTGACTCGCGATCGCTTGTATCTGGTCGATGGTCCGGTAAATCTTAACCGCTTGCGTGAAATTATCGATCTTGTCGAAAGGCCGGAGCTTAAATTTACGCCATTCAAACCGTCTGTTCCGCCGCAATTGGCCAGAAACAAAGAAATATTCAGTGCGATTGATAAAAATGACATTTTACTTCACCATCCGTTTGAATCCTTTTTACCGGTAGTCGAATTTATCAGGCAGGCAGCCACTGACCCAGATGTGTTGGCGATCAAACAAACGCTATACCGTACCGGAGTTGATTCGCCGATCGTCGGTGCGTTGGTAAAGGCGGCCAGAGCTGGAAAAGAAGTGACGGTGGTTATTGAACTAATGGCCCGGTTTGATGAAAAAGCCAATATCAATTTGGCTTCAAAGCTTCAGGAAGCCGCCGTTCATGTTGTTTATGGTGTGGTGGGTTACAAAACACATGCAAAAATGTGTTTGGTACTGAGAAAGGAAGGAAAAAAACTGCGTAATTATGTCCATTTGGGCAGCGGCAATTACCATCCTAAAACCGCGTTGCTTTATACCGATTACGGTTTGTTTTCCTGCGATAAAGAGTTGGGTGAAGATGTCAGACGCATCTTTGCGCAATTAACCAGTTTGGGTAAAGTCACTAAACTCAATAAACTATTGCAGTCGCCTTTTACGCTGCACAGTGGCTTGATGGAAAAAATTGAACGGGAAATTCATCATGCCAATAAAGGCAAGGCAAGCGGCATCATCATTAAGGTTAATGCCGTCGTAGAAGAGCAACTGATCAAGGCGCTCTATCGCGCCTCTCAAGCCGGTGTCAAAGTGCAATTGATCGTTCGTGGTATTTGTTGCCTGCGTCCGGGCATACCCGGTGTCTCGGATAATATTGAGGTTCGTTCGATTATCGGCCGGTTTCTGGAGCATGCCCGGGTTTACGCGTTTGAAAATGACGGCAATCAGGAAATTTTCGTATCCAGTGCCGATATTATGAATCGCAACATGTTCCGCCGGGTTGAAGCTTGTTTCCCAATTGAAAATAAAAAACTGCATCAGCGTATTCGTAACGATTTGGCACTTTATTTAAGCGATAATTCCCAAGCCTGGCAACTCCAATCGGATGGGCATTATGTCCAATTGGCCCCCGGTGATGGTCAAGAAGAAGTTCGGGCACAAAGTGAACTTTTGCATACCTTGCAACATTAACGAGGGATAAAGAATGAAAACCGCAGTCCAGATCAGAGAGATTGTTCAATTGGGTGCGCCGGTGTTGCGCGAAATTGCAGCACCTGTGGACAATGTCTCCGATCCCAATGTTAAAAGATTGATTGATCAGATGCTCTGTACCCTGGCTTCCACACAGGGGGTGGGACTTGCTGCACCGCAAATCGGCGAGCCGTTGAGAGTGGTTATAATAGCTTCGCGGCCAACACCACGCTATCCAAATGCGCCGGATATGGAGCCCACAGTCATGATCAATCCGGAAGTCACTGATTGCTCTGATGAAATGGAAAAAGGTTGGGAAGGGTGTTTAAGCATCCCCGGTATTCGGGCCCAAGTACCTCGCCATTTGAGTTTAACCGTTCGCTTTCTTGATGATCAGGGTTGCCGGAAAATAATGAACCTGGACCATTTTGTTGCGCGCGTTTTTCAACATGAATATGATCATTTGAACGGGACGGTCTATCTTGACCGTGTTGAGAACAATCGCGATATTTATAGCGAACAGGAGTACCTCAAGCTGATGGCTTAGCTTTTATTCTAAACGCAATTCCTTACAAGCATTTTGCCTAAAGGATGCCAACATCCCTTTGTTTTTTTGAATAGCATCACGAAACATCCAAGTTTTTTTCTGGTTTTCAGAAAAATAATGCTATTCAAATATACTTTTTATTCTTGAAATCAAGTTACAACGTTTTACCCCCAAATACATTTCGTCAATAAGAAAAATAATTAATCATCATGGAAAAAGATATCATTCTTCGTAATCCCAGCGATTTAACCGTTGCTTGGGCTCAAACGATACTTAACAAGCATCATCAAAACAGAGAGGTGAATGACGTTAAGGTTGTTTCGGTAGAAACAGGGACCACCACTCGCATGCGAGTTGCTGTGGATCATAATGGCCCTGAATCTTTTCCGAGGCTTTGGTTTGTTAAGTTTCCTTCTTTAAATTGGCGAGCACGACTCATTACAGCGTTACCCCAGTTATTACAAACAGAAGTCCGCTTTTACAAAGAAATTGCTCATACGCTACCGGTTAATCGTCCCTGTGTTTTGGCCGGACAGAGTAAACCCGGTAAAGGTGCAACTCTGGTTTTAACGGATGTGACTGAAGCCGGATCTATTCCAGGGAATCCCGAAGATACTTTAAGCCCTGAACAAGCCGAATTAGTGGTTAAACAACTGGCTCATTTTCATGCACATTTTCACAATAAAATCAATGTTAATCCTCATGGTTACCGATGGCTGGCCGGTTCGGTAAGACGATTGGAGGACTGGCTTGGCTCTGCGCTGGCAGTGCCTTTAATGAAGCGTGGTTTAAGGTTGGCAGCTGATGTTGTGCCTCCCCATTGCCATCCTTTGGCGCTTAACTACGCTAAAAACCGGCGTAAAATCATGAAGTTTCTTAATCAAGGGCCTCAAACTCTCATTCATCATGACTGCCATCCCGGTAATTTATTTTGGCACCAAACTTTTCCCGGTTTTTTAGATTGGCAATTAGTTCGAATAGGCGAGGGGGTCAGTGATATTGCCTATTTTCTCGCGACCGCTCTGGAGCCCAAGATTAGACGTCGCCATGAAGCGTCACTGTTGTTTTGTTATTATCAGGTCCTTCAAGAACAAGGCGGTATTTCGATGAATTTTAATCAATTACTCAATCGCTACCGGGCTCATCTGGTCTATCCTTTCGAAGCCATGGTCGTAACCTTAGCGGTCGGCGGGATGATGGATAAAGCGATCAATCTTGAGCTGATCCGGCGAAGTGTTATTGCGATGGAAGAGCTGGATTCATTTGAGTCCTTGCCGGTTTAGATCATAAAATTCAATTATTCAATGCGATTAGGCTATTCGTGGTGAGTTCTTGATGTTAAGGAACAGTGCACTCACGCTGCTTTTTTTTCTGTCGGGAACCGCTGCACTGATTTATGAAGTCTTATGGCTTAAAGAGCTGGGTTTACTTTTCGGCAATACCAGCCAAGCGATGGCGGCAACTCTGACTGCATTTTTTTTGGGATTAGCCCTGGGTGCAAAGTTTTGGGGGCAACGGGCCGGTCAATTTCACAGTTCGCTAAAATCCTATGCCGGCTTGGAGTTGGGCATTGCGTTCTTTGCCTTAGGCTATTTTGTACTGTTAAAAATCTACACCTGGATTTATCCCATCCTATTTGAATGTTGCGGACAATCAGCCGCATTATTTCTAGGCCTGAAGTTTATTTTGGCAATACTTATTCTGACGCCTCCTGCCTTTTTTATGGGGGGCACTTTACCTGTCATCACTTCGGTGATCGCCTCTGATTTCGGCTTTAAAAGTCATGTCGCTTTTTTGTATGGCATCAACACGCTGGGCGCGGTTGTTGGTGTTTTACTCGCCGGATTTTATTTGCCGCCGTTGATCGGCTATCGGTGGTGTTATGCGCTGGCAATGCTGATTTCTGTGGGCGTAGGATTGATTGCTCTGGCCTTGTCCAAACATCGGCATTTTAACCTGCCCGGCTCTGCAAAGACACATTCACTTCACGAAGTGCTTCACTTCAGTACATTCACTCAATTTGCGTTTCTATCCGGCTTTTTGTTACTGGGATTACAGGTTCTATGGGGCCGGATGTTTTCTCAAGTTTTGCAGAATTCGGTTTATACATTTTCAATTGTGTTGATGGTTTTTCTTTTTTGTCTTGCCTTAGGCGGATTTATAGCAAGACAGTTGTTGAAATCGAGGTTCGATCCTGGTTTTTCTCTGTTGTCTGCATTACTCGCCGGAGGCCTATGGGTCAGCGCTACGCCATTTGTATTTATGATGTGGACCGATCAATTGAGATACATCAGTTCCGATTTTGGCTGGGGCGGCTACGTTTGGCGCGTAGCTGAACTGGCTCTGGTGGTGATGGGTCCTCCGGTTTTGATAGTAGGCATTGTTTTCCCTTTGCTGATGGGCATGGCCGGCGGTGAGAAACAATCCAGTCAATTGATTGGGCGGCTGGTCAGCAGTAATACAGTGGGGGCGATAGCCGGTTCTTTATTGGCCGGGTTTGTCATGCTTGATTTAATGGGCTTATGGGCAAGTATTCGTTTTTGTGCGGTTGTATATTTACTGATGGGGCTTTATTGGTATCAGCGACTGAAGATAGAACATCATTTCGTCCAGTTATTCACGTTGGCGGCAATAGCGTTGACGGTATCGGTGTTTGATACAGCAAAACTGCCTGTGGTCAGTGTCGATCCAATCAATGAAGATGAAAGTCTGATGGCTTATTGGGAGAGTAGCGCAGGAACCGTGGCGGTGGTGAAACAGGGCGAACAGTTAAAGCTTAAGGTTAATAATCACTACACATTAGGCGGAACTGCTTCGATGCCCTTGGAGCAGTTTTTGGGCTACATGCCTTTGTACCTGCATGAACAACCTCGCGATATTTATATGCTGGGCTTGGGAACCGGTATCAGCGCCGGCGGTACTTTAAATTATCCACTACGCAGTCTGATTGTGACAGAACTGTTGAGCGGTGTTATCCAGGCAGCGGATAGTTTTTTTGGTCCCTATACACAAAATCTGTTTTACGATCCTCGTGTGCAAATTCTGAATGAAGATGGACGGCATTTTTTAAGGGCAACTTCTAAAAAGTTTGATGTGATTATCAGCGATTTGTTTGTGCCCTGGGAAGCAGGAACGGGCAGCTTATATGCCGTTGAACATTATCAGGCTGTTGCCGGGCGCCTTGATGATAATGGCTTGTTTATGCAATGGTTACCGGCCTATCAATTAAGCCGTACTGACTTTGAAGTGATTGCGCGTACCCTGCAGGTTGTCTTTCCACAAGTGACGGTATGGCGGGCTGATTTTTCGGCGTTGAGGCCGGTTATCGGCTTATTGGGGCACAAAACGTCCCAATCGTTATCAAGCTCGGCTCAACTTTTTCAGCATGATAAAGAACACCTCCTGCACTATTACGTCGGCGATTTGTCTAGTATTAAAAACGACCTGTCAAAGGTGGCTATCAACAGTGACGATCATCCGCTTATTGAGTTTGCAGCGCCCATCCGTCAGCGCCTGATCAAGTCCGGGAAGGAGCATTGGCTGGTGGGAGTCGAATTAATCGACGTTATGCAGAAACTGAATAATGGGCAGGATGCCTATTTATCGCAGATACCGGAACATTTAAAAAGCTACCCCAGGGCTGGTTTGCATCGGCATAGCGCAGAAGTTTTTAAGTATGAAGGGCGTTTAAATGCTGCTCAAGATGAAATGTTAAAATACGAGGCCTTAACAGGACGCGGGGATTAATTAGAAGATTGTTTGTCGGTAACTTCTTTTATATACAAAGCCAAGTGCAGTCTGTCCAGAATTTTCAATTTACTAAAAATAGACGTCAGGTGGGCTTTGACCGTTCTTTCCGAGATATTGAGCATAGCCGCAATGCGTTTATTGTTTTCACCTTTCGCAATCAATTGTGCAACCTCCATTTCTCGTGCTGTCAGCACATTGAGTGGATGGCTCGCATCAACTGTTTTGGTTAGCTCAGCTGAGTGATGATTTTGTTTGAATTTTGTCAGTTCCGAGATGACTCGAGGGACCAGATGACGCGGTATCCAGGTGTCACCTTTCGATAAACAATCAATGGCCTTGATAAGCAATGTTTCGTTTGAGTTGACATCACAGTAGCCGGAACAACCGTTTATGAGTGCTTCAATCTGCAAGTTTTCCGGCCAATGCTGACCAAGAATCAGTATTTTAAGTTGAGGTTGGAAGACATTATTCAGGCTTCTCAGGCTATTTTTGAAAGGCTCGCCATGTATCATCAAAACCGTTTGAGTATCAGGTGTTAAATACGAAGTCAGGTTCTCTAATTCCGATACTTGGCATACGGTAAATTTTGTTTGAACTTGTGCCTCCCATCTGCTGGCGAGCAAGGGGTCATGGGTGCAAATGATTACTTTAGATAAGTTAGCCATTTTTAATAAGTTTTTGCCGACAGCATGAATGCTTCAAAACGAAAATAGTGGGTCAAGCAGCCCTACCATTGTTGAGAAATAGGATGTATTTCTTATGGGTCGTTTCATGCTTTGTTTTCGTGATGCTGAATAACGGTTTGTTGCATAAATTTAAAATTAAAAGGTAATTGAATTTATAGGTTGAATTCGCCATAGTTGAAATTCAATTATTTTATGTAGATTGGTTTAGCGTAGTTACTATGCACTGTCTTAAATTGCTAAATCAAGGAAAGATTCCAGCTGAAGCGATAACATTCAGGTCAATGCGCTTAGTTTAGTTCAAGTTTAGCTTTTAGAATCAGGGAAAATAAATTTCGCTGGGTATTTTGATTAAACAGATACCCTATTTCAAAGGACGCATCAATACGTTCATGTAGCTCTCTGCAACATCCCTGTTGCAGAAGCCTTTTCAATCAACCACCTGCACCCAATAAAATAGCAGGAGTGAACAGATACCTTTTACCTTTATTGTAGCTTTTGTACTGCAATCGGCCGGATATCGCTAATATCCGGTAAGTTTCAATGGCCTGGCCTTAATTTTGTATAAAAATGACCGGCTTTTTCAGAATAATAAAAGAAACATTAAAAGACGGATATGACTAAAAAAATTAAAACCGGGTTTGTCTGTGATGATTGTGGGGCTGATTATCCGCGCTGGAATGGACAGTGCACGGTGTGTGGTGCGTGGAACACCATTAAGGAAGTGCGGTTGGGTAGCGGTAAAAATGATAGAGCAGGCGCAAATGAAGGTTATGCAGGCAGCAAATCCACGGTAAAGTGGTTATCGGATGTTGATTTGGCCCAAGCTGAACGGCTCTCTACCGGAATTGCTGAATTTGACCGTGTGTTGGGAGGAGGGGTAGTTAAAGGGAGCGTCATTTTGATAGGTGGCGCTCCGGGAGCAGGAAAAAGTACGATTCTATTGCAAGCTATTGCCAACATTGCGCAAAGAGAAATCAGCGTGCTTTATGTGTCAGGCGAAGAGTCCTTGCAACAAATAGCGGAAAGAGCCCATCGGCTTGGGTTGGCGGCCAATAAAATTAAAATGCTGGCAGAAACGTCGGTGCAGCAGATCTGCGAAATACTCGATGAAATAAAACCTCAGGTCGTCGTAATCGATTCAATTCAAGTCATGTTCAACGAATCTACCGAATCCGCACCCGGTGCTGTATCTCAGGTGAGGGAATCAGCCAGTTATTTGACCCAGTATGCCAAACGGCACAATGTTTCGATTTTTTTAGTGGGTCATGTTACCAAGGATCAGTCTTTGGCCGGGCCTATGACGCTCAGTCATATTGTGGATACACAAGTGGTGTTGTCATCAACAGACGATGCCCGTTTTCGAGTGTTGCGAGCCGATAAAAACCGGTTTGGCAGTATTGGTGAATTAGGTTTTTTTGCAATGGACAGCACAGGGCTTAAAGAAGTAAAAAATCCATCTGCCATGTTTTTAAACCGCGCTGAAAAACCTTCATCAGGCAGTGTTGTTACTGTTTTATGGGAAGGCACTCGTCCTTTGCTGGTTGAAATACAAGCCCTTGTGACTGATTGTCAATACGGAAATCCCAGGCGCTTGGCTGTGGGCTTCGACCAAAACCGACTGGCGATGCTGCTGGCGATTTTGTCGCGGCATGGCGGTATTGTTACGGCAACTGATGAGATTTATGCCAATGTCGTTGGTGGCATAAAAGTGACCGAGACCAGTTCTGATTTAGCCATTGTGATCAGCATTGTGTCGAGTCTCAGGGATAAAATAATCCCCCATAACATGCTGTTCTTTGGTGAGTTGGGTTTAAATGGTGAGATAAGACCGGTAGCCAATGGCTATGCACGGCTCAATGATGCAGCCAAACACGGATTTAAAGCGGCAGTCATTCCCAAAGCTAACGCGCCTAAAAAGCCGATTGCCGATCTAAAGATCTATCCTGTTGCGACATTGTCAGATGCGTTAACGGTATTATCGGAACTTTAAAATCCAGAATTGAATTGTCTTGCGGTATATTTCAGGGTATTAAGCATCGGGTTTGCTGTATTCGGCCAGCGAGGCCAAATCTCTTTCCAGCAATTCGCTGTTTCCCAGGTTGAGTTCGACCAGGCGTCTAAGTGCGGTGATGCTTTCTATATCGATATGCTCGCATTTAAACCCCGCATTATCCCCGATTACATGGGATACCGAGACTGACATGGTAATGCTGATGTCATTGGATAAGTCGAACGATAGGGTATAAAGGCTATCAATTTCGCCCTGCCAAGCCTCGCAAAAATTTAACAAACAGCCTTTCAGTGAAAGATCACGAATTTGACATTTCCACGTAGATTCTCCATTGCTCAATTCTGCCTGCGCGTTATAAAAAATCCGTTGAAATTTGCGCTTGTCTGTTGAGGTTTCTGAGTTCATAAAGTATTAACTGACTTGAAAAAATTGAAGTGAGGTGTTTTCGATTTCAATGACATCTAGAGTATTGAGTTTTAAAGATTGATCGCCCAAGATCTGTTTATTCAGTTTTAGCGAGTTATTTGTTTCCAAAGCCGAAACGAAATACCCTTCTTTTCTACGGGCAATGACGATAACGCCATTTCCGTTTCTTCCCAAACGCGTCATGGCTTTCTTAAGCGGCAGCACTCTCCCAATGTGTTTACCGTCTATGATTTGAAGATTGGCTTCGGGTAATTGGATGTCGTTTTGGATTTCCTGGTTAAGTAACTCAACGTCACTATCGGGGAGAGAAATAGTGGCTTGAGCCGACTCGGAGGTGTTGAAAATGAGGGTGTGTTTGCCGAGTAAGATTTTATCATTGTTCTTAAGAACGGCTTCTTTAACTTTCGCGTTATTGATGATTAGCGGAAACTCATCATTGAGTTGTTTTATGATATCGCCAGTTTCCCGGATAATCACGGCTGCATGAGCAGGAGCCACAGCAAGGCTGTCTAACTGGATAGTGTTGGTTTCATCGCGACCAATATGCACCACTCCGCTATCGAATAGGGAAGAGCTGATAACTTTATCTTTAAAGAAAACCGTAAATTTTGCCATTCTGGTTGCAGGTTACCTACTGTTAGAGCTGAAAGTATAGACCGTATTTGTTGCTGCTGCTTAAGCAGGTGATGATTAAATCCACTGTCTACATCAACATCAAGAGGCAGTTCATCTTGATGTTTAATAAATATTTGATTTTTTTATATAAAACACAACCGAGTTTTTGTGGTCCAGAAAATCCGGTATTGATTAACAGAAAATTTATTTGGCTTACTGAATAGGCATTAGTCCGGTATGCCTTGATTTGGATAGAATTTGACTTGAGTGACCGAGTTTTTTGTTCGTTTGATAATTTCCAAAGGATGTCCATGTAATCTGACACTGGTGCCCGGTTCAGGAATGGTCTCCATGAACTCAATAATCAAGCCATTGATGGTTTTAGGTCCTTCAGTCGGTAATTTCCAGCCGGTGATTCTGTTCAATTCGCGGATTGTTACAGAAGCGTCTACCAGATACCCCCCGTCAGTAAGTTTGCTTACGCCTTGTTCATCGCTGACTAATTCACCGACAATTTCCTGCAGTAAATCTTCAAGCGTAACCAGGCCCTGAACGTCTCCGTATTCGTCAACGACAAGACCGATGCGTAACCGTTCGGATTTAAAATGTTGTAACTGATTGTGTAATGGCGTGTTTTCCGGAATGAAATAGGGTTTGATCAATGTTTCCAATATATCGTTTTTATCAAAAGTTACGTGATTAAGATGAGTTAATACGCTGCGTAAGTGCAGGAATCCAACGACGCGATCAATGCTCTTTTTAAACACCGGTAAACGGGTATGTGGGCTGTTTTTGATGATTTCAATAATGTTTTCAATCGGATCATCAATGTCTATGCCGACTATTTCCTGGCGAGGAGTCATGATGTCTTCTACAGTAGCGCTCTCAAGATCAAGTATGCCCAGCAAGATGTTTTGATAACGCTTGGGCATCAAGCTTTCTGCTTCGGATACGATGCTTTTCAGCTCTTCCTTACTGATGGTTTCTTTTTTATTTTTTGTGACATGGATACCAAACAATCTAAGCAGCAGGTTACAGAAAAAATTGATGGTGGCCACGAAAGGATAGAAAACTTTCAGCATCGGAATATAAATCCATGCCGAGGGGAACGCTAAAAGTTCAGGTTTGATGGCTGCCAGTGTTTTTGGTGTGACCTCAGCAAAGATAAGAATGACGACGGTCAGAATGCCGGCACCGAGAGCAATGCTTGATTCACCGCCCACTCGGATGGCAATGATTGTCGCTATGGATGAAGCGAGAATATTAACAAAGTTATTGCCAAGAAGTATCATGCCGATCAGCCGATCAGGTCTTTGCAGCAGTTTTTGTGCTTTGATTGCTCCTCTGTGATGGTGCTTGACAAGATGTTGCAGCCGGTATCTGTTCAAGGTCATCAGAGCAGTCTCGGACCCTGAGAAAAAAGCTGAAAGAAGGAGCAATAATGCAAGTGCACCAAAAAGTAAACTGAGGGGAATATCGTTCAAAACAAAATTACTCTATCCAATTGAGATAGCTTAGTTTCCCCAATACAAGGATTTTGTCAAGCTCATAACCCGTTTTTCCGTTATTTATTCAATGTTTCTGCCCGTGTCAAGGAGGCGGTATTAAGTATTCGTAAATCCGGGATAGCTAAATACCTGGGTTGTGTTGATCGCGATAGATTCAAGGCTTGCTTGCCAGACTTGTTTGAAATAAATAATAGGCATTAAAGAAAGAGACATGATAAGGGTGGTCCTTAACAAAGAAATGCTGCTCTTGGCTGATAATCATGCCCATCAATTTAAAAAAATTGAACAAATTTTACGGGTTTAGTAAAAGCGCAAAAAAAAGACTTTTTATCAAATTAGTCTAATCTCTAAGCATTAAATCGAGCTGTATCGATGGGTCTGCAAGCCTTTGCCAAGCCGGCAGAAGTAAGTTAATGATCAGCGTGCTGGGTAACAGCGTTTTCAAGGGCGGCGGCACGATGATCGAATTCATATAAAGTACTTGCAGAGGAATACATTGATTTTGGATTTTAACAATTTAAGTAATGAGTAAATCTATGGCTTGGCCTTGCATTTGGTTAATTGATGATGAGCATTCCAGGATTCAAGAATTCATAACAATACTTACGTTTATGGAGTTTGAAGTTTGCGTTTCTTCGTCCGGAGATTTTTCCGAAGTCCTGGATCAAAAAGTTTATGATTGTGCCGCTGTTTTTATTGGCAACGGTATTGATAAGCAGGCCCTGGTGATCAGATCCATCATCGATAAGAATGAGAAAAAAATCATCATTCTGCTTAAAAAGGCAGGGGAGCCGGTCAATCTGTCCTCAAGTGTGGACACGATGGTTAATCAGACGCTGGATTGGCCGTTGATTTATCCTGATTTTAAGCGGGTACTCGACAGGTTGCCGTTGACGCAGGAACAACAGGTCGCTAGAAGGCATCAACTGGACCGTCGAGTCTATGATAGAAGATTAACCAACAAACCGCGTCTTAGAGGCAACAGTTCCGGCATCATTCAAGTCTCCAAGCTGATCAGTCAGGTCGCTGATTCTGATGCAACCGTATTAATTCTGGGAGAATCCGGTACCGGCAAGGAAGTGGTAGCAAGAACCCTGCATGATTCATCCGCCAGAGCGAATCGCCCTTTTGTGCCGGTTAATTGCGGAGCCATTCCAGGAGAATTACTGGAAAGTGAGTTGTTTGGTCACGAAAAAGGTGCTTTTACCGGCGCGTTAAGTTCTCGCCAAGGCCGATTTGAATTGGCCGAAGGCGGTAGCTTGTTCCTCGATGAAATCGGCGATATGCCCATGCCTATGCAGGTCAAGCTTTTACGTGTCTTGCAAGAGCGGTCATTTGAAAGAGTCGGCAGCAATAGGACCATTCAATGTGATGTCAGAATTATTGCGGCCACGCATCGAAAGCTTGAGGGAGAAATTGCATCAAACCGCTTTCGTGAAGATTTATTTTACCGGCTTAATGTCTTCCCCATTGAAGTGCCCGCATTAAGAGAACGCAAAGAAGATATCCCCATTTTGGTAAAAGATCTAATCCATCGCCTGGAAAATGATGGCCGGGGATCAGTTCGCTTGACCGACGCTGCGTTGGCCGTTTTGATGCAGCATGATTGGCCTGGTAACGTAAGAGAACTTGCAAATCTGATAGAGCGAATGGCGATCATTTTTCCTAAGGGGTTGGTTGATGCTTCCGATCTACCCGAAAAATTTCAGCAATACGAAGTACCTGAGAACTTTAGATTTTCATTGCTGGAAGTTACCCCGATTTTAGAAGCAGCCAAGTCCGCAGTGCCAGTGATGTCGGGCTCAGGATCGGTGAATTTGCCGGAAGAGGGAATTGACCTGAAAGAATACCTCAACGATATGGAAAGCGATTTGATACGACAAGCGCTTGCCGAATCTAACGGTGTCGTCGCCCATGCCGCCAAGTTATTGAAAATGCAAAGAACGACATTGGTTGAAAAATTACGCAAGTATGATTTACAGCGGTAATACTTAGTCATAATCAGGCCTTTTTAATCAAATCAAAGTAATACCCCAGCAATTCCCAGTTTGATATTTTCAGCGTCACTTTGGGCTGGGAAAAGCCTTTCGAGGAACGCCGTAAACCCCTCATTGGGGTCTTGACGGCAGCATCCCTGCTGCCGACATTCTCGAAAAGCTTCCCAGCCCTTTTTTCCTTCAAATTGAGAATTGCTGCGTTTACGCACATACCCTATCGATAATTCATGTGGCTCAAGCATAATGACAGTCCGTTTTTGAAATTAGTGGGAAACTTCAGTAACAAATTCTTGACGCTTACCACCGGGTTACATTCCCTCAATTGCTTGTCTTTTATAGCTTAAATAGCACTTGGTATTAAATTCGCATGATCTTTGATCGTCATTTTACGGACGATCGGATATGCAAACCTCATCAAATCTTTCATCACATAAAACCGAACAGCTGGCAGATGCCTTTAGAATCTTTAATGAGCTATCGGAAAATCTGGCTGATTCCTATCAAAGCCTGGAAAAGCAGGTCGAAAAGCTGCGGACAGAACTCGTTCAGGCCAGAAGTGACCGGCTAAAGACGCTGATTGAAAACGAAAAAATTGCGGATCGGCTGCAGCAGATTCTCGCGGCGCTCCCGGCCGGAATCATCGTACTGGATTCAAACGGGCGTATTGTCGATTTCAACGCGGTGGCGTTGAGTTTTTTGGGAGAACCCTTGCTGGGCCGGACATGGAACGAAATCCTGAAGCAACGGCTTTTAGCGTTATTCGACAATCCTCACGAGCTTCAATTACCAGACGGAAGGCGCGTCAGTCTTAGCCAGAGTCAATTGAACAATAATTCCGGTCAACTTATTTTGCTGTCCGATGTGACCGAAATGCGTGGTTTACAGGACACTGTTAATCAACAAAAGCATTTGTCGGCCATGGGGGAAATGGTTGCGCGTATGGCTCATCAATTACGCACGCCTTTATCGACCGCAGTTCTGTATGCATCCCACCTGACTAAACCCACTCTGGATGAAAGCAAGCGGCAACGATTTTCTAATACCCTGGTGGAAAGGTTGCATTATTTGGACAGGCAGATCAGCGATATGTTGATGTATGCGAAAGAAGGCCGTCTGACGATGGAGACGTTCTGTTTAAGCGATTTTTTGGCGCAAGTTGAAGAGACACTGCGAGAAAAGTCCCTCTCCTCAGCCATTAATTTCAAACTGACTCATCAGGTGGACGTGGAAACCATCAAAGGCAACGAAGATGCGCTGCGAGGTGCTGTCGTTAATTTATTGAATAATGCAATAGAGGTCTGCGGTTCAGAAGGCAATATCAGTCTGGATGTGTCAATGAATGAAGCTGATTTTGTTTGTTTTACCGTAACGGACGATGGGGCGGGTATGACCGAAGAGCATCGAAAGAGAGTTTTTGAGCCTTTTTATACGACAAAAATAAGCGGTACCGGATTGGGCCTGGCTGTTGTTGAAACGGTGGCCAAAGCTCATGGCGGTTCGGTGGATTGTCAATCGGTACTTGGTGAAGGGTCTCGCTTTGCGTTCTCTATACCGGTCCATGCCGAGCGCTGGTCAATATTGCCCAGTGGTTTTTTTGAAGCCGAAGTTCAGTCAGGAGAATGGGTATGAATTCGTATGATGTTTTAATCGTAGAAGATGACAAAGCGTTATGCGAAGCTTTGTGCGACACGCTGGAAATCGAAGGTTATTCTGTTTTGGCGGCCGGTAATGGGACGGATGCGATGGCCAAACTTGCTGAAAACCGCTTTCATTTAGTGGTCAGTGACGTGCAGATGCCTGTGATGGACGGCTTTCAATTATTACAAAATATGCAGGTCAAGCATAAAGGTACTCCGTTGGTCCTGATGACGGCATACGGCACGATACCAAAAGCGGTGGCTGCGATTCAGGCGGGCGCGGTGGATTATCTGATCAAGCCATTCGATGCCTTGAGTCTGGTCAATAAAGTCAAAGAATTCGTTGCTGCAAATCCTGCGGCAGCCAATGACCAGATTGTTCAGGATCAGGGCATGGCAAAACTTTATGAATTAATCACCCGGGTTTCCAAATCGGATGTAACCGTATTGCTGCAAGGGGAGAGCGGCGTAGGTAAGGAAGTCATTGCGCGTTATATTCATGATCATTCCCTTTATAATCAAGGACCTTTTGTTGCCATAAACTGTGCGGCCATCCCGGAATCCATGCTGGAAGCCATGCTGTTCGGTTATGAAAAAGGAGCGTTTACCGGCGCTTTGCAATCGATGCCTGGCAAATTCGAACAAGCTCAAAACGGCACATTGTTGCTGGATGAGATTGCCGAGATGGATATCGGCCTGCAGGCGAAATTATTACGCGTACTCCAGGAAAAAGAAGTCGAACGGATAGGCAGTCAAAAGAAAATACCGCTGACTGTCAGATTTTTGGCGGCGACTAATCAAACCCTGAAACAAAAAGTCGAGCAAGGCGAGTTTCGCGAAGATTTATATTATCGCCTCAGTGTTTTTCCAATAAAAATTCCGGCGTTAAGAGAACGTCCCGGCGATATTTTGCCGCTGGCAATAGAATTATTGCGCCGTCATGGCGGCCAATCAGGCAATTTGCCGGATTTTGATGCAGCAGCCGCCGCCAAATTACAAGCGTATTCCTGGCCGGGAAATGTAAGGGAGCTGGAAAATGTCGTGCAGCGCGCGTTGATATTAAAATCTGGCGAATCGATCAAAGTTGACGATTTGATGTTCGAGGAGGGCCATGCGTTTAACCCAGACAGGCCTGCCAGAGAGCCTCTTCGGGCATCGTCGCTTGATGATGCGGAGTTGCGTTCTTCAGGCGGATTGGATGATGAAGTCAGATCCACCGAAGAAAAAGTGATACTCAATACCTTGCAGAACGAGCAAGGCAGCCGGAAAAACACCGCTGAAAAACTGGGTATCAGCCCAAGAACCTTGCGCTATAAATTGGCGAGGATGAAAGAATCCGGTGTCGTTATTCCTTGTTGAGACTGGCTTGGTAATTGCTTTGATCTATAGTGTCAAAAACAAGTGAGGTCTCCCATGAGCGATATGAATATCACACAAGTACTGGCCCAGATGCGGTCCATGTCAATCGAGGCCGGAAACAAGCCCAGTGAAATCCAAAAAACGGATCAACCTGATTTTGCATCGCTACTGAAACAGTCAATTGACTCGGTCAATGATGCTCAATCCACCTCAAACAAAATGGCAACTGCTTTTGAAACCGGTGAATCCGATGCCAGCCTAGCGGAAGTCATGATTTCAATGCAAAAGGCCAGCGTCTCTTTTCAAGCCATGGTCCAGGTCAGAAACAAACTGGTCGATGCTTATAAAGACGTTATGAATATGCCGATGTAAATAGCGATTAAAAGGCCATGAGCGAAGATAACGGAAATAATATAGTGAATGCCTCCAGCATGGAAACTGGCGAAGCTAACGCAAATACACAGGCTAACCCGCTTATCAAGGGCTTTGCCGGTTTAAGCATGCCTCGTCAAATTGGTTTGATATTGGGTTTTGCTTTCAGTATCGCTATTTCGATCGCCGTTGTTCTTTGGTCACAAGAGACCTCTTACAGTCTGTTATTTGCTGATATTGCCGAAAAAGACGCTTCTGAAATTATTGAAGTGTTGGATAAGGAAGGCATCAAATTCAAGGTGGAAAACGGTTCAGGTGCAATTATGGTGCCTACTGCCGATATCCGTGAACTCAAACTCAAACTGGCTGCGTTGGGATTGCCCAGGAGTACCAGTTTAGGCTACGAACTGTTGGATCAGGAGCAAAGCTATGGAACCAGCAAAAATGTTGAGCAGATCCGCTTTCAAAGGGCATTGGAAGGCGAAATTGCCCGTACCATAATGGCTATTCAGAATGTCAAGTCTGCTCGAGTCATTCTGGCATTGCCTAAACAGTCCGTATTTGTCAGAAAACAAAAAAAGCCCAGTGCGTCTGTCATGGTTAATCTGTATCAGGGGCGCACCTTGGATAAAGGGCAAATAGAATCTATTATTCATTTAGTAGCATCCAGCGTTCCGATGATGGAGCCCGGTCAAATTACCGTTGTGGATCAGAAAGGCCGTTTATTGAACACTCTGGCATCGGATTCGGATAATTCCCTCAACTCAAAACAATTTGAATACAAGAAGGACATTGAAGATCATTTGATGGAGCGAATTCAAAATATTTTGACACCCTTGGTTGGCACCAACGGCTTCAGGACCCAAATTTCAGCGGATGTGGATTTCACTGTTACTGAAAAAACGCAGGAGATGTTTAATCCTGATTTACCCGCGTTGCGCAGCGAACAAACGCGTGAAGATGAGAATTCCACCAATTCGGTTCAAGGCGTGCCTGGTGCATTATCGAATCAGCCTCCCCCGACTGGTGTTGCTCCTGAAATTGCGACAGAAGGTTCAGGAGCAGAATCCGGTGCCTCAAAACCATCTTCATCCAGCAAAAGTGCAACGCGAAATTTTGAGCTGGATAAAACCATCACGCATACGCGCTTGGCAACGGCTCAATTAAAAAGATTGTCGGTTGCCGTGGTCGTCGATGACCGTTACATTAGCGGTGAAGACGGAAAGCCGGTTTCACAACCTTATTCGCAAGAAGAAATTAATCGCTTCAATGATCTGATCAAGCAGGCTGTAGGATTTGACACCAGCCGCGGAGATCAGGTGACCGTTTCCAATGTTGCCTTCAGAGCGCCTGACGAAATCGAGGATTTACCGGCTGTCAACTTATGGGATGAGCCTTGGTTTATTGACTTGATGAAACAATTGGCCGCAGTCGCAGTGATCCTGTTTCTGGTCTTTGCTGTACTTAGACCGACAATGAGAGGCTTGGTGTCCAGAACCGAAGAGGAACAAAGAGCTGCAGCACTGGCAATGGCAAGAGCTGAAGCTGAGGCGATGGGCGGTACGGTGGCCTTTGATGAGAACGGTGTTCCTTATGCGGTTCCAGCCGGTGAAGAAAACAGTCAGCAGCAGCGGGCATTAACAGACGAAACCGAAGATTTGTTGCTGCTGGAAGCGCCGCAAAGTTATGAAAAACGCCTGGAATATATCAAGAAACTGGTTGATGAAGATCCTATGCTGGTAGCGCAAATCATTAAGGTATGGATTAAACAAGATGGCTGAGAGTAACGCATTAAACTATGCTCAACGGGCATCCCTGCTATTACTTGCAGTTGGAGAGGACAGGGCGGCCGCGGTATTGAAGCATATGGGGCCCAAGGAAGTTCAAATTATCGGCGCGACCATGGCTGGCCTCAGTGAAATTACACCGGAAATGGTTGATGGGGTTCTTGAAGAATTTATTACCACCGTCAAGCGTCAGACCGGTTTGGGCTTGAATTCGGATGAGTACATTCGGAATATGTTGACCGGTGCACTCGGTGCCGATAAGGCCGGCAACATTATCGACAGAATTTTACTCGGAGCCAACAGTAAAGGTATCGAACAGTTGAAATGGATGGATACCCGTTCAATTGCAGATTTGATTCGCCTGGAGCATCCTCAGATTATCGCCATTATTTTGACTTTGCTGGAAAGCGATCTGGCAGCGGATGTTTTAAGCCTGCTGCCTGAAAATACGCGTTCCGATATATTGATGAGAATAGCCACGATGGAAGGTATTCAACCTGCCGCACTTCGAGAACTGGATGAAATCATGGAAAAACAACTGACCGGTAATGATGCTATGAAGCTTTCAGCCATCGGCGGTATCGATGCAGTGGCTAATATCCTTAACTTTTTGGATGGCGGAATCAGTGAAACAGTCATGGAGGATATTGGCCAAAACAGCGCTGATCTTGCTCAACAAATCCAGGACAAAATGTTTGTTTTTGCTGATTTGGTGGAGGTTGATGACCGAGGCATTCAGACATTGCTGCGCGAAGTATCCACTGATCAGCTATTGCTGGCCTTGCGTGGCGTCGATGACAAGCTTAAAAACAAAATATTCGGCAATATGTCCAAACGTGCGGCCGAAATGCTCCGTGATGATCTTGAAGCCGCTCCGCCCAGTAAGCTGAGCGACGTCGAATTGGCCCAAAAAGAAATTCTCGCTATTGCCAGAAAGCTGGCCGACTCAGGCGAGATTATGCTAGGCGGCGGCAGTGATGAGCTTGTCTAGCGGCGGCCGTTTTTCTGAGGAAGAACTCGAGTTACTGAGCCTTTGGGCCTTACCCAATGTTTCAGAAGGCGAGAACGAACACCCGCAGGCAGAGCAGGAGAGCAGCCGATCGCCGTTAATGACGGTCAGCGAAATTGAGCAAATGCAGGAAAAAGCTCAAGAAGAGGCTTTTGCCAAAGGACACGAAGAGGGCTTTGCTCAAGGCCATCAAGAGGGACAAGAAAAAGGCTACGAAGAAGGGCTGAAGAAAGGTTATGAAGAAAATTTTCAGCTTCTGAGCAATCAAGCTGCTGAATTATTCAAAGTGATGGAACTGCTCAGTGAACCGTTGAAAAATCTGGATGAGGCGGTAGAAAACGAGCTGGTCAAGTTGGCGATTACCATGGCTACTCAGATCATTCGCCGGGAAATCAAGATGGACCCAGGTCAAATTGTTGCAGCGGTCAGAGAGGCTGTTGGTATTTTGCCTGTTGCCTCTCAGAAAATCACACTGACCTTGCATCCCGCAGATGCGGAATTGGTTCGTACTGTATTAGTGCTGGATGAAATCTCTCCACCCTGGGTTTTAATTGAAGATCCCCTGATCACCCGGGGCGGTTGTAAAGTTGATACCGAAATGTCGCGGGTCGATGCGACCATAGAATCGCGGGTTTCGGCGGTTGTCGCCAAAGTGCTGGGGGGTGGTCGTAGCGGAGATGAAGAGTCATGAGCTTGTTTGAAGACCGTTCCGAAATTTGGTTGGACCGTTTAAAACCTTATCGCGAAAGGTTGCAGGAGCATCCCGAACTGATTGTTGAAGGGAAGCTTTCCCGGATGGTGGGCTTAACCCTGGAAGCGGTTGGATGCAGAGCGCCTATTGGTTCACGTTGTATGGTCGAGACAAAAAGCGGGCGCATGATACCGTCCGAGGTTGTGGGTTTTGCCGGAGAGAAAATATTTCTTATGCCGATTGGCGATCCTCATGGTCTGGAACCCGATTGCCGAGTTATTCCCTTGGGTGTTGAATCATTGGCTAAAGTAGGCTTCGATTTGCTGGGTCGGGTTCTGGATGGATCAGGCAATCCGCTGGATAATAAAGGGCCGTTAATCACCGAGGCACGCGTCTCTTTAACGGGAATCCCTATCAATCCGCTCAGCAGAAAACCGATTAGAGAGCCTTTGGATGTCGGCATCCGGGCTATCAATGCGCTGTTATGCGTTGGTCGGGGGCAAAGGATGGGCTTATTCGCAGGCACGGGGGTCGGAAAAAGCGTACTGCTGGGCATGATGACAAAATTCACGACGGCCGATGTTGTTGTAGTGGGGCTGATTGGTGAGCGGGGCCGTGAGGTAAATGAATTCGTCCAGAAAATTTTGGGTGAAGATGGCTTGAAACGCGCCGTTGTTGTCGCAACACCGGCCGATTACCCGCCCTTGATGCGGACCAATGGCGCGCTGCTGGCGACCAGCATAGCTGAATATTTTCGTGACCAGGGGCTTGATGTCCTGCTGTTAATGGATTCATTGACCCGATATGCGCAAGCGCACCGGGAAATAGCGCTGGCTATCGATGAGCCGCCGGCAACCAAGGGTTATCCTCCTTCGGTGTTTGCCAAACTTCCGCGTTTAGTGGAGAGAGCCGGTAACGGTGATGAGGGGGGTGGTTCCATTACCGCCTTTTATACCGTGCTCACCGAGGGCGATGATCATAACGATCCGGTGGCGGATTCGGCGCGGGGCGTTTTGGATGGTCATATTGTTCTGACCCGGGCATTGGCTGATGCCGGGCATTTTCCAGCCATCGATATTGAAGCGTCGGTCAGCCGGGTGCTGACCGACATTGTCGACGACGACCATTTGAAAATGGTGCGGGAATTACGCAGCTTGTATTCGACCTATCAACAAAACAGAGATTTGGTCAATGTCGGCGCTTATAAACCCGGTTCAAATCCAAAGATAGACAGAGCGATACAAAAAATGCCGGCTATTTTGGACTTTCTTCAACAAGGAATTGATGAGCCTGTTGATGTGAATGCCAGTATTCAGCAATTGGCTCAGTTACTGGCTGATCAATAAACAGGTGGATAACCGTGAAAAAATCCGACCGCTTAAAACTTATCGTTGATCTGAATGCGGATCAGGAAAAAAAAGCCCTGGAAGCATTTGGCCGCATTCAGCAAAAACAAATTGTATTGCAGGAGCAGATTGATGGGCTTAAAAATTACAGGTTGGAAACCATAGCAAAGTTTGATCTTCATTGTTCAACCGGGGCCAGGATAGGCCAAATGCTGGAGTTTAGAAGTTTTATTGAAAAGCTGGACAAGGCAATTCAGGGTCAGGAGCAAGCGCTCACGCAACTGGAGGTCGAGGTTTCCAGAGCAAGGCATAACTGGCTTAATCTGCATAATCGGACTGAAAACCTTGAGAAAATCAGTGATAAAGCGTTAAAAATGGAATCAAAGGAAGAGGATAAGCGTGAGCAACTTGAGCAGGATGATAGAGTGTCAAGCGGGCGGCGCGGTGGCACAAGAAATGCTTAGAGTATGATGGAAAAGCTGAAAATCCTTTGGATTTTTCAGCTGAAATCAATGATAAAGGCGGTCTGTTGCCTGTTCGTCATTAATAATGTCTAGGGATTGATGTACTGTACTGTTGAGGGTGTTGATAGAATCAATGCGGCGTCAACAGGCGAATCAGGAGTTAAGAAAATGAATATTCAGAATATACCACTCACCCCTCAGGTGCCGGCCGATCTAGGGTTTGCGACCTTGGATCAAGCGCTTGCTGATTCAGGATTAACAGGCAGCGCCTTTGCCGATTCTCTGATGGCTGAACTGAGCAAGCTGACGCAGGCCATTAACGCGTCGACCCTGACGCCTGAAGAATTGGCTGCCGGTCAGACTGTGCAAGAATTTGCCGGTTTGCCGGGAAATCAATTGCCGCTTGGGTCGCTTGCCGAGGCACCGGAAAGCGAAATCAATCTGGAAGAAACCCTTTCAGCGCTAAAAGAAGTCCTTGAACATATACAGGCGGCAACGGCAATGACGGAAAAATCCGAAGCTCTGATCGAGGCGTCTGATCTGAATCAGGTTCTCGATGAAACAGACGCTGAGCCTTATAATCTCGCCGGCCCCCTGCTGGAAGTCACGCCTCAAATGAATCCGGTTCTGAATAACCCTGAATTACCTGCTCTGCGTCAAATGATTGATGCCGCTCCGGTTAAAACAGAAACCGAAGCGCCTGTGCTGACCGGGAATCTGAAGCTTTCTTCGGCTGATGCAGCAACCGCCGAAGATAAGGCGGCAGCTGAGACAAAGACAGCATTAAGTGCAGAGGCCACTGATAAAAAAATGAGCGACAGTGACGGTGCCGGAAATGAAAAAACCGTACCCAAATCGCCCATCGATACTGCACATTTACACAGGCAATTTTCAATTGATAATAAAACCCCCAATATTCTTAAGACCGATGTGCCCGCCATGTCTAAAAACTTTGCTGATCCTGAATGGTCCAGTGAATTGGGTGATCGTATTGTCTGGATGAATAATCGCTCCTTATCGGCGGCTGAACTCAATCTTAATCCTCAGCACTTAGGCCCTGTGCGTATTCGGATCGACATGAATCAGGACCAGGCGACTATCACTTTTTCAGCGCAACACGCCTCAGTCAGAGAAGCGCTGGAGGCGGCCATCCCCAGATTGAGAGAAATGATGAGCGGTCAACAGCTAAATCTGGCCGATGTGACTGTATCCCAGCAATCACAGGACGATCAAGGGCGTTCGGCCGGTTTCGGTCAAATGATGCAAGGCGGTGACAAAGATCCCTCCAATCTTTATGGCGAAACAGACAGCCGGCCGGAACAAGCAGAAGGCGGATTGGATTTAACTGAGGCCTTAAATCAAGGAAGAGCTTCGGCAAGCCAGGGATTGCTGAGTATTTTTGCTTGATGCTTGTTCTGCCTGCGGCCTATTTTCGGCTGTAGGCAGAACCGCTTATCCGCTGCGCCAGATTGAAAAAAGCAGCCAAAGCCCGCCGAACAGCGCGCCTATAAAAGCGGTCAAGCCGATAAAAGAAGACGTTCCGCCTTCTACGGTTGAGACGATGGAACTTCCGATGATCATGGAAGCGGTGACCAGACTCACCGACAGGCGGTTGACCAGGCGATCAAGTTCTTTGCCCAGCCAATCCGGTCGGGTGATATCCAAACGCACACTGACTGCGCCTCGTCTTAAATCTTCCAGTATACGATGCAGATCCTGCGGGAGACCCGATAGCATTTCCAGCAGAGTGGCCACTGATTTTAGCCCTTTACGAGTTATAAATTCGGGGCTGTAGCGCTGCAAAAAGGCCCGTTTGAGTAACGGCGTTGCAGCAACGACCAAATTAAAATTGGGATCGAGTTGGCGGCCGAGTCCTTCCAACGTGATAAAGGCTTTGATTAACAGCGTTAAGTCTGCCGGTAAATTCAGCTGGTGATCCCGTAACAGCGTCGTCAGATTAATCAGTAATTCGCCCATGTTCAGGTCTTTAAGCGGCACATCATGGTACTGGTCGATAAAGTTATCGATTTCCATAATCAGATTGTCGTAATGATTGGACGACTTGTCAGCCCAGCGCAGCAGTATTTTTACGACCAGATCGGAATCTCGTTCAACCAGTCCGTGCAGCAAGTTGATCACTTGATTGCGGCGTTCCTCCGACAGTCTGCCGACCATGCCGAAATCGATAAAGGCAATCCGGTTTTGTTCCAGGAAAAAACAGTTGCCAGGGTGCGGGTCTGCATGAAAAAAGCCGTCTTCCAGTATCATTTTCAGCACAGCATCCGCACCGGCTTTGGCCAGTTTTTTCCGGTCCAGGCGGGCCTGATCTAATGCTTTCATGTCATGGCCGGATATGCCGACAATAAACTCCTGAACATTGACGCGCTCAGACGTCCATTCCCAATAGACTTTTGGTATGACGATGGTCCGATGGTTTCGGAAATTAGTCCGCATTCGCTCGGAATTGCGGCCTTCTATCGCCAGGTCCAGTTCTCGCCTCATGGACAGCGTAAATTGACGCACAATATCCTGCGGACTATAGCGGCGAAGATCTTTAAGCTCTTTGGCGGCGATTTCGGCTAACTGATTCAGCAGGCGTAAATCGGCTTCTACGACAGCTCGAATGCCGGGGCGGCGAATTTTAACAATGACGGGTGTGCCGTCTTCTAAAAAAGCTTTGTGGACCTGGCCGATGGAGGCGGCAGCCAGTGGTGTTTTGTCAAAAAGCGCAAAAACGGTTTCGGGGTCGGCGCCCAGGTCTTCCCTGAGTTGCGCCATGATTTTATCAATGGGTGCGGGGCGTGCCTGATCCTGAAGTTTTTCAAATTCGGCAATCCAGGGAGGGGAAAACAGGTCGGGACGGGTGGCAAAAATTTGTCCCAGTTTTACAAAAGTCGGCCCCATTTCTTCCAGAACCCGACGCACCCGCTCGGGCGGCTCCATAGTGGTTAATTCATCGATTTCGTGCCAATGCAGCACATGTCCCGCGCGTTCTACGATACCTGCGATGCCCAGCCTTTGTACCAAATCCCCGAAACCATAACGGATCAGAATTGAAGTAATTTCATGCACACGGCCAAAATCCCTAGCGACAGATAAAGTTTCCAATAACATTGTTTAGCGTTCTCGATGAATTCACGATAACCGGATTATAACGTTTTAATAGCTATGGGTCCTGTATCGATAGACAGAGACTGCAATTCCTAGTTTTAACTTCTAATAGGCGCATGCGAGTAGTTACGAGATTCAAATGATGACTGAGTCTGCATCATTGATAAGTCTGTCCCTGGTGTTTTAACCATCCCGAGCTGTGCCGGCCTCTTGGGTCATGGTGCGTCCAGTGAAGGACGCCCCCTTTTGAATTCCATTCGTATTCGCCGTAAAACGCTACGGTATCCCCTTCTTTTAAATCATGGATTTTGGGTGCAAGATCGATATTGTGCGCTATCAAGAGGGTTTGGTGATCATTGATCTGCAGAATGAAACGCTGGTGTCTTGAACCCTTAAGGTCGTCAGGCAAGAGTCGGGTTACCAGACCTTCTCCTTGAACTTGAATATTGCTTTGCCTGTTTGAGAACGCGCTTTCAAGCTCGATGTTGTCGCCATTGAGCGATTCCATCGCACTGTTGGGGATAAAGCTGCCTTTTTGTTCCAGGGCGCCGAATATCAGGGCGGCAAGAACCGCGAGGTAAATCAGTTTTTTCATAGGGTGCTTGACTCAAGTTTTAATGAATAACGGGGATAGATCCTGGTTCAGCAGCAATTCCAGCTCCTTTTGGGCTGGAAAAAGCCTTTCGAGGATCGCCGTAAACCCTTCCAGGGGGCTTGTCTGCTGCATCCCTGCTGCCGACATCCTCGAAAAACTTCCCCCAGCCTTTTTTCCTTTCAAATTGAGAATTGCTGCTGGTTCAGCGTCTTGTGCTGTTAAAGATTGCCTTCTGCCGATATAATGCCGCGACTATTTAAGTATAAGAGTGAGCGACGTGAATACCAAAGAATACATGCTTAACCTTGGGCGTGAGGCCAGAAAAGCGGGTAGAGAAATCAGTCGCGCCGACAGCGGTAAGAAGAATGAGGCTTTGTTGAAGATTGCAGAGATGCTCGAAACGCATGCTGATTGGCTGATTGAGGAAAATCTCAAAGACGTACAAAAAGGCAGGGATAGCGGACTGGATTCGGCTTTGCTGGACAGGCTGGAATTCAAGGCTTCAGGGATTAAGTCAATGGTCGAAGGGTTAAAGCAAGTGGCCGCGTTGGCGGATCCTGTCGGAGAAATCACCGATCTGACCTACAGACCCAGTGGTATTCAGGTGGGACAAATGCGGGTGCCTTTGGGGGTAATCGGCATCGTTTATGAATCTCGCCCCAATGTGACGGTCGATGCCGCCGCGTTGTGCCTCAAATCCGGTAATGCATGCATTCTAAGAGGCGGTTCCGAATCTATTCATTCCAATAAAGCCATCTCCTCGTGTATCAGCAAAGGATTGGAGGCTGCCGGTCTGCCTGCTACTGCGGTGCAGGTGGTGGAAACCATCGATAGGGCTGCTGTGGGCGAATTGATCACGATGTCCGACTTTGTTGATGTCATCGTGCCTCGTGGCGGTAAAAGTTTGATCGAACGCATTACCAAAGAAGCGACGATTCCGGTTATCAAGCATCTGGACGGCATTTGCCATGTCTACATCGACAATACCGCTGATCATGAAAAGGCTTTGGCTATTGCCGTCAACGCAAAAACTCACCGTTATGGCGTTTGTAATGCAATGGAAACCTTGCTGATTGCAAAAGGTATTGCCGTTACTTTATTGCCTAAGCTAGCCGCCATTTACCGGGAAAAAGGCGTGGAGTTACGCGGCTGTCTTAAAACCTGCTCGATTATTACACCCTGTTTAAGAGCGACCGAAGAAGATTGGTCTACCGAATACCTGGCGCCAATTTTGTCAATCAAGGTGGTGGCGGATATCGATGATGCGATTGACCATATTCATCGCTACGGTTCGGCCCACACGGATGCTATCGTCACCGAAAATTATACGCTGGCCCGACGTTTTTTACGCGAAGTCGATTCAAGCTCCGTAATGGTCAACGCGTCCACGCGTTTTGCCGATGGGTTTGAATACGGCTTGGGCGCTGAGATCGGTATCAGTACCGACAAATTACATGCCCGGGGCCCGGTTGGGCTTAAAGGCCTGACGACACTCAAATACGTTGTTCTGGGTGATGGTCATATACGCGAATAGATGTTAGGTGTTTACGGCGGGACATTTGATCCCGTGCATTTCGGCCATTTGCGGACAGCCCTGGAAGTTAAAGAGCTATTCAAACTGGATGAAATTCGTCTGATTCCCTGTTTTATTCCTGCGCACCGTGATGAGCCTTCCGTGGCCGCGGACATGCGGGTCAGAATGCTGGAACTCGCATTGGCAGGGCAGTCCGGAATGACGGTCGATACCCGCGAAATCGACCGAGGCGGGCCTTCTTATATGGTCGACACGCTGGCCTCTTTGCGTGAGACGCTGGCTGCGGACAGGCCGTTACTGCTTTTTATAGGTAGCGATGCTTTTGAGCACCTTTGTCAATGGTACCGTTGGCAGGCATTGTTTGATTATGCCCATGTGGTCGTAATGACCCGACCTGGCTCGGGTTACGCCGAGCTGAATGAGGTTTTAAAACAGCGTTACACCGACTCGATACAAAAACTAAAAGACACGGCCTGCGGATCTTTATTTTTCCAGCGTGTCACACTACTTGATATTTCAGCGACAGCGATCAGGCAGATGGTAGCCGAAGGGCGCAATCCGGGATTTTTATTACCCGACGCCGTCATAAACTATATTGATCAAAATCAACTTTATCGGCGCTAATCAGCGCACTCTCATAGGAAATTGAATGCAACCAGAAGAAATATTACAGATCGTCCAGAAAGTTTTGGATGAACGCAAAGGACACAACATTACCGTAATCGATGTGCGAGGCAAAACCTCTGTCACCGATTATATGGTCTTGGCCACCGGTACCTCCGATCGACACCTGAAATCTCTGGTCGATTATGTCGTGGCCGAATTGAATGAAAAAGGCTATAAACCGTTGGGCCAGGAAGGCGGATTGGGGTCGGACTGGGTCTTGCTGGATTTGGGAGATGTGATCGTGCACGTCATGACCGATCAAGCTAGACAGTTCTATCAATTGGAAAAATTATGGTCAATTGAGCATAAAGCAGAAGCGGTTAATGCCTTGCAGGATTGATTGGATCCAACGCTTTAACCAATAAGCCATACAAGTTCCCGGTGCCGGGTATAAACTCGGCGTTTCGGGAAGTTCTCAGTTGACATCGAAAAGCCGCTTATGTCTGGCAATGACTGCAGAAGACAGTGGTTCGATTACTGATTCTTATCTCGGTGAGCGGACTTAAACACAGCGTGCAAGGTTCACCACCCCGTCCGTAAACTTTCAACTGCTGCTTGAAATAGCCCGGTTTTCCGTCCTCATTGACAAAGTCTCTCAAGGTGGTGCCGCCCTGCGAAATAGCATTTTGCAGTACCAGCCGAATGCAATCGGCCAAGTGGCGGTAGCGGGTCAGGCTGATCTTTCCCGCGGCGCGGGTAGGCTTTATGCCGGCCATGAATAATGCCTCATTCGCGTAAATATTTCCGACCCCGACGACGGTATGGCTGTCCATGATGAAGGATTTTGCCGCCAGACTTTTATTTTTCGACTGATGATAAAGATGTTCGCCGTTAAATTCACTTTCCAGCGGTTCCGGCCCCAGATCTTTTAACAAGGGATGTTCATTAACCGGTTTCTCGGTCCATAACACAGCCCCAAACCGGCGCGGGTCATTAAACCTTAGCAGCAGGTTGCCTGCGAATATAAAATCGATATGGTCATGTTTTTGGGGCGGTATGCCGTTCGTCACAATTCTCAGGCTGCCTGACATGCCCAGATGAATGATCAAGGTTCCCGATGCCGTGTTCAGCAGCAGGTATTTGCCTCTTCTGGCTATATGCGTGATGGTCAGTCCCGGCAAAATGTGTTGTAGATCATCGGTGACCGGCCAGCGAAAACGTGATTCTCTGACGCAAACCGATTGAATGACGTTGCCTTCCAAATGGGATTGGATTCCACGTCGTGTTGTTTCAACTTCCGGTAATTCAGGCATGGCAAGGTCTTTTTTTGAGGAACAATAAAATGGGGAGTGAGTAGTAAACAATCCGTTAGCGGCGTTTACGCTTACGCCAGATCAGTAGACCGCTAATGATCAATACGGCCGGAATGATCAGCAAAAAGCCAAAACCCATCACGGCGACGGCAACCGGAGGCAACAGCAGTTCTTTATCCGGTGCTTTTTTGATAGGGATGGCGACCATGCGGTCATCGCCGGTTAACCAGTTGATGATCCTAAGGCCCAGGTCAGCATTGCCGACATTGCCGATAAAAGCATTGGCAATAAAATCGCCATCACCCATCACCAGAATGCGTTGTTCTTTACGGCCTTCTATTTCACGTTTCAAGGCATAGGCAATTGCCAAGGGGCCCAGTTTTTCAAGATCTCCCGCGTTGAAAACAGCATCGGCACTCAGGCTACCGGTTTCTGTCCATGACTTTTCAGAACTTTGTAGCCATGCCTGAGTATCAAATACAGTGGAATTTTGACTCTCCAGCGCTGCGCTTTGAGGAAAAAGGGTCATTAACTGAAAGTTTTGCGTCAGTGGATGAGGCGGATAGCGGCCAATCAGGACAAATGAAGCATCGTTGACTCCATAGAGCAACGCTTGGGTGTCCATGACGGTGCCGGGCAGTCGGGTGATTCCCAGATAGCTTTCCAATTCGGGTTGGCCGGCGCTGTCAGGATCATATAACCAGAGAAAATGGCCGCCTTGATCGAGAAACTGCTTGATAATGTTGATTTCACCGGGCAACAGCTTGACGGTAGGACTGGCCAAGATGAGCAATTGAGCGTTATCGGGGATGGCTGGCATTTCAGCCAGATTCAATGTCTGTGCTTTGATGTTGCGCTTGGTCAGTTCTTGCCCGAATTGACCCCAATCGAAATTGGCACGGCCGTCTATGGCGCGCTCGCCATGACCGGTTAAAACGCTGATCCAGCGATCATTGCCATAGGCCAGTTGCGTGAGTGCATTGGTTAAGGTTGATTCATCAAGATAGTTAATGCGTTCGCGTCGATCTTGATAGTCGACAAACAGCGTGCCGGTCGATGCAATGTTTAATTCACGCGCTTGGTTCGGATTGGAATCCGGGTCAATGAAGCTGAGCGTCAGGTCCGGTTTATAATCGGTATAACGCGCGACAAGTTGGGCGATCTGAGCGCGCAGCGAAGGATCTCTTTTGATATAAGCGCTTATTTTGACAGGGCTGTGCAATGAATTCAGCACATTTTGCGTGGCGGGCGACAGCGTGTTGACAGCATTGACGGTGATGTCCCACTGCGCATTAAACTGGGTGCTGAACCAGGCCAAACCAGCCAGCAGTGAAATCAGCAGACACGTGATCAGACTGTTTTTGATGCGTAATTTGCGGTGGATAGAGCGGCTCAGTTTCATGTTTACAGGCGCTCGTTATCCAGATTGCGGATGCTGAGTATCAAAAACAGCAGGATAAAAATCGCGAAGTAAATTAGATCTACGCTCCGGATCAGCCCTGTTTGTATCATTTGAAAATGCTTTAGCAGCGATAAGTACTCAAATAATTCGCTGTGTTGATCTTTGATGCCAGTCGATAAATCCATTATCCACAACAGCAGCAGCAAACCAAATGCGCCTAAAGCCGCAATGATCGGGTGCCCGGCAATACAGGACATATACAGTCCGGTCGAGGTAAATGCCGACAGCAACAAAAACAAGGCGAGCAGGTTGGCCAGGCATTTTCCGTAATCCAGCGTGCCGCCGGTTAACAAGGATAAAGGCATCAGACTGATCAGCAGGGTCATTATAAAAAATAGCCCCATAATGCCCAGATATTTGCCGAGAATGATTTGTGTATTCGATACCGGTGCGGACAGCAAAAGAGGCAGCGTTTTATTCCGGCGTTCTTCACAAATCAGACGCATGGTCAATAAAGGTGTGACCAGCATCAATATGATCGCAGCATTACTGTAAAGCGGTGTCACGACAATATCGGTCAAGCCAGGGGCGTTTTCTATCGTTGCCAGCTCAGGTTGAACCCTGATGAATGTTTCAACCTGAGTCAAAAACAGATAGGCCAGAATGAACTGGATAATTGCCAGTATTGTCCAGGCCAGCGGCGATAAAAACAGTGTTTTAAATTCCCTTAGGGCAATCGTGCGAATCATGGCAGGGAATCCCTGGTGTTTGCACTGTTGTCTGATGCCGCCTGGGTGAGGGCAATAAATATATCTTCCATGCTGCGTTTAATCGGACTTATTTCCTGCAAGCCCCAGCCTTGAGCTATCGTCAACGATGCAATTTGCTCTGACGGGTCGTGGCTGCTGTCGTAATGTACCTGTATTTTGCAAGGTGCCAGAATTTCAATTGATAACACGCCTGACAAGGATTTTAATAAATCAGCATTGACAGGAATTCGCGTTGTCAATTCAACCGTCGCCATTTTCATATGCTGTTCGAGACCTTTTATCGTTTCATGCAGGATCAACCGGCCTTCCTGAATAATTTGCACATGCGTACATGATTCCTGAACTTCGCTCAAAATGTGTGTGGATAAGATTACGCCATGAGCCTGGCCCAGTTCGCGAATTAAACTACGAATTTCCCTGATTTGGATAGGATCAAGTCCGACAGTCGGTTCGTCCAGAATAATGATGTCGGGGCTATGTAAAATCGCCTGAGCAATGCCTACCCGCTGCTGGTATCCCTTCGATAAATGTGCGATCAGTCGGTCGGATACGCTGGTCAGACCGCATTTCTCCTTGGCCGTTGTCGTTGCCGGTTTGATTTGATCGCGTGGAACCTGATGCAGTTGTGCGCAATAGCTTAGAAATTCATCCACCGTCAATTCGCGGTAAAGCGGCGGCGTGTCTGGCAAATAGCCGATGTTGCGTTTAGCGGCTACCGGTGAGTCCAGCAGGTCGTGGCCATTGATGATGATTCTGCCGGCACTGGGGGCCAGATTGCCGCACAACATCTGCATCGTCGTTGTTTTGCCCGCGCCGTTAGGTCCCAGAAAACCCAGGACATCCCCTCGGGCTAATGAAAAGCTGAGATCATGAACAGCACAGTGTTTGCCGTAATAACGGTATAGATTTTCAGCTTCTATCAGCTTCATGAAGTAATGGACTAAATTTGTTTCAACAGATTTTCAATTTCTGCTTGTAATTTTTTGCGGTAAAAAAGAAATTTCCAGCGGGTGCCGCCACATTGTCGCCACAACATTGCTGCACGGATACCTGCCAGCAGAAGTGTACGGATTTTGTTGACGATTTCAGGCTGACTTAAATAGTTCTGTTCGCCGTTCACCATGATGCGGGGTTGCAGGGTACTGATCGTGTTGTGATAGGTGTCGCCTAAATTGGCAAACACATTTTCATGCAGTAAACCGAAATGATCGCGCTGTTGCTGTGCTTTTTCTATGCCTTGGCTGATGGTTTTCAATAAATCCGGCCGTTTAGACAATTGCTTTTCCAGAAAGACCAGCGAAGCCGCATAGCGGGCTTGTTCAGGATTGGAAATTTGAAAGCCGTTCAGTTGTTGATTCAGTTGTTCCAGGCCCAGCTTGATACCGCTCAAGCCATTGAAAATAGCCTCGACGGAGTCAGACTCTATTTTCAAAATACTGGCAACGCTGTTTTCTAATGCGGATTGGTCGGTTTTTCCCTGGGTTGCAAGTTGTTGCACCAAAGCTGCCGATTGAGCAACTCCGGCTAAAGCGATGGCTTGATTTTTAATGGTATTCAGATGCATGGATAGTGTTACCTGCAGGCGAGTTGATTGGGACAGTTTCTGGCGACAGGATTGCCTGCCGTAACCCAGCCCACTATACCTTTTTGTAAGTGATATAGATTTTTCATTTGCTGGGTTTGGGTCAGTATTTGACCCGCTTTAGCGCTTCGATTGCCGCTTTTGCAAACTAAAACTACGGCTTGATCCGGAGTCGTGCGCAATTTAGCCAGTTTGGCTTGCCATTGGTCAATATCAAAACGGCCATCGGCATCGAAAAAAGTCAGCGGATAACTTTGGGGAATCAGTCCGGATGCCGCCCATTCTTGAGGCGTGCGAATGTCGATAATCAACGCATTTTGCTGGTCCCTTAAGTCTATCAATTGTGCAATGTCTACCTGATTTAATTCATCCGCCGGCAATAATGACGGTAGCAGACTGAATAATAAAAGTAGCGGGGTGATGACGTTTCTAAGTTTTATCATGATAAGTTGTCCAAAGTGCTTTGAGCCCAGGTGATGCTGTCCAGGAAAGCGGAGTTGATTAAATGGGCTTCCAAATTCTGAAAAGTATCCAGTTGCGGAAGGCCTTGCTCATAGGATTTAACGTAAAGTAACAATTCTCCACCGAACCCTTCATGGTTGATTATGGCCTGGCTGACATCGCGGCTCAGAGGTAATTGCGCCAAAGCTTCCTCTATGGGTATATCCATCAGGTTATCAAGGTTGGAAAACAAACCAATTAAAAAAAACAATTCAGCATCTTTCCCGAGATAATGGGCAATTTGTTCACACATTTTGCCTCTGATGAGGGTGGTTTGCAGTATTGCTTTTGGTTTGTTGGATAAAGAACTGAGTGCAATAATGTTGGTCCAGCGTTTTATCTCTATCAGGCCAAGATAGCTGATTGCCTGCTTGATGGAAGAAATCTTGTTTGGAATTGCAAAAAATGCGGAATTGATGTAGTGAAGTAACTTGAAGCTCAGCGTGGCATCCAGCGATATGATACGGCTGACCTCATCGAATACCATTTCAGGCTTGTTGATGGTAGCTAACAACTTGATCAAGGCGGTTTGGTCAATGCCTAAGCGTTTTCCTTCAACAATGTTGGGTTTGCTGAGGAAAAAGCCCTGGAAGTAATGACAGCCGCGATCACGCAGCATTTCAAACTGTTGGCGGGTTTCAATTTTTTCGGCCAGCAATTGGGCTTTGTAGGATGAAAGCCTGTCGATGGTGAGATTTAACTCCTTGGTATCCATGGCCAAGACGTCCAACTTGATGATGTCGGCCAGTTTTACTAAAGGTTCCCATTCGGGTAAAAAGATGAAATCATCCAAGGCAATTGTGTAACCTGACTCCGATAATTCCTGTAAATTTTCTATGATTCGTTGATCGATGACGGTATTTTCGAGAATCTCGATCACAACACGGTCTTTGGGCAGGGCAAGAGGTGTTTTGTCGAGAATATTGCCGGTAGTGAAATTGATAAAGGCTTTATGGTTGCCCACCAGGCGGTTGATGCCTATCTCAAGAATGGTGTCGGTGATAACTTGGTGGGTTGCTTGACTGGCCTGATTATCCTGGCTCAGATCAAAGTCTTTCCCCCTGAATAGAATTTCATAAGCGGAAATCTCTAAATTTCGATTGAATATCTCTTGGCGAGCTATAAGGAAATCTTTCATTCAGTTGTCAGATCAATAACTGCCCGGTAAGCTGTGAGAATCATATAAATTTGAGAATACTCACGATTTATAGCATGATTGCTCTTGTTAAGTCGAGGGCGTCTGAATTCTATTACTAACTTGTGTTTTGGAGACAATGTATGTCGGAAAAGGTAACGTTAACAGTCAAGGGAATGAAATGTGGCGGTTGCGAAGCAAACGTCAACGGCAAGTTGGAGGCATTGGAAGGCGTGCTCTCAACCAGTGCTTCATTCAAGGAAAATCAAGTCTCTGTGGAATATGATGCTGCCAAAATCGATCTGGACGCGATAAAAAGCGTTATTTCTGAGGCTGGTTTTTTGGTGGAAGAATAGACTAAGTCCTTGATAATTTTTTTGTAAATACGGCTAAAAGGCAATCTTATGAGTGCGGCAATTCAAAACGACACGACAAATAATGCTCTCCGGTTATCCATTTTGGGTATGCGCTGCGCGGGTTGTGTCAGTGCTGTTGAAGGAGCGCTCAAAGAGGTTCCGGGTGTATTGGAGGTAACGGTCAATTTTGCGGACCACTCGGCTTATGTCAAAGGCGATGCGGATCCTGATTTATTGAAACAGGCAATTATTTCAGCAGGCTTTGATGCTGCAATCATGGAAGGATTGGAAGATCCGTCGGCCCAGGAAGCATTAGAGACGAAGCGCTATCAGGATTTGATGAAAAAAGCGGGCGTTGCCGGTGTCCTGGGTGTCTTTTTGATGCTGGGCGAGCATTTTGAATGGTTTCCTGAAATTGGCTCGGCCAACGGACAGTGGTTCTGGCCACAGCTGGCGTTGATTACCTTGGGCGTATTGATTTATTCCGGCTGGCATTTTTACAGCGGTGCAGTCAAAGCGCTGACATTAAAACAAGCCAATATGGATACGCTGATTGCCTTAGGCACAGGTTCAGCCTGGTTGTTCTCGTGTATTGTCATTGATTATTCGGCTAATTTGCCCTCATTGGCAAAACATGCGTATTTTGAGGCCGCCGTAGTCATTCTCGCCTTCATCAATTTGGGGTCCGGACTGGAAACACTGGCCAGAGGCAAAACCTCGAGTGCGATTCGCCAATTGATTGGTTTGCAGCCCCGAACGGCTCGGGTTGTCAGGGAAGGGATAGAGCAGGATATTGCAATTGAGGATGTTGGCCTTGGCGATATTTTGCGCGTCAGGCCGGGAGAAAAGATTCCTGTCGACGGCACTGTAACGGAAGGTCATTCGACGATTGATGAATCGATGTTGACCGGTGAGCCGATCCCAGTAGAAAAAATTAAAGGCGCTCAGGTTGTAGCCGGTACGATGAATCAAAAAGGCAGCTTCATGTTCCAGGCGACTCGTATCGGACGTGATACGGCGTTGGCTCAGATCATCAAAAGTGTCAGGCAGGCGCAAAGCAGCAAGCCCGAGATTGCGCGTTTGGCCGATAAAATCTCAAGTGTTTTTGTGCCCGGCGTGGTGCTGATTTCCCTGTTTACCTTCATTGTTTGGTATACCTTTGGGCCGGAGCCTTCGCTGGGTTATGCCTTTGTTACCTCCATGACGGTACTGGTGATTGCCTGTCCCTGTGCGCTGGGTCTGGCGACACCCATTTCCGTGATGGTTGCAGTAGGAAGAGCCGCACAGGCCGGTATTCTGATTCGTAAAGGCGAGGCGCTTCAGACCGCTGGAAAACTAACGGCCATCATTCTGGATAAAACAGGAACGGTAACGGAGGGTAAGCCCACTGTTGCCTCTATTAAAGCTGTAGGTGATTTTTCTGAAGAAACAGTGCTTGAATTAGCGGCCAGTATTGAGTCAGGTTCTGAACATCCTTTGGCGGGGGCGATTCTTTCAGCCGCCGAAGTCAAGCAGATAAATTTAAGCAAGTCTCAGCATTTTGAAGCAGTTGCAGGTCATGGCGTTTGTGCTGAAATTCAAGGCCGCTCCGTTTATTTTGGAAACGCGGCTTTAATGGCAGTCAAAGGTGTAGAGCATGGCGAGCATAAGTCTACGCTTGAGGCGCTTTCCGCGTTAGGCCAGACGCCCGTATTACTGGCAGTAGACGGACAGATAGCCGGAATAATAGGCGTAACCGATCCGATCAAAAAAGATTCGGCGGCTGCTATTTCCAAATTGAAGGAACAAGGTGTTCGGATCATTATGGTGACCGGCGATAATCCGGTTACAGCCAAAGCGATTGCCGATCAGGCAGGTATTACTGAAGTCCGGGCTCAGGTCCTGCCGCAAGATAAAGCGAAAGTGGTCAAACAACTTCAGGATGCCGGTGAAACGGTGGGTATGGTGGGTGACGGTATCAATGATGCGCCTGCTTTGGCACAGGCTAATGTCGGTTTTGCCATAGGTACAGGTACCGATGTGGCAATTGAAAGTGCTGACATTGTCATTTTACAAGGTTCTTTATTAAAGGTATCCGAGGCGATGGCCTTATCTAAAATGACTGTTATCAACATCAAGCAAAACCTGGTGGGTGCTTTCTTTTACAATACCGTCAGTATTCCGGTGGCTGCCGGATTGCTCTATCCTTTATTCGGCGTACTGCTCAATCCTATGATTGCAGGTGCGGCGATGGCGATGTCATCTGTGACCGTCGTGACCAATGCGAATCGTCTTCGCTGGATTAAACTTTAAACTTAAAAACGGCTGTTAATTCACTGAATGTCCGAAAGACACTTGAAAATCAGCAAGTAGCCCATTCATCTTTAGGAATGTCGTGCTTGAATGAGGTGTCTCGTTAACTGCATTCGTGCTTTTAGTGTTTTTCGTGGATCAAATGATTATTCTTAAGATAAAGAGAATGTTATGAACTATTCTAAATACCTTATCGCTGCGTCGGTTTGTTTGTTGCTTTTTGGCTGCGGTGAAAATTCAGATAATAAAAGTCAGCCAGCTGTATCCGCCGCCCATATAGAAGGTGTAGTGACTGATAGAGACGAACCCGTGACGCAGGGCAAAATTTTAGCGAAAGATGCGGGTGGTAAAACCGTTGCTACTTCGGATGTCACAAACGACTCAAAATTTGCGATTACGCTTCCAGCCAGCGCTCAATATCCCGTCGTGTTGGAAGTGACAGCGGGTGATAGTGTTCTTGAGGCTGTGGTATTGGACCCTATGCCGGCTCAGCTTGATATTTCGACCATGTCCAGTTTAGTGGTTCAATCAGCCAGAGATATTGGCGGCATAACCAAGGCCAATATGGCACAAGCGGCGATTAACGCGATACGTCAAAATAAAAAAGCCAGTGGCAAATCGACATCCGCCGGATTTAAAGGCGATCCAACTAAACAATACGGCGGCTGGCACTGATTTTTACCTGATTTCTTTTTCAACCGCTGAAACTATTGGATTAAGCTGAAGTGGGCATAGCATTTATACCTCGTTCTTCCTGAGACCGGCGCTTGTAATTGGTTTTACCCGTTCGCACCGAAGCCACGCAATAAATTAAATCAGTAATGGCGGCTTTAAATCGCATTGAGACTGAATGAAGTGGTTTAAACGTTAGTGCCGACAGGCGAGGTGTCGGTTTTTTCGGGGTATAGACTTCAACTTTGCCAGATTTAAAATACGGGATTCGTAATCATGCTCTTATGCTGTCCGGCATGAGTGCCTGCGTTAATGACAGCCCGTATTATTGGTTTTTCGTCCCATACTTCAAGCTCTTTTTTTGTGCGCAATGTCCCAAATTTGGAACATTATCGGTTATGAAATTGAAAGTTCTTGTATAAAAGACAATCAGGACTACGGTCGCTCATTGACTCATTCTGTGTTTATTATCAGTGACGGCATCATGCCGTAATAAAATTTCAAATGCTCCTTAGCCGTCTTTAGCCATCTTTTCTGTCGGATGAATTCCGGACATTGATCCTTGATTTGAACCCAGCCTATTAACAACAGGACTTTTAGAATGAAAACTGATCAGATGATAGCAGGCTTGCTATTTCAGAGCTGTGTTGATAGCTGTTGAAAGTGACCTCAAAACAATGCTTTTGTCTGATCGTTTGCTGCTTCGCTTCTTTTTGTGCGGCTTCGGATTTCAGTGCGTCAGATTTTGCATTTCAGGATCTGCTGCCTGATAGCTTGCAAATGCATGGTTTTTTGACGCAGGGCATTTTTCATTCTTCAGATAATAATATGTATGGAAAGAGTGATGATGGCTTGTCGCCTGGGCTGACCGAAATCGGTTTAAATCTGTCATACCGACCCATGGACAGGCTTACAGTCGCAGCTCAAGGCTTGTATCGTCGTGCAGGGGATGTTGATCCCGGATCGTTCAGGTTGGACTATGGCTTAGTCGATTTATCGATACTTGATATTGACGATCTAAGAGTAGGGCTGCGTGGAGGAAGAGTAAAAGTCCCCTATGGATTGTATAACGAGACCCGGGATGTCTCATTTACTCATCCGGGAGTTTTGCTGGCGCAAGGTATTTATTTTGACAGATCACGTTCATTATTCGTGTCCATGGATGGCGGGGCACTTTATTTTGATCACACCGATGAATGGGGTGATTTGTCCTATAAGCTGGTTTTCGGCATGCCGCAAACAGACAAGGAAATCATGATCGCAGTGCTTGGGCCTTTTTCTCAAGGGGAGTTGGACGGTAAGCCGGGGTTTGCTACCCAACTGAATTATGAAATGATGGGTGGTCGGTATGTTTTTGCCGTTAGCTATGTCGATCTTGAATTGCAATATGACCCCGTTAAAGGTGACAGTATCGGAGCGGGCTATCTTTCTTTTCGCCCTTTGGTATTTTCCGCTCAATTCAATGGGGAGAAGTTCGGTTTGACCGGTGAATACTTATATCAATGGAATCGTTTTAGCGGTTTTGGTCGTTCATTTCCGGATAAAGAATCCGTGACACAAAGCTGGTATGTTGAAAGCACCTACCGCTTCATACCTCAGTTGCAAGGCGCAATTAGATATAATGTTTTGTACCTGGATAACAATGACAAACAAGGTGATAGGGTGGAGCGTCTAGGTGTGCCTGATCATGTGATCTATGCCAAAGACTGGATGGTTAGCCTGCGTTGGGATGTGACCTATTACTGGATGCTCAGGGCTGAGTATCATCGTATAGAAGGAACCGCCTGGATACCATCAGCCGATAATCCTGATCCTAACAGCTCGCAAAAGTATTGGGATTTGTCCGGTTTGCAGCTTTCTTACCGGTTTTAGCGGGATGGAAACCTCCTTTTTTCTCAGTTTACGATGGAAGTTAGCCTTACTGTTCGGCGGTATTTTTATTCTATTAAACTGTCTGTTTGCCTATTTTGCTTATTCTGATGCGAAACAAGGATTCAGCGAAGAGCGGATGTTGTTGCGCAATAAACAGGATAATCTGGCGAAAATGTTATCTGAGGATTCATTCCAGAATCTGGAACAGTTAGCAGAGCTGTTCGTCCTGAATGCTCAAGAGTTCAATCATAATTCCGATCAAAAAATGCTCAGTGTTTTTGACCGTAATTGGGAACAATGGGAGTTTATCTGGGGCTTGGAAAATATCACGGTCTTTGACGCCACCGGCTTAAAAATAAAATCCAGAGGAAGAAAAATTAATACCGATCGTGCGCTTATCGATCAGATGCTGCAATCGGAATCGCCTGTTCATACCATCATTTGTTCGCAAACGTCCTGTTATCAACAAGTGATTGTGCCGGTAATGGGTAAAGGCACTCTGGTCGGCGCATTCAGTATGGCTAGAACGTTCGCCGATACCGTCATCAAATTCAAAGAGGCCACTCGCGTCGATGTGGGTGTTTTGATGGATTCTCCTAAAAAGTTAACCAACGGCTGGCCCTACGCGCTTTCAGCCAAGACTTTTGCGGGATTGGATTTTGATTTGTTCGCTTACCTGACCGAACGCTACACATTCGAGCAGTTATTAAACAAGAGCGGAACCTTAACGGTTAATGATCAGGTTTATGAAGTAAGAATTCGACCGTTGAGACTGGATAGTTCGACTCAGGCGCCGTTTTTACTGATTGCCGAGGAAATTACCGGAAATATTCGCCTGCTGGATATTCAATTGGAAAAAGTCTGGATACAGGGTGTGATGAGCTTACTTTGCTCGTTAGCGGTATTAGTCCTTGTGTCATGGTTTTTTTTACGGCGTATTGCTCACCTTGCCAAGGCGCTGCCTCTTTTGGCAACGCATGAGTACAATCAATTCAGGAAAGAGCTCGTTCAAAAAAAATGGTTGAGTTTGGGTTTCGATGAAGTCGATAAACTGAATGATACAGTTTTGACCCTAGCCCTGCAGCTGGAAAATTTAGAACACATAGTCCGCAAAAATACGCTGCAAATTTTAGAAAAAAGTCAGGAATTAGCCTCTGAACGCGATTCTATCCAGGAGTTAGTCAATTCTGCGCCAGTCATCATGCTGACGCAAAAAGTCAACGGGCAAATATTGACTATCAATCAAGAGGGTGTGAAGGTCTTTGGTGAAGAAAAAAATAAGGTAATTGGGCGACTTTTCGATCTGTATCTGCCACCGGCAGAAGCGCACCATCTGAATCAGCTGGACCAGTTACGTTTATCCAAATCAACGCACCCGGTTCAGATAGAGGGCGGCTTCATAAGCAGCACCGGAAGTTTTCTACATGTTTTTTGGATTCATACGCTTTTTAATTCAAACCGGCAAGGCAGTGAACCGATAGTTCTCTCGCTGGGAATGGATATTAGCGCTGAAAAACAGACCGAACAGAAAATGTTGAAAATGGCGTCTTTTGATCCGGCAACCGGACTGGGCAATCGGCAGCGATTTCAACGAGAACTGCCGCAAGCTTTGAATATAGCAAAACGTTACGGACATGCAGTGGCACTGCTTTATTTTGATATGCAGCACCTTGACTTGGCTCAGGAGGCAGTCGCTCAGGCAGTTGATAAAAGAGTCATGGTGAAAGTGGCGAGTCATTTAAAGCAGTTCATGCGCGAAACCGATTTGCTGTGTCGGATCGGCGAAAGCCAGCTTGTCCTGATTTTGCCGGATGCTCAGACACAGGGGGTAGTGTCCCTGGCACAGAAGATGATCAAACGGATCAGTTCGTTGAAATTAATCTTGGGCAGCCAGTACGGAGAAATAGCCACCAACATCGGCATCGCTTTCTATCCTCTGCATGCAGATAGTCCGGATCACTTGGTCGCGAATGCAGAACGGGCAATGAACTATGCCAAACTGAATGGGAAAAACTTTTATTATGTTTATGAGCAGACGCTTACAAATAAGTACGAAGCTAATCTGAATCAGAACACTATCCGGCAGATACAGCAACTGTTGGAAAACGATGACGGGGTATTAAGTTTTACACCGGTTTTTGATGTCCATCTAAGACAGGTCGGCTTTTATCAATGTTCAATTTGCTTAGCCTCGCCAAACGGCGATATCCCCCTATCCAGGGAATATGGTCAGGTCATTGAGCAACTCGAGTTAGCTGAACAATTGGACCGCGTATCGATAGTCAGAGCTTTTGAAATTATTGCGAAAATGAAACGGAGCAATAAAAAAGTCAAACTCAGTCTGGCGCTCTCTGGCTCCTCAGTGACACAGGTTGATAGTATTGAATTGATCGGTTCGCTACTGAAAAATTACCAAATTGATCCCAGGCAAATCATTTTTGATTTAAACGAGCGCTATGTGCTTGGGCACTTGACTCAATCGCACAATTTTATTAACGAAATCAAGTTGCTTGGCTGTGAGTTTTGTTTGAGTGATTTCGGAGTGGAATTTTCTTCATTTTTTTATTTGAAACAATTGCCCATTGATTACGTCCGCATTGATGGCTCTTTTATAAAGCGAATGGATCAACATAAAGAAGATAATATGTATGTGCGGGCTTTAGTCGATGTTATCCACGCCTTCGGCAAGAAGGTCATTGTTGACGATGTGGAGAGCGACCGTGTTCTCGCATTGGTTGAACAAATGGGTGTCGAGTATGCCCGGGGTAGTTTTTTCGATGAGCGGGTTGATAACCAATCGGCTAGCCTTTCCTTCTCAAGTCCTTTGACACTGTAACCGCATACCTCCTTCGCTAGCACGGTTCTGAGCCTTTCAATTATTCTTTTTAGGATAAGGGGAACATTTCAAACGTCACAGTCACTCAAGCTTGTTATACAATACGCCACTTGCTTAGCCCGGATTAAGAACGTGTAATGCTGCTGGCTTATTTAGAGAATGACAGTCAATGACGGTTGTAGGGAATACATAGATTTCAGCAGGGCGTTGCCAGGGTTTGCCTCAGATTTGATTTAAAGAAGGAGAAAAGTGTTTTGACACAGGTACAGGATATTACGAGTCCAATGACGTTGCTGGAAAAAAAAGCAACCTGGTCTTTGGCGGCGATTTATGCGCTGCGAATGCTGGGTCTGTTTATGATTTTGCCGGTTTTGTCTTTGTATGCTGAACAATTGGATGGTGCCACCCCCTCATTAATGGGCTTGGCAATGAGTATCTACGGATTTTCTCAAGTGCTCTTACAAATACCCTTCGGGCTTTTGTCGGACCGGTACGGGCGGAAAAAAATTATCGTTTTCGGGTTGCTGATATTTGCACTGGGTAGTGTAGTGGCTGCCGTTTCCACAACCATTTACGGTGTGTTGATAGGAAGAACCTTACAAGGTGCCGGCGCCATTTCGGCAGCCGTTATGGCTTTGGTCGCCGATTTGACTCAAGAAGTCCATAGAACCAAGGCGATGGCAATCATAGGCTTGAGTATTGGGGGTTCTTTTGGGATAGGCCTGATTGCTGGCCCTGTTTTCTCTCATTGGTTTGGTGTTCCCGGATTATTCTGGCTGACTGCCGTACTTACGTTGATAGCCGTCTTGACCATCATTTACGTCGTGCCTGATCCTAAGCAATCCAAGCTGCACCGGGACGCCGAATTCGTTCCGTCAGAAATGATGCATGTACTTCGAAGCCCGGATCTCCTGAGACTGGATTACGGTATTTTTGTATTGCACATGATGCTTACCGCCAGCTTTGTTGTGATTCCCTTGTTGCTTCGCGATACCGGTATGGCGGGCGGACAGCACTGGCAGATTTATTTACCGATCTTTGTCATATCGATGGCGTTGGCAGTGCCTTTTGTTATAGTCGCCGAAAAAAAACGGAAAATGAAAAGCGTTTTTCTAGGCGCCATTGCGGTGGTTTCAGTAGCACAAATAGGCTTGGCTCAATTTCATGACAATCAGATAGGCATCATCGCTTTTCTGGGCCTATTTTTTTGCGGGTTCAACTTGCTGGAAGCGACGTTGCCCTCGCTTATTTCCAAAACCGCTCCCGGTGATTTAAAAGGAACCGCGATGGGGGCTTATTCAAGCTCGCAGTTTTTGGGCTTGGCTATTGGCGGCGTGTTGGGCGGATGGTGTTACGGCGAATACGGTGCCAACGCAGTGTTTATTTTTTGTGCGGCGGCAGGCCTAAGCTGGTTTCTGGTTTCATTAGGGATGAAACCGCCTCGTCATTTGGCCAATCTGCTGATTGCCGTGGACATGATTTCATCCGATGAAGCTGATCAGCTGGTTAATCAAATGCTGACGCTAAAAGGAATAGAAGATGTCACGCTGCATTATGACGAAGGCGTTGCCTATCTCAAGGTCGACAGCCAGTTATTGGACAAACAGCAATTACAACAGTTGATTACCCAGGCCATGCCTGCTTAACACGACAAGTCTTTTGATCAGACCACTATTTTTCTGGAGAACCTATGCTAAATAAAGTTACTTTAATCGGACGATTGGGCGTGGATCCCGAAGTTCGTTATATGCCTAGCGGCGGCGCAGTCACCACCATTCGCCTTGCTACATCAAGACGCTGGCGGGATAAACAAACCAACGAACGTAAAGAAGAGACAGAATGGCACAGGGTCGTTTTTTTTGCGCGGTTAGCGGAAATTGCTGGTGAGTATTTAAAAAAAGGCAGTCAAGTCTACGTGGAAGGGCGCATTCGAACCCAGAAATGGCAGGGCCAGGACGGACAAGACCGCTACACCACAGAAATTGTTGCAGAAGAAATGCACATGCTGGATAGCCGTAGCGGAGGCACGGCCAATTATGCGGAAAGTGGGGGAGGCGGGTATGCTCCATCAGAACAACCATCAAGGCCCTCAGGTTCAGGCAATAGCCCCTCTAATCCACCCGCTTCAGCGCCCGCCCAGTTTGACGATTTTGATGACGATATTCCGTTTTGATGAACACCTGATAGAGACAATCAAATAAAAAATACCAACAAATGGGCTTATGCCGAAGGGACTCTCAGAGCCCGTAGGATGTGCCGACGCCAGGAGGCGCATCAATCGCGACCGATGCGCTTCACGTTGTTCAGCACATCCTACTTCCGGATTATGGCATTCCCTGCCGGAATGCTGGTTCTCCGTAGGCTGGGCTAAGCCAAACGGATGGGGCATTAGGTTCCCTATTCGTCAATGCTGGATTTATCATTGAGGGGATTTGTAACATAAATGATAAACCTGATATTGCCAATTTAAGGGCCAAACCAATAAGATAATTGCCTGTATGAGCCGTGGTAGAAGCATTCTATAAGGTCGGCGTAAAATCCATTCTTTTGACAGAATATGGTAATCAGCCCATCGACTTTCCACAGTTAGCCCGGAACGAGAAAATAGGGCCTCCCAGTCATCGAGACATCTAATGGTTTCTTTGATCGCTTGTTGTTGTGTGCCTTTAAATAAACTCAAACGATAAGTAAGAAACCCCGCATTGGGAACCAGAATTAAAAAGCGTGCATCAGGTTTCGCGACTCGGACCATTTCTTCAACAGCCTTCGGTTGATCTAAAAAATGTTCCAGTGAACCGAGGCAGGTGATTACGTCAAAAAAGGCGTCAGGGAAAGGTAGGCTTTCAGCAATACCAACTTCAACATGACTATCGGGTAATCTTTCATGACATACCTCAATGGCTCGTGTGGAAATGTCAATCCCGTTTACTTGAGCGCCCGATTTACTGGCAGCCTCAAGCCAGGCCCCAGTTCCACAGGCAATGTCCAGCAGTTGTTCACCTGGTTTAATATTGATTTTTTTCGCTAATGTACGTAAATGAAAACTGGGCTTCTTTGCCTGACTTGCTGCAGAGTAGTAAACAGTATCATAAAATTTTTCGACGGCTTGATAGTCATTCTTGTTCATTGGTTTTGCTCATTTTGAGTAATTAATTCCCAGCAAAGCTGCTTTATTCTGTCGCCGAAAATGTCCCATGAAAATTCTGCTCCATGTTGGCGGCAACTGTCAGGGGTCACTGTTTGGTGTGATGAGTTGAGGTTGGCAAGGCTGTTTATCACCGTTTCAGTCATTGCCGGATAGTTTCCGGGTTCAATTAACCAGCCCGATTTATGGTGGCTTACCGCTTCAGGAACGCCGCCAACCGCAAAGGCTACCGTAGGCAGACCGTAAACGGCGGCTTCAATAGCCACCATGCCGAATCCTTCTATGTCGCCCGGCAGATCAAGCACAGGAAAAATGTGCAGTTGGCTGCTCTGATAAGCCGCTTCAAGTTGAAATTCGCTAACATGACCCAAAAAAATGACATGCTTTTCAAGCCCCTTGTCTTTTGCAGCTTGAGTGATTTTTTCCTTTGCGCCGGTTTTATGATGCAAGGCATTGTTGGGTTCATCGCCAATAATAATAAGAATGCAGTCCGGGCAGGCTTTGACGATATCAGGTAAGGAGTAAAGTATAAATTCAACCAGACCTTTACGTTCAGTCAAACGGCCAACGCTTAACAGAATCTTTAGATCTTGGGTCAACCCCAATTCGCTTCTAAAATCAGTTGAATATTGGGATAAAGTGTTGTTTTCCGGGATAACAACGCCTGGGTAAACGGTTTTTATTTTATTGGAACAAACCCCCTTATTAATCGCCAAATTGGCCGTGTTTTGACTATTGACCCAAATAGCATCACATGCGCGTATGGCGGGGAGAAATAGCCTTTGATAAACAGGGTGGGGCATAACAACATCCAAGCCATGGATAAAAGTAATTACTTTGGCTTGGCACAAGTAGCCTATTAAACGGGCCGATAAGGCAGTGATGCCACTTCCGGAAATGATAAGTGCGGGTTTTTCTTTGATTGCCAGACGCAGTGTTGACCAAAATGAAAACCAGAAGAATACGGGTAAAGGCCTGTGCGGAAATTCACAATAGCGAGTTGATGGGCTTAAATATAAAAGAATGTCAGCAGGGCCCGCGACCACCACATCGAAAGTCTTGTTTAATTCCAGATAAATATGATGATTAAGACGCTCCATTCCACCTCTGAGTGGAGGAAAGTTACGGGTTACCAGCAGGATCTTTTTCATTACGTTCTGCATCGCGATAATGAAGGGATGAAATTTGTTCGGAAAGAATGCCTATCAAAAAGATGATTAAGGACGACAGAATGAGCAAGGCGCTCATGTTGGTAAACCGGCCGCTAGTAAAATAGGTATAGGCGTAGTAGCTGATGCCTATTAAAAATACCGAACCGCTGATCGGTAAAAATAAGCGCATAGGTGAAAAAAGTGCCCCAATTCGCAGGATGATGATAAAAAATCGAACCCCGTCACGCAGCAGGCGGATATGGCTTTTGCCTTCCCGTTTTCCGGCATGGATAGGCACATAGGCGACCGGAAACCCGGAGCGAAAAAAAGCCATGGTGCTGGTGGTCGGATAAGAAAAACCGTTGGGCAAAAGGTAAAGAAATTTTCTGAATTTATTCGCTTTGACCGCCCGAAAACCGCAGGTAAGATCTTCAATCTTATGGCCTGTCATTAACGAAGCCAGCCGGTTATAAAATGAATTGCCAATTTTTCTGAACCAGGAGGCTTGAGTACTGACGTGTCTGGCGCCCACCACCATGTCATAACCTTCATTCAGTTTGGCCAATAGTGCCGGAATGTTTTGCGGATTATGCTGGCCGTCGGCATCCATGAAAATCAGTATTCCACCCCGCGCATTTCTGGCGCCGGTTTTGATCGATGCCCCATTGCCTTGGCTGTAAGGGTGGCTAATGACCCTGGCGCCGGCCTGTTGAGCAATTTGAGCCGTGTTATCGGTAGAACCGTCATTAATCACCAAAAATTCAGCATCCGGTACGATCGCCTTCAATTGAGTTAACAATTCCGGCAAATTAGCCGCTTCGTTTTTAGCCGGGAGCACAATGCTGAGTTGTATTTTTGAATTCACAAGGCAGTCAGATGAAGATGGGTCTGAAGTTTAATTAGATTGGATTAAGGCTATCGCCTAATCCAATCTTCGGGACTGAAGTTTAGCAGAACCCGGAAATGCAGGTGAACTTTGGTTCAACTTGATTAGGTGCAAAATCGGCACATGCAGACGATAGCTGTAGAGTGGACAAGATTGATATTGGCTAATTCTTGGGGGCGGTATTTGCTGTTTTTGCAAGATCGTCTAACATGTTTTGTTTTATCTGCTTAATTTCAGCTTGATAATCTGGTTTGGCGTTCATTAGGGCAGTGTTTGTTACGGTTTTTTGAGCGAGAATATTTTCGATACTTTGTAAGTGAAGCAGGGCTTCTTTGAAATAACCTTGCGAAGCAAGAATGCCAATTTGTACCAAACCGTGTTCAACATTACCCATCAGGGACAGAACTGTTTCAAACTCGGTAAATGCCTGCTTTGGCCTATGAGATCGGCTATAAACAATTCCTTTTAAATGATGCAGCTGAAATTGCAAACGAGGATTGCTTTTTAAACCTGGGTTTTTCATTAGAACGTCTAAAAAATTTAGCGCATTTTCAGTATCAAGACCCTGGCATTCGCCGGTAAGCATGGTTTCTACTGTGGCTTGTAAAATATTGAAATGACGGCTGTCAAATATCAGGTGTTCAGATGCGTGCAGGATTTCATTAAATTCAACTGCGCTGATAGGGGTTTGATGGCATTTTAAAATTAACCAATGCCAATAAATGTCAAGATTATCAGGGATAGTTTGTTTCGCATGGGTAAGCATGTTTAATGCTGCGGAAGCTTGTCCTGCCTGTTCTAGAGCCATTGCTGCGGTTCTTTGCGCGCGCGCGGAATCCGGATTTTGCTTTGCCCAATACAGCGTCAATTCCAGTTCATTGCCCCAAAGTTTGCTCAGTTGCTGGGTAAACAGGGCGCTAACAAATAGCATCAGGATGACAAATGCTTTGATCAGTTTAGAGTCGGCACTGACAAAAAGTTGTCCCACTGGCATGAAGAGAAAAATTGCAGGCAAATAGTTTCGATGTTCGAAATAAAGTTCAAGTCCTATCGTGGTCGATTCCAGCAAATGCCCCGCCAAGAAAAATAAAATGGCCAATGACACATAAGGCAATTGCCTGCGTAAAAATAAAGCAACAACAGGTAACAGCAGAATAAATACAACGCTATAAAGGGTCTGTATCGGTTCCCATAAATTTTTAGATAATTGAATGTTTTCATTCAGGATGCCGGGATAAGACATTTTGGGAATGAGCAAATTATAAAGATAACCGGTGACTATTCGGGATTCGGTTAATAAACGTTCAGGTAATGTGAAATTGCGATTGCCGAAAGGATGCGAAAATGTGTAGGGGTTAATCACATAAAGCAGGTAGCCCAAGACTAACAGGCTTGGCAACAAGAGAAAGACAAAGGCCCAATAGCGGTTTAAAGGCGTGGCCTGATTGCTGGGATGCCTGAAAATACACAATTCCACACAAGCGGCTAATAGAGGAAGAAGAATACCGTTTTCTTTACTCAATAAAGCAAGCAGCGTCCCCAAGCCTATACCTAAACTCATGTAACTGTAGCCGCGCTTAATATCAACGGGAATAAGCAAGCGACCTTTGCAATAAAGCCAGAGACCCGCAATCGAAAAGAAAGTGCTTAACATCGCCATGCGTTGGACAACATAAAGCACGGTGGACACAAAGAAAGGATGTAACAACCAAAAACTGGTTGCGACTAATGCAATAGTTGCTGCTTTTTTGGGTTGAGCGTTTAGGCTTAAAGAAAGAATACGGCAAAGCAAAAAAAGAAAAAAACCATTCAAGCCGTGTAACAGGACATTAGTTAATTTGAATGGAAAAGGGTCGGCCGGCCAGTTGGTGGCGTTGACTAAAAAACTGAGTAGGCTGATGGGGCGGCCGGTAGGACCAGCAATGCCGCTGGCTAGGTATTTAAAAAAAGTATCGAGGTTTCTGATGCCGTTGAAATCACCTAGTTTGTTGAGATTAGCAAAATCATCAAATAAAAATGGACCATTTAGACCGGGTAAGTAAATCAGTAGGTAAATTAAAATAAAGATCAACCAATTTTTGTACTTGTTTAGATTTTTCATTCATCTTTATATAAAAAAACCGACTTGCATTTATCAACACAAGCCGGTTTATAGATAAGGGTAATTATCTGATTATCTGCATGATGAGGGTAGATATTTAGGCGCTAGACCATCTGTTGTGCCAGATCTACAAACCCATTGAATTGATCCGGCTGTTGTTGCGGGGCTTAAGACTAAGGTCGCATTCGCTATACCGGAGGCCACACCGGTTCCTTTCATAGTCGCAGTAATTGTTCCAGTTGCTCCAATTACTACAGAATTCACATAGGTGCCTTGTATTGTGTCTGCAATGCCTGCGGTACTATTTGAATCTGGCATTTCTCCTTTGGCACTCCAATATTCAGATATTGCCGTCTTGGGTCCCGATGCCAAGCTCAATGCTTCAGTGACTTGAGATCTTGCCACATAATCTTGATAAGCCGGAATCGCTACAGCCGCCAAGATACCGATGATCGCGACCACGATCATTAACTCGATTAACGTAAAACCTTGTTGTACTTTTTGCATTTGAATTTTCATAGTTAAATTCCTTCGTTGGGGGAGTCAATTCGTTTCGAGATGACTAAAGCATTAGGTATGCCAAAGTAAATAGTTAATAAAAACTTTTGCGCTAATCAGGGCTTGCCTGTCGGCAATTCTGCGAATTTATTGATGTGGCGTGCAAGTGTTGAGGTCTATGCCGGGCTAAAGAAAAAATAAATCGACAGGCGATTTATTCGATTAATGGAAACTAGTACGGTGAGGGTTGCGTTATCGTGTCCTAAAGTGACAAATTTTGTCACTCAGACTTTTTGTCCTTATTCAAAGTAGGTTGGGTTTGCATGCTTTTCGCAACCCAACAATTAACGCCATGACCTTGAAATCTTGGGTTGGCTATCGCCTAACCCAACCTACCGACGCTAACTAATTCTAAAATTTGTCCTGATTAAATAGATGCTTCATCAACAACGTCTTTCCGGCAGGGATTGCCGGAAACCAGAGCACAAGGATGTGTTCGGCGCTCGCCATCCATGGCATCTGGATCTCGGCAATCCCTGCCGAGATGACGATTTTTGACTGAGCTGATTGATCTTTATAATCAGGAAATTTGTTGAGAAGCCGGCCCGTCTGAATATGTAATGAAAGGCTCCGAAGCCGGTACTTCAAGACTTTGCTTGGCTAAGCGGTCTTCGAATCTCGCGGTCTAGGGATCGCACCTACAGATGGGCTCGATCAACCTACTGCATCGAGGTCTGTTTAAAGTAATTGGCATCGGCAAATTGGCTGCTGGTCAATGCTTCCATAAAGGCGAGCAGATCCGATTTTTCCTGTTGATTCAAACCCAAGGGGCGGATTTCGGCATCCAGAAACGGATTGGCATTTCCGCCCCGATTGTGAAATTCGATGACTTCTGCGAGGTTTGCCAAACTGCCGCCATGCATATAAGGCGCAGTCAGGACAATGTTGCGTAAAGTCGGTGTTTTAAAGCGGCCCAGGTCGGTTGCATCACCCGTAACGGCATAACGGCCCAACTCCGAGAGTTCGGCGTTGGTTAACACCGCTTCATCCATTTTTGTCTCAGCTTGTTTTGACTCGTTAATGATAACTGGCAGTTTGCCTGCGATTTTGCCGAAACCGACACCCAAATTATGGAACCGGTTATCAGTCAAGAGGGCGCTGGTTTCTCCTATTTTATGGCAACTGACGCACCGCCCGTTTCCTTGAAATACCGCCAGTCCACGAATGGCCGCTTCACTAAGCGCGTTTCTGTTGCCACCGTAGCGATACTGGTCGAATGCACTGTCTCCAGCGATGAGAGTGCGTTCAAAGCCGGCGATAGCCATGACGACATGGTCAATCTTAATGTGTGCGGGCTCCAGGCCGAATACCTGCCTGAATTGCTTGATGTAGTCCGGATCGGTGCGGACAATGTCGACGATTTTCCGGTGATCGTTGAGGCCGTGTTCTATGACATTAACAAAAGGGTCTTTGGCCTGTTCTTCTAACGAGTTTCTGCGGCCGTCCCAAAACTGATGCGCGTAAAATGCAGCATTGATAACGCTGGGGCTGTTGCGGGTGCCGAATTGATCTTTAATGCCTGCTGCGACCGGTAATGAGTCAATAAAAGCGTTGGCGGGAACATGGCAGCGCGCGCAGTTGACGCTGTCATTGGCACTAAAGCGCTTGTCCTGAAACAGCTGTTTTCCCAGAGCTGCTTTTTCAGGTGTTTGTGGATTGTTCTCCGGTATCGCCAAAGGCGGCAATCCCAATAAAGGGTTACCTGATGGCGAAATTCTCATGACAAATGGGGGCTCGGGTTGATCTGAGCACGCGTAAAGGATGCAGGTTATCAAGATAAGTATGACGCGTTTAGGCATAGTCAATTTTCCTGTGGCTGAATCTCGAGTTTATACTAAAAAGCGCTGTTGCCAGCCACTTTGAACGATAGGCCGTTCAGTAGGCGGGGGCTATGCCCGCAATTGAACCACCTCAGTTCGCGGGCATGGCCTGCTCCTAAAATGGATATAACTTAAGGGTATTTTTTACCTCATCCGCCAAGCCTTTAAAGGTGGATGCGCTGTCGCTTATCCACCCTACCCATCTGCCACTTCGCCTTTTACGGTGACGTTAATGAAGGCTTGGCATCTCGACCCGTCAACTCAAGCGGTACAGGGTTCTTAATTCTTCCTGGGGCCAATCATCTGCTGGGACGTTGGTAATGAAGACGCTATGGTTAAGTTATTTCAAGTAGGACAAGTGGGCTCGGTGGCCTTGGCATTTGGCTGTTTTCATCGCCGTTTTTTGCCGTTTGATTGGTATGCCTAAAACACGCTTTCGCAAATTAGTTACCCGACTATCCAGGCTTCTGCTTGCTTGCGGGCATCATCTCCTCACCCGTTTTGGTGTGGAAAAGAATGCTGCCGTATTGAAATTTTCTAAAAAATAGACTACTTTTATCCTACAAGATTAAACGTATTTATTCGATTAACTGATTTAACATTCAAAACCAGACTTCCGTAAACACCTTAATCAAAACTTCATTTTGAGTGATTTTTTCAAAACTGAGTAATAGGTATTGTTTATAAATGCTAAAACGAATGAACCGGATGAGCGCACTTGATTTTTCATATTAGCCGAGTCTCACAGCCCACCCTATTTTCTTACTCAAAGAATACTTGTTAGTCCATTTCATCCGCTTTTTATAAAGCGGCACTTTATCCCATCATATCCAAAATGGAATATGAACTCCGAATCCAGTCGGAAGTTTGACCTGGAAGTTTTCCGATGACCGTCAGCTGGCAGTAAATCATCCGATTGACGTCTATTTTTTCCGGCGGTTTGCCAACGAATAACTACTTCAAGGTTGTTGCTCGCTCAATTTCCGTTCGTCATTTATCAAATTTTAGGAGTTTACTAATGGCTATTGTCAAAAAATCCAATGCCAGTAACACATACGCATCCGCCCCTGAGAGCAGTAAGTCATCAGCCATTTCCACACGCGATGCCGAAGCTCAGCGCAAAAAAGCGCGCACTCTCGCCAAGCAACAGCAGGCAGCTGAACGAATTGCAGCCGCTACAGCGCAACTTGCCTCCGGCATCAACGAAGCGGCGTCCGCAGCTGAAGAACTAAAAAGGGCTTCCGACCAGATTGCCACGGGAGCTGAAGAAGCGTCCGGGGCTGCGCAAGAGTCTTTGGCAGCCTTCAACCAAGTTGGCGCAGCAATCAATCGTCAAATGCAGAATTCAGACATCGGTCAGGTAAAAGTTGAGGTTTTACAAACGCTGGTCCTTAAAACCAGTGCCGAGGTGAACAGTCTTGTTAACAATGTTGGTATAGCCGCACAACGTCAATCTGTTTCGGTGGAAATGGTTATTGAGCTTGAAAAGCAGTCAGCCAACATTGGCGACATCGTTAAAGCTGTTGCTCGTATTGCCGACCAGACCAACTTGCTGGCTCTTAATGCGGCAATCGAGGCCGCCAGAGCGGGCCAGCATGGTAAAGGCTTTGCAGTAGTGGCCGATGAGGTACGAACACTTGCCGAAACATCCGAAAAAAGCGCACAACAGATTCAAGCCCTGGTGGGTCAAATTCAGCAAGAAGTCAAAGTTATTGCAGACAGCATTAATTTGTCAGCCAAAACCATTGAAGGCGAAATAGAAAATGGCAAGACCATCACGGCTCAATTAGAGCAAATCCGGCTGGACTCTTCACAAATATTGGTGGGCATTAGAGAAATCGCCACGGGCGCCCAGCAATCCGCGTCTGCAGCTCAACAGGCTCTAAAAGGATCGGAATCGATTGCAGCTGCCGCCGAAGAACAATCTGCGGCAGCCGAAGAAACTGCAAAAACCGTAGAAGAGCAGGCCCAGGCGTTGGCCGAATGCGAACAAGCCGCACAAAACTTGTCAGAGCTGGCTGAAGATCTTAAAAACTCCACCGATGTTGCCAAAAGCGCCGAAGAAGTCGCCTCTGCCGCTGAAGAACTGTCTTCTGCCGTACAGGAAATTAACCGTTCCGGTGCTCAAATCATGGCGGCTATTGATCAAATTCGGAAAGGTGCCGAAGTGCAAGCGGCCGGAACCGAAGAGTCAGCGGCTGCAATCGCTCAAATCGAAAAAGGACTGGAAGTCGCGTTGAATCGAGCAACCGACAATGGCGAAAAAGTTATCACCATCAAAAAATTGCTCGCAACCAACAAAAACGCCGTCGATACCATGATAAACGGTATATCCAATACCGCCGAATCCTCTCGGGGCAGCATCAAACAAATTAAAGATCTGGAACTGGTCGCTCGCCGTATTGACAAGATTGTGGACGCAATTTCCACCGTTTCCATTCAAACTAACATGCTTGCTGTCAACGGATCGATAGAGGCGGCCCGCGCCGGCGAATTTGGTAAAGGTTTTGTTGTAGTGGCAACCGATATTCGTAATTTAGCGCATGATTCTGCTGAAAATGCTGATCGGATCAAGGACTTGGTTAAGTCGGTTCAGGATCAGATCAGCGTCGTCGGGCGTGATTTGGTGGAAATTCTGGCGACTGCCCTGAGCGAAGTGGATAAGGCCAAAGCGACGACGGATAACCTGGTCATGATCGAAACTGACATACTTGTTGTAGAAACGGGTAATACGGAAATTATGGCGGCCTCAAACGAAATCGCTTCTGCTATCGCTCAAGTTAAAACCGGTGTAGATCAGATTGCAACGGCAGCTCAAGAAGCAGAAAAAGCCGCCGCCGAGGCGGCCTCAGCAGCGAACCAGCAATCCCAGGGCGCCGATGAATTGGCTGCCGCAATTGAGGAAATAGCTTCCCTTGCCGATGAACTGCAAAGCGCTTGAGTTCTCATCCATTCCTAGGAGTTTATTATGACTACCGAAACCGTGGAACATCGGAGCAATAATGCCCCGGTTGTCGAACACTCAGCCATCGATATTCAGGAATCGGATATCCGGCAGTTCGTTACTTTTATAGTCGGTGACGAAGTATTTGCAGTAGACATGGCACCCGTACAGGAAATTATCCGGGTTCCTGATGTCGTTAGAGTTCCGCTTGCACCTCATACGCTGGAAGGTTTGGCAAACTTGCGAGGTAAGGTTCTGCCTATTATTTCACTGCGGCGGATATTTGGTTTCGAGGAGCGTGAATATGATGATTCCACTCGGGCCGTCGTTATTGACCAGGGACAACCACTGGGTTTTGTTGTCGACAAAGTATCCAGTGTTGTAGGCGTTGAACCGGCAAAAATTGAGGATGTTGAATCCATTCGCGGAACCATAGACAGCGATTTATTATCCGGCTTGCTTAAGAATGTCGGTGGGCACCATATGATCATGGTGATGGATTTTGCAAAGTTGATCGAAAAGGAATTTGCCGATATTGCTGCACTCTCCAGATCGTCCGGGGGCGATAATTTACTGAGGGCAAAGAACAAGGAGGGCGCAAACGAAGAAGAGGCTACAAGTGACGAATTACAATTGGTGAGTTTTGCCGTTGCCGGACAGGAGTATGCTATCTCAATTGAAGACGTCCAGGAAATTGTTCAAATGCCCGAACACGTCATTCAGGTTCCTCATTCAGAAGCGCATGTCCTCGGCGTTATGACACTCAGAAATCGTCTCCTACCTCTGGTCAGCTTACGCCGTATGTTCGGATTGTCGCCACAGGACGCCAATGAACATAGCCGTATTGTCGTAGTCGCTCTAGGCAGCGCCTCCGTAGGTGTCGTGATGGACAGTGTGAACGAGGTTCTTCGCGTTGCAAAAGTCCATGTTGATAATATGCCGGGATTATTGGCTCGTGAAGGTGATCTATCCGATATTACCGAGATTTGTCGACTGGACGAGGGCAAGCGGCTGGTTTCCATTATTTCGGTCGGTAATCTGTTCCGTCATTCCGCTATTAAGGAGGCATTGTATACCGTGGACAACTTAAGAAAAGACACATCCGGCCAATTTTCTGATCACGCTGAAAATGACGAAATTACCGAAGATGAAGAGCAGGTGGTTGTATTTCGTCTGGATAAAGAGGAATTCGGTGTTCCCATTGAGAGCGTCCAGGAAATTGTGCGAGTCCCCGATCAATTGACACATGTGCCTAAAGCACCGGCTTTTGTTGAAGGCGTAATTAACTTGCGCGGAGCTGTATTACCCGTCATAGATCAGCGTTTGCGCTTGGGCCTGACAACTACACCGCGCAATGACAGGCAACGAATCATGGTGTTTTTATTGGGTGGTGTTCGTACCGGTTTTATCGTCGATTCAGTTACCGAAGTACTTAAAATACCAAAGGTCGACATTGAAAGTGCGCCGCACCTCTCAGGAGAGCAAGCTAAGCTTATTGGCCGGGTAGCCAATCTGGAAAAGCAAAAACGCATAATCCAATTGATAGAGCCGTCGCAACTTATTGAAAGTTTAGAACTTAAAAGTTTGGCTGAATTGGAATCATCAACTTAATAGGTCACAGCTTATGATCAAACTACTGGTTGTTGACGACTCTGCGCTGATGCGGCGTCAGCTAGTCTCGTTATTTGAAATTGAGGGTGATTTCGAGATAAGAGTAGCGAGAAATGGTAAGGAAGCGGTAGAGGAAAATATTCGCTTTAAACCTGATGTCATTACACTCGATATCAACATGCCCGAAATGGACGGCTTGACAGCGCTATCCTTATTAATGGCAGAACGGCCTGTCGCCGTGATTATGGTGTCTTCGCTAACAGAAAAAGGTGCCTTGGCCACTTTTGAGGCACTTGCTCTGGGCGCCGTCGATTTTATTCCCAAACCCGGCGGCACGATATCGTTATCCATTGATGTTATTAAACGCGATATCGTTGAAAAAGTAAGAGCTGCCGCACGCTCGAAACTCAGAACTGCGCATAGTTTGTCCTCCCGTATCCGCGCAGAACGTAGTCGGTCCGAACGCGCATCCACACCCGTAAGACGAGGTATAACCGGAGAAGGGTTGGTCATCATCGGGGTTTCTACCGGTGGCCCAAGGACTCTGGAAGATATCTTGCCGTTATTACCGGCAGATTTCCCTTGGCCAGTCCTGGTTGCCCAACATATGCCGGCGAGTTTCACACTCGCTTTTGCTAAAAGGATGAATGATCTCTGTTCGTTACAGGTCGTTGAGGCCTCCCATCCCATGCCGCTTGAGCCCGGCATGATTTTCGTCGGCAAGGGGGGGGCAGATATGACTGTTGCTAAACGTGCCGGTAAGTTAACCGTTTTATCCCGCCCCGAAGCTGCTGGTTATCTTTGGCATCCATCGGTTGAGTTAATGGGGAGATCCGTAATCGAACATTGCGACTTGACGCGCGTCATTGGTGTGATGCTGACCGGTATGGGCTACGATGGTGCCGATGCTTTTAATGAAATTAAGCTCAAAGGCGGACGCACGATCGCAGAGTCTGAGCAATCTTCAGTCGTTTTCGGCATGCCGGCAGAATTGATAAAACGCGGGGGTGCATCGGTGGTGTTGGATTCGGACAAAATTGCCAACCAACTAATCAACTGGACCCGATAACGGTCAGCTAAGGAGCGAATATGGCTATTGTCAAACAACAACCAATCCAGCAAACGAGTGTTGATGAACGTCAACGATCACGAGATTTGCCTGGACTGATAGCAGAATTGGAAGCCGAAGATCCGGCAGCAAGAAGATGGGCGGCTCGAGACTTGTCAGAACATCCCTCTTCCGTGCTGGCACTCGTTGGGAGGCTCAAATGCGAAAACGATTCCAGCGTCCGAGAAGCGATCCTGACAACACTCACCTGTCTGGGTGATAAAGCCGCTGTTGCCGGACTGGTGGAATGCCTTCGCAGTGAAGATGTTGCGTTGCGAAATGAAGTAATCGAAGCGATGAAGCAATTACCCGAGGAAGTGGCTCCGATAATGGGTGAATTGTTGGCCGATACTGATCCGGATGTGCGCATTTTCGCTGTCAATATCCTGGAATCGTTGCGACACCCTTTGGTTGAGTCTTGGTTGATCGGCGTTATACAAAACGATTCGCACATTAATGTTTGCGCGACTGCGGTGGATCTTTTGGGCGAAGTAGGTTCTTCGTCTTCCCGTGAGGCATTAAAAAGCCTTAAATCACGGTTCCCCGATGATCCCTATATCTGTTTTGCCGCCGATTTAGCACTGAAACGTATCAACGAGGATTGAATCGAATGGCACAGATCACTATCAGTGAGGAAGATTTCAGAAAGTTCCGTGAATTTTTTTATCGCAAGACCGGTATTCAGTTCGAGGAAACCAAGCGCTATTTTGTTGATAAACGGCTGGTTGAGCGTATCGAAGCGACTCACTCAGAGAATTTTCGTAATTACTTCATGATGCTGCGGTTTGAAGCAAGCGGCCTGGAATTACAAGCACTTGTCAATCTGATGACCGTTAACGAAACGTATTTTTTTCGTGAGGAGTATCAATTCAAGTGTTTAGTAGACTCAATGCTAAACGATATCACCCGTCGTAAAAAGGATAATACTCCGATTCGCATCTGGTCAATTCCATCGTCCTCCGGCGAAGAAGCTTACTCTATCGTCATTTACTTACTGGAGTATTGGCCGGGTATCGAAAAGTGGGATGTGGAAATCATTTCGTCTGATATCGATACCGATATTATTGCGCGTGCCCGCCGCGGCCAATATACCCCTCGCTCGGTACAACACTTACCATCCGCCTTGCTTAAAAAATATTTTCAGCCCCAAGCAGGTGGTTACCAGCTCATTGATGACTTGCGCGAAGCGGTTGAATTTACTCGTGTGAATCTGATGGAACCGGCAGACGTGCGTGCTTACCGCAAATTTGACGTCATTTTTTGCCGCAACTTACTGATCTATTTCGATGACTTATCACGCCGCCAAGCGGCAGAGACATTTTTCGACGCCTTAAATCCTGGCGGGTTTGTCTGTCTCGGCCACTCGGAATCGATGAGCCGAATTTCTTCGCTGTTCCGGGTCAGGAAGTTTCCGGAAGCAATCGTGTACCAAAAACCCCTGGGGGACAAATGAAACATATCCTCATCGTCGACGATGCCGCAACGGTTCGTATGTACCACCGCAATATACTCGAGTCTGCGGGATATGGAGTGGAGGAGGCTGTCAATGGCATTGAAGCTTTGGAAAAGGCCTTACAAACCACTTTCGATTTGTATGTTGTCGATATCAACATGCCTAAACTGGATGGTTATGGCTTTCTTAAGCAAATGCGCAGCCAGGAAATCACTCAGACGCCGGCATTAATGGTTTCTACCGAGGCAGAAGCCAGCGATCGTCAGAGGGCTTTTGGTGCAGGGGCTAATCTCTATCTTGTCAAACCGGTAAAACCCGAAGTACTACTGTCTTATGTCAGGTTATTACTGGGAGAGGCCGGAACATGAACCCACTATTGGAACAATTTCTCTCGGAAGCGCGCGAATTACTTCAGGGTATCGCTGAGAAGCTCCTCCAATTGGAGAAAGATCCAGACAGCACGCTGACAATGAATGAGCTGTTTCGGTTGGTACATACCCTGAAAGGCAATTCCGGTCTGTTTGAATTCTATGACATGATCCGAGTACTGCATGCGGGAGAAGATCTTCTCGATGCCGTGCGCGATGGCCGCTTGAATTTTTCTCAGCTAATGGCGGACCGCTTACTGGACGCCATGGACTTTGTTGTATTGCTTATCGATGAAATTGAAGCCAATGGCTCCATCGGCATAAATCATGGACAAAGCTCCGTTCAATTCGCCGATTCCTTGCGTCAGCTTATCGGTTCCGAAGGGGGCGAATCAGCAGAGACTGCCTCTATTTCTGAAGACAATTCGAGTGTAGCCGTTAAACCCATGATATTTCCTGGGTTTGATAGTCTGGGTGAACTGCCCGAAGAACTGCTGATGAACCATTACCGTCATGCTGTGACAGGAGGTCATCTGTGGTTAGTAGAATATACACCGGAAGAAGAATGCTTTTATAAAGGTGAAGACCCTTTCTTTCAAATCAGGCAAATTCCTGAGGCTTTTTGGCAATCAGTCCAATCAAGAGAACCTTGGTCACCTTTAATTGAATTAGACGCCTATCGTTGTAATTTAGCTTTCCATGTTCTGACCACGACAACATCAGAAGAATTACTTGAATTGTTTCGCTATACACCGGAACAAATCCGTATCGTCAAAGTGCCAGCCATGATGCTGGTTTTACCCCAAGGTGATCCTAACGGAGGACCTGTATACGGTGATTTTGTTACCGATGCCTTGGGTTTGTTGCAGAATGGCGATATCCCTGCCTTGCAAGCCATTGCCCGGACCATGCTTGAGCTCTCTTCACCCAGTTTATGGGTGTCCTCAGCTTTACGGTGGTTGCTATTACTGCTGGAAATAGAACCTGACAATGGCCAGGCGCATAGGATTCTAGTCGAATCGCTTAGAACGCTGACGCCACCGGATTGGCTGACCATTTACAATCCGGACGACCCGGACCCGGTTGCCGAACAAAAGGAAACGACTGTAAACAATGCGTTTACAGAGAGTGATCTTTTAGCATTTAATGACATCATGCACGCTCAACGGGAAATCCTTTCTCAACCCGATAGCGATGCTTGGTTGCAGGGCCGATTAAGCTCGGTAGCAGCGACTCTTGCGGCAATACACAAATCAGTGGGGCGAACCGATGTATTGCCGTCACTGGATGAGGCATTAACACTTGCTTTACAGGACGATAAAGCCGCTCCGCTTTTGGCTTGGCTCGATAGCCTTGAGTCACCTTTGGAAAAGGTGGTTCCTGATGTTCATGAAGAGATCGCTGAAATAGAACTGCCCTCCTCATCTTTGGAGCCAGTCGGTAACGGGATCAGCGAGACAGATACTGAAGTAAAGTTCGGGCGCCGCGCTGAAGATGCTTATACCGGCCCTAAAACGCTTAAAGTGGATCAGGTTAAAATCGACCGCTTGATGGGTTTGATCGGAGAAATGGTGGTCGCAAAAAACAGTTTGCCTTACCTTGCCAGTCGCGCCGAAAACCAATACGGGGTGCGTGAAATTGCTCGTGAAATCAAAACCCAGTATGCGGTTATCAATCGTATTGCAGAGGAAATGCAGGACGCCATCATGCAAGTTCGAATGATGCCGGTCTCCTTTATTTTTCAGCGTTTTCCGCGTCTGGTTCGTGATATTTCAAGGAAGCTGGGTAAAGACGTTACTTTGATTCTGGACGGTGAAGATACAGAAGCCGATAAGAATATCGTCGAAGCACTCGCCGATCCATTAATTCATATTGTTCGCAACAGTTTAGATCACGGCATTGAATCACCGGAAGTAAGAAAGGCTGCGGGAAAACCTAAAGTCGGGCGACTTACCATTCGTGCGTCTCAGGAGGCAGATCGGGTCTATATTGAAATCTCTGATGATGGCAAGGGAATCAATGCTCAAGAAATTAAACGTAAAGCTTATGAAAAAGGCGTTATTGATGAAGCCACAATGGAGCGATTAAGCGAGCAGGATTCTCTTAATCTTGTTTTTGCGGCTGGATTTTCTACGGCTGAGGTTATTTCAGACCTATCAGGGAGAGGTGTGGGAATGGATGTCGTTCGCAGCGCAATCGAAAAGGTCAACGGCACTATCAACCTGGAAAGCGAAGTAGGAAAAGGTACCCGTATCCGACTTTCTCTGCCGCTGTCAATGGCGGTTACCAATGTCATGATCGTTGAATTTGATAACCAGATTTTTGGTGTACCAATGGATATGGTGGTTGAAACCGTCCGTGTACCCAACAAAACAATACGAACCATTAAAAAACACCTGACGACAGTTTTAAGAGGTCGGATTGTTCCGCTATTGGCGCTTAACGAATTGTTGGGAATGGATACGCAGCCTCGCGCTAATGAAGAAAATGAGATGGCTACTTTGGTCGTTCGTATTAATGATGAACATGTCGGCATTATGGTCGATGACTTTCGAGAAACCGTAGACATTATCCTTAAACCCATGGCCGGCATTTTAGGTGGACTGGGTGGCTATTCAGGCTCTGCATTGCTGGGCGACGGTTCGGTCTTAATGGTCTTGAATCCAAAGGAGCTTATATAGTGCCCATAATTTACCAAAAAAAAATAGCGGTATTACAGGATAACGTAAGTATCGAAGAGGCAGAAGGCTTGCTTGAATGGTTAATAAAATACCCCAAGAACCGGCTGAATCTTGCCAATTGTAATCATCTGCATACTGCCAACTTACAAGTCATGATGGCTGTAAAGCCGGCTATTTCGGCATGGCCTAAAAATACCAATCTGCGTGCATGGCTGGAATCAGCCCTAAAAAATACCTGAGGATTACGACATGGCAAAAACAATATTGATTGTAGACGACTCCGCAACCATGATTATGAGTGTCAAAAGTAATCTGGAAATCGCCGGATTTATTGTTCAGTCAGCGGAAGACGGCGTTAAGGCAATGGCTAAGCTTAAAAGTGGTTTAAAACCGGATCTGGTGATTACTGACATCAATATGCCTAATATGAATGGTATAGAGTTGATTCAGAATATCCGGTCTTTTCCGGGATTCCGCTTTATCCCTATCTTGATACTGACAACCGAAAGCCAGCAAGCCAAACGTGATGAAGCCAAGAAACTGGGCGCTACAGGCTGGCTGGTAAAACCGGTGGGCGGAGCCGAATTGATAAAAATCATCAAGCAGGTATTACCGGGAGCCTAGAACAATGAATCCAGATATCGATAATGCTGATCGGCCTATCATTACCGGGAAAGATCTCTGGTGGCATTCATTTACTGCAGTGATGCTATTTGTATTGATGGGTTTATTCGCCCTGCTTTTTCATAGTGAATTAAGCCGGATTTTGGGTGGCATGCAGAGCATTGTACTCCTGGCAATAGTATCGATTATCCTTATCGGCGTTAATCTGAATCTGTTTCGTTTGGCATCCCGGCGCGAATTTTTAAAAGAAACCTATCTTAAAAATATTGCCGACAAGGCAATCCACCCGGCTGAACAGGCTTCCCAAATCATCCAAAAGCATTTAAGTATTGATGAGGCTATCGGTGTTCAGCTTAAAGGTGTGGTAGGTGAGACTGAGCAGGCTGCGATGATGTTAATTATCAAAGTGCGAAAGCTCAGTGATGCGGCTAATACCCTCGTGTCGTACCTCAAAAATTCAAATATGAAAGCCGGAGATATGGAGCAGGAATTCGGCGAAAGCGTTAAATTCATCACTCAGATTGGCCAATTTATGCAAGAGTTGCCCGGTCGTATCAACAAGGATATGGAGATATTGCGTGAAGCGGGCAAGGAAATTGACAATCTGGTCAAATTGGTTGACGTGATCAAAGAGATCAGCAAGCAAACTGATTTACTGGCCCTCAATGCCTCGATTGAGGCCGCCAGAGCCGGTGAATTCGGCCGTGGTTTTGCTGTTGTTGCGGATGAAGTTCGTAAGCTCTCCGACCGGTCGGCTCAAGCCGCTACCATGATAGAAAAAGGCCTGTCTAGCGCCCAACACACGATGCAAAACGGGCTCAAATTTAACTTTTTGGAAGAGTCAGCTCAGCAAATGAATGATTCAAGCAAAGTGATAGACTCAATACTGAATTTACAGGGAAATTATGAAGATTTGCGTCAATATTACAAAACACTTTTCTCTGTCGTAACGTCTCACAATACTGATCTTGCTGCCGAGATTGTTGAAATTCTGGGTCTTATTCAGTTTCAGGATGTCGTTAAGCAACGCATTGAACGCATGGATATAGCTATTGATAAACGCAATGAACTATTTCAAATTTTTATCCGGGATATCAATACTCCCGATGCCGGCATGCTCGAGCTTCCAATGAAGATGAATGATGTGCTGGATGAATATCTTTCTACTGAGCGCCGCCACGCGCCCGCTTCCACCAACACCTCAAACGACGATGAGGGCTTACCAAAGCTCGAATTGTTTTGAATTAATTATTATTGAAGCCTATGACTACTCATTCACTTGCCCCGATTAAAACGTTACTTGACCTAAACCACGCTTCTATCAGTGAAGAATGGCTGACAGAAATTATGCGAGTATGGGCGCAGCAATACCCTAATCTAGTGACTGAAAATGAACTGCGACGGCAGATCGACACCTTGATTAGAGAGCTTGCATATACCTTTGCATCTCACGAAGGAGACGCCCCGCCTAATGTAACCGCTGACAGTGTGCTGGGACTGTTTGCCAAAGAACTGAGTATAGAAAGAGCCAAGAAAGGTATAAAACCGGTAGACACGGCCCAATATATTATTACCTTAAAAAATGTACTCACTCAGCATTTGGTAAAAACATTGAGTGAATCGACCAATGATCTTTCCGTCTGTTTGCGCGCGGTAGATGATGTGCTTGATCGCTTGTCGCTGCTCACATTCGAGGCCTACGTGGAAGCACGGGAAAGAGTTATTTCCCAGCAGAGCCTATCCTTGATGGAACTGTCCACGCCGGTTATTTTGTTATGGAACAACGTAATTATGCTGCCCTTAGTCGGTGTTATCGACACCATTCGCGCCCGGCAATTTACTGAGCGGATGCTGGAAGCCATTTCCAATCACGAAGCCAGCGTCACCATTATCGATGTGACTGGAGTACCCGTATTTGACACCAGTGTAGCCCGGCACATTATGAAAGCAGTCGATGCCGCTCAATTATTGGGTTCCCGCATCATCATGACAGGCATCAGTCCGGAAGCCGCACAAACCCTAACCAAGCTGGGCGTCAGTTTTGCCAATGTGATCAGTAGAGCAACACTGCGGGCCGGATTTGCTGAAGCTTTGCAAATTGTGGGTAGACGGATTGTGCCTATCGGTGGAGACCGCCCGTGAAAATCCCTATTCTGCGATTAGGTAGAATTTTACTTTCATCGATCCAGATTGACTTGACGGATACCGATGCGTTGCAGTTTCAAAATGATCTGGTTTGTAAAATTGCCGAGACCGAAGCGCTTGGAGTTGCAATCGATATCACCAGTCTGGATGTGGTTGATTCATTCATGGCACGCGTTATTAACGATACCGCCAGCATGGCTCGTTTACTGGGTGCCGAAGTTGTTATCTGTGGAATTCAACCCTATGTCGCCATGACATTGGTTGAAATGGGCCGGGACCTGATCGGTGCTGATTGCGCGTTCAATCTTGATCAAGGCTTAAAAATATTGAATGCTCGAATTTCTACCCGTGGTGACACCGCTTTAAACTGGGGGGATGACGATGCTACAAACCGGACCGTCTGAAAGGCTGGCTATTTCCAATATGGCCGATATTGTTTCAGCTCGAGGAATTGTTCGCCAACTGGCCGGCAGTATCGGCTTCGGACTTGCCGATCAGGCGCGATTGGCGACGGCTGTCTCTGAACTGACGCGTAATGTTATGCAATATGCAGGAAACGGCTTTTGCGAGATAACCGATACGTCAGATATTAAGGAGATAAGTATTCAAGTGCTGGTAGAGGACCATGGTCCAGGGATTGGCAATCTCGACAAAGCCATGCAGGACGGTTACAGCACCAGTGGTGGATTGGGTGCCGGTTTGCCTGGAACCCGCAGATTAATGGATAAATTCGCCGTCGAATCTGAGCCGGGGCTAACACGTATTACCATCAACCTGATCAGGCAGCGGCCATGAGCAAAGTATCTGTTCAAGTGCTTTGTGAATCAGATATTGCCGAGGCATCACGCCAAGCCAGACTTAAATCAAAAGCGCTCGGATTTGCAAGGGTTCAAAGATATTATTTAGCAACCGCCGCCTCTGAATTAGCCTCTAATTTGTTTATTCATTCCGGAGGAGGTGTACTTGAAATGGATGAGATGACTGATCGCCCCGGCATAGCGCTTATCTCATCCGATAACGGACCGGGTATTGCTGATGTCGAACAGGCATTAGAGGACGGCTATAGCACAGTTGGCGGATTGGGTTGCGGATTACCCGGAGTCAAGCGGCTTATGGACGAATTTATAATTGAAAGTCAGGTCGGCATAGGAACTGTTGTGAAGGCCTATAAATGGCTGTGAAAATCGGTTATGCGACACGTCCATTCCAGGGTGAAAGTGACTGTGGAGACCAATGTGGATGGTGGACGACCGGTAGCCGTATTTTAATGGCTGTCGCTGACGGACTTGGCCATGGGCCAGAGGCCGCGAAAGCGGCTACAGCGGCAATAAATGGCATAAATGATCACCTTGGATACAGTTGCGAAGAGATTTTCGAACAGTGTAATAAGCGGCTTCATGACACCCGTGGAGCCGCATTGGCTTTAGCTATGATTGAGCCCGAAGCAAACCGTATGACCATCGGGTCGGTTGGTAATATTCGTGTGGTCCTTATTGGAAAATCACGTACTTTGCGATTCGGCGCAACCCGGGGCATTGTCGGCTCAGGTTATTCAAAACTTATTTTCGAATCAATCTCAATCAATCCCGGCGAAGTCCTGGCGATGTTTTCTGATGGATTGAATGAAGATATTGGCATACATGAACTTCTTGATAACTCAGACCGGTCTTCTCTTGACGAAGCACAAGCCATATTGGACCGTTGGGCAAAACCTGAAGATGATGCCGCAGTTTTGATTTACCGTTATGAATCCTTCGCTGCGTTGAATCCGGTATGAAACATATTGCCGATAGCTATTTCCGGATACTTGAACAAGTGGTATTTGCTGACGATTCTGAGTTGGTTGAACTTAATTTATCTGAGGCTTTTGACTTGGGGCGTAGCCTGATGGAGGAGATGACACCACCTGATGAGGTCATTCAAATCCATCACGATGCGATCGTCCGACTGGCTGCTATGTATCCAGATTTGCCGTTTGCTAAAGTGGCTGAACGAATCACAAAACCATTTATGGAAATGTCCATGGCTTATGGAATGGCATTTCGTGAACAAATGGAGCGCCGTTATCAGGCTATGATCATCTCCCGGCTTGAGCAGTCACGTTTGGAGGCAGTGGGCACTTTAGCTGCGGGGATTGCTCACGATTTCAATAACATATTGGGTAGCATTGTTGGTTTCGCCGAATTGGCTGGTGATGAACTTGAGGTGGGGTCAACCGGACAAGGGCATATTGATCAGGTATTGATTGCCGGCTTTAGGGCCCGGGATATAGTCAACCGATTGTTGACATTCGCCCGACAAAGTCCGACCAACTTAATTGAGGTTGATGTGGTTTCGCAAGTCAAAGAAACGCTATCGTTGTTAAGCGTTTCCTGTAAACCGGACATGGAAATCCATTTTAAATCTGACCTGGATAATGCGTTGATTTTGGCTAATCCGGGGCAATTACAACAAGTTGTAATGAACTTGTGCATTAACGCCGCTGACGCGATGAATCATAAAGGTCATTTGTTCGTATCACTCGAATTCTGCAATCTCGCCAGTCGTGAGCATGAAACGTGCACGAATGCTGTTTGCCTGACGGTAAAAGACAGTGGCCACGGCATTCCTCCTGATGTTCAAGACCGCATGTTTCTGCCTTTTTTTACTACCAAAGCACCGAATAAGGGTAGCGGACTGGGCCTTTCCGTTGTGCATGGAATAGTCACGCAACTGGGTGGCAATATTACTGTCCAAAGCCGCTATGAGACTGACAATCCAGGAACCGAATTCAAGATCTTTTTACCTTTGGCGGACAAGTTTACCCTGACCCTAAACAGAGATGCACAATAGATGTGCCCCAGTCAACAGATGAGGAATTAAAAATGGCCCATATACTGGTCGTTGAAGATGACGAACAATTCCGCGGCATGCTGGTGCAGATGCTGACTCAGGATAGCCATCGCGTTACCATCGCTCACGACGGTGACGAAGGTGTGCGATTGAGTCAACAATTGAGGCCGGATTTAATCATCACGGATATTATCATGCCCCATAAAGACGGTATTGAATTGATCATGGAGCTTTCCAACCTGTCAGTTGATATACCGATCATCGCAATGTCAGGGGGACGACGAGCCATCAGTGCTGAATTCAATCTGGAATCGGCTACGTTGATTGGCGTTAAGTCAACTTTAGCCAAACCCTTTACAAGAAATGATCTGCGTCAAGCAATACGTCAAGCCTTGGCCTGATCAGACATGAACTCTACACCCCAGATTATTGCTGTTTCCAATCGCAAAGGAGGCACTGGCAAAACAACGGCATCAGTTAATTTTGCGGCCGAACTGGCTGCCCTTGGACGACGCGTATTGCTGGTGGACCTGGACTCGCAAGGTCATTGTGCCATAGGACTGGGAATAAAGGCGGTGACGGACATTCAACAGACGGTACATAATTTATTTGTAGCTCCCGATGCTGAAATACACCAAGCCATCCTAAAGTCTTCTTTTACCAATTTATCTCTGCTGCCTGCCGATCAGTTATTTGAACACGGCAGCGGTTTGCGTGATGTTCAACTGCTCTCTCAAGCACTTAAAGCCAAAGAAATTGCGGACCAATTTGATGTGGTAATACTCGATACCCCGCCTTCTTTGGACGTTTTACTCCTCAATGCACTTCATGCGGCAAATTGGGTGTTGGTCCCTTATGTTCCCCATCAACTTTCTTATGAGGGGATGCGGCAATTGGTGCGGGTTTTATTTAAAGTGATGTCGGGAGCCAATACCGATCTTAAAATACTCGGTTTTCTTCCGATGATGGTTACTCAGCATATTTGCCAGCACCGCATTATTACGGGTGAAGTTTCCAGGCAGTTTGGCGCAAACAGAGTGCTGCCAGGCATACGCAGTGACATCCGCTTGGCGGAAGCGTTTGCTGTTGGAAAGCCGGTACGACACTACGCGCCCCGGTGCAGAGGTGCATTTGATTTTGCTGCATTAGCTGTAAGCCTGAATAGCGCATTGCAATAAACTTCACCGGTGCTTAGAATTCCGTCAAAAATTTCTTCCCGAAAAAATCGGCCTTGAGGCAGAGCCCGGTAATTCCATCGAGGTAAAAAATCATCAAACACGATCCACATATTTTTAATTGTGGTTATTCCATTGTCACTGCTTTCGATTTGCTCATGATTCTGACCTACCTTAAGCACAATTTGCGGTGAAATCGCAATCAAGAACAGTCAAAATTCAAGCATTCATGATCAAGCCAAAAGCCTTAACAAAGCAGGTTCCGGTTCCGTTGAAACCGCCTCGCAAATCCATCCAGGGGCCGCGTACCGCTAAAAAAAAGCCGTCTAAAGTCAATAAAAAGCCTCGCACTTCATCATGGGGTCAAAAGTTTCTGTTGTTGTCTGTTGAATGTGCCGGATTATCGGGTTTAGGTCTGGTTTTTATCATTTTTGTGTTGGGTTGGTCCGCGCAGCGGTTTACCGGAACCGGCTTTTTGACCCATATGCTGCCGTTTGCAGTTGGTGTGTTGTTGATTGTGTTGATAGGCGGTTTATTACTGGTTGGATGGTGGCGCTTACGCAAATGGCTTAGCCTGCGGGCGCCTGTTGTCATTTTTCTGGTTTCGACAAGTTGTTTGGCACTGGTTTACTGGTCGGTCGGTCAGGCCGGATTTATTGACGCTTACGGCCATTTCAAAACGCTGGTCGGCGGTAAAGAGGAAGTCAGGCGGACCACGATTGGCCATCAGGTTTATGCCGCTTACCGCCGCATGGGGCCTGCACAACTGATTAAGCTGGTTGAGCGGGGTGGCTCATTTGATAGCGATATTAATGAGGCGGCCAGGCGTTTTGATGTGGATGCCGATTTGCTTAAAGGTGTAGCTGCAGCCGAGTCTTCGTTTGTACCGAGAACCAGCCAGGATGGGGGGCATGGTTTATTTCAAATCACGCGGGTTCCCGAGTCTGTCAAATCCGCTGCAAAAAGTGAATTGAAGGGCGCTCATCTGGATCTGGAAAATCATAAACACAATGCCTTTTTGGCGGCAGCGACCCTCAAACACTATTTAAATGACATGCACGGCGATTTGTTTCTGGGTTTGCTGGCTTATAACATAGGTCCTCAAAACGGCGGGCTGCGGTTTATCATGAAACAATACGGTGTTACCGATTTTGCGACCATTCAACCTTATTTACAGATTTTGCCTAGAGATTATCCAATCCGAGTGCTGACTTATGCGCTGGCTTTTCGAATTTGGAAAAAAGAAGGTAAGTTACTGGCTTATGAGGAAGGTGATAATGCTGTTAAAATTCAAAAAATCGGTATACCGGGTTTTTGAGGACGCCAATGTTCGGCGCGTCCAAACGGGACCCAGGTGGGACTCTGAATCAAATCAATAGACGCCGGGAGGCGCTTATCATCAACAAATCTAGGTTAAGATTGGACAATTATGAAAGAAGTTGACGAGGCACTTAAAGTAAGGCGGATTGCAGCGGTAATTTACCTGCTGATCATGGCATTCCTGATGACAGGTACTTATTTTTCCCAGCAGGAAAAAAGCAAAATCGAGCAAGAACAACAGGTTGACGAAAAAGTTGAGATCGTCAGCGAGCCACCGCTTTTTTAAACACTATTGCATTCTGTTTCAGGCTTGGCATGAGCTGAATCAAATGCTTTCCAGCTGATTTTTGGGGTTGGTGTAATCGGTACTAAACAGTAGGAGAATTATGTTTATCACTACGTTAACAACTTTGTTTACCTATACAAATTTCTTGAGCCCCATTGAAGTCACTATTTTGCTGGTGGCGATCTTTTGTCTGGTTCATTTTTACACGCCCGAAGTTAAAACGGAGTGGCCGGTTCAGACCGGAGGCAGTTTCTATCAGTATCTTCTGGCGACCTGGTTAGGTGAGGCGCCTTTGAAGCGGGCCTTCTGGCCATTTTTTATTTTTGTTAATGGGGCCTTTTATTACATCGATTATCGGGTGATGAATGTGACCTACACCATTGCCAGCTGGAAAACCGTGCACGGGATGTTGCTATTGCCTTCCATATGGTGGATTACTTCTGTTTGGCGATGTTCAGGCCATACACAATTCAAGCTGGCTAGCAGTAGTGCTCGGGCGATGACACTGTTCTTTTTGTTTGAATGTTTTTTGCGTTGGGTGATCAGTGCCTATTACCCTAATACTTTCTTTGATTGCCGCTTGCTGATCATGGAATACGGGGATTGCTTTTAAGCGATTGATAGGATTCACTCTCACATCACAAGAACCGTGTTCAAAAATTGTTAAGCCTTGATTTTCAGCGCACGATTTATAACACCGATCATGCCGCTGAAGTCAAAGACATCAATTGACACCATCATTGATAAACAGTACCTTAGGCGGTCTTTTTTCTTCATTTAATATCGATTCTTGCACCGAGCCGCTGATGGAACAATTTCATAGAATAAGTCGTTTACCTCCTTATGTTTTTAACATTGTTAATGAATTAAAGGCGAAAGCGCGAGCGGCCGGGGAAGATATTATCGATTTCGGTATGGGTAACCCGGATCAACCGACGCCGGATCATATCGTCAACAAAATGGTGGAAGCTACGAAACGACCTGATACCCACCGTTATTCGGTTTCTAAAGGCATACCTCGCTTACGCAAAGCAATATGTCATTGGTATAAAACCCGGTTCGACGTTGATTTGGATCCCGATACCGAAGCGATTGTGACGATAGGCTCCAAAGAAGGTCTGGCGCATTTGGCCTTGGCCACGCTGGGCCCTGGTGATGTAGTTCTGGTACCTAATCCGGCTTATCCGATACATCCTTACGGCGTTGTCATTGCCGGTGCCGATGTACGCCATGTACCTCTGGTGCCGGGTGTTGATTTTTTCGACGAGCTGCATAAAGCCATTATTGATTCGTGGCCCAAGCCTAAAATGTTAATTCTTAATTTTCCGGGCAATCCAACCACGCAATGTGTGGAACTGGATTTCTTTGAAAAAATTATTGCCGTTGCCAGAGAGCACAAGATCTGGGTGGTTCAGGATATTGCTTATGCCGATATCGTGTTTGATGGATATAAAGCGCCTTCAATTCTCCAGGTGAAAGGCGCTACCGATGTGGCCGTAGAATTTTTCTCCTTATCGAAAAGTTATAATATGCCCGGCTGGCGTGTCGGCTTTATGTGCGGCAACAAAGAACTGGTCGGCGCATTGGCCAGAATCAAATCTTATCTGGATTACGGCACGTTCACGCCGATTCAGATTGCTGCGATTACCGCTTTGGAAGGCCCTCAGGATTGCCTGATTGAAATTGCCGAGATGTACAGAAAACGCCGTGATGTCTTGTGTGAAGGCTTGACCTCGGCGGGATGGCCGGTTCCGAAACCCAAAGCGACCATGTTTGTCTGGGCACCCATTCCTGAACCGTATAAGGCAATGGGATCGTTGGAATTTTCTAAAAAATTGCTGGTTGATGCCAAAGTGGCCGTGTCTCCAGGTATAGGATTTGGTCAATACGGAGACGACCATGTCCGTTTTGGTTTGATTGAAAATGAGCACAGAACGCGCCAGGCCATTCGCGGGATTAGAAATATGTTCAAAAAGGACAACCTCATATAATTTTTTGTTTTAACAGGAACGGCTCTCATCATTCAGGAGTACACATTGAAACCGGTTAAAGTAGGTGTTTTAGGATTGGGTACCGTCGGTGGCGGTACGGTCAATGTATTGAAACGAAACGCAGCGGAGATTGCCCGCAGAGCAGGGCGGGAGATTATCATCACCCGGGCATCGGCTCGTGATCTGAACCGGGATCGCATCTGCGATACGCAAGGGATTAGCCTGACCACCGATCCATTTGACATCATCAATGATCCTGAGATTGATATTGTGCTGGAATTGATCGGGGGCACTACCCTGGCCAAAACGCTGGTGCTAAAAGCCATAGAGCAGGGTAAGCATGTCGTAACGGCAAATAAGGCATTGATTGCGTTACACGGTAATGAAGTTTTTGCTCATGCCAGTGCTAAAGGCGTAATGATTGCGTTTGAAGCGGCAGTGGCGGGCGGCATTCCGATAATAAAAGCGATTCGCGAAGGTTTAAGCGGTAATCAAATTCAGTGGGTGGCCGGCATCATCAACGGCACCGGTAACTTTATTCTGACCGAGATGCGGGATAAAGGCCGCGATTTTGCCGATGTGCTGGCGGAAGCGCAGGCTTTGGGTTACGCCGAGGCGGATCCGACTTTTGATGTGGAAGGCATAGACGCGGGGCATAAGCTGACCATTCTGGCTTCCATCGCTTTCGGTATTCCCTTGCAGTTTGACAAGGTCTATACCGAAGGCATTACCCAAATTACCCGCGCCGATGTCGAATACGCCGAAGCATTAGGTTATCGCATCAAGCATTTAGGCATTGCCAGAAAAACAGCCGAAGGTATCGAATTGCGCGTACACCCTACGCTGATTCCTCATCGCCGGCTTATCGCCAATGTGGATGGTGTCATGAACGCCGTTTTAGTCAAAGGCGATGCGGTAGGACCTACGCTTTATTATGGCGCCGGAGCCGGGGCTGAACCGACGGCTTCTTCGGTTGTGGCCGATGTGATCGATGTGGTTAGAGCGATGACCGGCGATCCTGAAAATCGTGTGCCGCATTTGGCCTTTCAGGCTGACTCCCTGGCCGATATCCCCATTCTTGCGCCTGATCAGTTCCATACGGCTTATTATCTGCGTCTGCATGCAGAAGACAAACCGGGTGTGTTGGCCGATGTCACGCGGATTCTGGCTTCGCACCAAATCAGTATTGAAGCGATTATTCAAAAAGAGCCGCCTGCCGGAAAAAGTTCTGTACCGATTATCATGCTGACTCAAAACACGCTAGAGCACGAACTGAATGCGGCTATTACTGAAATCGAAAAATTAGTCACGGTAAGCGGAAAAGTTAACCGCATCCGTTTAGAAACTTTGGGATAAGAAAACAATGTCACAACATAAACGCTATACCGGTTTAATTGAACATTACAGAGATAGGTTGCCCGTCGCCCAGGATACGCGCGTGATCAGTCTGTGCGAAGGCAGGACGCCGTTGATTCGCCTGGAAAATATTCCCCGCTTGATCGGAAAAGACGTTACGATTTATGTCAAGTTTGAGGGGCTTAATCCTACCGGTTCTTTTAAAGACCGCGGCATGACGATGGCGGTTACCAAAGCGGTCGATCAGGGCAGTCAGGCTATCATTTGCGCGTCTACCGGCAATACCTCAGCTTCCGCTGCCGCTTATGCTGTGCGTGCCGGGATCAAGGCTTTCGTATTGATTCCCGATGGCAAGATTGCGTTGGGTAAACTGGCTCAAACGTTGATGTACGGTGCCCAGATCATTCAAATCAACGGTAATTTTGACAAAGGCATGCAACTGGTCAAAGAAGTGGCGGAGCATGCGCCTGTGGCCATTGTTAATTCGATCAATCCGTTCAGAATCGAAGGACAAAAAACAGCGGCTTTCGAGATTATCGATGAGTTGGGTGATGCTCCCGACTATCACTGCTTGCCGGTGGGTAATGCCGGTAATATTACGGCCTATTGGAAAGGTTATAAAGAATATTCATCCGATATCGGCGGGCTGAAAGCGGTCACTAAAAAGCGACCGGTGATGTGCGGCTATCAGGCGGCTGGTGCTGCGCCTTTTGTGGCGCGTGAAATGGTCGATAATCCCGAAACAATCGCCACGGCTATCCGCATCGGACGCCCGCAATCCTGGGATATGGCTTGGGCCGCGCAAAGAGAATCCGAAGGCTGGTTTGAGTCTTTTACCGACGAACAAATTCTGGTCGCTCAAAAACTGCTCAGTCAGAATGAAGGTATTTTTTGTGAACCGGCTTCCGCTGCTTCAATAGCGGGGGCTTTGCACGATATCAGTACCGGCGCAATTCCTGAAGGCAGTACGATTGTATGTACCTTGACGGGTAACGGTATCAAGGACCCTGATGTGGCTATCAACCAATGTAAGGATGCTCATCCGGTCACTATCGACGCTGATTTGTATTCGGTTAAAAAAGCCATTCTGGATAATCTTTGAGACGCTTTAAACCTATGATCAAAGCCGGCTTTTGCCGGCTTTTTTATTGAGCAGCATGTATTATCAAGGCGTAAAAAAGAACATATTACCCAGGCCTGTCCTCAACAAGCGCCTGCAATTAGACGATTTTCATCCTGTTTTACAGCGCATTTTCAAAAGTCGCGGTGTTAAATCGGTTGAAGAACTGGACCGCACTTTGGCGCATCTGCCTTCCCCCACAGCATTAAACGGCATGACCCAAATGGTTGATCATTTGGTGATGGCTCTGACGCAGCAGCAAAAAATTACGATAGTTGGAGATTTTGATGCCGATGGGGCCACCAGTTGCGCGGTTGCAATCAAAGGTCTGCAATTGCTGGGCGCGGGTCCTGTTTCTTTCGTTGTCCCCAACCGGTTTGAATACGGCTACGGCTTAACGCCTGAAATTGTCGCCTTGGTTAATCAGCAGTCGCCCGATGTGATCATCACCGTTGATAACGGCATTTCCAGCATTGACGGGGTTGAAGCCGCTAAAGCGCTGGGTATAAAAGTGCTGGTTACGGATCATCATTTACCCGGCGATCAGTTGCCCGCAGCCGATGCGATAGTCAATCCCAATTTGCCCGGTCAGCTTTTTCCAAGTAAGGCGTTGGCGGGTGTGGGCGTCATGTTTTATGTGTTGATGGCCTTAAGAAGCCGTCTACGCACGCTTAACTGGTTTGAAAAGCAAGGCATCAAAGAGCCCAATCTGGCTCAGTTATTGGATTATGTCGCTTTAGGAACCATTGCTGATGTCGTGCCGCTGGATCAGGTCAATCGTATTCTGGTGCATCAGGGCTTGCTGAGAATTCGCTCCGGCCAATGCAGTCCTGGCATTAAAGCCTTAATTGAAGTATCCGGACGTAATTTAAACTCGCTGTCCGCCTCGGATTTGGGCTTTGCTTTAGGTCCCAGGCTTAACGCAGCCGGCCGCATGGACGATATGTCGCTGGGCATTCAATGTTTGTTGACGAACGATGATGCGCTGGCAAAAGATATTGCATTGCAGCTTGATGATCTGAACAGCGACAGACGGGAAATTGAAGGCCAGATGAAAGTTGAGGCGATGGCACTGTTAAGCGAGATGAAAGCGCTGGACGAGCGGCATCTGCCTTCCGGCGTTTGTTTATACGATGGCAACTGGCACCAGGGTGTTATAGGAATTTTAGCGTCCAGGATCAAAGACAAGCTGCACCGGCCTGTGGTTGCCTTTGCTCCGTCAGGGCAGGGCGAAATTAAAGGTTCGGCGCGTTCGATACCCGGCGTGCATATTCGGGATGTGTTAAGTGATGTGGCGGCGGCTCATCCACACTTGCTGAGCAAATTTGGCGGGCATGCCATGGCGGCCGGGTTGACGCTTAAAATGCATGATTTTCCTCCGTTTTCACTGGCCTTTGACGAAATGGTGGCCAGGCGTTTATCGTCCATGGATCTCGAACAAAAAATTTACTCGGATGGAGAGTTGGCTGACACCGAGTTGACGCTTGAATTTGCCGAGCTGGTGCTGAATGCGGCAACCTGGGGGCAGGAGTTTCCTGAACCGGTTTTCCATGGTTTATTTGACGTGATTCAAGCGCGTATTGTCGGTCAGCATCACTTGAAGCTCGTTCTGCGGCAAACTGCAGGTCAACAGTTGATCGATGCGATTGTCTTTTTTATAGAACAGCCAGAACAGTGGCTGGGAGTAAGAAAAGTCAATGCTGCTTACCGGCTGGATATCAATGAATACCGGGGTAACCGGACGGTGCAGATGATCATTCAATATGTGGAGAAAATGCTTTGAGGCGAGTCCCTGGAAACGCTCAAATAGAAGAGCGGTCAGTGCCGATTGATGTGTGTCTTTAAGCTAATAGCCCGGTGAGATTTATTTAAAGCAAGGAGCGCAGATGATTCTGCGCTCCTTTAAGAAATTCAGTTGAATTTCTTTTCCGCTTTGGATCTTGGACCTATTACTGTTTTGCTTCGCCAGCATCAGCGGGTTGTGGCGCTGCAGCATCTGCTTCAGCAGGCATTGCGGGCTCTGCTTCAGCCGGTTTTGCAGCATCGGCTGCGGGTTCAGCGGGTTTAGTCTCTGCCGGTTGAGCTTCTGCAGGAGCGCTTGTGTCGGCTGGGGGCGCGGCTTGTTCTGGGCTCGCATCTGCTGCAGGCGGCTCTAATGCAGGTGCTGGCTCAGCTTGTGGTGCTTCTTTTGGAAGTAATATTTCTACTTTAGCCTGGCTGCGCAATGTTTCCAGCATGGTTTGAATGCGTTGACGTTGTAAGAACGGTACCAATTGTTCTTTGACGGCTTCTAATGGCGGAACAGCTTGGGCGCGAGCATCTTCACGCAAGATCACATGCCAGCCAAACTGGGTTTCGATAGGTGTTTTGGTATATTTTCCATTTTCCAGTGCGACCACGGCATCAGAAAAAGGCGGTACCATTTGAGTCGGTACGAACCAGCCTAGATCTCCACCTTCGGCGCCTGCCGGGTCAGTGGAGTTCTTTTTGGCCAATTCTTTAAAATTGGCACCTTTGTCCAACTGTTGAATCAGTTTTTCAGCTTCTTCTTTGGTTTTAACCAGAATGTGGCTGGCTTTGTATTCCATGCTGTTCGCGCCACCGACATTCTTGTCGTATTCGGCCTTCATTTCTTCGTCAGTAATCGGCTTGGTTTTTAAGTAGTCTTGCAATGCCGCTTGAGCCAGTAACGATCTTTTTGCCTGCTCCAGTTTTTCGACAATTTCAGGCGACTTATCCAATTGTTTTTTCAGGGCTTCCTGCACCAATAATTCGCGCTGAACAAGTTCTTCTACCAGTTTGTCTTTGGGAAAAGTTTGTCCTTGGCTGCGTTCTGCAATTTCACTTTCCAGATTGGCCAATGCAGATTTGCTGATGTATTGACCGTTAACTTCGGCAACAGCATCGGCTTTATTGACGACAGGAACAGCCGGAGCGGATGCTTGCTGCTGTGCATCACATGCAGCTAACAGGCCTGAACCAGCGAGCAGTAATGGAATGATTCTTTTATTCATTTATAGCTTCCTTTGTATATTCAGATGGGGAAATTGCGTTTATACCCAAGGCATGAATCTGTTGTTTCATCATGTCGCCCAGGGCTTTATAAATTAATTGATGGCGTTGGACCATCGATTTGCCTTCGAAAGCATCCGCAACAATAGTGACGTGATAATGTCCGCCACCGGATGCCGCGCCGGCATGGCCGGCATGGGCAGCGCTGTTATCGATAATCTCTAATTGCTCGGGTTGGAGTTCAGCCGTTAATACTTTTTTAATCAGCTCAGTGATCATTGGGGAAATACCTTTTTAAATGGTTTGATTGAAACGTTGGCATAGACGCCGGCATGTATATAGGGATCTTCAGCAGCCCAGGCCTCGGCTTCGGATTGGCTGTCGAATTCGGCGACAATCAGGCTTCCTGTAAATCCTGCTTCTCCGGGGTTTTCAGCATCAATGGCAGGATGCGGTCCGGCCAGGACGAGTCTGCCCTCATTTTGTAGTGTTTCCAATCTTTTTAAATGATCGGATCTCACACTTAAGCGTTTGTCCAGACTGTTTTCAACGTCGACGCAGATAATGCTATATAGCACAAATTACTCCTTGTTATCAGGGACATAGCGGTAAAGATAAACCATTTGCAGGCCGATAAATATAACCATCAGTGCCGGAACGCCAAACGTTTTAAAATTAACCCAGTCATCGGTGTTGAATCGGAACATGACATAGAGATTGATAAAACCCACGCTGATAAAAAACAGCGCCCACATCAGATTCAGCCGTTTCCAGATGACTTTGGGCAGGTCAAGGTTGGCTGACATGATGCGCTCTATGAACGGTTTTTCACCGAAGAATTGACTGCCTAAAAAGGCCAGGCCAAATAACCATTCAATGATGGATAGTTTCCATTTGATAAACTGTTCATTTTGCAAGTAGATGGTTGCTCCGCCCATAACGACCAACAGGATTAACGTAATCCACTGCATTTTCTCTACTTTACGGTATTTGAGCCAGGTAATGGCAACCTGAATGATTGTGGCGACTATGACAGTTGCAGTCGCGATATAAATGTCATAAAGCTTGTATGCGATAAAAAACAGGATGATGGGGAAGAATTCTAAAAGCTGTTTCATGCAGTCAATGATTAGAGGTTAGGCATAAAGATCAATACCGGTCACTAACTTGGCCCTTTGTTCAATTAATGGCGCAGTGGCTTGTTGGTGATAAGCTTTGATGGCGTTCAATGTTCTGTTATCAGTCGGTGTATTGAATAAGTCGTGATTAGGATTGGCTAACGAGTTAAGTCCGGAATCTTCCAGTAATGTTTCAACTTGTTCCGGCGTTTGAGATTCGGTGGCCGCCTGATTTTCATGAGCTGCCGAATGGGTCTGTTTTTCTCTTTTGGGTTGGTTTTGTATGGCATCAGTCTGCTTGACGGTCCGGTCAGATGACCGAATTGCAGCATAATTGACGGATGAACCATGTATTTCCATTTGGGGTGATGTTTTACCAGAAAATAGGAGTACATTGTAAAATCTTTAAGGCGTATTGTACATGTCTGAAAACCCGTTCTGATAGAATCATATTTTTTTGGAGTCAATTATGGACAAGCAGATAGAAACCGAGTTGGAAGCCGCCGCTTTTAGGGGCTTACTGACCCATCTTCAGAATCATCCTGAAGTTCAGAATATCGAATTGATGATTCTTGCCGATTTTTGCCGTAACTGTCTTGCCAAGTGGTATGCAGAAGCTGCCAAGGAACGAGGCATTGATATCGAATACGAGCAAGCCAGAGACAAGGTTTACGGTATGCCGTATGGCGAATGGAAAGACAAGTATCAGTTGCCGGCGACACTTGAACAGATGGCCGCCTATGAAAACAGACAAAAGGAAAAACATTGATGAATGAGAGACTGCCTTATGATGCCCTGTTTTCGGGTGCTATCGGCAAGGATTATGAAACGTTAAAACTCATTTGTCCGTTAGCGACTGAAATGAGTCGATGGGTGGGGTACTATGTGGGTCATTACCCTTCATCAATACAAGATGGCACGCTCAAAGTGGTTGAATTGGGCGGAGGCACCGGCATTACCACCTTGTCAATTTTGACGTCCAGAGCCGATTTGGCGGTCATCAGTATTGATAACGAACCCATCATGCAGAACCAAGCCAAAGAAAATTTAAAAGAATGGGTGGCCGCCCGGAAACTTGATTTTTGTGGAAATGATGCTTTGTCGGCACTGCGCAATATCGAGGAAAACAGTATTGATATTGTCGCCTCGGCTTATACGATTCATAATTTTGATCAAGCCTACAGGGATGAAGTCATCCGGGAAATTTTCCGCGTTTTGAAGCCTGCCGGCCAGTTTATCAATGGCGACAGATACGCTCTGGATGATATCAAGGCGCATACCCGCTCTGTTCAAGAAGAAATCGGCGGTTATTTTAAGGTTTTAATTTGCGAGAACAAATTGGATGTACTGGAGCAATGGATAGTCCATCTGTTTAATGATGAATCACAAAACCATGTCATGCGCGAAACGGCGGCTTTGGAGCAATTAGCCGTAGCCGGGTTTATTTCTATTGAGCTTAAGCATCGTATGGCGGTCAACGCTGTGGTAACGGCTTGTAAACCGGATTAAATCCAAAATAAGAAGGCCGGATGCCGGTATCTGCTCCCCCTTCCTTTTTTATTGGGTGTAGGTGCTTGATTTCAAAGGACGCATGAATACAACCTTGTAGCTCTCTGCAACATCCCTGTTGCAGAAGCCTTTTCAATCAATCACCTACACCTTCTATTTCAAGCGGGCGAGTAGTTACGGATGCCGAATCATGGGCAAAGTCCGGCCTCTCTTTACGCTTTTGCAATAAGAATTAATTCGAGGGTTTGACTAAAACCATGTCGATCGCTTCTAAATCGGCTTGCGTCAGATTGCTTGAGGCGCTCTTCAGCTTGATTGAGTTTATAAAATAATCGTATCGGCTACGGGCATAATCGCGTTTGGCTCGGTAAAGTGATCTTTGTTCAGCAAGTACATCGACCATGGTCCGGGTACCTACTTCAAAACCGGCCTCGGTTGCTTCCAGTGCACTCTCTGCTGATATGACCGAAGCTTTCAGGGCGTCAACTCTGCTGATATTGCTGATTACGCCCCGGTAGGCATCTTTTACCTGACGCGTCACTGCCCGCTGAGCTTCAATCAGTTTTTCTTTAGCTTGTTCGTATTCTTGCCTGGCTTGACGAGCTCGAGACATCACCATGCCGCCTTCAAACAAAGGAACATTGATCTGCAGACCTATGCTTTGAGTGTCACCGCGCAGGCCGAAGTTTGAGCTATTATCGGAAACACCATAGGATCCGATAATATCCAGTTGGGGCATATGCCCGCTGTTTTGGACATCAATGGTTTTTCTGGCATATTCCGCTTGATTAAGTGCCGCAATTATCTGGAGATTATTTTCCTTGGCAGTCTGGTTCCAGGTCTCAATATCTTTGGGTTCCGGGCTGGATAAATTCAGTTCTTCGCGCAAGCGGTCAAGTTGGGGCTCGTATTCACCGATGATTTCTTTTAAGGCCTCTTTTTTATTGTCCAGATTGTTCTCCGCCTCAATTTCGTTTGCGAGCGCCAGATCATGGGCGGCCTGTGCCTCATGAACGTCTGTGATGGCGATGATGCCCACTTCAAAACGTTGATTGGCCTGATCAAGTTGTCGGGCAATGGCATTTTTTTCGGAGGTGGTAAATTCAAGATTATCCTGGGCACCCAGAACATTAAAATAAGCCTCGCTGATTTTAACAATCAGATTCTGTTCTTCCGCCTTAAAATTAGCCTCCGCCTGAGCAATCTGATTATCCGATTGGCTGAGTTGAATCCAGTGGTCCCAATGAAAAACCGGTTGCTTTAAATTTGCGTTAACGGTGTTATTCCAATAGTTTTGGACGCCTGCGCCCTGAAAAGTGTCCTTTTTGCTATTTAACCTGTCCCGGCTACTACTGCCTGTCACTGATATCGTCGGAAAAAACCGGGCAAAACCTTGCGCGCGCGATTCCAGGCTGGCGGCTTGTTGAGCAGCGCTTTGTTTTAGAACGGGGTCGTTTTCGAGTGCTAATGCGTAGATGTCGGATAAGTTTTCTGCTGAAGCGTTAGTCTGGTTCATCATGAATAGCATGAATGCTGTACATAACGTACTAAAAGTGGCGTGTTTAGTCATAAACCTTAGGCTGGATGAAATAATATTCAAAATAATAACCTTTTTAGAAGGTTGTATGGATCTTTTTAGAAGTGTGTAGTGCTTTTTGTAAAATTGTCAGTCCTATTGTCCTGAGCATTTACCTAACCTCTGTTAAGCACATTTTCAATATTGTAGATTGAAACCATTTTGAGTATTCTAACCCACGTAAGTGCAACCCCTTATAGCAAATTATGCTATTTTAGTCGCTTGCAAACAGGTAGGGTAAAAACAAATGCATAAAAAACAGTACAGTTTAAATCCTGGAAATCCTTATCCACTTGGAGCCAAGCCGAATAGCGGTGGAGTGAACTTTTCAATATTCAGCCGGTATGCTACATCGGTAGAATTGTTATTGTTTGAAAGCTCTGAAAGTGAATATCCTGCGCAAGTCATTACCTTGGAACAAGAAAACCGGACATTTTTTTCCTGGCATGTCTTTGTCAAGGAATTGCCTGTAGGTACTTGGTATACCTGGCGAATAGATGGGCCTCATGATCCTTCCGGACGGGGACTTCGTTTTGATAAGCAAAAGCAGATATTGGATCCCTGGGCGAGAGCGATCAGTCAAAAAAACTGGGACAGAGGCGCAGCCTGTCAGCCGGGTGATAACCTCAACAGATCGATGCGTTGTGTTGTCGTTGATGACGAATACGACTGGGAAGGTGACAAGCCTTATAACATCAGAAGCCAAAAAGCGATCGTTTATGAACTGCATGTTGGCGGATTTACTCGTCATCCTTCGGCTCAAGTTGATAAACCGGGCACTTTTGCCGGCTTGATAGAAAAGATACCTTATCTTAAAGAGCTTGGCATTACTCACGTAGAACTGTTGCCTGTGATGGCTTTCGATGAGCAAGATGTGCCTTCCGGTACAGCGGCATTGGGACTGAGAAATTATTGGGGTTACAGCACGCATAGTTTTTTTAGTCCGCATCCGGGCTTTTGTGTGACGCCGGAGCAAGGCACCCATTTGATCGAGTTTAAAGATCTGGTCAAAGCTCTGCATCAAGCCGGTATCGGCGTTATTCTGGATGTGGTGTTTAATCATACTTCCGAGGCCGGAACCAACGGGCCCGTGATAAATTTCAAAGGCATAGCCGGTGATGTTTACTATCACTTGGATTCTTATGACAAGAGTATCTTTCTTGACTATACGGGTTGCGGCAACACGATTAATGCAAACCATCCCTTGGTTTCCCGGTTCATCATTAGTTGTCTTGAATACTGGGTGAGAGAAATGCATGTCGACGGATTTCGTTTCGATTTGGCCAGTGCGCTGGCGCGAGGTGAGTCCGGAGCGGTTTTGCATGATCCGCCGGTACTCTGGGGTATCGAGCTGTCTGAACAGCTAGCCAGAACCAAACTAATCGCTGAAGCATGGGATGCTGCCGGGCTTTATCAGGTTGGCAGCTTTCCGGGCTATCGATGGGCTGAATGGAATGGACGTTACCGCGATGTCGTGCGTCGTTTTATCCGGGGTGATTTAGGTCAGATTAAGGAGTTGGCGACGCGTATCTGCGGCAGCGGAGATTTATATGAGTTTCAGGGCCGATTGCCCATCAGCAGTATAAATTTTGTCACCTGTCATGATGGCTTTACGCTGAACGATCTGGTCAGTTATAACGAAAAACATAATGAAGCCAACGGTGAAAGCAACCGTGACGGTTGTAATAATAGTTTGAGTTATAACCACGGGTGCGAAGGTGAGACGGCTGATCCGGTTATATTGGCAATAAGAAGACGGCAGGTTAAAAACGTTTTTACCGTTTTATTATTGAGTCAGGGTGTTCCGATGTTGTTAGCCGGGGATGAGTTTTTAAATTCCCAGCGGGGCAATAACAACGGCTATTGTCAGGATAATGCGATAACCTGGCTGGATTGGACAATGGCTGAAAGGAATGCCGATATTTTACGCTTTGTCAAAATGATGATTGCCTTACGCAAAAGGCATTCATCGTTGATGCGCCGGAACTTTTTGACAGGTCAAGTCTTGCCGGAACGCAATATACCGGATATAGCTTGGCATGGGGCTTCACTTTGGACGGCACCAGAATGGGAAAACCATGAAGTCAGGCATCTGGTTTTCACTTTGGCAGGGATGGACGCCGATGAAACCGATCTTCATGTCGCATTCAATATGGCCGATACCGATTTGAGAATCGAATTACCGGTGATTGAATCAAGAGGTTGGTGTTTGTCTGTTGATACGTCATTAGCTTCCCCTGAAGATATTGTTTCACCGGATCAGCAGCACGTTTTGCCAGGCTCTCATTATGTGGTTCCACCCAAAACCGTGGTGGTCTTCGAGAACAGGTTGTTTTAATTCAGGCAAGAATGGCCTGATCCATGATGGGTTGGGCCGGAAGGGATGATAAGCGGTGTTAATCGGCTGAATAAATGCTCCGTGATTTATTCAGCCGCTTTGCCATGGAATCAGGTTTGATCTTTTTTAGCCATTACTTGTTGGCTCTGTGATCGATGATTTCGTCTACGACAGACGGATCCGCCAGCGTTGATGTGTCGCCCAGACTGTCCAGTTCGTTAGATGCGACTTTTCTCAGGATTCTGCGCATGATTTTGCCGGAACGGGTTTTCGGCAAGCCCGGAGCCCATTGAATAATGTCGGGATGAGCGATGGGGCCAATTTCCTTTCTGACCAGTTGAATCAATTCCTGTCTTAATTCCTCGCTAGGCTCAATACCTACATTTAGCGTCACATAAGCATAAATGCCTTGTCCTTTGATGGGATGCGGATAGCCGACAACGGCGGCCTCCGCAACATCTTCATGCAGCACCAATGCGCTCTCCACCTCTGCGGTACCCATGCGATGTCCTGAAACATTGATCACATCATCGACCCGGCCCGTGATCCAGTAATAGCCGTCTTTGTCGCGCTTGGCGCCATCGCCGGTGAAATAATAGCCGGGAAAGTTTTTGAAATAAGTGTCAATGAAGCGTCCATGATCGCCATAAACAGTTCTGGCTTGGCCTGGCCAGGGTTTGGTGATGACTAAGATGCCTTCAGCTTCCCCTTCAAGTATGTTGCCCGCATTATCGACGATTGCCGGTATCACGCCAAAAAACGGCAATGTGGCTGAGCCGGGTTTCAGCGCTATGGCGCCGGGCAGGGGGGTTATCAGAATGCCGCCGGTTTCCGTTTGCCACCAGGTGTCGACGATAGGGCAGCGGCTGTTGCCCACTACATGGTAATACCATTCCCAGGCTTCCGGATTGATCGGTTCACCAACGGTGCCGAGAATACGCAGGCTGGAGCGTTGAGTTCGGGTGACAAATTCGTCGCCTTGTGCCATAAGAGCTCGGATCGCGGTGGGTGCGGTATAAAAAATGTTGACCTGATGTTTGTCGACGACCTGCCAGAACCGGTCCGCTTCCGGGTAAGTCGGCACGCCCTCAAACATCAGTGTTGTGGCGCCGTTACACAAGGGGCCATAGATCACATAGGAGTGACCTGTTACCCAGCCTATGTCGGCGGTACACCAGTAAATGTCGCCATCGTGGTAATCAAACACATACTTATGTGTCATGGCGGCATAAAGCAGATAGCCGCCGGTGGTATGCAGCAAGCCTTTTGGCTTGCCGGTCGAGCCGGAAGTATAGAGAATGAATAACGGATCTTCCGCGTCCATAGGTTCTGCCTGGCAATCTGCTGATGCGTGAGCCATGGCTTCGTGATACCAGATGTCTCGTTCAGCATGCCATGCTACCGGATTGCCTGAGTTTTTGATGACGATCACTTGTTTGACGCAGGGGCAATGGTCAACAGCCTTATCAACACCTGCTTTAAGAGGCATTGATTTGCCGCCGCGAATGCTCTCGTCCGCACAAATTACAACACCGCAATCAGCGTCCTGGATACGGTCTCTCAGGGAATCAGATGAAAATCCGCCAAATACGATTGAATGAACGGCGCCAACACGCGTGCAGGCTAAAATTGCCACAGCTGATTCCAGAATCATCGGCAGATAAATACAAATGCGGTCGCCTTTTTTGACGCCCTGAGCTTTTAACACATTGGCAAATTTACAAACCTGCTCATGAAGCTGGCGATACGTCAGGGTTTTATGATTGGCCGGATTATCACTTTCCCAAATAATGGCGACCTGATCGCCGCGCGTTTCAAGATGACGGTCCAGGCAATTGGTACTGACATTGAGACGGCCGCCTTCAAACCAGCGTGTGTAGCCTTTTAGGTAGTCGTAGTCCAGCACCTTTTCAAAAGGCTTGTCCCAGCTTAGAAATTGCTGCGCCTGCTCAGCCCAAAAGGCCTCGGTATCATTGATGGACCGCTGATAAAGGCTGTTGTAGGTCTTTTCTGTGATATGCGCATGAGCGGCTATTTCAGGGCGAATTGGATAGGTTTTAGCTTCGGACATGATGGATCCTTGATTCGACAATTAGTTGAGCCCGACAAAACCATTGGATGGGCATAGTTGAGTCCATGATTGTAATGGAGCAGGATTCCAATGAGAAATACCCCATTGCAGAATTTCCTGAGGCAATGCATCGATAAGCTCTTCAGGTGGCGCTTGTTTTAACAATTGGAGCAAATGAAATAATACGGGGCCTGGATTGCGTTGATCAACGGCTTGGGCATAGGTCTGTTTGCTCAGTTTCTGACCCTTTTGATCAACCAATATGGGCAGATGCATATAATAAGGGAGGGGATAGCCCAGAAGCGTCTGCAAAAAAATCTGTTTGCTGGTGGAGTCCAGTAAATCAATGCCTCTTACGATATGCGTAACGCCTTGCGCCTGATCATCGACGACAACGGCCAGTTGGTAGGCGAATAAATGGTCTTTCCTTTTAATGATAAAGTCGCCATGCACTGCGTTCAAATTCTCGGAGAAACCCCCTTGTAATCGGTCTATGAATTCAATAAAGGCGCCATCAGTTCGAATGCGGACGGCATAATCGTTTTGTTCATGGAAGTTTTTATCCCGGCAAATCCCCGGATACCGGTCTCCGCCGCCATGATGTTGGGCATAGTCAGCCAGATTTTTCCTGCTGCAGGTGCACGGGTAAAGAAGATTCAAAGCCTTGAGTCTTGCCAGTGCTGATTCATACTGGTTGAAATTCCGGCTTTCGTAATAAATGGTTTCATCCCAGTGTAATCCGAATGCTTCCAGCGTTTTTAGAATAAGGTCGGCAGCACCGGGAGCATTTCTGGGGATATCGACATCATCAATTCTAACTAACCATTTGCCCTGATGATGACGCGCATCAAGGAAGCTGGCCAAAGCGGTATAAAGTGAGCCTAAGTGGAGAGGGCCGGTAGGCGATGGCGCGAACCGGCCAATATAAATGGGAGTTGACTTGCTTAAGGGGTTTATCCCATTTGTTTCTCTCGAATTTCATCCAGGGTCTTACAGTCGATACATAGCGTGGCTGTAGGTCTTGCTTCCAGGCGGCGAATGCCGATTTCAATGCCGCAGGATTCGCAGTATCCGTAGTCGCCTCTTTCGATATCTTTTAAAGCTTGTTCGATTTTTCTAATGAGTTTACGTTCGCGGTCACGCGTTCTAAGTTCTAAACTGAATTCAGATTCTTGAGTCGCTCTGTCATTGGGGTCGGGGAAGTTTGCAGCATCATCCTGCATATGATGAACAGTTCGATCAACCTCCTTCATCAGATCTGATTTCCAGTTCTTCAGTATGGTTTCGAAATGACGAGCCTGTGCTTCGCACATGTATTCTTCGCCTTCTACCTCTTCATACGGTTTAAAACTGAACGGTGATGTATCAGTTTTATTGCTATCGCTCATCCATTGACTCCTAAAAGCATGAAATAAAAAACTGCGCATTTTTATCAGAATAGCGGGCGCTTAGCAAGGATTATTGCTATTATTTCCGCCCGGTGAATAATAGATTCAAAACAATGATAAATCAATGCGCTAAAAGAATGGATGACATTTCGCCGTTTTACGTAATGGCGATTCTCGAGCGAGCTAAACAATTAGAAGAAACAGGATGTGATGTGATTCATATGGAGATAGGCGAACCTGACTTTCCAACGCCAGATACTATCTCAAATTCCATTTTACCTATTATCGCTTCAGGACAGATAAAATATACGCCGGCCGCAGGACTGACCGAGTTAAGAAAACAAATTGTCGGTTTTTATGGCCAACATTACGGTGTCATGGTAAAGCAGGAACAGATATTTGTGACGCCGGGTGCTTCGGGCGCATTTTTGTTGGCTTTAGGCTGTAGTTTGAATCCGGATCATAAAATTCTGATGGCTGATCCTTGTTACCCTTGCAACAGTAATTTTGTTAGGCTTTTCGGCGGTCAGGCTTTTACCATTCCGGTTGATGCGGCAACCGACTTTCAGTTAAGTGCCGCGCTGATTCAAAAAAACTGGTCTTCGACCTGTGCCGGTGTTTTAGTCGCATCGCCATCCAATCCAACCGGAACGCTGATCCCGGAAGACGAGCTGGGAAAAATGATACAGGTTGTCAGGCAGCAAAATGGGGCTTTTTACTCTGATGAAATTTATCATGGTCTGGTTTATGGCAAGAATGCCAACACAGCGCTGCAATTTGGCCAGGATGTGTTTGTTATCAACAGTTTTTCCAAGTTTTTTGGTATGACCGGTTGGCGAATAGGCTGGTTGGTTGTTCCTGAAGCCTATATAGAAGCCACTGAGCGATTGGCGCAAAATATTTTTATTGCCACCGGAACGCTGTCTCAGCTAGCCGCCCTCGCAGCTTTTGATCCTTCTACGTTGGCCGAGCTGGAATCAAGACGAAGGGAGTTTGAGCGAAGGAGGGACTTTTTGTATGATAATTTACTGCGACTGGGTTTCATGATTACTGCAAAGCCTGAAGGCGCGTTTTATATTTATGCCGACTGTTCCCGATTTACCCGAGACAGTAATCAGTTTGCGCAGGATTTATTGGAAGAAGAATACGTGGCACTTACGCCTGGCAAGGATTTTGGCAAGCATAATGCCCATAAATACATTCGTTTGGCTTATACGACATCCATTGAAAGAATGGCTGAGGCCATTGCCAGAATTGAACGATTTATTAACAGGCATCCATCATGGCAGTAATACAAATAGAAGCGACCGATTTACTGGTCCGTTTAGGCGAAAAAGACTCACCCTTTTTATTGGATGTGAGAGAGCCGCATGAATTCGAATATGCCCAAATTGAGGGCAGTCAGCTTATTCCTCTAAATCAGATTCCATTGCGTTTTAATGAATTGGATCCTCTTAAAGAGGTCGTCGTCATTTGTCATCATGGCATCCGAAGTCAGCAAGCGGCCTTTTTTCTTGATCATCATGGGTTTAAGCGAGTGTTGAATCTTGCGGGCGGAATTGATGCCTGGTCAAGAGAATGTGATCCCACTATCAAGCGATATTGATACAGGGGCTTAGCGTTCAATTTGGATGGAAAACGGCTCAACCCAAACGGATTCGCCGGCTGTCACGCCCCGGCTTGTTGCCGGTAAGTCAATATAACAGTTGGCCCGGCTCAAGACGCTGAGAATGTGCGAGCCCTGGTTGCCTGCCGATTTAACTTCATAGCGATTATCTTCGCTGAATGACAAAATGCCCCGCATGAACTCCTGCCTTCCCGGCGCTTTTTTGATGTTTTCGGTGCTTACGGCCTGAATTCTGAGCGCTGAGGTCGGTCGAGCGCCAATCATCTGCCGTAAAGCGGGCATAACTATTTTATCAAACGCAACCATGACGGAAACCGGGTTACCGGGAAGGCCAAAAAAGACACAGTCTTTTAGCCAGCCAAACGCAAAGGGTTTTCCCGGTTTAACCGCAATTTTCCAAAAGCCGACACGGCCGCAGTCATCCAGTATTTCTTTTATAAAGTCGGCATCGCCTACCGATGCGCCGCCGGTGCTGATGATCACGTCATGATTGTCGGCAGCGTCGAGTAATGTCTCTTTAAGTTCGGATTTGTCATCTTTGATAATGCCCAGATCCGTTATCGTAAAAGCGGCGTCGTTTAGCAGCGAGCGCAAAAGGCTGCGATTGCTTTCAAAGATTTTTCCGGAAGACAGGGGTTGGCCAGGCGAAACCAACTCATCGCCTGTCGCAAGATAAGCAATTCTGAGGGGGCGACGCACGCGGACGTGATGAATCCCGGCAGCAGCCAAATAACCGATGTCAGCGGCGCTTAAGCACTTGGTTGCTTCTATCAGGGGTTCTCCTGCTTTAATATCTTCTCCTGCCGGACGGATAAACTGACCGGATCTGATTGAAGCAGGAAAATGCACCCTATTATCGATAACCTTGACTTGTTCCTGCATAACAACAGTATCCAATTGTCCGGGCACCACCGCTCCGGTAAATACCCGCAAACATTCGCCTTTATTAATCACGCCTACAAAGGGATTGCCTGCCCAGGAAGTACCGGCAAGTTGGAGGCTAAATGAGGATTCAAGATTAACTTCAGTGCTGTCAAAAGCATAACCGTCCATTGCCGAATTACGTTCATATGGGAGATCGATTGGCGATGTAACCGTTAGTGCAAGTATTCTTCCTAAAGCATCGGGCAATTGAATAATCTCTGTGCCGGAAACGGCTTTCACGCTATTGATTATGTTCTTTAGCGCGTGGTCCAGGCTCAGAAGCTTTTCAGAATCGAGGCTGCATAAGTCAATCATGCGATGTCTCCTTGTGCCAGTTCAAGATGAAATCAGCGATTTCAGCGGGTTGATTGAGATCAAGTCCGGTCATGTTGTTAGGCAAAGTCAAAGGGGAATCCGATGCGACTGCGATGACGTTGGGATCGTTAGGGTAAAGCAGAGGTTTATTGAGTGCGGGTCTGTGCAGCTCTATTTTTGGAAAGTGCTCTGCTTTGAATCCTTCGACCAGGATCAAATCGAGGTTAGATTGATCGAGAACTTTCAATTGATCGTCCAGTCGGGGTTCTAGTTCGGAATCGATTTCAGTGATGATTGCACGTCTGTTCCGAGACGCAAGCAGAACTGAAACAGCGCCGGCTTTTCTTAGTCGAAAGCTGTCTTTTCCGGGCTGATCGATTTCGAAACTATGATGACTGTGTTTTATCAAACCGATTTTTAAACCTTCTTGACTTAATAAGGGGATCAGTTGAGTAAGAAGCGTGGTTTTGCCGGTTCCGCTGAAAGCGGCGAATCCGATGATGGGTATGACGGCATGCTGCATGTTATGTCAATTGATTAAGGGTCGAAAAAAAGATTGGGCTGATATAGTATCAATATAATACTTAAACAATATCAGGCATACACTTGATATGTTAAGGTCTTATTCATTTTGATGAATGGGTAATGATAATGGCTATGCATTTTTGATGATCGCTATTCAAGTAGCGGTTAACGCTGTGAATTTTTGGCATCAAGGAAAAGTTCATTTAAATCGTTGGAGAATTTTTTGATTCGGGTGTACTTAGTTTTGGTTTTGGTTTTGATGATTTTTTTTGGCCTGAGATCGTTGCAAAAGATGCCAAAAGAGACGCTCAATAAACATATCAAAACCGCAGGTCTCGGTTTAATTGTATTTATTATGCTGTATTTGGCAGTCACTGGGCGGCTCAGTTGGTTGTTGGCTGCCTTGGGTGTTCTTGTTTCGGGCTTAATGCGCGCAGCCCCCTTGCTTGCCAGATATGCGCCAGTCATTCAGCGAATATGGTTTCAATATCGTGGCGGTAAGCAAGAGCATGACCAGAAACATAAAACCTATTCGCATTTTAAAGGGTCGGTGACTAAAGAAGAAGCTTACCAAATCTTGGGATTGCAAATTGGCGCTTCAAGGGATGAAATCATCAGTGCTCATAAAAAACTCATGCAAAAGTTGCACCCCGATCGTGGCGGTAGCGATTATTTGGCTGCAAAAATAAATCAGGCAAAAGAAGTATTGTTGAAATCATGAGCAAACAATTCCTCTCAATTAAAGCCCGGCCTCCTGTTAACTGGTAAAAACGAGAATTTGTGGAGTCGTTATCATTTAGCAGAATAAAACCACTTTTCAGTAGAAGCTTCATATTGTTGATAGTTTTTTGCAGCGCTTGTGCAAAAAATATTTTTTATGAGGACTCTATCAGTGTGGTCTTTGAGGAATCATCTGAAACTAAAGGAGAATCCGGATCGGAACTCGAAGAAGATAGTCTTCCCGAAACAAGCGCTTTTTATACAGTCCGATCAGGAGACAACCTTTATAGGATAGGTCTTCGTTTTGGTGTGAGTTATTTCCAGCTTGCCGAATGGAATCACATTCAGCCGCCTTATCTTTTGCATGATGGACAGCGATTAAAAGTCCTTGAGGTTCAAAGTGATCCATTCGAAAATCCTTTTGAGGAGAAGCAGAGTTTTGAAAACAAAAGGAGAATTGCGTCACAAAAAAAGCCCACATTTTCAACAGATAACAAAAAACTGTTAAAGTTGCACTGGCACTGGCCGATTACCGGAATGGTTGTAAAAGATTTTAAACAGTCCGGTAAAAAAGGAATTGATATCAGCGGTTATATCGATCAGCCAGTCAAAGCGGCAGAGAGCGGGACAGTCGTTTACAGCGGCAAGGGTCCTAAAGGAGTAGGAAATTTACTGATCATAAAGCACGATGAAATTTATATGAGTGCTTATGCAAATAACAAGGAATTACTGGTTAGTGAAGGCCAGGATGTTGAGAAAGCTCAGTTTATTGCAAAAGTTGGTATGTCCAGGTCGGGCAAGCCATCGCTTCATTTTGAAATTAGACAATACGGAAATCCGGTTGATCCGCTTTATTATCTACCGGTAAATTGAAAGATTCTATACGGCAAGAACCGATAACCTGGAGGTTAAAAATGAAAGAAGAACTAATTGAAGTCATTCCTCTTAGCGCTCAAGCTTCAATAGGCGATATTCTGCCCTACGATGAAGACATCGAAGAGGAAATGAATTTGCTTGAAGAGCCCATAATTGATGAGGTTTTGAGTGATGAATCCCAAAATGATCAAAATTTCGATGCTACCCGGTTCTACCTGAATGAGTTAGGGCGATCTCAACTGCTTACTGCTGATCAAGAAAAAATGTATGGCAGAAGAGTATTAAGAGGTGATGAAAACGCTCGCAGGATAATGATAGAGAGCAACTTAAGACTGGTTGTCAAAATATCACGCCGTTATTTAAACAGAGGCTTACCTTTACTGGATTTGATAGAAGAAGGGAATCTTGGCTTGATAAGAGCGGTTGAAAAATTCGATCCCGATCGTGGCTTCAGGTTTTCCACTTACGCAACCTGGTGGATTAGACAAACGATTGAACGCGCTATTATGAATCAGACCCGCACCATTCGGTTGCCGATTCATATCGTCAAAGAAATGAATACCTATCTCAAGGCGCAAAGACAACTCGCGCAAACGCTGGATCACGAACCTAGAGCCGAAGATATTGCCGAACATCTCAACAAACCGGTCAAAACGGTTGAAAAAATGTTGAAACTTAACGAGCGCGTCAGTTCAGTTGATGTGCCGGCCGGTAAAGATTTCGATAAGCCATTGTTAGATTCACTGACTGATGAATGGAGCATGTCTCCTTCTGAAACGCTCCAAGAAGAAGGCATTAAAGATAATGTGACAAGCTGGGTTTATCAGCTTTCAGAAAAGCAGCGTGAAGTGATTTGCCGTCGTTACGGACTTTGTGGTTACGAATATGCCACACTTGAACAAGTAGCTCAGGAAATGGGCGTAACACGCGAAAGAGTAAGACAAATTCAAATGGATGCACTGAAAAGACTCAAAGAAATATTAGAGTTTGGCGGTTATTCCTTCGAGTCAATTTTTCATTAAGGGAGAGGATTTACAGCGGATTAATAAACCGGGACTGTAAAGGCCAATCTCTGTAGTTAAAGACTTGGCCCTCCTCTCTGACTTTAGCGATGTTTTCCAGATATAAATCAGCAAAAACCCACTGGGTTTTATTCAACTCGCCCATGGCAGCAATCCCATTATCCGGGAATCCTCTGTCGACAGGGGTGTAAACAGCCGCCGCACCGATATTGATGTCCACTGCTTCAGACCAAGATGCAACGCCTACTGTTGGTGATTGCACAACATAACACTGGTTTTCCAGAGCCCTGGCCTGACAGCCAATTTTAACCCGATGGTATCCTGCTAGCGTATCCGTGCAACTGGGCACAAGTATCAAGTTGGCGCCGGCCTCAATCTGTTTTCTGGCAAGCAAAGGGAACTCACTGTCATAGCAGACGTTTATCGCTATTTTTCCGAAATCGGTATCAAAGCATTTCAATTCCGTTCCGCTTTTAATCAGCCATTGTTCATTCTCAAAACGAGTCATCTGTAGCTTGTCCTGGAAATCATAGGAGCCATCCGGCATGAATAAATAGGCGCGATTACGGTATTCCCCAGACTCAAGTTTGACCGGAAATGTCCCGGCTTGAATGTAGCAGTTATGCTGGCTGGCAAGCTGTTGGTAGAGATTAACGAATCTTTCGTGCAGCGTTTGTAATTCCGACAGCTGTTTTTCTAGCGAGCTGTATATTTCTTTCGGAAATAGCGAAGCTAATTCCAGGCTGCCATATTCCGGAAATAACAGGATACGCGCATTTTCTTCGACTGCCTGCTGCACCCACTGGTTGATTTTTTGCTCATAATCGGACCAGCTTTTCAAAAAACTGATGTCGTATTGAGCGGTAGCAATTTTAACGGTCATGTTTTAACCAGAATGTCATAAGTTTGGGAGTTTCAGCGTCATCATCCAGGTCCTTCCATGAATAGGTTGTTTGCAATTCAGGATGCTTGACATAGCCGCGTTTGTTCCAGAACTTATCCAGCGGAACATAATCGGCCGGTCGTCTGGGATGGTCAGCGGGTCTTTCTACACAGCAAAAGCAGACATGTTTAAAACCACCCAGATCAGCTGCATGCGCTTCCCGTTGCTCAAAAAACTTTACGCCAATTCCTAAGCCCCGGTAATTTTTGTTCAATACCGATTCGCCGCAATAAAAGACTTCATCGACGTTATATCCTTTTTCAACAAAAGGCTTTTTGACTTCATCTGTTTCATACTTTAACGGGATTGCTGTGGAAGCCCCGATAATTTTATCGCCGTCAAAAGCCAAAACAATAACGCTGTCCGGGCAATTTATATAAGTTTGAAGATATCGTTTCTCATATTCGAAATCGCCATCATATAGATAGGGAAAGTCATGAAATACTTCAATTCTCAAGCGTGCGAGGTCCGGGATGTATTTTTCCAGAGCTTTCCCGCTCCAGCGTTCAATGCATATATTTTGTGACATAAAATGTAAGATATTGAATTTATATAACGACTCAGGCTTTAACGCCTTTGATAAACAACACGGCAGAAATTCCCAGTTTGTAGCATTGAAGGTTCGCGTAAGCCTTGCGAGGAGCGCCGTAAACCAATCTCTGCTGCCGACATCCCCGCAAAGCTTGCACTTACCCTTTTTATTATCTATCTGGGAATTGCTGACAATAGGGTTATCTCTGCGAAATTGCTATTTTAGCGGATTCGGGTGCGGGATGTTAATCGATAGATGACCATTATACCTATCATTGCGCCAACGCTGTCAGCCAGCCAGTCTGCCAAATCAGCATATCGGCCGGCTACAAACGATTGATGCCATTCATCGGATAAGCCAAATAAGCTGCAAAAAATAAAGGCTAAAATTCCAATCAGCCAGGGCTTTGCGGTAAAGTGCCTAAATAATCGCCATGTAAGTATAGCCATTATAAAATAAGCGCCACCGTGATATAGCTTGTCCTGATGGTCAAACCACATAGGCACAGGCACTGATGGCTGATCTGAAAGCCAGTATATAAAAGAGCAGTAAATAATCAGTGCTAAGGTATCCAGTAATTGAGTCATTTTTAATCGGTTTAGAATGAAAAACATATTTGATATAGCCAGGCTTTGCTTGTGTGATGACTCCATTGAGGGCAAGCTAAAGTGGACCCATTTGGCCTGGCAGCAATTTGAACGAGGGGAATTATGCTTTGAATCGTCCGATTCGCCAATGGCTATCGATCAGGTTCGATTTCCGCCGCGCCCGATCTTAATGTCGCCACGTCATATGCCCAAGAGGTCTTTTAATACTTCGGAAGGTAAAACGGCATTTTTTCATGCTATCGCACACATCGAATTTATCGCTATTTCATTGGCTTGGGACATGCTATACCGGTTTCGCGATATGCCCGAATCTTTCTATAAAGACTGGCTGATGGTTGCGGAAGAAGAGGCTCAGCATTTTTCCATGATTCGTGAGCATCTTGTCAGCAGGGGAAGTGATTACGGTGATCTGCCTGCGCACGGAGGCTTATGGGAACATGCCCTGCAAACTGCGGAGGATCTTTTGGCAAGATTGGCTGTTGTGCCCCGTTGCATGGAGGCGAGAGGGCTTGATGCGACGCCGGTTATGGTCGAAAAATTTAAAAGCATCGGCGATGCAACGAGTGCGGCTATTCTGGAAAAAATTCTAAATGATGAAATCGGTCATGTTGAGTTGGGGACAAAATGGTTTAGATTTGAATGCGAACGGCAAACACTGGCGCCCGATAAAAAATATATTGAATTGATTGGACATTACGAGATGGGGAAACCCAAAGGTCCATTTAATAGAGAAATGCGTATAATGGCAGGCTTCTCAGAGGCGGAACTTGACTGGCTGGAAAAATGAATAATCACAAAGAAAAAATATTTGACTATCCACTGTTTAGTCTTGGGTTCAGAGCTTTTTTCGCTTTAGCTGTTTTATCGGCATTAGTTTTAATCACGTTATGGAACGGCTTATTCAAGGGAGAGATAGAACTCAAGAATTATTTTCAATTAACCGGTTGGCACGCTCACGAGATGCTGATGGGTTATACGTCGGCTGTAATAGCCGGTTTTTTATTGACTGCGATAAGAAACTGGACGAGTCAGGCCACGCTAAGCGGCGATCAATTGGCAGGACTCTGTTTGCTATGGCTTTACGGTCGAATTGTGCCTTTTTATTCAGGATTGCTGCCGGATTTGATGATCGCCATAGTCGATTGGGCTTTTTTGCCTGTGTTGATAGCGGCTCTGGTCAAGCCTGTTTTAGCTGCGCGAGATAGCCGAAGTACTGTGTTTATGGGCTTGCTGCTGGTAATGGCAATAGCCAACACATTGATACACGTCGAACAATTGGGTATGGCAGACAATGTCGGTCAATTGGGTATACAGCTTCTCGTTTATACCATTATTACAATGATTCTTGTCATCGCAGGCATTGTATTTCCTTTTTTTACAGAAAAAGGCTTGTCGGGTACCATGGCCATCAGAAGTCCCCTGCTGGATGTGTTGTCGGTAGTAACCGGTGTGAGCGTTTTTGTTCTGCAAATGTTTGATATTGGCGGCGCTGTTTTAATCATCGCTGTCGTTGGCGCTGTTATAGCCAACTTGGCTAGAGTTGCTGGCTGGTACATACATCGTATTTGGTACGTTCCCTTATTGTGGATTTTATATGTTGGCTACGGTTGGATTATTTTAGGCTTTGTGCTGGTAGGCATGTCTGCCTATGGTTTGATACCGGCTTATATACCAATGCATGCATTTACAGTCGGTGGAATAGGGGTGTTGACAATGGGTATGATGGCCCGGGTTACCTTAGGTCACACCGGTAGAATACTTAAAACATCCAATGTCATTGCCATCGCTTTTGTCTTGATTAATCTGTCAGCGTTTGCCCGAGTGATCATGCCCGCCATACTTCCTGATTGGTATGGACAGATGCTTTATCTGTCAATCTTATGCTGGCTGGCAGCCTTCTCACTGTTTCTGTATTACTATGGGCCTATTCTGGCTGCACCCAGAGAAGACGGAAAACCCGGTTAGGTTTAAGCAGAATATTGCCCGGTTTTAAGGAAGCTGAAACGATTTCGGGTTTCCCCCAGCAATTCCCGGTTTGATATTTTCAGCTTCATTTTTGGCAGGGAAAAGCCTTTCGAGGAACGCCGTAAACCCTTCCATGCGGGCTTGACGGCAGCATCCCTGCTACCGACATTCTCAAAAAGCTCCCCCGAGCCCTTTTTCACCTTCAAATTGAGAATGGCTGGGTTTTCCCTGGATATAAGACTTTTGCGGATCAATCAAATAGTGGCCCCGCATTGCGGTTCGCCCCAATAACATTCTGAATTTCATGGTGTCCCGATTGGTTAAAGTCAGCTCGGCTACCATTAATTTTTGACCAACAACCAGCTGGGTTTTTATGACGTACCGGCGGTTGCGATGACCACCTGAATCCGATACAACTCGCCGGTCATGGACTGGAGCGTGGCATTCCACAATGATATCAGTTCTGTTTTGATAAGGATGGATGGCGAACATGATCCAATGGCTCCCGCCACGTTTATAAGGATCAACCATAAACGCATGAAGCGCTGAAGAACGAGCGCCAGTATCAACTTTGGCTTTGATCAGGGGGATATTCAGGTCGGGAAGGGCAGCCCATTCTCGCCAGCCCAGGTGGGTCAGTTCTGTTTCCGGTGAGCTCATTGTATTCTGCTGGATATCCTTTGGTCTGCAAGACCAAAGGATAGGAGATTGAGTTTAGGCGGAAGTGCCGTAGTGGCTTTCGATATAACGTTCGACGATCGCCTGGAATTCTTCGGCAATGTGATCGCCTTTCAGCGTGACCGTTTTTTCTCCATCTTCGTAGACGGGGGCAACGGGCGTTTCGCCGGTACCGGGTAAACTGATGCCTATATTGGCGCTTTTACTTTCGCCAGGACCGTTGACTACACAGCCCATTACGGCGACTTCCATTTCTTCAACGCCGGGATATTTCTTCTTCCATGTCGGCATGCTGATGCGTAAGTAGGATTGAATGTCCATCGCTAATCGTTGGAAATAATCGCTGGTAGTCCGTCCGCAACCCGGACAGGAAATGACCATGGGTGTAAAAGATCTGAATCCCATGGTTTGAAGAATCTCTTGACCGACGACGACTTCTTGGGTTCTTGCTGTACCGGGTTCAGGTGTTAGGGAAATGCGGATGGTATCGCCTATCCCTTGTTGCATCAGCACAGACAAGGCCGCTGCCGAAGCGACTATGCCTTTGGAACCCATGCCCGCTTCGGTCAAGCCAAGGTGCAGCGAATAATCGCAGCGGTCTGACAAATCCTCATAGATTTTGATCAATTCCTGGACGTTGCTGATTTTGCAGGACAGTAATATTTTGTCTCTACCCAAGCCAATTTCCTCAGCTTTAGCCGCGCTTTCCAGCGCAGAGAGAATAATTGCTTCCCGAGTGATGGCCGATAAGGGTAAAGGTTCTGGCTTTTCCCGGTTTTCATCCAGCAAGCGGGTAAGAACGGCTTGATCCAGACTGCCGCCATTGACACCAATACGCACCGGTTTGTTATATTGGCACGCAAATTCAATCATTTGCTGAAATTGCGGATCACGGCTTTTACCGCGGCCAACGTTTCCGGGATTGATACGGTATTTATCCAATGCCTGAGCGCAATCGGGATATTTTTCCAATAGCTTGTGGCCATTGAAATGGAAGTCTCCGACCAGAGGCACGGTAAAGCCTTTTTGATCCAGCTTATTGCGGATCTCTGCAACTGCTTTTGCCGCTTCCTCAGTATTGACCGTAATCCGGACAATCTCCGAACCGGCTCTAGATAACTCCATAACCTGATTGACCGTTGAGCTAACATCCGCTGTGTCTGTGTTAGTCATGGATTGAACAACAATCGGAGCGCCGCCTCCGACTTTAATGTCACCGATAAGAACTTGTTGTGTGATTTTTCTGGGTCTGCTTGACATAGCCAAATATCTTTATGGAAAAGGTTGTTGTTATCTGAAAAAATAAGCCACAGTATACCTTATACGCGGCTTTCAATAGAGTTAATTAGTGAAAATCAACTATTTTTCAGACATCCATCTTGAGTTCGGCCCACTGGATCAGCCGGGTAATGATGCTGATGTCATTATAGCGGCGGGCGATATCGGGATCTATAAACAAGGTGTTGAATGGCTCAAAACAATAAATAAGCCGGTTATCTATGTCGCCGGAAATCATGAATTTTATACCCAGGAGTATCATGACACGCTAAAAACCCTCAGAGAGCAATGCGCAGGCAGTCGGGTTCATTTTTTGGAAAATAATCAGTTTGTTTTTCAGGATGTCAGATTTCTGGGCTGTACCTTGTGGACTGATTTGTTTCAGGAAGGTGAGGAGAAAGTGGTTGTTCTGAGCAATTCGCTGAATGATTTTAGAAAAATAAAATATTCGGAAAAGGCGTTTGATCCGCTTGCTTTTTTCAAGCTACATGAACGCTCAAAAAAGTGGTTAATAGCCGAGCTGGAACGACCTTTCTCAGGAAAAACAGTCATTGTCACTCACCATGCCCCTTCCGAATGGAGCTGGAATGGGTCGCCACATGCCCTGAAAAAATTAGCCTATTGCAATGATTTAAAGTGGTTGCTGCATGAGTACGAGATTGCGGCATGGTTTCATGGGCATGTTCACAGCCCTGGCGATTACCGGATTGCCGGAGCCAGGGTTTTATGCAATCCAAGGGGTTATATGGGTAGAAAGATGGTGGAAGGTTTTGATGTCAATCGGGTCGTCGATATCTAGATTTTAAGGGGTCGCTCAGGCCGTCACGTCAATCTTCAAGCTGGGCTTTTCTTCAGATGCGGTTTCTGATTGAGTTGCCTGTTGCAGTTTTATCAAATCCATTTGCGCTTTTGTTGCCATCTGTGCGGCTTTGGATGCCACTTTGTAGTCTTGTCCCGAAGGATTTGCCGGCGCAAGTGCTGCCCGTCTTATTGTTTCCGCTTTTCTTAAAGTTGCCCTGGGGTCGCCGGGTACGGGCGATGTATCAATGTTAACTTCCCCACCGATTGCATAGCGCTTGCCGTCAGGTCCTTGTTGATAAGTGAAGCTGGCTCCGCCGGTTGCCAGTCCTCCTGATGCCGAGATATGCGCTTGCTCATGAGCCCTGACTTCGCGGTCTCTGGCTTTAAGAGATTCTATGACTTTAATTGTTTCGATATCTTGCGCTTCAGGCGAGGCTGAAGTGCCGGTCTGTGGTAGTTTTTCTTGTGTTGATGATGCCCCGGCATTTTTTTCATGCGCATGAGTCTTTTCAGGACTCATGCCCGGCCAGTTGCTGATTTGATGCATTGATACGGAGGTTAACACAAAGGCACCTTTGAATTTAATCGTGCTGAATCTTTAGAGCAATTCCCCGTTTGATCATTTCAGCGTCATTTTGGGCCGGGAAAAGCCTTTCGAGGCACGCCGTAAACCTTTCCTTGGGGGCTTGACAGCTCCATCTGACCGCCAAGGAGGGTGGAAATGCAGATTTTGTCTGGAATAAAAAATCTGCCCTGCTGCCGACATCCTCAAAAAGCATTTCCCTTTCAAATTGAGAGTTGTCGGGATCTTTAGGCAGGGTAGCTTAATTAGTCCCTGCATTCAGTTTAGTCGCCTCAGGAATAGTTGTCCATTTTGACAAAAAAGGTGTGCGTAACCGCTATAATACCCGCCACTTGTCATTGGAAAAAGAAAAAATGTCTTCGCACGATCTTATCAAGCAACTGAGTAAAAAGCTGTCCGACTGTCTCAATCAAGATCGACACAGCTTAAAGCGCGAGTTGGATCGGCTACGTAGCGATTATCAAAAAGGTAAAATTCAGGAGTCAAAACTGGCCGTTTTGGCGGGACGCATTGATCAGTCGGTTGGCAAAAAACTGAAAAGACAGGCCAGCACTCCGACAATTAACTTTCCCGATTTACCGGTCAGCAGCAAAAAAGATGAAATTGCCCAGCTGATTCAGCAGCATCAGGTCGTTATCGTTTGCGGCGAGACCGGTTCAGGCAAGACAACGCAGCTGCCGAAAATTTGTTTGTCTATTGGGCGTGGCGCTTCGGGTTTTATTGGGCATACCCAGCCGCGCCGGATTGCTGCTCGCACCGTGGCCGACAGAATTGCCGAAGAATTGGGCGAACCTCTTGGTAAATCGGTGGGTTATAAAGTCCGCTTTTACGATAAAACGCATGCCGAATCTTTGGTGAAATTGATGACCGACGGCATTTTGCTGGCCGAGACTCAAAACGATCCTTACCTTAATCAATATGACACGATTATCATTGACGAGGCTCACGAACGCAGTCTGAATATCGACTTTTTGCTGGGTTATATGCGCTGGCTCTTGCCCAAGAGGCCGGATCTGAAGCTGATAATAACCTCCGCCACGATTGATCCTGAGCGATTTGCCAAACATTACAGCGGTGCGCCTATCGTCGAGGTCTCCGGCCGGACCTATCCGGTCGATATTCGTTACCGGCCCATAGAGCAAAGTGAGGAAAATGATGAAACCACGGCTGATTTGCAGCAGGCGATTCTGGATGCTGTTGACGAATTAGCGCGGGACATGCGCGGTGATATTCTGATTTTTTTAAGCGGCGAGCGTGAGATTCGGGAGACGACCGAATCGTTAAGAAAACACCATCCTACCGGTTACGAAATTCTGCCGCTCTATTCAAAACTCAGTGTCAGCGAACAGGAACAGGTGTTCAAGCCCAAAGGCGGGCTGCGCATCGTTTTAGCGACCAATGTTGCCGAAACATCGTTGACGGTGCCCGGCATTCGCTGCGTGATCGATACCGGTCATGCCCGCATCAGTCGTTACAGTCATCGCAGTAAAATTCAGCGCTTGCCCATAGAAAAAATTTCCCAGGCCAGTGCTAATCAGCGAGCCGGGCGATGCGGGCGAGTTGCCGAGGGTATTTGCATTCGATTGTATTCCAAGGAAGACTTTATTGTCCGACCGGAATTTACCGAACCGGAAATCCTGCGTACTAATCTCTCCTCGGTCATCTTGCAAATGATTTCGTTGAATCTGGGCGATATCGAAGACTTTCCGTTTGTCGAGCCGCCTGAAGACAAGATGATTCGTGACGGCAAAACCATGCTTCATGAAGTCAATGCCCTGGATAAGCAAGGCCGGTTGACCGAAATGGGCAAGCAGATTGCCAAACTGCCTACTGACCCCAAACTCGCCCGCATGTTGCTGGCCGCGGCCGAGTTGAACTGTTTAACCGAGGTGTCAATCATCGTTTCAGCGCTCAGTGTTCAGGATCCAAGGGATAAACCCGCCGACAAACTTCCGCAAGCCGAAGCTAAGCATGCGATTTACAAGCACCCGGAATCGGATTTTCTGACTTTGCTCAACCTCTGGAATGCGTTCGAAGAACAGAAAAAACACCTGTCGAACAACAAGCTGCGCAAATACTGCAAGGATCAGTTTTTGTCTTACATCCGCATGAAGGAGTGGTTTGATATTCATGCCCAAATCATGCAAGTCATTAAAGGTGAACTTAAGCTCAAGCCCAATATGCTGGAAGCGGGCTATTCCGAAATTCACCGTGCTTTATTGCCTGGCCTGTTATCCAACATAGGTTTTAAACACGAGCAATACGAATACCTGGGCGCGCGAGGGCTTAAATTCTTTATTTTTCCGGGGTCCGGCTTACATAAGTTGAGGCCAAAATGGATTATGGCAGCCGAACATGTGGAAACCAGCAAAGTCTATGCTCGCACGGTTGCCCAAATTGAACCGGAATGGATAGAGGCATGTTCAGGTCATCTGATCAAACGCAACTACTATGATCCGCACTGGGAGAAAAAAGCCGGGCGCAGCGGTATTTACGAGCGTACTTTGTTGTATGGCCTGACACTTCAGGCCAAGCGTAAGATTCCTTATGAACATGTTGATCCAAAAGCGGCGCGCGATTTCTTCATACGTTTCGGCCTGGTCAATCATGAGTACCAAACCAATGCGCCTTTTTTTAAGGCCAACCAGCAATTGCTGGAGGAAGTTGGTTATATCCAGCATAAAGGACGCCGGGTTGACTTGATTGAGGATGAAGAATGGCTGTTTCAGTTTTACGACAAAAAAATTCCCGAATCGGTAGTCAATGGCGTTACCTTCGAACAATGGCGCAAAACGGTTGAGCGTGAGAATGCCCGATTCCTGTTTTTAACCAAAGAGGACCTTACCCGCGAACAAGATCATTTGGTTAATGAATGGGATTTTCCTGACAGCAAATCGGTGGGGCGTTTGACGTTTAATCTGCAATATCGCTTCGAACCCGGCCATGACGAGGACGGCGTGACAGCGATCATCCCGGTGCATCAACTCAATCAGATCAGCGAACAGCCTTTCGAATGGCTGGTGCCCGGTATGCTTGAGGAAAAAGTGATTGGCTTGATCAAATCATTGCCCAAACAGCTGCGAAAACATTTTGTCCCGGTGCCGCAAACGGCAAAACACTGTCTTGAAATCGAACCGGATTTTAAAGGCTCTTTGTATGAATGGCTGGGAACCCGCTTGCGCAAATTGACCGGCGAGGCGATCCCATTAAATGAATGGCATCCTGAAGTACTCAGCGATCATTTAAACATGAACTATCGCATCGTCGATGAGCAGGGCAAATTGCTTGATTACGGCCGCGACCTCAAAAAATTACAGAGCCAGTTTAGCCAAAAAGCAGGGCAAACCTTTGACCAATTAGCGGCCGATGAGCTGAATTACACCGGTTGTGTGCAGTGGGCTTTCGATGATTTACCGGAAACTTACCAATTTATTCAGCAAGGCCAGGCGTTTATCGGTTATCCGGCGATAGTTGATGAAGGTGACTCGGTCGGGGTCAAGATTTTTGATACCCGGCAAAAAGCCGATGCCATACATCATGACGGACTGGTCAAATTATTTCAGTTGTATTTGGCCAAGGAGTGTAAGTATTTACTTAAAAATATGCCGCATTCACCGGCTTTGGAATTGCTTTATCAAAAACTTTCGCCCCATCCGCTGCTTAGCAATTATGGTGGGCGGTCCTTTAAAGACGATATTTTATATTGCGTATTTTCATCAGTATTTTTGGATGAGGGCTTGATAAGAAGCCAGCTGGTTTTTGAACAGCGACTGGATGCGCATAAATCAGAGCTGGTCTCGGTCACTAATGAAGCGAGTCTTATTGCCAAGGAGGTCATGGAACGCATCGGGGCTATTAACAGGCAATTGCAGCGTTTTAATGCCTCTGATCCATTGGGTAAGGATATTAACGAGCAGCTCAACTTACTGGTATTTGCAGGTTTTATCAGAAGAACGCCTTATCAGCAGCTAAAACAGTTTCCCCGCTACTTAAAGGCGGTTGAATACCGTTTGGAAAAAATGAATAACGACGTGCAGAAGCAACAGGAAATCAACCGCTTTTGTCAGCGCTATTGGAAGGAAGTGGCCGAACGCGCCAAGAAAAAAAGCGTGGTTCCCGAATCCGATCCGTTTCGCTGGTTGCTGGAAGAATTCAGAGTCTCATTGTATGCCCAGCAGTTAAAAACACCTTTTCCTATATCAGCCAAGCGTCTTGAAAAAGCATGGGATGAACGGTTTTAGCGATAAATTGGTTTAGACTCGACACGAGTTATGCACAGTTGACCTCGGCGATTTCTATTGCTTGTAAGATGGCTTAAGCAGCCAGGTGTTATAACCTAACTGTTTGTAATTATTGATTATTAAAATTTTATCTTGGTGCGTTCAATTTTCAGCAAAGGCAGCGTATGCACTTCGAAAAAACAAGCTGCGCACAGACTTATCCACAGGATGTACATCATTTGGATGGCTATGAAAATAGAATAGCGTATGGGCTGCCGGATTATTTGAAAGGAAGGTATTGGCGCTATAAGCGCATGACAGGGGTGATGAATTACCGGATAATGATCAACCAAATTTAACTACGGATTGGGTGTGGTCAATGCTTCACCTGGCAAGTCAAATCATCAGCCAATCCATAGAACACCTTTGAAATGGCTATATTCGCGTTACCGTGAAAGTCAGGGTGGCAGATGGGTAGGGTGGATAAGGCGCAGCCGCATCCACCTTTAAAAGCTTGGCGAATGCGGCTGACGCCTTATCCGTCCTAGATTGCTCTTTCGTTTGCCGCGGGGCGACATCCGCTATTAACGCGAACAGAGCCTATAAAATGGTCGTATAACGTTTAGAATGATCCGGGTACTTATAAATTGCCCGTCTGGTAAAGCTTGATTGGTTAAGTATAGGAATTTCATGAATAAAATTAAGTGCGCAGTAGTCGGAACAGGTTATCTGGGTAAATTTCATGCTGAGAAATACGCTTCGTTGCCCGATTGTGAGTTGGTTGCAGTTGTCGATATCAATGAGGCCGCTGCAATAGCCGTTGCCGAAAAACATGGCGCTCAGGCATTGACCGATTACCAGTCATTATTGGGTCAGGTGGATGCCGTCAGTATCGTAGTACCTACGACTTTACATCATGCCGTCAGTAAGGATTTTCTGATCCATGGCAGTCATGTGCTGGTTGAAAAGCCGATTACGGTAACCGTTGAAGAAGCCGACGAGTTGATTGCTCTCGCCAAACAAAATAACAAGATTCTTCAAATCGGGCATTTGGAACGCTTTAATCCGGCCGTATTGGGGCTGGATAAAGATGAAAAGCCGCTGTTTATAGAATCACACCGGCTTTCGCCTTTCAATCCCCGGGCTAATGATGTCAGTGTGGTGTTGGATCTGATGATCCACGATATCGATATTATTCTGGCCCTGGTCGACTCCGATCTGGAACGCATTGATGCCAGCGGTACGGCTGTTTTAACCAAAGATATCGATATTGCCAACGCGCGCCTGGTGTTTAAAAGCGGATGCGTTGCGAATGTCACCGCCAGTCGCATCAGTATGAAAATGGAGCGCAAAATGCGCCTGTTCCGGCCCAGTTCTTATATTTCAGTCGATTTTCAGAACCGGGTATTGACCAAATACAAAACCGGTGACAAGGAAATGTTTCCCGGCATACCGGAAATTGTCAACGAGGAGTCGGTTTTTGAAAACGGCGATGCGTTGATGGAAGAGATCAAGCATTTTGTTCATTGTATTCAAACCGGCGACAATCCGATTGTATCGGGAGAAGCTGGCAGACGCGCGCTTGCCACTGCACTGGAAATTTCCAAATTGCTGACTCAGGCAGGGACCGATCGGCGCCTGTAATTGGCGACGCACACTTTAAGCACACTCAATCAATCCAGCGTTTCCATAAAAACAAAAAAAGAGGCATGAGAACACTATGATACCGATGGTCAACCTAAAAGCTCAATACGAGGAAATCCGGGATGAGATTGAGCAAGGCATTGCCGAAACAATTGCCAATTGCTCGTTTATTTTAGGTCCCAATGTTCAGAATTTTGAAAAAGAAGCGGCTGAATATTTGGGTGTCAAACATGCCGTAGGTGTTGCCTCTGGAACGGATGCGCTGCATCTGGCCTTATTGGCTGAAGGTATAGGTGCAGGTGATGAGGTCATTACCACCCCCTTCACGTTTATCGCGACCGCCGAAGCCGTTTGTTATGTCGGTGCCACGCCGGTTTTTGCTGATATCGATCCAAAAACATTCAATATTGATCCGGATGCAATAGAGGCGGCCATTACGCCAAAAACCAAGGCGATCATGCCGGTGCATTTGTTCGGACAGCCTGCTGATCTGTCACGTATCCAGCCACTTTGCGAAAAACACGGATTGAAACTGATTGAAGATTGTGCCCAATCCTTCGGGGCCAGGGTTAATGGCCGTCAGACCGGCAGTTTTGGTTCTTCGGCCGGTTTCAGTTTTTTCCCCAGCAAAAATTTAGGCGCATTCGGTGATGGCGGACTTGTGGTCACGCAATCCGATGAGATAGCCGAAAAGCTCAAGATGTACCACAATCACGGTTCTAAAGTCCGTTACTATCACGATGTGATTGGTTACAACAGCCGGTTGGATGATATGCAGGCTGTGATCCTGCGGGTCAAATTAAAACGTATCGAACAATACAATGCAGGAAGACGCCGGGCGGCGCATCTGTATTCCGAGCTAATGGCCGACTTGCCTTTGAGTACGCCTTTTGAAGACGGCTTGGGCGATCATGTTTATCATCAGTACACCCTGTTATGCGATAGACGTGATGATGTGCTGAAGGCCCTACAAGACCAGCAGATTGGCTGTGCCGTTTATTATCCGGTTCCCTTGCATAAGCAAAATGTATTTAAAGACGCTTATGCCCACGTAAAACTGCCGGTGACAGAGCAGGTATCGGCAACCTGTCTGTCTTTACCCATTTGTCCCTCATTGGAAGACAAAACGATTGAGCAAATCGTGGGAGTAATCAGGAAGACTCTGGTTGGTTAACAGGTACCTGAACTAACATGACCTCATTGACTCAAGGCGATACGGCACCATCAGACAGACCTCTGACTCTGCTGTTCAGTGCCGGAGAAACCTCGGGCGAGCAACATGCTGCTCATATGTTTCTGGAATTAAAAAAACAGTTGCCTAACATCAAAGGCTTAGGCATGGGCGGCAGTCAAATGCAAAAAGCCGGTATTGATATCCGTTATGATTCAACCGGCATTGCCGTGATCGGATTGTTTGAGGTGATCAAACACTACGCGGAAATTAATCGGGCACTGACTTTAATGAAGCAATTGCTGGTCAGCGAAAGGCCCGATTTGCTGGTGTGTGTGGACTACAAAGAATTTAACTTTAAATTGGCCAAATTTGCTAAGCAGCTAGGCATCAAAGTGTTGTTTTACGTCAGTCCCCAGGTCTGGGCCTGGCGGCCCGGCCGGGTCAAAAAATATGGCAGGGTAATCGATATGATGGCGGTCATTTTTCCGTTTGAAACGGCTTATTACGAAGCAGAGCATGTTCCGGTCCGCTATGTGGGTCATCCTTCTGTGGATAAGGTTCATCCGCAATGGTCTCGCGAAGAAGCGCTGACACGCTTTGAATTGAACCCGGAGCACCCCATTATCGGTTTATTGCCAGGCAGCCGGGCGCATGAAATAGAGCGGATGTTGCCGGTTATGCTGGCCGCGGCGGACATCATTCGTTCCCGTTTACCGGCGGTACAATTTGTCTTGCCGCAAGCGGCCAGCATCAGTGATGATCTGTTGCAGCGCTTTCTAAGCCAAAGCCAATCGAGGATCAAGATAGTCAAACAGCAAACCTACGAATTAATTCAATGCTGCGATGCGGTGATGACCACCTCAGGAACCGCCACGCTGGAGGTTGCATTGCTGCAAATTCCGATGGTGATTGTTTACAAGTTATTTTGGATGACATTCTGGCTGGCTAAAAATCTGGTAAAAACGCCGTTTATCGGCCTACCCAATATCATCGCCGGTAAAAGTATTGTTAAAGAATTGATACAACAGGATGCAACTGCCGAAAATATTGCCCATGAGATATTGACTATCGTCCAGAACAGCGACTATTCAGATGCGATAAAAGCGGATTTGCAGCGGGTGAAAACAATTTTGGGCAAAGGCGAGGGTTCAAAAAACATGGCCGATTTAGCGTTGGAAATGCTGAAAAATCCTAAATCGTGATGGGGCGGGTTTAATAAATCATTAAGCACACAATGCTTAACTCTCAATAAGCCTGCAAAGGGTAACTACTCGCCCGCTTTGAATTGAGAGTGTCGGTGTCTGATTCAAAGGACGCGTGAAAACGCCCCCTGTTGCAGAAGCCATTTCAATCAAACACCTATACCGAATAAAATTGGACGATGGAGAAGATACCTTAAAGGCATATTTCTAAAACGTGGGTAGCATGAAATTAATAAACTTATTGATCATCGTCAGTTTTGTTCTGACTGGCTGGGGCTGTGCCCAAGTTGAGACCCGAGAACCTGTAGTCACTGCACCTAAAACCTATCCGAAACCACCTCCACCCGTCACCGTAAAACCGCCCGTCAAGCCGCAACCGCCAAATGTTCCGGGTGGTGCAGATAATGCGCGGCCTCCGTCATGGGCAACCAGTTCGGCCCGTGCTGCGCCTGCACCCTTGAGTCCGGTCGTTGTGGCGTTAATGTCTGACGCCGAGCGCAGTTCAGGCTCAGGCAATCTGGATGCTGCTGTTGCAACCCTGGAAAGAGGTTTAAGAATAGAGCCACGCAATCCGTCCCTGATCTATAAACTTGCCGAAGTAAGATTAAAACAGTCGCAACCAAAATTGGCAGAGGAATTGGCAAGAAAAGCTGATTTATTGGCGGGTTCTGAACGGGCGTTAAAACGAAAATGCTGGCTGTTAATCGCAGAAGCACGAAATGCCCAAGGCAATGCTGCAGGGGCGAAAGAGGCCCTGCTGAAAGCTAATAGCCTTTAAGTAAGCACTGTTCGCTTTATGAGTTGAAAGTACATCTACTGTTAATGCAAACACAGCGGCTTAACAAGCCCGGACGCCCCTATACAAGCTGGGAAACCCCAGTTTGAAATAACTTCCCTCAGTCAAAACAAAGAGCCCTGTTTTTTGCTAATATTGCTTTAAGGATTTCTGTATCTGAAGCCATAAGCGGGTGACGATAGCTACCTGTCAATTTACCCACTTATCCGTTTTAAAGAGAACACACAATGTTTCATCTGGTTTATGTCAGTTCTGCTGTCAAACCCTTTAGTAAAAGTGACTTGTTGACGCTATTGGTCAAGTCCCGTGAAAATAATACCAAGCAGGGTGTTTCGGGCATGCTGTTGTATAAAGACGGTAATTTTATGCAGCTTCTTGAAGGAGAAGAAACGGTTGTCCGTAATTTATTTGAAGTGATTACCCAAGATTCCCGTCATCGGGGTGCGATTGTCCTGCTTGAGGAACAGATTAGTGAGCCTTCATTTAGAGATTGGTCCATGGGTTTTCGCGACCTTGCCGACGAAAATTTAAACGCTGTAGCGGGCTATACCCGGATCATGAATTCACCCCTGAATGCCAGCAATTTAAAGAGTAACCGGGATGCTTGCCTGGATTTGCTCTATTTTTTCAGCAAAAGCCGTTGAGTTTCTTTGAAGATTAATTCCAAAATGGCCCGGAACAGGCTTTGCCAATGAAGGGATCGATGCTGAATGTGCGTTTAGAAAAACCTAATCTTCATCAGTTGCACTGTTCATTTCAATTCATCCTATGTCTTTAGTAAGCTTCAGACAAATGACTTTCAGTAAACCCTCCTTAAGAGTTTCTCATCAGAGTGCCCTGGCTGTTGGTATTTTCTTTGTGCTGGCTACTGTTTTTTTTGTTTATGTTTATGCGGAAACAAGGCTGGATAGAGCGAATGAATTACGGCAAATATCTTACGAACTCGCACAACAGTTGCATCAAAGCTCTGATGACCTGACCCGGATGGTGAGAGCCTATAGCGTCACTGGGGATTCCCGATACAAGCACTACTTTCAAAACATCCTGGATATCCGTAACGGCAAAATTCCCCGGCCTGAAAACTATCAAAATTTCTATTGGGATCTGGTGCTGGGAAATCTATCTCCGCCGCCTGTTGAAAGCGGGAAGGGTATTGCTTTACTGGATCTGATGCGGCAGGCAGGCTTTACGCAAGAAGAATTTGCCAAACTGGATCAGGCCAAAAAGAATTCTGACGATTTGACCGCTCTTGAATACAGGGCCATGCAACTGGTAGAGACCGTCGGTCCTGAGGCCGAGGCCAGTCGTGAACTGGCAAGGCGGCTGATCAATGATGAAAATTATTATCGGGCCAAGTTGAAAATCATCCAGCCTATCAATGAATTTTTTCATATGATGGACCGGCGTACAGTCGCTGCGATCAAATCAGCTTGGCGCAATGCCTTACTATTTCGCTTGATTTTCATATTTTTCTCAATAGCGACAATTATTATGCTTTTTCGGGCCTATGGGGCATTGCGAAAAGCGCTGGGAGGTTCTCTTGAGGACGTTCAGGTCAATTTACTCAGAATTGGTCAAGGTGATTTATCCTCACTGATCACGATTAAACCCGGCAGTGAGCATAGTGTGCTCGGTTGCGTATCCGACATGCAGAAAAAACTGCAGGCCTATGAACTCGCTCGCACACAAGCCGAACAATCGTTAAAAAAGAGTGAGCGACTTCTGCGTGAATCGCAAAAGGCGGCCAATATCGGTTGCTACATTACGAGTCTTAAAACAGGCACGTGGGAATGCACGTCTGTTATGAACCATATTTTCGGCATTACCGAGGACTATCCTCACACTATTGAAGGCTGGGTTGACTTCATGCACCCGGATTTCAACAGGCCTATGAACGACTATCTTCGGGAAGTCATCGGAGAACGCAAGCCTTTTGATGCAGAATACAAGATAATTCGGCCCTGCGACGGTGTCGAGCGCTGGATGCATGGTTTGGGGCAAATTGTCTATGATGATAATGGAGAGGCTGAGAATTTACTCGGTACTGTTCAGGATATTACGGGGCGCAAAGCTGTGGAGCATGCCATCTCTCGTGATCGCCAGCGTCTTGACACCATTCTGAGAATGGCCAGTGATGGCATTCATATATTGGACAGTCAAGGTACATTGATTGACGCCAATGATGTTTTTCTTCAAATGCTGGGTTATGACAAGACCGTGATCGGCCTGCTTCATGTGGGCGACTGGGAAGTCCAGATTGACAAAGAGACGCTAAAGGCGCGTATCAATAATCTCCTAACAACGAATGGTGCCCTCATTTTTGAAACCGTGCACAGAAGACGTGACGGCAGTCTGCTGGAGGTAGAAATCAGTGCCTGCAACATCGACAATGATGGCGTACATTATGTTTATGCCGCTTCGCGTGATATTACCGAACGGAATCAACAAAGACGTCAACTTCAGGCTTTGAATCAGAATCTGGAACAACGGGTTGCAGAACGCACCCGAGAACTCGGGCAGGCGATGGAGCAGATCCGGATCAACGAAGAGCGCTTTAACTATGCGCTGGAAGCTACAAATGATGGTGTCTGGGATTGGGATTTTAAAACCGGTCAGGTTTATATCAATCTGGGCTATAGCAAGATGTTGGGCTACGCACCGGAAGAGCTGGCGCATTATCAAGGCAGTGACTGGGTGAAGCTTCTGCATCCGGATGAGAGGGATAGCGTTGTCGTTCAGGCACAGCAAAGACTTAAAGATTACGGTCATTACGAGATTGAATTTCGCATGCGCTGCAAAGACGGTGATTACAAGTGGATACTCAGTCGCGGCAAGTCAGTCGAGAGTGATAGCGAGGGTCACCCATTACGAGCGGTCGGTACACACATTGATCTAACCAATCGTAAACAGATAGAAACTCAGCTGCGTGAAGCCAAGTTGCAGGCCGATAATGCTAATTTGGCTAAAAGTAACTTTCTTGCCAATATGTCGCATGAAATAAGAACCCCGATGAACGCTATTATCGGAATGACTTATCTGCTGCAAAGGAAAGGCGGTTTAAGTGTTGAACACCTGGACAAGCTCAGCAAAATTTCGTCTTCGGCCGATCATTTGCTTGCGATCATCAACGATATTCTTGATATTTCAAAGATCGAGGCAGGTAAGTTTACTTTATCGCAAGCCGAGTTCTCCCTCTCTGAGTTGATCGAAACAGTGAACGGATTGATAGAACAGCGGGTATCTGAGAAAAGGTTGCTTTTCAAAGTCGAAGCCGGGCAATTGCCTTTCGTCCTGAAAGGCGATGAAACCCGGCTAGTCCAGATGTTGGTTAATTACCTGGGGAACGCGATCAAGTTTACTGCTCAAGGTCAAGTGACGCTCCGGGTATCGATGCTGGAAGAATCGTCAGACGAAGTGTTGCTTCGCTTTTCCGTTGAGGATTCCGGAATCGGAGTGACCGCGGAGCAGAAGGCTAGATTATTTAATGCGTTCGAGCAGGCTGACGGCAGCACTACCCGGCGTTTTGGAGGCACAGGTCTTGGTTTGTCGATCAATCGTCATCTGGCGGCGATGATGGGGGGCGAAGTTGGCGTCGAATCGGAACCGGATGTCGGCAGTGTGTTCTGGTTCACCGCCCGTTTAGGCAAGATTCTGCAAAAGAAAGAGGAAATAAAACCAGTTAAACCAGCCAACGAATCGGCAGAAGCGTTACTGAGGCGCGACCATGCCGGCACCCGGATTCTGCTTGCCGAGGATGATGAAATCAACCGGATGCTGACGCATCATCAACTGCTCGATACGGGGCTTGTTCTGGAGTTTGCCGAGAATGGGAAGGTCGCGATTGAGATGGCCCGTGCTAGCTGCTATCCACTGATACTGATGGATATGCAGATGCCGGAAGTGGATGGTATTGAAGCGGCTAAAGTAATCAGGTCATTGCCGGGCTATGCTGAAACACCCATCATCGCGATGACGGCGAATGTATTCAGTGAAGACCGGGAAGTCTGCCTTAATGCAGGTATAAACGACCATTTACCGAAGCCGGTTAACACCGAGTTATTATACGAAATCTTACTGAAATGGTTGGAAAAATAAGGTTCCCGGGTATTTTAGGGAACCTTAGTCAGCCGATACGAAATAAGCTATTTTCCCATCGTAGATCGAAATTCGGCACCGGGGTGTCCGTCAAAGGACGCCGTAAAACCATCCCTAGGCTCTAGCCAGCATCCATGTTGTCAAAGCCTTTGACGAGCAATCCGTTGCCTCCTTAGGCACTGCCAAAATTTGAAGTGCGAAATATGTAAATCAGCTTTTCACTGTTCCAATCGCCTGTCCCAGCTTTACTGTCTGACCGGATCTTAAATCCTCGTTCCAGGTCATTTGGTTTTCGCTGAACAGCACAATAATCGTTGAACCCATATTGAATCGTCCCATTTCCTCGCCTTTAGCCAATTGGGGCGGATCATCCCGGTATTGCCATGAGCGAACTGACTCAATGGTGGGCGGCGAAACGACGCCGTGCCAGACAATTTCTATGCTGGATACAAAAATAGCCCCGACCAGGATTAGTGCCATCGGACCGGCTTCGGTGTCAAAAATTGCGGCAACGCGTTCATTTCTTGCGAACAAGCCTGGCACGCTGTTGGTGGTCGTGGTATTTACGCTAAAAAGACGACCCGGGATATGCACCATCTCGCGCAGAGATCCGGCCAACGGCATATGCAGACGGTGATAATCTTTTGGCGACAGATAGATCGTTGTAAAGTGGCCGTTATTAAACGGTTCAGCGCGCGCACTGTCTCCGCCCAGTAATTCCGTGGCAGTAAATTCTTTGCCTTTGGCTTGAAAAATCCGGCCGGCCGCGATGGTGCCTGCTTGACTGACCTGGCCATCGGCAGGACAGGCAATGGCTCCGTTTTCCCAGGTCTGCTGACGGACACCCGGTTTCAGTTCGCGGGTAAAAAAGTGGTTAAAGTTTTTAAAGGCCTCGATATCCTGTATCAGTGCCTCATCCATATTGACACCGTAGTGCCTGATAATCTGTTTGATCATCAGGTTTTTCCAGGCTTTGTTTTCGCAATGCGTCAGTCGGCTCATCATTCGCGACAGAGCGTGGTGCGGCAGGATATATTGGGGGAGTGTGGTCAGGGTTTCTTTAATCGTCATCGGTTCTATTGATAGTGGGGACTTTGCCGCTGAGAAAATACGCAAACGCAATGACCTCGGCAACCGCCAGATAAAGTTCGTTCGGAATTTCTTCGCCTAACGGGATCTGCGCCAGAATTCGCGTCAGTTCCGGTTCGGTTTGCAGGGGAATGCCGTGTTGCTCAGCGATTTGAATGATTTGTTCGGCGGTAAGACCTTCACCTTTGGCCGTCACCTTGGGGGCATTCTTGCCGTCGTATTTTAATGCGACAGCCAAATCGGCGGTGTAATAGGTCTTGGCCATGGTTGTTTAAGGCAGCTGGACTAAGGCCGGCGCTTGCCAGTTACTGTTTTTATGCTCGGCAATTACCGCGGTATAAATACCGCCGCGCACGTTGAAGTTGGCTTTAAGGCGCATGAAGTTGGGCGATGTCGCTGCAACGATGTGATCCAGAATTTCGTTGGTGACAGCCTCATGAAAAGCGCCTCGATCACGAAACATCCACATGTACAGTTTTAGCGATTTTAATTCGACACACAGTTGATCGGGTACATATTCCAACGTCAATGTGGCAAAGTCGGGCTGACCTGTTTTGGGGCATAAACAGGTAAACTCGGGAATGTCGATCCGGATTGTAAAATCACGGCCAGGGCGTGGGTTAGGAAATGTTTCCAATACATCGGTGGGTTGTGTTGTCATGATTCGTTGAAAAAGTTAAATAAAAAGTCGAAGTCCTTGCTGATATCGTGAATAATACGCGGTCTTTCACAATCAGCTAAAGGGTTATTCTACCAGTAATGAAGCTGGAAAAAATCAAACTTTCAGGGTTTAAGTCCTTTGTCGATTCAACCGTCATACCTATCAGCGGTAACTTAACCGCTATCGTGGGGCCTAACGGTTGCGGAAAATCCAACATCATTGATGCTGTCCGTTGGGTGATGGGCGAGAGTTCGGCCAAGCATTTACGTGGCGGCAGCATGGCCGATGTGATTTTCAATGGTTCTTCATCGCGCAAACCGGTCGGTACGGCTTCGGTAGAGTTGGTTTTTGATAACGGCGAAGGCAAGGCCGGCGGCGAATACGCCCAATATAACTCGATTTCGATAAAACGCCAGGTCAGCCGTGATGGTCAGTCGGCTTTTTTACTCAATAATGTCCGCTGCCGACGTAAAGATATTACCGACCTGTTTTTAGGCACCGGTCTGGGTTCTCGTAGTTACGCCATTATTGAACAAGGTACGATTTCCAGAATGGTGGAAGCCAAGCCTGAAGATTTGCGGGTTCATATCGAAGAAGCGGCCGGCATTTCCAAGTATAAGGAACGCCGTCAGGAAACCGAAACCCGGATGCGGCACACCCATGAAAACCTGGAGCGTTTGAATGATGTGCGCGATGAGGTTGAAAAACAGTTAAAACATCTGCAAAAACAAGCTGAAAAAGCCAAAAAATACACCGAACTGAAACAGCAGGAGCGTCAGTTCAAACTGGAATTACTGGCGATGCGCTGGCAGACGCACCACCGGACTTTTGAACAGCTTGACAGCCAAATGCAGGCGGTAGCTAATGAGCACAACCGCCTGTTTGTCGCAACGCGCGAGCTCGATGCCGAAATCGAATCAAAACGGTCAGAACACAAACAGCAACAGGCGGCATTAAACGCGACACAAGGGGATTTCTATCATGTGGTTTCTGAAGTCGGCCGTCTTGAGCAAACCATTAAACTGAATCAAAAAAGCCATGAAGAGACGGTGGTTGAAATCGACCGTTTAAAACAGCAGATCGATCATGCCAAAACGGAGCTGGATAGCGATCAAATGCAGTTGGAGGATATCGCTTCCGATTTGATGCAAGCCGAAGAGGCACTGGAAGTCATGCAAGCTCGAGTCAATGAAGCGGTCAGTGTCCAACAGGATGGACTTCAGGAACGGGCTGATTGGCAACGGCAATGGGAAGCGTATTTAAAAGAGAGTGCGGCTGCCAAGGAACACATCGAAATCCAGCGCATAAAAATCAGTCAGATCGAAAACCAGAACCGGCAGCTGCAAATCAGGCTGGATAAGTTAAATGGTGAGCGCGACGATTTAAAAGCCAATCCATTCGCCGGTAAAATTGACGAATTAAACGATTTGATAGTGGAGCTGGAAGAGGAGCGCAGCGCTGCCCATGATCGTCTCGAAAAAATCATGGCGGTCATTACCGAACACCGGCACTTACTGAAGGAAATTAATCAGCAAGTCCATGCTCATCGCTCAGAAATGCACAGTGTCAAAGGCAAGATTACTTCTCTGGAAATGCTGCAGCAGCATGCCATGGGCAAAGATAACAAGCATCTGAACAGCTGGCTTGAACAAATGGATTTGGCCAAACAAACCCGGCTTGCCGAAATGCTCGATGTAGAGGCCGGTTGGGAAACCGCGGCTGAAACAGTCTTGGGGCATTATCTGGAAGCCATTTGCATCGAGAATGCCGATAACATTATTCCGGCTCTTGAACATTTAACCAATGATTCATTGGCGTTGTTCGAAAATCGGCAGTTTGAACCGGTCGAACAGGCTAACGCAGGGGTGCCATTACTGGATAAAGTTAAAGCCTCCTGGAACTTATCCGGATTATTGACCGGGATATATTGCGCCGAATCATTGGTCTCGGCCAAGGCGCAAACCGATCAGCTCAAACCTTACGAATCGCTGATTTTACCCGACGGTACCTGGCTTGGGCCTGGCTGGTTGCGATTGATACGAGTCAAAGATAACAAGTCCGGTGTGTTGCAGCGTGAAAAGGAATTAAGGCTTTTAAAACAGCGTCAAGACAGTCTGTCTATCGAAATCGCTGAACTCGACGCGCGTCTGGAGACCTCTGAACATACGTTAAAAGAGGCCGAAGCCAATCGTGAAAATCTGCAGCAGCATGACAAAACCTTGAGCAATGACTTGTCAAAGAAAAACGCCGAGCTGAGCGCTTTTGCTGCACGACATGAACAGCAACAGCAGCGGTTAACACAGATTGATGGCGATTTGGCTGATATTCAGGCAGAATCGGAAGACAATGCCGAGCTGCTTGCAGAAGCCAAATTCAAGCTGCAAGAAGCTGAACAGCGGATGTCCGGTCTGGATGAAAGCAAACAGCATCTTGAGAAAATCAATCAGCAGCTGATGGCCCAGCAGCATAGCCGGGAGTTATCCGTATCGGAGGCGAAGCAGCAGGTATTTTCTTATCAGGCGCAAATTGAATCGTTGCGTTCTTCAAAGATTCATATCACCCGACAGGTCGAACGTTTAGAGGTTCAAATGCAAACGTCGTCTGAGCGAATGGCTGAACTGGAACACAAGCTTGAGGCAACTTTGACGCCGCTGGATGATGAAAAGCTGACGCTTGAGCAGCTGTATTCCAAAAAAGAAACATTGGAGCAGGCATTAAAGCTGTCCAGAAAACAGGTTGAAGAGACGGAACAGTCCATCAATCGTTTGTCCCAAGAGCATATTCAGCATCAGCGCGGCTTGGAGAAGCAAAAAGAGCTGTTGGATAAGCTCCGTTACGAGCAGCAGGAAAGCCGGGTTCGTCAGCAAACTGTCACTGAGCAACTGGATGAACTGGCTATGTCGCCGGAAACAGTTTTGCAGCAAATGCCCGCTGATGCTGATGAGACGTTATGGAAGCATAAAGTGGATGATTTGACGAGTCAGATTGAGCGGCTGGGTACGATCAATCTGAGCGCCATTGAAGAATTTCAGATGCAATCGGAACGCATGAAATTCTTGAATGATCAGCATGCGGATTTATCGGAAGCATTGGATACCCTGACGCAGGCGATTAATAAAATAGATAAAGAAAGCCGGCAGCGTTTTAAGGAAACTTTCGATAAAATAAATGCCGGATTACAAGAGAAATTTCCCAAATTGTTTGGGGGCGGTCAAGCTTATCTGGAGCTGACTGAGCAAGATGTATTGGATGCCGGTGTCAATATTATCGCCAGACCCCCGGGTAAACGTAACAGTTCCATTCATTTGCTGTCCGGTGGCGAAAAGGCATTAACAGCGGTGGCTTTGGTGTTTTCAATCTTTGAGTTGAATCCGGCGCCTTTTTGTCTGCTGGATGAAGTTGATGCGCCGCTTGACGATGCAAACGTGGGACGTTTTTCAAAAATGGTTGAGGAAATGTCCGAAACTGTGCAGTTTCTATTTATATCGCATAACAAAGCGACGATGGAAATTGCCAAACAGCTGGCAGGGGTTACCATGCGCGAACCTGGTGTATCGCGGATGGTGGCGGTTGATATTGAAGAAGCAGTGAGTCTGGCGGAAAGCTGATGGATAAAGAAATTTTAAGAATGGTTATTATTGCAGCAGGCCTAGGTGTGATGTTGTGTCTGGTTTTGTGGTCTTACTGGAAAAAAGGTTCACTTCCCGGTCGATCGAGCCTGTCCGGACGATTTAAAAATCCGATTGGAAGAATCGATGAATCGTTAGTGCTGCATCCGGAAAATGATGACTTCGATGTGGTTCCTTTAGGAAGTGCATGGGATGGAGAGAATGATTACGAATATGCGCAATCGTTGTATGGTCAGGAGGATCACGAGGCTTTCGGCAGTTCGACACAGCAGCGTCATCATGATGACGGGCCGTCCAGCCATGATGAGCAGTCCCGGGAGTTACCCAAACTGATTCAATACAGTCTGGTTGCTGTCGCCGACGAAGGTTTTAACGGTGAGGACATCGACCGCGCTTTTAACATCGCCGGATTGAAATACGGCAGTTTAAAAATATACGAGCGTATCGACCGTAATGGTCTGGTTGATTTTGGCGTTGCCAGCATGGTTGAACCCGGCACCTTCCCCGACAAAAATATAAAAGAGTTTAACTGTCCCGGTCTGGTCTTTTTTATGCAACCTCGCGAAGTCGATGACGCTGTTTCGGTATACGATGATTTTGTTGAAACGATCGATATCTTGGCGGCGGAACTGGACGGCGTTAAATGGGATAACCAGAGACAGCCTTTGACCGATAGCGCCATATACGAAATGCGTAATCGACTGGTTCACGGTTATCAGTAAACAACCATTCTCACTTTTAAGGGAAAAAAGGCTGGGGGAAGCTTTTTGAGGGTTGTCAGCAGGGCAGATTTTTATTCCGGACAAAATCTGCACTTCAACTCTCCTTGGCAGTCAGTTGCTGCAGTCAAGCCCTCATGGAAGGGTTTGCGGCGTTCCTCGAAAGGCTTTTCACAGCCCAAAATGACGCTGAAAAGATCCAACTGAGAATTGCTGATTAATAAACTTCTTATGCCCGCCAAATAGGCCAATCCTTTAACTTTTGCCTTATGTTGAATAAAGAGCAGCGTGATCTTATCAACCAGCACTACCCACTCGCTGAAGGATTGACCCTTGAGCAGCTTGAACAAATAGCCGAGAGCCGCTCGGCAGACTCACTCAGCGATGAGGTTCTGGTCCACTTTCTGGAAACCGCTAATCTGCTATACAGAAGCGGTTGTCCTTTCATATCCGATGCTGATTACGATGCCGTATTTTTGGCTGAATTGGCACGACGCCATCCTGATCATCCCTATCTACTCACGGTTGAACCGGAACCGGCATTTGCAGAAAAAACCATAGATCTGCCGGTAAGAATGTTGTCTACCGAAAAAGCCTATAGCCAGGATGCGATTGAAAAATGGCTGCTTCGTATAGAAAAAACAGCACAAGAACTTGATATCGACCCCGAAACACTTAGGTTTCGCGCGACTCCCAAACTGGATGGCTATGCGGCCTATGACGACGGACAAACCTTATATACCCGCGGCGATGGCCGAAAAGGCACCGATATTACCCGGGTTTTTGATCGGGGTTTGATGGTGGCCGGGAATGGTCAAAGAGGACAAGGCGCCGGAGAAATCGTGGTCAGCCGTCTTTATTTTCAGAATTATCTGGCGGAACAGTTTGAAAATGCCCGAAATTTTCAAGCGAGTATCATTAAGGAAAAAGAACTGGAATTGCCTGCTTTGGAAGCGATAGAACGCAAAGCTGCGATGTTCTTTCCGTTTGCCCAGTTACCCGACTGGCAAGGAACGGCAGCTGAGATTCGCGAGCACTTTACCGATATCGTCAGGCAGATGCCTGAAAAAGTAGATTTTGATGTCGATGGGGTGGTTTTTGAAGTCACCGATGAAGTGGTCAAGCAGCGCATGGGATCTACCCGGCATCACCATCGCTGGCAGATCGCTTACAAGCATAATGTTGAATCCGCGTTGGTCAACGTGCTGAGTGTCACGCCGCAAACCTCTCGTTCCGGACGCGTAAACCCGGTTGCCGAACTTGAGCCGACAAAATTGAGCGGTGCGGTCATTTCTCGAGCAACTGCCCATCATTATGGCATGGTCAAGTCGCTGGGAATAGGGCCGGGCACACTCATTGAGCTGACCCGTTCGGGCTTGGTAATTCCAAAAATCGAGCGTGTCGTCACGCCAAAGCCGCCGCAAATTCCAGATGACTGCCCCAGTTGCGGCAGTCATCTGGTGTGGGACAGTGATTATTTGTATTGTCTAAATAAAACCCATTGTCCGGCACAAATCGAAAACACCCTTGAGCATTTTTTTAAAACCTTGGGCAATATCGATGGCTTTGGCGCCAAGACTATAGAAAAACTCCATGCGCACGGCGTCAACTCGATTTACCGCATTTATCAATTAGCGTTGAACGAGTTGGTGGATATGGGCTTTGGCGAAAAGACCTCGCAGAATCTTCTGGATCAATTGCAGCGTAGCCGCTTGCAAAGCATTGAAGATTGGCGGTTTCTGGGCGCATTCGGTATTTATAGAATGGGACTGGGAAACTGCGAACGCTTATTGCAACATTTTCCGTTGAACCGGCTGTTTGAGCTGAGCATTGAGGATATCGTTGCTATAGAAGGGTTTGCAGAGAAAACTGCCGAGGCGGTGGTCGAGTCGTTAAAATTGATCAAACAGGATTTTGAACAAATTTTCGGTTTGGGTTTTAATCTGATTGAAACGGCAGCCAGCCAAACGCTTGCTCAAATAGAAAGCCCCGTGTCAGGAAAACAGATCGTATTCACCGGAACCATGGTGCATGGAACGCGCGAAGACATGCAGAAAGAAGCCAAACGTTTGGGTGCAAAAGTCGCTAATACCGTCACCGGCAAGACGGATATTCTGGTAGCCGGGGAAAAAGTGGGTGCCACCAAGCTGAACGCAGCCAGGGAAAAAGGCGTGCAAATTCTCAGCGAACAGGAATATCTGGCATTTATTAACGGGTAAATTCACTGATGCATTAAGCAGGATTGTTTTGCAAAGGGCGAACGGATCACATTTTATTGCCTGGTAAAATAACTCAAACATAACGTGAAAAGATGCGCCAAATAGGATGAGCCGACGATAGGAGGCGCATCGTTCGCGATACAAATCATGACCGAATACCGACAATTTTACCTACCGAAAGCCATGTGGTTTTTCACCGTCAATCTTGCCGATCGGAAAAACAATCATTTATTGATCGACAAGATTGATGTATTACGTGATGCCTTTCGATAGGTAAAACAACGAAAACCTTTTCATATTGATGCCATCGTCATCATGCCGGATCATTTGCATGCTATTTGGACATTGCCGTCCGATGACGGTGATTATTCAGTTCGCTGGAATATGTTGAAAGGA
>NZ_JAUSBX010000024.1 GCF_030651835.1 Methylicorpusculum sp. | reverse complement strand
ACGGTGGAATGGATTTGCATTCAACGAATGTGGTGACGCAACTGATTGACGAGCACGATCGAGTCGTGTATCGGAAGAAGCAGGGTTGTGATTTGGCTGATATTCTGCGAGGCTTGGAACCCTTTCAAGACAGCATCGAAGGCTTGGCGGTGGAATCAACTTACAATTGGTATTGGCTGGTCGACGGCCTGATGGAAGCGGGATACCGGGTTCATTTGGTCAATACGGCGGCGGTACAACAATATGAAGGGCTGAAATACACCGACGACGACACGGATGCGTTTTGGTTGGCGCATTTACTGCGGCTGGGCGTCTTGCCGACCGGCACGATCTACCCGAAGGAAAGCCGAGCCGTGCGGGATTTGTTACGCAAACGCAGCCAATTGGTCCGGCAGCGCAGTGCGCATATTATCAGCATCGAAAACCTCTATGCGCGTAATACTGGCACTCGGCTGAACAGTAATGCCGTCAAACGCCTGACTCAAGAGCAGGTGCAGCAGCACTTCGCCGATCCGAACGTGGCGTTAGCGGTCGAAAGTAACCGGGTGATTCTGGCGGCATTATCGGAACAAATCGAGCTGCTGGAACGCGCCATCTTGGCACAGGCCAAACTGGATCCGCGCTACCGCTTTTTGCTCAGTATCAGCGGTATCGGGCAAGTGCTGGCGCTGACGATCATGCTGGAAACCGGCGGTATCGAGCGCTTTCGGCAAGTCGGCAACTTCGCCTCGTATTGTCGCTGTGTCGGCAGTGAGAAACTCAGCAACGGCAAAAAGAAAGGCCGGGGCAATACCAAAAACGGCAATAAATACTTGGCCTGGGCCTTTATCGAGGCGGCCAACTTCGCGATACGCTACAACGATCGAGCGAAACGCTTTTATCAACGCAAGGCCGCCAAGTGCAACCGTGTCGTCGCACTCAAAGCGGTCGCGCATAAACTGGCGAGGGCGAGTTACTTCGTGATGCGGGACCACGTCCCCTTTAACGACACGAAATGTTTTGTATGACCGAATAAGCGAATAGGTTGAGCAGCTGAACTGAACACGGGGTTGGCTGATAACCACCAGACTTGATTGGCAAGTTGCTCAACCGACCCACTAATCGTTATCTCCGCAAGGGGAGCTGATACGCCCAAGCGTTGAGCCAATAGGGGTCTGGACCGTGCTAACGGAGAACCATAAAACCTGTTGTGCCGTGCACAATTGGACAAGGCTTGGCACCGATCATTGCTGATGTGCGCCATCCCTGGCGCACCCCCTTCGGGCAGGCTATCGCCTGTCCCCATCTGTTCCGGACAGATGGGTCTGGGGCTCAATTGAGCCAGGGGCGGCCCGCTTACCGATGTAAGCAGCATCGTCTTGATCCTGATGGGTGACTGACGCGCATCAGTTCGATGAGCGAATCACACGAGCGAGAAGACGGGCGCGTAGACAGCGAACTGAACTGGGTAACGACAATGAAAAACAAGCAAAACGGCATGAGAATTAACTGTCAGAGCAAACCATTAGAGGAATAACCGACAGACTTGTGGACGCGTCCTGCGGACCGGTCCGAGCAGAGCCGTGTGGATAAGTCATGGACAGCCTCCCTGCTGACCACAACTTATCCACACTCT
>NZ_JAUSBX010000020.1 GCF_030651835.1 Methylicorpusculum sp. | reverse complement strand
CTTCGATGCTGTCTTGAAAGGGTTCCAAGCCTCGCAGAATATCAGCCAAATCACAACCCTGCTTCTTCCGATACACGACTCGATCGTGCTCGTCAATCAGTTGCGTCACCACATTCGTTGAATGCAAATCCATTCCACCGTATAGTTTCATGTCTGTCTCCTCGGTTGTTTCGATCAACACCCTTTTATACCACTCAGGGCTCCGATCGGGGAGACAGGCTAGATGATTATCAAGTCTTGTAATAAAGCAAAAGCGGCAGTTGAATAGGGTTTACACTCAAACATTCAATCGGCGACATAATAATGAAATGATTGATTGCAAGACTTGACTCTAATTTTTCGTTTATGAAAAAAATGGGGGGCATAATGAAAACAACAAGATTGATGCTACTGAGTGCCGCGATCGATGCGCCTCCTAACGTCGGCACATCCTATTTGGCGCATCTTATCGTGTTTGGCATCCTGTTTGGCACTCTGACCATAATGTGCACACATATGAGATTTCAAGATCGCTCAATAACCATTATCGTAGCTATAGGGCTTTTTCTAGTTTTGTTTATTGGAGCTGGAATATTTACACCAAAAGAAGCGATAGAAAACATTAAAGACATTGGAAAATAAATATAACAATGGGTCAATTAGGACGCTCTATAGTGGGTCTATTACCCAAATCGTTGGGATTCAAACAATCAGCATGAGCAAATTCATCTACAAGTGCGTCGGCCCGGATATATTAGAGAAGTCTCAGCAAAGAGAGAGAATGCCGCTTCAAGGAAGAAGAGGGGGATCAAGTCTTGCAATATAGCAAAATTCGATAATGATCTGCCTTTTCACTCCTCAATCCAATAGGATGCATCCATCTACTTTGCAGTCATTCTCCTATCGATCAAGCTTTCAACTTCCGATTCAAACCGCTCATTGCCGAGCACCGCCCCCTGTTTGCCGATAACCGAAGAGCGTCCAATAATTTTTCTTCGACATGATATTTGAATAATTCACGATAATTTGACTGCCTAACGCCAGTTACAATGGATTCAGAGTAATATTGCTACCCCCCTGTCATGTTCATGTGTCTGAACAGAACAGGTTGTTCATGAATATTAAACTCATGCTTTTCGGGCTTAATGTTCATGGATTCAATAATGGCTTTTTTTAGTATGTCCTTGTTGCCGGGATGGGCCCGCAGCACTTTTTTTAAATCCACCGAATGTTCATTTCCCAAACACAACAGCAAACGCCCTTCTACCGTGAGTCGAACTCGGTTGCAAGTACTGCAGAAATTATGACTGTGCGGTGAAATAAAGCCGACTTTCGTCCCCGTTCCGGCCACTTGAAAATATTTGGAAGGTCCGCCGGTTTTTTCAGTACTGGATAATAAAACAAATTTCTGTTCCAAATCAGCTTTGATGTGATCGCTGGAATAATAAGCCTCGCCCCTGTCATGACCGGTGACTTCTCCCAGGGGCATTTCTTCTATAAAGCTGATGTCCAGGCTGTTGGCAACGGCAAAATCGACTAAATCGGTGACCTCATCATGGTTTCGGTTTTTTAAAATAACGGCGTTAATCTTGATGTTTTGGAAGCCAGCGGCCTTGGCCGCCTGAATACCTTTTAATACCTGCTGTAAGTCACCGGTGCGTGTAATCGCTTTAAATTTAACAGCATCCAGCGTATCCAGACTGATATTGATTCTTTTGACTCCGGCCGCTTTAATGGTCCCTGCCATGGTTTCCAATTGAGACCCGTTCGTCGTCAATACCAGTTCCCGCAAAGCGGTCAGACGGCCGATATTTTCCAGCAATTGCAGAGCGCCTTTTCTAACCAGCGGTTCGCCACCGGTTATGCGGATTTTTTTGACCCCCAGCTCCGTAAAAACTTCGGCCAGCGTATAAATTTCCTCCAGTGACAGAATCTGTGCCCGCGGTAGAAATGTCATTTCCTCCGCCATACAATACAGGCATCGAAAATCGCACCGGTCGGTGATTGAAATTCTGACATAATCGACGACTCTTCCGAATCGATCGATCAGTTGTGGTGAATTTGCAGATGAACTCATAAGTGAAAGGAATGACTAATCAACTAACGTGATCTTATTATGACAATCATTGCCGCTACAAGCCAGCGGTGCGGTAAAATGACTTCTTTGAGTCAAATGCTTAGACAGGGCTCAAGAGCGATGAACCGCTCTTTTAGAAAAAGTCACTTAACCCCTTTTTTGGATAGCCGGATATTTAACGATGACACTCATTCGCCTAGCATGGTTTACCCTGTTTCTTAGCCTTAACTGTTCGGCTGCCGAAAAAACAGCCATCCGCTTAGGATTGCTCTCATTCGGCACGGTGGCCTGGGAAATAGAGGCCATGAAGCAGGCCAAACTGGCAGATTCAGCCAGCTATAGTTTGACGGTAGTGCCTATTGCAAACCCCGAGGCGGGGAAAATCGCATTACAATCGGACACCGTGGATATGATTGTTTCGGACTGGGTTTGGGTATCCAGGCAGCGTTCTGCAGGTTCCGACTTAACTTTTTATCCTTACTCCACAACTTCTGGCGCATTACTGGTTCCTCAGGACAGCGCAATTTTGACCGTGCAGGATTTGCAAGGCAAGCGGGTGGGTATTGCCGGTGGCGAACTGGATAAAAACTGGCTGCTGCTTAAAGCGCTTGCCAGACATCAAAATCAGCTTGATCTGGACCAAGCGGTTGAGAAAACTTTTGCAGCGCCGCCATTGATCAATCAACAACTATTGAGCAAGCGCGTTGATGCCGCCATGAACTATTGGAATTTTGCTGCCGAACTGGAAGCTAAAGGCTATCGCCAGATAATGGATGGCCGTCAGATTATTAAAGCGTTGGGCATAACAGAATCAGTGCCTACCCTGGGTTACGTCTTTAAAGAAAGCTGGGGTAAAGCGCACAAACAAGCTGTATCAGAATTTTTATCCGGAACTCGGCAAGCCAGAAATCAGCTCTGTACATCGGATCAGGCATGGCAAGACATCGCAGCGCTGATCCCAAACCCGGATGAACAGGTCCGGTCACAATTACGCAGCCGTTATTGCGCCGGTAATGTCAACGAATGGGGTCCCAAAGAACAGCAAGCGGCTGAACGTATTTATCAATTGTTAAGAACTGAGAGTAACAATCGGCTAACCGGCGGGTCGGAGCATTTACAAGCGGGTACTTTCTGGGCGGCTGATTAAAGACATCATGGCAGTTAGCGCTCTTTACGACAGACCCCGGCTGGCAAGCCTTGTTTCTTCCGCATTATTTTTGCTGGTGTGGCAGCTTTTGGCGTCTTATCTTGACAGCTCAACGCTGCCTGCGCCTTTGGCTGTTGCTCGCGTGATTTGGCTTGAAACGCTTTCCGGACAATTACCCTATCATCTGGGCGTAACACTGCTGAGACTGGCATTCAGCTTTTCAATCGCCATGCTGTTGGGTTGTGCAATCGGTATTGCGATGGGCAGAAATGAAAAACTGAATCATTTTTTTGACAATTGGCTGGTTATTTTTCTGAACATACCGGCACTGGTCACCATCATTTTATGTTACGTCTGGTTTGGCCTAGTCGAATACGCCGCGATACTCGCCGTGGTCGTCAACAAGTTGCCGAATGTGATAGTCACGATTCGCGAAGGCACCCGAACCTTGGACAGGGATCTTTTGGAAATGGCAAAAAGTTACCATTTCAGTAAACGCAAAACTTTTTTGCATGTCATCTGGCCTCAACTGTATCCCTTTGTCATGGGCGCAACACGAACAGGTCTCGCACTGATCTGGAAAATCATTCTAGTCGTTGAGTTGCTGGGGCGCAGTGATGGCGTGGGCTATCAACTGCATCTTTTTTTTCAACTGTTTGATGTTGCCGGTATCCTGGCTTACAGCATCGCCTTTGTCTGCGTGATTCAGATCATCGAATTTTCAATTCTGAAACCGCTGGATAAAAAAGCCCTCAGGTGGCGTCGATGAGCGCTATTCAAATCAACATTGCCAATAAATCTTTCCTTGGCGATAGCCGAGTACATAATCAAACCATCGCCAATTTGCAGCTGTCGCTGGCTGAACACGAATTTATCTGCTTAGTAGGTCCTTCCGGCTGCGGCAAAAGTACCCTGCTCAATATTATTGCCGGGCTGGATAGCGATTTTGAAGGCGAAGTAACACTCTCCCAAAGACACCAAAAACCTAGCATCGGCTATGTATTTCAAAACCCTCGCCTGTTACCCTGGCGTACCGTAAGAGAAAATATCTTATTGGCGTTACCTGAGGGTTATCCTTCAGAGCCTATTGATGTGATGCTCGAAACCATGCAATTGACTGACGTCAAGAATGATTACCCGGAAAGGCTTTCGCTGGGCATGAGCCGTCGAGTCTCCATCATCCGCGCATTTGCCGTCAATCCCGATATCCTGTTGATGGATGAGCCGTTTGTGTCACTGGACCCGCCCACTGCCCGGCAGGTCAGGCAATGGCTGATCAGTCTTTGGCAGCAACGGCCTCATACGGTTCTTTTCGTGACACATGACTTGAGAGAAGCCATTGCGTTGGCTGACCGGCTGATTTTTTTATCCAAATCGCCCATGACTGCCGTCAGCGAAATAATAGTGCCTATACCAAGAAGCGAACGGGACGACGAAAAAGCCATCGAAGCTTTTCGGCAAAGTCTGCTGGAAAACCATCCGGAAATCAGGTCATTGCTGTGAGCTTTAACTTGGCTTGATCAGCACCAGTTGCGAATTTGAATAAAATACCGGATACTTTTGCCGCCTTTTAGCCTAGCGAAAATGATGAGCCCTGATTGAAACGGCAAAGCATGAGTAGCTAACTGAAGCAGCAGCTAACGCTATAAATGAGTGTTTGAGAAATCAATTACTACAGCGATCATTTTATAGCAAAGAACAATGTAAGCCTGGTCTGGTAAATTAAAGATTGAATGGGAGTGATGAGATTTCAAAGCTTCCGACAGCACATGGAGGTGCTGCAAAATTGATTGTGTTAAACGATTGATTATTTAGCCGGAAACTAACAATTCGCTTCCGGTGACCGCTAAATGATCCATAGATGGTTTTATTTTGCGTTTCCCAAAGAAAAAAATACGTCTCTAAAAATCAAAGCCCCAACCTTGAGCTCACGCTTTAAAAATCGGGTAAAAAAATGACAATAGGAAAAATACAATGAGAAAAACTCTACTATTAACTTTTGGTTTATCAGGATTATTAATCACTCAAATGGCATCCGCTGAGGGCGATGATAAATATCCAGCCACTAATTTTCAACCCAAAGTCATTTATATGGATAAGGATGCTGATACAAAACCAGCAAAATCCAGCGCCAGTTCAGCAAAAAAATCAGCAACCCAGTCAAATTTTGACCCTAAATATCCTGCTGCGTACTTTGAACCCAAAGTAATCTATCCCTGATTGTTATAGGCAAGCGCTTTTGGAGTCATATCAATAAGCGTTTGCCATTCCAATAATATTTGTCCAATAAAAAAGCCCGACTGGCGAACCAGTCGGGCTTTTAAATTTCATTGAATCAATAGAAATTATTTCATCATTGATTTTTTGAACAAACGATCTAATTTGCTGTTTGCATCTTGTGCATAGCTAGCAGCACGGTTTGCAGCAGCTTCAGCAGCAGCAGCTCTTGCAGATGCATCAGCAGCAGCACTTTGTGCGCTTGCAGCATCAGAAGAAGCTTTAGATACTTTTGAGCTCAACGCATCAATTTGAGATTGAAGGTTTTCAACGTCAGAAGTGCTTGCACAACCTACAGCCAGACTTGCTGTAAGAGCAACAACTGATAATTTAGCTAATTTATTCATGATTTTTTCCTTTTATTTACTGTAAGAGTTGCAACTAAAACTAATTTTGAATGTCATATGATGACGTTTTTTTTTCAGAAATGCCAGTTTTATTTTATCTAACTTCAACGACCACTTCCTTCTTTATCCACTTACTCAACCTGTCAATTTGAGGATTGGTTAAAGCAATACAGCCATGAGTCCAATTCATTGTTCTATGAATTTTTTCATTGCCACGCCCTAGCCCATGGATTCCTATCTGTCCGCCCAACAAAGTGTTTTGAGGCGGCACCCGATTATTATTGTGCGCAAAAGCAATTGAGTCAAACGTATAAGGATCTATTACCCCCTGCTTCAAAGCAACACTGGCGTCATCGACTGAAGGATAAGTCAAGCCGAAAAAGCGGTAAAAAGAACTGCTTTGATTGATCCAGCCAATTTTGTAAGTCCCGACAGGGGTAATATTATCGCCCCGGTGCATCTTGAGACCCGCGCCGTTTCTGCCTATAGCGATATTTTCCAGCAGCTCAACCGTTTTTTCACCTTGCTTAACCTCTAGCGTAAACGCGTGAGTATCAACCAACAACCAGATATCATTATCTGCCTTGCTCATTACTGAAAAAGCGCACAGACATAATACTAAAAACTTTCTGAACATAATTAATTAAAATTGACCGCTAAATGACTGTAAGTTAAATTTCGTCTTTCTTTGTCCCATCAAGGCATACTCATGCAAATTAAAACTATCGCAACTGTTCCATTTGAAGGCCAAAATCCAGGCACATCCGGATTAAGAAAAAAAGTAAAAACATTCGCCGAACCTAACTATCTCGAAAACTTTGTTCAATCAATTTTCGATTCCCTAGAAAACATATCAGGCCAGACCCTGGTTATTGGGGGCGATGGCCGTTATTTCAACCGGCAAGCGACTCAGACAATTATCAAAATTGCCGCAGCTAACGGTTTTTCAAGACTTATTATAGGACAGGGAGGGCTATTATCAACCCCTGCCGCATCAAATATCATTCGAAAATACCAAGCTTACGGCGGCCTAGTGCTTTCGGCAAGCCATAATCCTGGTGGGCCGGACGAAGATTTCGGCATCAAATACAACGTCGGTAACGGCGGACCTGCCCCGGAAAAATACACAGAGGCATTTTACCGCCACAGCCAGAATATAACATCCTACAAAATCGCTGATCTGCCCGAGATCAATCTGGATATTGTGGGCACTCAGAAAATCGATCAATTGATCATCGACATTATTGATCCGGTTGCTGACTATGCCGAATTAATGGAATCGATTTTTGACTTTGATTTACTCAAACAAAGCATCGGCTCAGGCTATCTAAGTTTGCGCTTTGACGCCATGCATGCGATTACCGGACCTTACGCCAAAACCATACTGGAAGACTTATTAGGCGCTAAACCAGGGTCAGCGATCAATGCCGTGCCACTGGAAGATTTCGGTGGCGGCCATCCTGATCCTAACATGGCGCATGCACATGAATTGACGGAAGAAATGCTGGGCTCCGCGCCTCCTGTTTTTGGCGCGGCATCGGATGGCGATGGCGACCGCAACATGATCATGGGCGCAGGAATTTTTGTTACACCCAGCGATAGTCTGGCAATCATGGCCGCCAACGCCAAATTGATACCCGCTTATGCAAAAGGTTTAAGCGGCGTCGCCCGCTCCATGCCCACCAGCCAGGCCATTGATCGCGTTGCAGCAAAATACCAGTTGCCTTGTTACGAAACTCCTACCGGCTGGAAGTTTTTCGGCAATCTCCTGGATGCCGGAAAAATTACCTTGTGTGGAGAAGAGAGCTTCGGCACCGGCTCAGACCATGTCCGGGAAAAGGACGGCCTGTGGGCTGTACTGTTCTGGTTGAATTTGATCGCGAGAAAAAGACAATCCGTCGCTGACATCGTCAAGGATCATTGGCAAACATTTGGCCGGGACATTTATGCCCGCCACGATTACGAAGCCGTCGAAACAGCAATCGGCAATGAAATCATGGATCAACTCAGAAACCAGCTCCCTGGCTTAAAAGGCCAGGCCTTTGGTGAATACACGGTCAAATATGCCGATGAATTCAGCTATACCGACCCTATTGACGGCAGCATCAGCAAAAACCAGGGCATTCGTATCGGCTTTGAAAACGGCTCGCGCATAGTCTTTCGGTTGTCAGGAACCGGCACGGTTGGCGCCACGTTAAGAATTTATCTGGAACGGTATGAACCGGACGCCGCCAAACATGACCAGGATGCTCAGGAAGCGCTTAGCGGCTTGATCGAGTTGGCAGAAAAGCTCGGTGAAGTTAAAAAACGGACAGGAAGAACTGAACCCACCGTCATCACCTGAGGCTCATTAACACAGATCAAAGACCTCAGTCCTCAAGACTTTAACGTCCAGGTGTCAATTCATTCGCACCTGGACGGCATTACCCTTCCAACAAACTTCAGAACGCCAAAACCGTTTACCGCTAGTCTTTTGAACCGGACATTTCAAGTTTTTCATGAGCTGACTGCAATTCAACGTCATGAGCTACATCATGTAAAAAACAGATCAAAAATACGCCCGTGGCAATCAACGCAATTTGCTGTAAGGACGTTTTTGTATCGGTTTTTTCATGTAATGAAGGAATCAGATCAGCCACCGCGACATAGATAAAACTGGAGGCCGCCATCGCGAGGAAATAAGGCAGACTGTCGTGTAAATCTTCCAGGCAGAAAAAGGCCAAAATGCCGCCGACGACCGTCGATAGACTGGCCAGCATATTGTAAATGAGCGCTTTGCGCCGACTGTAGCCACTTTGCAACAAGATCGCAAAATCCCCTACTTCCTGTGGAATTTCATGCGCTGCAACAGCAATACTGGTAACAATTCCCAGTTTAACATCGGTTAAAAATGCCGCCGCAATGAGTATCCCATCGACAAAGTTATGGATTCCATCACCTAACAAGATCAAAATCGCGGCAGGCTGATGGTCGTGATGATGGTCGCCCCCGGCTTCGTAGCCGCTGTGATGACAATGCCGCCAGATCAGTAGTTTTTCAAGTACAAAAAATACCAGAATACCGCCCAGTATGGTCGCCGAAAGCCCTTGAAACTGAGCCTTTTCAACCTCTTCAAAAGCGTTTGGAATCAGCCCCCAAAAAGCGGCCGCCAGCAATGCCCCTATCGCAAAACTGATACCATGAGGCAATACATGCGCTCTTTGCGTCTCCGATAACAGTAAAAATACCGAGGCGGCCAGCACACTCAGTACACCGCCAATCGCTGTAAAAGTGACAATCAATAACAATAAACTCATAGCCGCCTTATGCCCGCCATATCAGTGAGGCCATGCGCCCCGTTTGCTTATCCCTTCTAAAGGAATAAAAGCGGTCCGCATCCGTCACTGTACAAAAGCCGCCCCCATAGACCTGATTAATTCCTACCGAAGCCAGATCAATACAAGCGAGCGTGTAAATATCGGCCAGCCATTTACCGTCATGACTTTCAGTAAAAGCCGCTTCAAAGTAAGTTGATTTCGCCAGGAACGCTTCCCTGACTTCCGCGCCAACCTCAAATGCAGCCGGACCAATCGCAGGCCCCAACCATACCAGTAGATCTTTACCCTGCAGGACCTTAACCGTATTGGTAATGACTCCGTCCAGCAACCCCCGCCAACCGGCATGAACTGCCGCAACGCTCAACCCGTCTTTGGAACACAATAAAACCGGCAGGCAATCAGCCGTCAGCACGGCACAGACAATGCCCGCTTCGTCGGTAAAACTGGCATCCGCAGCACATAAGCCATCGACGTGAGCGGCATTGATGACCGTATTGCCATGCACCTGCTCAAGCCAGACGGGTTCCGCCGGCAAATCCAGCATAGTGGAGATTCTGGCTCTATTGCGCATGACGGACTCGGGATCATCCCCAACATGCAACGCAGGATTGAGGCTTTGATAAGCGCCTTCGCTGAAGCCACCGGTTCGCAAAGTGGTCACAGCAAATACGTTATCGGGCGCTGGCCATTCGGGGGTAAGCCAATTATCAGTGTTGGTCATTTTCACGAAATGCCGCCAATAATTCTTTCATGTCTTCAGGCATTTCCTGAACCCACTCGCAATATTCATCGGTTAAGGGATGCACCAGACCCAGCTTTTCAGCATGCAAGGCCTGCCGCTTGAAACTACGAAGAATTCGCTCCAGCCGCTCGCCGCATTGCGCCGGCATCTGGAAACGTCCACCGTAAACCTGATCACCCACCAATGGAAAATGAATGTGAGCCATATGCACCCTTATCTGATGCGTACGCCCCGTCTCCAGCTTAACCCTGATCAGGGTATTGCGCGAAAAACGCTCGACCACACGGTAATGAGTCACCGCCTCCTTTCCGTTCATCCTGACGACATACCGTATTCTGTCGTGGGGATGACGACCAATCGGCTCGTCGACGGTGCCACCTGCGATCATCCGCCCTTTGGTAACGGCCAGATACTCCCGGTTTATCTCTCTTTCCTGCAGTTGTCTCACCAGACTGGTATGTGCCGGTAAGGTTTTTGCCACCATCAATAAACCGCTGGTTTCTTTATCGATGCGATGCACCAAACCGGCTCTGGGAAGAGTATCCAATGCAGGACAATGACTGAGCAAAGCGTTTTGCAAAGTGCCGGTCCAGTTACCTACCGCTGGGTGAACGACTAATCCGGCCGGCTTGTTGATAATCAACAGCGCCTCATCCTCATAAACGATATCCAGCGGAATGGATTCGGCCACGCACTCAATAACGCGCTCGGCCTCCGCATCCACTTCAACATCCTCCCCCCCTTCCAGCCGGTCTTTAGGCTTTAAAACCCGGCCATTGACGGTGACTTTTCCTGCTTTAACCCAGGTCTGCAGCTTGCTTCGAGAATACTCTGAAAAAAGCTCAGCCAACACCTGATCCAACCTCATGCCCGCCATTTCATCGGGCACATTTGACGATAATCTAGTCATAACAAAATCTTCTGGTTAACCCACCGTATAAGTTATACTCGCCGCATAAAAGCGCAGTTGAATACTGCAGCTATCAGTCCGGGTGCAACTCACTGCGTTTGCACAAAAAACCGATCATATTACAACGTGTCGTTAACACTATGCGATTATTTTTAGTAAAATTGTTTCTCATCATCAGCCTGGGGCTTATCCTGCCTGGGTGTGAGACCTTGAAAAACTTTAATTTCGGCAGCGACAGCGAAACGGATGAATACGCCGACTGGAACGAAGAACAACTGCATACCTCGGCAAAAGAGGCTATGGACGCAGGCGGCTATCAAAAAGCCATCAAACTTTATGAAACCCTGGAATCGCGCTATCCCTTCGGCGACTACGCTGCTCAGGCACAACTCAACATTGCTTATGCCTATTTCAAAAACGATGATCCTGAGGCTGCGATTGCTGCCGCAGACCGGTTTATCAAACTTCATCCGCGAAATCCCAGCGTCGACTATGCGTATTATTTGAAAGGACTGGTTAATTATAACCGGGGAATTGGCTTTCTGGACCGGTTTGTGCCTACTGATTCCACACAAAGAGATCCGGGCAGCGCCAGAGATTCCTACGACAATTTCAATGAGCTGCTGACGCGCTTTCCCAACAGTCAATATGTATCCGACGCGAAGCAGCGCATGATAGCCCTGCGAAACAACATGGCCATGTATGAGGTTCACGTAGCCCGTTTTTACATGAAACGTAAAGCCTACAATGCCGCTATCAATAGAGCCAAAGAAGTGATCGAAAAATACCAGCGCACACCTGCGATTCCTTATGCCCTGGAGATCATGAAAGAAGGCTATACCAAACTGGGACTAACTGAACAGGCCAATAACGTTAATCGTGTTTATACCCTCAACTTTCCGGACGGGCCGCCCGTACCTATTAAAGACACCAGCACAACGGCCGGAAAAGTGTGGGATTTTATCGGTCTGGATGAATAAAAATCTGTATCTTCTGACCATCCTCCCATTTTATTGGGTGTAGGCGGTTGATTGAAAAGGCTTCTGCAAAAGGAATATTGCAGAGAGCGACAGGGACGTATTGTTGCGTCCTTTGAAATCAAGTACCTACGACCTTAATTCAAAGGGGGCGAGTAGTTACAAAAATCTTTTGCTTGAGATTGGACGAGTGAGCTTTTTCAACCGCTCTTTTTGGCTCGTTCGTCCTGAACAAAGCCCGCTAGCCTTGTATCTTGCGCTCCAGTTCTTCATGGCTGATATGCCGCACATCTTCGCCTCTGACCATGTAAATCACATGCTCGCAAATATTGCAGGCATGATCGCCGATACGTTCCAAGGCCCTGGCCATCCATAACACATCCAGTGCCCGGCCAACATTTCGCGGATCTTCCATCATTCTGGAGATCAGTTGACGAATGATACTGCTGTATTCCCTATCCACTTTTTGATCCTGACCGGTAATTGCAACCACCTGGTCTACATTCATTCGGGCAAACGCATCCAGCGCTCCGTGCAGCATCTCTTTCACCATAGACACAAGATGCTGGATTTCATAGTAATCTTCACCCTTATGCTTATGATCCATACCATTCAAGTGAATAGCCATTTCCGCAATTTTTATCGCTTCATCACCGGCTCGTTCCAGATCATTGATGGTTTTTATCACCGACAACAGCAAGCGCAAATCAAAAGCCGCAGGTTGCCGTAAAGCCATGATTTGGGTGCACTCCTTGTCAATCTGCATTTCCAGCTGATTAACCTGACTGTCTTGTTGTATGACTTTTTCGGCCAGCTCCAAATCGCTGTTCATTAACGCCGTGGCAGCCTCATCAATCTGGTTTTCAACAAGGCCGCCCATGATCATGACTTTATTGCGGATATCTTCAAGTTCTTCATTGAATTTACGGGATATATGATGCCCGATTTTGCTCACATCCATCGTATGGCTCCTTTTAGCTGTAGCGTCCGGTTAAATAATCTTCCGTCTGTTTTTTTGACGGGTTGGTAAATAATTGACTGGTTGTGCCAATCTCAATCAGTTCGCCCTTATTCATGAATGCCGTTACATCAGATACCCTGGCTGCTTGCTGCATATTATGGGTAACGATGATGATGGTATATTGATTTCGCAACTCGCTGATTAATTCTTCTATTTTCAAGGTCGAAATAGGATCTAGCGCAGAAGCAGGTTCATCCAGCAACAAAACCTCAGGTTCTATAGTGATTGCCCGAGCAATCACCAGCCTTTGTTGCTGGCCGCTGGACAGATTCAATGCGCTATCGTGAAGGCGATCTTTAGCCTCATCCCAGAGCGCTGCTTTGCGCAAAGCCAATTCTACTTTTTCATCCAGCGTCTTACGCTGATTGATACCCTGAATTCTAAGCCCATAGGCGACATTTTCATAAATCGACTTTGGAAAAGGATTGGGCCGTTGAAACACCATTCCTACCCGCCTGCGCAGTGCCGGAACGTTTGATGACTTGGCATAAATATCCTGATGATCGAGAAATATGCTGCCGTCAATTTTCACATCATCCAGCAAATCATTCAGGCGGTTAATACATCTTAACAAAGAGGATTTGCCGCAACCACTAGGACCAATGAATGCCGTCACTCTTTGCCGGGGAATGTCCATATTGACTTTATGAAGCGCTCGTTTGGCCCCATAAAATAGCGATAAATTATCCACCTTGACAATACAGTCATTCATTGCGTTCATTCCTCCATCGCCTGGTATTTTTTCCGCAGATAATTCCTGATACACACCGCAGTCAGATTGAGACAGATAATAACCAGGACCAACAACAAAGCCGTGGCGTAAACCAGCGGTCTTGCGGCTTCAATATGCGCACTTTGAAACCCTACATCGTAAATATGAAACCCTAAATGCATAAACTTTCTTTCCAAATGCACAAAGGGAAACGAACCGTCTACCGGCAAAGCCGGCGCCAGTTTCACAACCCCCACCAGCATCAAGGGCGCCACCTCACCCGCTGCTCTGGCAACAGCTAAAATCAATCCGGTCAACATCGCCGGACTGACTAAGGGCAAAACTGTCCGCCATAGTGTTTCAGCCTGAGTTGCGCCTAACGCCAGACTCCCTTCGCGTATCGACCTAGGCACACGCAGCAAGCCTTCTTCGGTAGACACGATCACCACCGGCAAAGTCAACATGGCCATGGTCAAAGAGGCCCAAAGCAAACCCGGAGTTGCAAACACGGGGACAGGGTAGGCCTCCGGATAAAATAAGCGGTCCATCTCTCCACCCAACAACGTGACAAAAAAACCCAAACCAAAGACGCCAAACACCACAGACGGAACGCCCGCCAGATTATGCACAGCGATTCGAATCAATTGCGTGACAAAGCCCTGTTTGGCATATTCCTGAAGATAAATCGCAGCAACAACGCCCAGAGGTGCAACGACGAGTGACATCACGATGACCATCATCACGGTGCCGAACAGCGCCGGAAAAATTCCGCCTTCACTGTTGGCCTCCCGGGGATCTCCTGTCAAAAACTCAGTAAGCCGTGCCCCATAAATGCGGATTTTATCGCTGCCGTTCAGCCTGTTGGGCTGATAAATTCGAACGATGTTAGCCAAAGGAATTATTTGCCGTTGTTCATTTGCATCCCTGGCAACCACAGTGTACTGTTTAATCAACGGGTATAGCTGCTCTAATTCATCCAGATAGCGTTGGTATTGCCCTTCGTGGCGGGTTATTTCAGCTTCGAGCAGGCTCAATTCATCCGGCTGGGTAGAATTCTCCATCAACAAACGCTTTTTTCTAAGCTTTAATTGCTCAAGTTGTTGGCTGATCTTTCTTATGGCATGACTTTCAATCTGTTGAATTTTTTTAATTCGTTTTGATGTTTCGTCCAGCTTAGTCCATAACACAGGCCAGGCCTCCAGATTGGTGGCAATGACGCGGCCCTGCTCGTTGATACTTTCTATAAATCCGTAATAATTACCCCATTCCTTACGCTCTATCACCATCACTTGATCAGGATAATGCCAGCGCTCTATCCTGTTGGCTGATACCCAGTGGAAATCAAATCCATTGACATCCCGGTTTCCGGATTTGATCAAATATTGAAAAGATACACTTTCAGCTGTTTCATCTCCAGCATCTGCAGATCCGGCGATAAACGCGCCTTGTTGATTCGTTCCGGCTATTTCGCCAATAATCATCCGGACTTGGCCCTTTTCATCGAGGTAACTCATTTCTGCAACCGATTTGGGCCAAAAATGACCCAAGCCCTGAATGGCGATAAGGAGTAAAAGCCCGGACACCAATAACAGACTGACACTGACAGCCGCGGCATTCAGCCAGATCCAGGGGGTATCGGTGCGCAGCCAGGACTTCATCACAAGGCGCTATAGCTGCGGCGTAGTCGCTGACGAATCCACTCTGATAGCGTGTTGACTACAAATGTAAACATGAAGAGCAGCAATGCCGCCAGAAACAACAACCGGGAATGCGTGCTGCCGGTCTCGGATTCGGGCATCTCAATAGCAATGGTTGCCGACAAGGTTCGCATGCCCTGAAAGATACTAAAATCCATCATCGGCGTATTTCCGGTGGCCATCAACACGATCATCGTCTCCCCCACCGCACGGCCAAAACCGACGATAACCGCTGAAAAAATACCGGGACTGGCCGTTAACAGCACAACCCTAGTCATCGTTTGCCATCGTGTTGCTCCTAAAGCCAGCGAACCGATGGTCAGATGACGAGGCACATTAAAAATAGCGTCTTCTGCAATCGAGAAAATGCCAGGAATCACGGCAAATCCCATAGCAATACCGACGACCATCGCATTGCGTTGATCATATTCGATACCCCACTGTTGAGATAACCAGTCTTTTATACCCCCATCAAAAAACTCGGCCTCCATCGGCCCGCCAAAACTTAAACAAAGCCAAACCACAAGCATGATCAACGGCATCAAAAATGCCGCTTCCCAGCCGTCCGGTAAACTGTGACGCCATGAAGAGGGCGCATATTGCCAACCGTAAGCCGCCAGCAAAACACTGATTGGCGTCACCCATAAAGTAAAGATAATGCCGAACAAGTGCGCTTCGATAAAAGGCGCCAGCCAAAGTCCGGCCAAAAACCCTAAAATAACGGTGGGTAGCGCTTCCATAATTTCGATACCGGGCTTCACTATTTTCCGCATGGCAGGAGCCATAAAGTAAGCGGTATAAACGGCACTGGCCAAAGCCAGAGGAACGGCAAATAACAAGGCATAAAATGCGGCTTTTAAGGTGCCATAAACAAGCGGTGTCAAGCTGTATTTGGGTTCAAAGTCATTGCCGGACGAGGACGACTGCCAAACATAATCCGGTTTTGCGTAGCTTTCATAGCTGATTTTTTGCCACAAAGCCTTTAACGACACTTCAGGGTGGTTATTGGTCAATCGCCATAAGGTCAGCCTGCCGTCTTCCGACTCACTTAAAAGCGCAGTAGCCCGGGGCGCTAAAGCCATCATCCGGATTTTGTTTTCGGACAAGCGGTATTCGAGTAATTTCCGTTCACTGGTGGAATAAAAGAGCGCGGCTTTACCGGTTACATCCAGGGCAATAAAACCTTTTCGCCGTTGCTCGGATTCAATCGACGTGACCGCTTGAGCGGATACGTTAAACGTTCTTAATTTTTGCAAAACCGACTGATCAAGCCCGCCCAAAACCCAAGCCCACTGACTAACCGATCCGGCGTCATCTCCGGCCAGTATCGACAAATGTCCGTTTAGCAGCGTTACACTACTCAGCTTTCGGCCGGGGCCGACAAGGTCTTGCCGACCTTGGGACAAAACCTCAAATGCCGGATCAACCTTAACCCAATTGAGAACGCCCGATGCTTCAACCCAATAAACAGTGCGTCCGGCCTTATCCAGAAGCACATGCTCAATGGGTCCCAAAGGTAAAGTAAATTCCTTGCGGACTATTTTAAAGCCGGAAGCCCAGAGCGGAGAACTGATTGCCGCCAGCCTGGTGAGCACCAGACGACCCGATGCCGTCATAACTGCCAAAGTGGCCTGTCCTTCTTCGCTGGCAACGGCCAGCCGGGACAAAGATTCTCCGGATTCATCCAGTTTGATAGGCTCTTGACCGAAAGGAAAATTAATTGAAGGGATGATCACTCCCTGATCATGCTCAAAAGTCAGCGCGTAATGCGGCTGAACCAGAAGCGCCTTGCCGTCAGAAAGGCCAAACGCCACTAAGGACTGATCACCCCCTTCACGGCTAATGCCTGTTATGGTGACATTTTCAGGCAGCGGAATGGACGCCGTTTTAACGCTTCGTCCGGTTTCCGTCTCAAAAAAAATGATGCGCCCTTTGTCCGTATATCGGACGCCCAGCTTGTTTTTCTCCTCCATACCCAGCAGCAATGTTTTGCCTGCCGCAGAATCCGGAACCGGGTATCCTCCGACCTGTTTTATTGAAGAGCCAACAAACAAGGGCATAACCATCGCCACCAGGTAAAAGAACATCAGTGCAATCATCAGCATGACGCCGTAACCGCCGGCATGAACGCAATAACGCAGCAGCGCATCCTTCGTCATTCGCCATAAGCCATACCAGCCGCCACAAGTTTTGATGCGGGAAGCAAAAAAGGCAGGCCTGGAAAATTGCTTTTCGCTCATGCCATGACTCAGAAATTCAACCGGAGCATTGTAATATCAGACTTCCTATGAAAAAAGTAAATGAGGAGCCGCAACCATGCCTTCGTTTTGGCACGTTACGACTGAGCAAAAAATACAGTACAGATTCAGATAGGCATATTTGCCGGGTAAAACAGGTTCAGTTCTTATAACCGGAGTCAAGAGAACTCAAAATCTTGTCTATCATCTCTTTAGGCAAAGGAATATAACCGTCTTTGATCACCATCTCCTGCCCACGTCTGGATAATACTAATTTCAGAAATTCAAGCTCCATGGACGCCAGGGGTTTAGTGGGGTGCTTGTTCACATAAATATACAAATAGCGGGCAAGTGGGTAGGTTCCGTTAATGGCATTTGCGGGCGTGGCCTCAACGTAGCTCATACCTGGCTTAATCGCCAAAGCAACACTTTTTACTCCCGATGTTGCATAACCAATCCCTGAATAACCAATGCTGTTTAGAGAAACAGAAATAGCTTGTACCACTGATGCCGAGCCCGTCAGCTCATTGACATTATTTTTGAAATCGCCGCCACACAAGACCTGCGCTTTAAAATACCCATAGGTTCCTGAAACTGAGTTGCGCCCATAAAGCTGTATCGATCTTCCCCGCCAAATGCCATCAAGCCCCACCTGCCCCCATCGAATGATATCGAAGGGATGACCGCATCTTCGGGTTGAAGACATCATCGCATCGACTTGAGGGAGCGTTAACGCTCTGATTGGATTATCTTTATTGACAAATATAGCCAAGGCATCAATGGCTACCGGCACAGCCAACGGATTGTAACCGAATTTTTTTTCAAAAGCTTCCAACTCACTGTCTTTCATTTTTCGGCTCATAGGCCCCAAATTAGCGGTTCCTTCCGACAACGCGGGCGAAGCACTGGAAGAACCCAGCGACTGAAACTGGATATTGACATTGGGATAAACGCGTCTGAATTCCTCCGCCCAAAGTGTCATCAAGCTACCTAACGTATCAGAACCGACGCTGGAAAGATTTCCGGAAATTCCGCCCACTCGCTGATATTCGGGAATACCGGGATCAACAACCGGAAGAGCGTTGGCTTGAGCAGCCAGCATGGCTAAAAAAAATCCGCTTATCTGTGTGTATTTGTCGAATTTCATCCGCTCCCCTCTTCCAACACTCTTTTAAAAGTAATCCAGGATTATACTTCGCGCGGTCACATTTGCAGTTTTCTGACGCGCTCTTTTGTCCGATAGCAGCGTTGCGAAAACAGTTACATAGCTTGCTATGCGCCTGTTTCCGCGCCTTGCTCTCGAACAAAATAGCATTGCCATAAAAGCCGCAAACATGACCGCGCGAAGTATATAAGCCGCAAACGTCCAACTGAGGCTTGCAAAATCGCACTCGTCAGACCATTTATTTCCTGTCAGCCAAGTTAGCCGTTAATCAGGATCCTCTTCAGATCGTAAATCAGCGGCTCGAATAAGCAACAATAACTTCGCTGATGAGCGGGTTAAGTGTGTCCAGTCATCCGGCATCATGAGCCTTGCCAGTGTTGCTGTTGCAAACAATTTTCCGTCCGGCGGCACGTCTACCTTGTCAGCGAGATAGCTTAAAAGCGCTTCCAGATCAGGATTATGTCCGACTAATAAAACACGCCGATAAGTCTTCGAATGTTCGGCCAACACAAGCAGTAATGACGCCACATCGGCATCGTAAACCCGAGGATCTTTAATGACTGAGCGCCTATCAAAAGCCATGGCCTCACAAACCAATTGCGCAGTCTTAAGCGCCCTGACCGCGGGTGAAGTGATGATACAATCAGGAACAAGGTCTTCCTGCTTCAGCCATAAGCCCATTCGCAGCGCAGCTTTTTTGCCTTTTTTCTTCAATGGACGGTTAAAATCATCCGTTTCTATTCCCCAATCCGACTTGGCATGTCTTAATATAAATAACTCTCTTTGCATCATCCGGCTACCCATGTAACTACTCGCCCGCTTTGAATTAAGGGTATAGGTGCTTGATTTCAAAGGACGCATCAATACGTCCCTGTAGCTATCTGCAACATTCCTGTTGCAGAAGCCTTTTCAATCAACCACCTACACCCACTAAAATTGGAGGGGGTGAGCAGATACCTACCAATTAAATTAAAAAATGGATACATCAAAGTAACACAGGAACATACGGCACTTTGTCATGGTTTTTTAATATTAGCTTGCTAAAATCAAAAATTTATGACAATAACCGTCTCGGTACAAGTAACCAAACGTTTATTTTTAGTCATCTAACACACTCATCATGCCTTTACATTTTAAATTACCAGGTCATCTGAGCATCGATAAACTGTTGCTGGAACTTGAAAAACAGACCGTTCTGGAACTGGTCACTCAACATTTTGCCTTAAAAACATTTTATGACAGTTTTGACTGGCGTTTATACAGAAAGAACCTGATCTGCGAATATGATCAGTCCCGTCTTTCATCGATGCTGTTTATTAAAGAAGCGGATTCCGACAATATCGTCCACTCAGTTCAGGCGGATCAAGTGCCTTCTTTTGCTGACGATTTCAGTCAAGCGGAACTTCGTGATTTATTGCGTCCTTTACTGGACATGCGCGCGCTAATGCAAATCACAACCTTGGACTACACCTGTTATCAACTGCATATTCATAACAGTGATGCCAAAACCGTTCTTAAAATGACTATTGAACACTATGATCCGATTCAATCCCGGGTCATTCTTGACCCCGTCAAAGGCTATGATAAAGCGTTTAAACGCATGTCAAAGCTGTTATCGAATCTGGGCTTGATGCCAACGCAAGAGCCGGTTTTAGTTGACGCACTGAAAACCCAAGGCCGCAAACCCAAGGATTATTCCTCCAAATTAAATATTAAACTGGCGCCGGACATGCGGGCCGACATTGCCGTCAAATATATTTACAGCCATTTATTGAAGACGCTCAAACTCAATGAACAAGGCGTGATTGCCGATATTGACAGCGAATTCCTGCATGACTTCAGGGTTGCCGTCAGACGTACCCGGACAGGCCTGACCCAGCTTAAACAGGTTTTGCCAGTCGCCCAGACCAAACGGTTCTCAAGCTATTTTTCCTGGTTAGGACAAATAACCAGTGAACCGCGAGATTTAGACATTTATCTGCTTCATTTTGAAACATTTAAAAACCATCTGCCGGATACCATGAAAGCAGACCTGGATCCTCTGTATGATTTTATGGTGCAAAAAAAACGGGCGGTCCATGCCGGACTGGTTGATAAACTCAAGTCTATCGATTATTACGCCCCGCTGATTGAATGGGAAGATTACATCCGCTCAGCCGCCATCAAAAAGCCGGATGAGACACAGGCCTTAATCCCGGTTAAATCCCTGGCCGATCGACGCATATGGACTATTTACAAAAAAGTCATCAAACAGGCTGGCGCCATTAAAGAGGATGCTCAGCCCTCAGAATTGCACACCTTAAGAAAAACCTGCAAAAAGCTGAGGTACCTGATGGAATTTTTCCAAAGCCTTTATCCTGAATCAACCATTAAGATGCTGATTCGCTCACTCAAGGAATTTCAGGAAATTTTGGGTACCTATCAGGATTTAGAGATACAACAACAAACGCTCAAGGAATTGGGCAAAGAAATGTATAGTCAAACTGATTCACCACAAACCCTTTTAGCCATGGGCGCGTTGATAGAAGCATTGGGGAAACAGAAAATTGAAACGCGATCAGCATTTGATGGGCGGTTTAATGAATTTAACCAAGCGGATAACCACACTATTTTCGAAACCCTTTTTAAATGCGGAGCGGCTTGAGCCATGAAAACCATAGCGGCATTCAACATTAAAGGGGGCGTTGGTAAAACATCCACGGCTGTCAATCTGGCTTTTCTGGCCAGCAAACAAGGCTATCGCACCCTGGTTTGGGATCTTGATCCTCAGGGGGCCAGCAGTTATTACTTTAGAATCAAGCCAAAAATCAAGGGCAGCAGCAAAAACCTGGTTGCCGGTCAACTGGATTTGGATGACTTGATCAAAGGCACTGATTTTGAGGGATTGGATTTACTGCCGGCCGACTTTTCGTTTCGTAATCTGGACCTGATCCTTGATGGCAAAAAGAAGCCCACCGAACGCTTACACAAATTACTGGCTCCTTTGAAACACAACTACGACATGATCTTTCTCGATTGCCCGCCGACTATCTCACTGCTGTCCGAAGCGATATTCGAAGCAGCGGACGTGCTCTTGTCACCCGTGATTCCCACCACGTTATCGCAGCGCACACTGGAACAACTGAAAGCTTTTTTGCACGATAAAAAACTGAAAAAACTCAAACTGATGCCGTTTTTTTCGATGGTGGACAAACGCAAAAAAATGCATCTGGATATCATGCTCACCCTGCCCGTTCAACACCCTGAAATACTGGCGACTTATATTCCTTATGCCAGCGATATTGAACGGATGGGCAGCGAGCGCATGCCATTGGCTGCATTCAGTAAAAACAGCGCTCGCTCGGTACAGGCTTATCAAGCACTCTGGCAGGAAATAAGCCGTGCGATGAGCCTTTAGTTCACGCCTTTGTATCCTGAGGTAATCGGGTAACGTCTATCCCGTCCGAAGGCTCTGGGGGTAATCCTGATGCCGGGCGGTGATTGACGCCGTTTGTATTCGTTTCTATCGACCAGACTGATAGCCCGATAGACATCGTCCCTGGCAAACCCGGCAGCCATGATCTCCTCCGCCGACTGGTCCCGCTCCACATAACGCTCCAAAATCGCATCCAGCTGATCATAAGGCGGCAGTGAATCCTGATCCACCTGATCGGGGGCGAGTTCGGCAGAAGGCGGCCGGATCAACACCCGCTCGGGAATAACCTGACTGATGCTGTTACGGTAACGGGCCAGTTGGTAAACCAATAATTTGGGCACATCCTTGATCGGCGCAAAACCACCGGCCATATCGCCGTAAAGCGTCGCATATCCCACGCTCATTTCGCTTTTATTTCCGGTTGTAAGCAATAATTTGCCTTGCTTGTTCGACAACGCCATCAACACGACGCCGCGGCAGCGAGCTTGGATATTTTCTTCGGTCGTGTCTTTGGCGCTACCGGCAAAAGCCTGTTCCAGCATTTGGGCAAAGGCGGTGACCGCAGGTTCTATAGGGATAACGTGGTAATTAACACCCAAAGCCTGCGCTTCCAACTCGGCGTCCTCGATACTCATCATGTGCGTGTACCGCGAAGGCATCAAAACCGCTTCGACCTGACCTGCGCCCAGCGCATCGACCGCTAAAGCGAGTACCAATGCCGAATCAATACCGCCGGACAATCCCAGCAGCGCGCCTTTAAAACCATTTTTGGCGACATAATCGCGAATACCCAGCACCAAGGCCTGATATTCACTCGTTACCGGCTGATAAATCGGCGCACAAACCGATCTCAACGGTTTATTGCCGGAAAACTCGACCACACTGAGTTGTTCCTGAAATTCTTCTGCGCGAAAGACGACCGAACCGTCGCTATCAACTACGAAAGAAGCCCCGTCAAAAATCAATTCATCCTGTCCGCCAACCAGATTCACATAAACCAGAGGGATTCCGGCCTCTTTGATTTGATCGCAGACAATCTGCTCACGCTGATGGATTTTTCCGGCGTGAAACGGCGAAGCGTTCAAAGTCAGAATAATATCGGCACCGGCCAGCCGGTTTTTGGCGATCAGCCCAGGCTGCCAGACATCTTCACAAATTGTCAACGCCAACGCCCGCCCTTTTGCAGTAAACAAGGCCGTATCGGAACCGGCCGAAAAATAACGCTGTTCGTCGAACACCCCGTAATTGGGCAGCGCATTTTTCCGGTAACGCGCGATTATTTCACCCGACCGGCAGACCACAGCGGTATTGTAGAGCTTACCGTCGGTTTGCTCGGGATATCCAACCACCACATCGATCCCGCTGACCTGTCCGGCAATCGTATCCACCGCCTGTTGAGCCATGGCAATGAAATCCGGTCGCAGCAGCAAATCCTCGGGCGGATAGCCGGTCACCGGCAATTCGGGAAAGATCACGACATCGGCACCAAGCCGGTCGCGGCTATACAGTGCTTGATTGATGATTTTAGCGGTATTGGCCTTGATGTCGCCAACCAGAAAATTGGTTTGCGCAATAGCCAGTTTGAGAGTCGTCGTAGCGCTCATAAGAAATTGTTTTCACCCTGGAAACGGGAGCTCTCGTAGGAGCAATCCCTGGATCGCGATTGACGCCTTGGAAATCTGCAACACAATTAGTCCGCCTGAAGCAGAACCGGGAAATTAACCAGGCCCGACTTCCGCTTCACTGCATCCTGACTACAACGTTATCGTTTTTAACCCAACGCTTTTTTCATTGCCACACCAATATCGGTTGGCGAACTGACCACGTCGACACCGGCTGCTTTCATCGCAGCAATTTTACCGGCCGCCGTGCCTTTGCCGCCGGTTACGATAGCTCCGGCATGTCCCATGCGTTTGCCGGGAGGTGCAGTTTGCCCGGCAATATAGCCGACAACAGGTTTGGTGACATGAGCTTTGATATATTCGGCCGCATCTTCCTCTTCGCTACCGCCGATTTCACCGACCATGACAATACCGTGCGTTGCATCATCGGCCTGAAAACGGCTGATCACGTCAATAAAATTCATCCCATGAATAGGATCACCACCTATGCCAACACAGGTGCTTTGTCCTAACCCTTCGCGCGTAGTTTGATGAACCGCCTCGTAAGTCAACGTGCCGGAACGTGAAACTATCCCGACTTTACCGGGCTGATGAATGAATCCCGGCATAATGCCGATTTTGCATTCGCCGGGTGTGATGACGCCGGGACAATTGGGCCCGATCAAAACAGTGTCGGTTCCGGCCATAGCCGCTTTGACGCGTAACATATGCAGCACCGGTATGCCTTCGGTGATACAAACAATGACTTTTATCCCTGCATCAAACGCTTCAAGAATAGCGTCGGCCGCATAAAATGGCGGCACATAAATTACGCTCGCCTCCGCACCGGTGATTTGCACCGCCTGTTCAACAGTGTCGAAAACCGGCAAACCCAGGTGAGTGTCGCCGCCACGGCCCGGCGTTACACCGCCAACCAGTTGAGTCCCGTAATCCAGCGTCTGCTGTGAGTGGAAAGTACCTTGTTTACCGGTAAATCCCTGGCAGATAACTTTTGTTGCTTTATTGATCAATATGCTCATACACCCTCCGCCAAAGCGACAATTTGTTCTGCAGCAACGGCAAGATCTTCGGCTGCGATTAGATTAAGTCCTGATTCACTGAGTATTTTTCTTCCTGCCGGAGCATTGGTCCCTTCCAGCCTGACGACAACCGGCACGTTAACACCCACTTCTTTAACCGCCGCCAAAATACCTTCAGCGATAATGTCGCATTTGACAATGCCGCCAAAAATGTTCACTAAAACCGCTTTGACATTTTTGTCCGATAAAATAAGTTTGAAGGCTTCGGCTACCCGCTCAGTGCTGGCACCACCGCCCACATCCAAAAAGTTGGCCGGTTTCCCGCCTTTCAATTTGACCAGATCCATGGTGGCCATGGCCAATCCTGCACCGTTCACCATACAGCCGATAGTGCCGTCCAGAGTGATGTAATTGAGTCCATGCTGTTGGGCCTTATGTTCTTTCTCATCTTCCTGCCCTGCGTCTCGCATCGCTGTAATATCGGCATGAGCGGCCAGGGCATTGTCGTCAAAATTGATTTTGGCATCCAGTGCCAGCAGGTCGCCGGTATCGGTTGTCACCAGAGGATTGATTTCAATTTGGTTGGCGTCTTTTTCCAGTAACAGCGTGTACATGCCGGACATTATTTTTTCGAGCTTCTTGAGTTGATCGCCTTTAAAACCGAACGCAAAAGCCACATTGCGGCATTGATAAGGCTGAAGACCTGCGGCCGGACTGACTTCAAAGGTCACAATTTGATCCGGTGATGTTTCCGCCACTTCTTCTATATCCATTCCGCCGGCGGAAGATGCAATAAAAATGACCCGTTCGCTGCCTCTGTCGACCAGACAACTGAGGTAAAACTCTTTGTCAATTTGACTGGTTTTTTCAACGAATACCATTTCAACCGGCAATCCTTCCGGCCCTGTCTGTTTAGTCACTAAGTGAGTGCCCAGAATTTTACGGCTGAACTCGGCTATATCTTCATAGCTTTTGGCAATCGTGACACCGCCCGCTTTTCCCCTTCCTCCGGCATGAACCTGCGCCTTGACAGCCCAGGCACTCCCTCCCAGTTCCCGTGCGACTTGCTCGGCATGTCCAGGTGATTCGGCCGGCAATCCATCAGGAACGGCAATACCGTAAAGCTTGAACAATTGTTTGGCTTGATATTCATGAATATTCATCGTTTATTTCCTGGTTGGGTAAAACTTTGGATAGCCCGAAGTCTCTCTTTCTAAAACAACGGTGCTATGATTAAACAATTGCGTGTCAGCAGTGGCTGGCATTTTTAAAGATGCAACAGCAGGCAATAACAATAAGTCATTGATAGGATTAATCAATAATCTCAGCTTACCCAGTAAAGATTTCACTATTTGAGCGCCAGGATCAAACAAGGCCGCTTCATGTTTAGGGACGTTAGAGGATGCATGTTCTGATTGTTGGCGATCAGTACAGAATTGTCATGCTTGTCATTTGTTATGCCTGCATCTGTCTTCTTTGCGAAAAAGATGAACGTTATTTTAACCAAGTCGCGGCAAAACGCCATGTTTTATAAAGTTTATGTCTGAAAATACGCAAGAAAATATTTATCCCTGCCCCTTTTCCAAAAACTACGGCATTCCCAGCCAGCAGGCCTGGCTACTGTTAAAAGTTTATCTCGTCTATCGCTTTATTCTAGGCGGTGTCTTCATTATGCTCTTTTACAGCCGGGTTGGACCTTCAATCCTCGGCTCTCATGACCAATTACTGTTTGTCTACAGCAGTCTCTGTTATCTGTTTATCACCTTTGGTTCCGGCGTCTGCGTTTTTCGAAGACTCACGGCGTATACCGTTCAGGCACAAATCTTAATTTTCACTGACATTGTGCTGTTAACCCTGATCATGCATGCCTGCGGAGGCATCAGCAGCGGTGTGGGCGTTCTGCTAGCGGTCTCGATTGCATCGGGAGGACTGTTGATCGGCGGACGTTGCGCGATGCTTTTCGCCGCCATAGCCAGTCTTGCCGTGCTGGCAGAACAGGTCTATTCAGTCCAAACCCATTTTACCGAGACCAGTTCCTATACTTATGCGGGGATGTTGGGCGCTTCATTTTTTACCATTGCCTTACTGTCCTATATCCTGGCTCAAAGAACCGAAAAAACGGTTCAACTTGCCCATGAGCAGCAACTGACGATTCACACCCTTGAAGAACTCAACCGATACATCATCCAGCATTTACAGTCAGGCATCATCATCATGGACACCAACCGGCAAATCCAGATGAGCAATGGCGCCGCCTTAAAGCTGACGCATCACCCGAAAATGCCTCACCATCTGGATAATCTTTCCGAAGCACTCAAACAGGCTTACGAGCACTGGCTAGACGATCCTGAACAAGACTTCGCCCTGATTATGATCGACAACCAAAGTGAAATTCAGATCCGTTTGATGACGCTGCCAACCCAACATGAAACTTTCCATATGATCATCTTGGAAGACATTGCCTTATATAATCAGCGGCTTCAACAAAGCAAGCTGGCTTCGCTGGGTCAACTGACCGCCAGTATCGCGCACGAAATCCGTAACCCTCTAGGCGCTATTAGCCATGCCGGACAATTGCTGTCGGAAAATCCCGATTTACCTCCGGTCGACAAACGACTGACCGAAATCATTCAACAGCACAGCCAACGGGTAAACCGGATCATAGAAGATATACTTCAGTTATCGAGAAGAAATGCCTCACTCCGCAAAAAAATCGAGCTGTCCAAATGGCTTAACGATTATCTTGCAAACTTTGTTTTGGAGCAGGGTATCAAGAAAGATGCCTTTCATATTGCCATTGAAACTACACCGGCCAATGCATTGATCGATCCGGGACATTTAAAACAAATTTTGGATAATCTGTGTCTCAATGCCCTAAAATACGGACGTCCTGAACGGGGCAAGATAACCTTAAAAATAGGCTCTTATCATGACCTGTTGCAGATAGACGTCATTGATGAGGGAGCCGGTATTTCGCCAGGGGACAAGATGCATTTATTTGAACCTTTCTTCACGACCTCGCCTGATGGCACGGGCCTTGGGCTCTATATATCGCGAGAACTGGCCGAACTCAATCAGGCCAATTTAAGTTACCGGCAAACGGAAAGCGGAAAATCCTGCTTTCGTCTGAGTCTTCTCAATGCAGAGCACACACATATCGAGATATGAAAAAACCACTTGCCCTTGTTGTTGATGATGAACCGGATATCCGCGAACTGCTCAGTATCACCCTTAACCGAATGGGTATCGACACGATATGCAGTGAAACTATCAGTTCAGCCATACAATCATTAAAAGAAAACACGCTGGATCTGTGCCTGACCGATATGAAGCTCCCGGATGGCAATGGTTTGGCACTGGTTGAATATTTGCAAAACTCGGAAAAACCCATACCCATTGCAGTGATTACCGCTCACGGCAGCATGGATACTGCGATTAAAGCGATGAAAGCCGGTGCATTCGACTTTATCTGTAAACCGGTGGATTTATCCGTACTCCGGCAAATCGTCACCAAAGCGTTGCGGTTAAGCCCTGAAACCAACACCAAAGACAGACGGACCCGCGAAATCCTGATTGGTGAATCTCCAGTTATGCGGGCAGTAAGAACCAAAATCGATAAACTGGCGCGCAGTCAGGCTCCGGTCTATATCAGCGGCGAATCGGGCTCAGGCAAAGAATTGGTCGCCAGGCTCATTCATAAACAGAGCCCGCGCAGCGATAAGCCTTTCATTGCCGTCAATTGCGGAGCCATTCCCCCCGAACTGATGGAAAGTGAATTCTTCGGTCATAAAAAAGGCAGTTTCAGCGGCGCCGTTGCCGACAAAATGGGCTTATTTCAGGCAGCCGAGGGTGGGACGCTGTTTTTAGACGAAGTGGCCGATTTACCGCCCGCATTACAAGTCAAACTGTTACGCGCCATACAGGAAAAGAAAGTGCGTCCGGTAGGCGAACAGCAGGAAATTGCGGTCGACATCCGGTTGTTGAGCGCGACCCACCGCGATCTCGCAGTCATGGTACAAGAAGGTTTATTTCGGCAAGACCTGTATTACCGCATCAATGTCATTGACCTGAATGTTCCACCGCTTAGAGTGCGTTCCGGAGACATCGAGCAATTGACGCGTTTTATTCTGACTGCGTTGACTAAAAACAGCGACCTGAAACCTCGCATTTCAGATGCCGCCATCGCAGCCCTAACGCATTACTCCTTTCCTGGCAATGTGCGCGAACTGGAGAATATTCTTGAAAGAGCCATTGCTTTAAGCGACGGCAAACTGATTGATGAGGATGATCTTAACCTGCCTATAGAAGCGCATGTGTTACCGGATTATCCCGAATTCGATCCGGCGGAAACGTCTCTTGAAAACTATCTGGAAAATATCGAACGCAAGGCCATTACCATGGCCCTAACCGCGAACCGCTGGAACAAGACTGCAGCCGCCAAACAATTGGGATTATCCTTTCGTTCTTTCCGCTACCGCTTGAAAAAGCTGGGCATGGAATAATCCAGATCAAGCGGGCTCGTGGCTATAAGGATTCACCTTATTGAGAAGCACCCAATACACCGATGAATCCTCATAAAACAGCGCTGGGTTTTTAAAAATCAAACCCGGTATTGTTCCAATTTAGCGAATTTAGTGAAGGCGGTTTTTATCTTTTTATTGGCTTTTTCATCCAACTCATCATTCTTATAAACTTTTGGTAAAAGACCTTCTTTAACCAAAGCATCTTTCATCCAGCGTTTTGCAAAACGGTAGTTGTTGGGCAAAGCGTTAACCTCACCGGTTTCAGGATTTCGCACTTCAGACGGAGCTTTTGCTGCCGCAGGTTTTTTAGCCGCAGCAGCCGGTTTTTTGATCCCAGCTGTTGGTTTGGCTTCGACCGCTGGCGCTGGTTCCGGAGTTGGCGCTGCCGGCTCTTTTATTAAATCAGTTTCTTCTGCAACAGCAACGCTTTCAGTTTTTGCCGCTTCCGGCACCTTGGCTTCGCTGACTTGTGCCGCTGGCTGAATTTCTGCTGCAACAGAAGAGGGTGCTGCGCTCTTTTCAGCAAACAATTGAGATACTTTGGATTTGATTGATCCAGCAGCACCCGATTTACTATCCGACGATTTTTCGCCGACAACCAAATAAACAACATACGCTACATATATTGTAGTGAGTATAAATAAGACCTCGGTCATAGTTCCCCCGTGAATTTAATTATTATTATTTTTTAAATTTATTCAGAAGCTCTTTGATCTGATCACCAAGAACTTCATAAATTACATAACCGACAAAAACGGTTGTCAGCAAATAGATTCCGGTCGCCATCGTTCGCCCCTGATTAGAGTTATCGTTAAATTACTGTAAGAGCAATACCATTTCCGGGGCATCTAAGCCGCGCTTATGAAACCGGTTGATTAATCTTACAAACACCGCGGAATATACCAGAAGCCCAACAAGACGGAAAATTTAAATGCTCAATCGAAGAGGCTCGAACTAGAAAAGGGCTGTTAAAACTTTTCAAAATAGTCGAAATGATTGAAATTATCGGGTAAAGAGGCGCCGCAAGAGATAACACTTCGAGGTGAAACCGCCGAAGTTATCGGCAGGCAAATAAGGCGAGCGATGGATTTTGTTGCTCTTCGCATTTATCTCACTGAAGAGATACCGATCTGTTTAAGGGGCGTAAAAGTTCAATCAAATGGTTGATAAATCGGGTTTTGAAGCTCATTGTTGACAGCAAGATGAAAAGAAAAGTATGGTTTGCAAGACCTGGATCATTACTTGCCAGCGTAGATCTGGTTCCGGGCTATTCGGGGATTGTTTTTCGGTTAATATTAGGTGCAGAACTAATGAGCAAGAGATACACTCAGGAGCAAAAAGAGTATATGGCGGAAATGGCTATCGAAATCGTTAAGAAGCTAAATGGCGACTATCCGTCCTTTAAAAACTATGTTTGGGCTGCGCAACATATTTTGAACGGTGGCACACCAAATAATCAAGTTGACGAGCTAGTCATGGAAAAACTTAAATTGTCGGGTAGCTTATAAGCTTCGCTTTTGATTTTTAACGAAAGGGTACAGTGTCCATAATGAACAACATCTCTATTACCGATATTCTTGAGCTTCCGGTACAGGAGCGCATTCGGCTGGTTGAGCTTATCTGGGACAGCGTTGCAGCAGTACCTGAAGCTGTCGAAGTTTCACCAGAGCTTAAAGCCGAACTGGAACTACGCATGATTGAGTTCGAGAAAAATCCAGAGGCTGGTTATTCCTGGGATCAGGTAAAGTCACGCCTAAAAGATGGCTCATGGCGTACCGCCTGAAGTTTTCTTCACGAGCCTTACGTGAAACGGGCGAAGCCCAAGAATGGTACGAGTCACAGAGCTCAGGACTCGGTGAAGAATTTATTGCCGCAATAGAACTGCAGCTAAAACGGCTGGAGCAATCACCATTACTATATGCTGAGATAATACCAGGTGTTCGCCGCGCACTCATCCCACGATTTCCATTCGGTTTGTTTTTTGTCGTGCGTAGTAATTTAGTCCATGTGTTGGCGGTCGTGCATGATGCAAGAAATCCGAATCGTTGGCCTAAAAGCAGTTAACCCGTAAGGCGGATTCGCAGAGGCAATCCGCCATTGCTTTAAAGCGTGTTGGCGTTTTGCTATCGCGATAACGCCCTACAGTTCTACAAAACTACAATCCGAGATATGAGCAAATTTCCGGGTCATGCCAGGTTCAACGATTTTTGCCCAGCCGGGGCAATTGGCTTGCCAGACCCATTGCATGTCGGGTCAACAAGCTTTTTCCCGAGGGGGCAATGTCCAGCAAAGCCAAGCCCAGATTTCTGACCAGCGCTAATGGCGCCCACTGGTTTGAAAAAACGCTGACCAGTGTATGGGTAAAACCGATCACTTTTGATAAATCCTGCTGCCGGGTATCAGCATATTGTTTGAGTACGTCCGGATCACCGATATCTCCGTTTATCTCAATTTGATGCAACAGCGTGTCAGCCAGTTGAACCACATCTCTCAGACCCAGGTTAAAGCCCTGTCCAGCGACAGGATGCAATTGATGAACCGCATTGCCGATGATGACTGCTCGCCCGGAAACCATCGCTTCAGCACGGATCAGACTTAATGGAAATGCCCGCCTCGGTGCAGATAAACTTAATTCACCCAGCCGATAACCGAAACAATCGTGTAAGCGCTCGATAAATTCTGGTTCACTGCAGTCTTTAAGATATTCCGCTTCTTCGTGTTTGCGCGTCCAGACGAGGGCACAAGTTTGACCTTCCATCGGCAATAAAGCCAAAGGACCCGAAGACGTGAAGCGTTCGAAGGCGATATTTTGATGCGGCAAACTGCAGCTTATCGTGGCAACCAGTGCGGTCTGGCCATATTCAGTGATGTCTTGATCGATATCCAGCAACTTGCGTACCGAAGAGTTGCCGCCATCTGCACCGACCAGTAACAAAGCCGTCAACGCATGCGATTCGTTGCCGGCTTTGACACTGACGCCGATGTCGAACTCAGTACTCATCAATCCGGCAACGCGTGCCGGGCAGATCAAGGTAATACCGGCCTCATCGACCAGCTTGGCCACATGGGTTTCTATGTCTCTGGCTCGTATCACATAGCCCAGCGCCGCTACATTTTCTTTTTGAGCGGCCAGACGTGTTTTTCCGAAATGCCCCTGATCCGACACATGAATATTAACGATGGGCGTGGCCATTTCACGGATGCCGTGCCAAATGCCCAAGTCCTCCAAAAGCTCGACCGTTCCGCTCGCCAGCGCCAACGCTCGGTCACCGGCGGGAGATTCTTGAAGCTGTTTGAGGGTTTGCGCTTCGACAATCGCGATATTCAAGCCGGAGTCTTTCAATGCCAAAGCCAGACAATTACCAGCCAATCCGCCTCCGGCAATCAATACATCGTAATCGCTTCTCATCAGGCAGCCTGCATCAGCGCTTCTATCGCTTCAACGGACTTGGGCACCAGACTGGTTAAAATTTCGTGGCCGTCTTCAGTAACCAAAACATCGTCTTCTATACGGATGCCGATTCCTCGCCACTGCTCATCTACCGTCGCGCAGTCGCTGGGAATGTACAACCCCGGTTCAATGGTCAAGACCATGCCCGGTTCCAATAATCGCCATTCATCGTTAATTTTATAGTCGCCGACATCGTGCACATCCATACCTAACCAATGGCCGATCCGGTGCATGTAAAAAGCTTTGTAGGCTTCATCTTTAATCAACTTGGCGGTGCGGCCTTTTAGCAGGCCCAGTTTAACCAGTCCTTTGGTCAAAACCGAAACTGAAGCCTCATGAGCTATATTCCACGGAGTACCCGGCTTGATTTCGGCAATGGCCGCATACTGAGCATCCAAAACCAACTGATACAACTGTTTTTGCGGCTCATTAAATTGCCCTGACACCGGGAATGTACGGGTGATGTCGGCGGCATAATGGTCGCACTCGGCACCGGCATCGATCAGCAACAAGTCTCCGGCTTTAAGCGAGTCTGCATTTTCCGTGTAATGCAAGGTACAGGCATTCTTGCCTGCGGCGACTATCGAAGGGTAGGCCACCGCTCTTAAACCGTTGTTCATAAAATGATGAACGATTTCAGCTTCCACTTGATATTCGAATAATCCGGGACGGCTGAATTGCATGGCCTTGACATGAGCCTGCGCTGAAATTTCCGCCGCTTTTCGCATAAGCTTAAGCTCGGCCGGGCTTTTTATAAGCCGCATTTCATGAACAATATGCTCCAGCGACACCAATTCCATGGGCGCACTGATGCCTGACCGTGTTTGACCTCGCAAATGATTGATCCAGTCCATCAAGCTATGGTCAAGGTCGCTGTCGCGTCCCATCGGATAAAAAACCTTGCCTTTGTTTTCCAGTAATCCGGGCAAAATGTCATCGATGTCATCAATCGGAAAAGCATCATCGGCCTGATAATCTTTGGTAGCGCCCATCAATCCGGCATGCGCGCCTTCCCACAAGGCTTTCTTTTCATCAAACTCCCTGCAGAACAGGATGTACTCGCCTTGAGGTCTTCCGGGAATAAACACCGCCAGAGCTTCAGGCTCATTAAACCCCGTCAAATAATAAAAATCACTGTCCTGTCTAAATGGATAACTGACATCACGATTACGTGTCTGTTCGGATGCGCTGCCTATCAGCCCGATATTTCCCTGACCGATTCGCTTCATCAACTGCTTGCGGCGTTTTTTAAATTCAACTTGTTTCATTTAGTTAATTGTCATGAGGGGGTTAATGACTGTACCTGTAATAATCCGGTAGTTTTTGCTGAATAAAGTCAGGCCAAAGGGCTTAGGCTTCGAGCAGGCAATCAACAGAATATCAAGACTCCGGCTTACTTCAATGGGGAGCGCTTTCCGCGCGACTGAGAAATTCTTCGCGTATCATGTAAACCGAGGCACGAAGATACTCATTGATCTCTATGAAAGCCGCCCTGTCCTCTTCATCTTTTGCATCCTGATCGTCTTTAACTGCATCACCACTGATGCTTTGACCGGCTTCGATTTTGGTAATTTCAACAATATCCTTCAGAATTTCACTGATTTCTCCAGGCCATGCGCCTGATCCTCCGGAATAACCGACGCCAAACAAAAAGCCCTGACACCAATCGCGCAGTGCCTCGACCTGTTCTTCAAGATCATCAATGTCTTCCGGCAACAACAAGTCAAAACGGTAGTCATCGCTGGTTATGGCGGCGCGGGTCTTTTCAAAAAATTTGCTGAAAGCCGAAGAATCGCTGTCTGCATCCTCATCAAACAATTCGGTTAACCAATTGGCCGCATCTGCGCGCTCATCGACACATAACATTCCGGTTGCCAGGCCATGGGCCTCGGCCACCGAACAATTAGTGCCGGCAGTGACAAAAAGAGATTCAAAAACGTGATAATCCATAAGTAATGACGGGAAGTAGGGCTAAACAAAAATGCGCTTGATTTTCTTACGAATGATACTTGAAAAGTCATATTTTTGTTACCATAGACTTCCTTTGATCGGCTTGAGTGCCGAATTAGTCTCGTGTTGTAATTGAGACGGGATATTACTTTTTTCCAAGCTTTTACAGACAATCACTGCCATGACACATCCTGAAAATGATCAGTCCCTTGAATTGAAAGATCTGGAAGACAAGCTGGATCAACTCATAGAGCAATACAATTCATTAAAAAACGAAAATAACTCGCTCAAAATCAAACAAGAAGAACTGGTTCGTCAAAAAGCCAAATTACTCGAAAAAACCAGCCTGGCCAGAACCCGGGTCGAAGCTATGATATCCCGGTTAAAAGCAATGGAGCACGGCGCATGAACAAAAATGTATCAGCAATTACCATCAACATACTGAGCAAAGAATATAAAATTGCCTGCGCGCCTGACGAACAAACCGGTCTGCTTGAGTCAGCACGCCAGCTCGACAATCAGATGCGCAAAATCAGAGACTCCGGCAAAGTGGTCGGCACGGATAGAATAGCGGTGATGGCCGCCCTTAATCTGGCACATGAATTACACATTGCAGAAACCCGCAACCGGGAACTTGAGAGAAACCTCACAGAAACCCTGATCAAATTGAGCGGAAAAATAGAAAACGTTTTGGAAAATTCAGAAACGCGCTAGAATAGCTGCACGTATCTCCTACAGCGTTCGAGGATGTGCTGGGTGTTTCCTGAACCTATATTTACCCCGGGAGCTGATTTCTACATTGGTGTGCATACCCGTTTATTCGGGGAGCCTGATAAGTAGATTGAGTTCCCACTTGAACCGTCGGTTCAAGGACGATAGCGTGTTACGGCGCAGGTGGGAGATACTGCTTTATCGACTACAAAAATAGACAGGCATCTTGATCTGTCAAATTACCAATACCCCTCTGATTTTCATTGGATAACCAGGCAAAGGCTTTGCCTAAAGTCCATTTGTTTTAGCCGAAAAGTAAATTCATTACGTACGCGCAAATCAAGCCGTGACCCAATTAAGTAACCTCATAAAATATGTTACTTACATTCCCATTTCGTATGAATTAAACTCTCTTATTAATTTATGGTATTTCCGCTCTTCAGTTGCTCTTAATGCGTTCCTCTGATTACTGGAATTACAATAATTGCCGGAATTATCGTATCTGTTCACCCCTTTCGATTTAATGGGGGTGTAGGTGATTGATTGAAAAGGCTTCTGCAACAGGGATGTTGCAGAGAGCTTCATGGACGAATTCACGCGTCCTTTGAAATCAATGACCTACATCCAAAATTCAAAGCGGGTGAGTAGTTACGAATTATCAAGCATTACATGCCCTCCGGCAATGAAGACCGGGTTTAGCTTTGATTAGCCCTGTCCGCAACCAACTATTTCATGGAAACTTTTCCTAAAGCTGATTTCTCCAAATCAAACAATTGAGCTGACCTAATGAGCAAGAATCCTTCTGATGTCACGCGTCCGGCTAATCTTCAAAGTCACGAACTGGGTACGGGTGCAATTCGCAGTCAACGACCTGTTTACAAAGACTTTTTACCTCCTTGCAACAATGCCTGCCCGGCGGGTGAGAACATTCAAGCTTGGCTGGCTTTAGTCCAAGCCGGTCACTTCAAGCAGGCTTGGCAGGTCATCATGCAGGACAACCCTCTGCCTTCCGTGCATGGCCGTGTCTGCTATCACCCTTGCGAAACCAGCTGCAACCGCTCGCATTATGATAGCGCCGTCAGTATTCATGCGGTTGAACGCTTTCTCGGCGATATGGCGGTTGCCGAAGGCTGGAACATTGAATCCGACGCCGCGCCCAGCGGCAAACGTGTGTTGATTATCGGCGCCGGACCCAGTGGTTTATCAGCCGCCTATCATTTGGCCAGAAAAGGACATAAAGCGGTCATTTACGAAGCGGGGCCTGTCGCAGGCGGCATGATGCGATTTGGAATTCCTACTTACCGTTTACCGCGTAAAGAACTAGACCAGGAAATTGCCCGCATAGAATCTTTAGGCGTCGAAATCATCCTGAATCGCAAAGTTAACAATCTGTTAGCCGATAAAAAGGAAGGTCATTTCGACGCGGTATTCGTCGCTGTCGGTGCACATTTGAGCAAACGCGTCGACATACCGGCCAGAGAAGCCTCAAAAATGCTGGATGCCGTAACTTTTTTACGTGAGGTTGCGGCAGGTAACGCCCCAAAAATTGGCCGGAAAGTGGCTATTTACGGCGGCGGCAATACCGCGATGGATGCCGCCCGAACCGCCAAACGGCTTGGCGCAGAAGAGGCCTTGATTATCTACCGCAGGGACCGCGAACATATGCCCGCGCATGACTTCGAAGCGGATGAAGCGCTGGAAGAAGGTGTCAAAATCAACTGGCTGCGGACGATCAAGGAAATGGACGGAACGTCATTGACCGTAGAGGTCATGACCATTGACAAGAGTGGCCGCCCGCAACCGACAGGGCAATACGAGACATTGGAAGCGGATTCGCTGATTCTGGCCGTCGGCCAGGAAACGGACACAGGATTTTTACAAGCCGTGCCCGAAATCGATTATAAAGATGACGGCACCGTTATCGTGGACTCGACCATGCAAACCGGGTCCAGCGGCATCTTTGCCGGAGGCGACATGGTGCCCAGCGAACGGACTGTTACGGTCGCCGTCGGCCACGGCAAAAAGGCAGCCCGGCACATTGATGCCTGGCTGAGCAACAGCCGCTATACCCAGCAGCCAAAACATGACCTGGTCAGCCATGAGAACCTCCACACCTGGTATTCGACGGACGCCGACCAAAAAACCCAGGGCATGCTGAACTCCGAGCAACGCGCCGGAAGCTTCACTGAAATTGTCTCGGGACTTGCGGCTGCCGATGCCACTTTTGAAGCGCAGCGCTGTTATTCTTGCGGCAATTGCTTTGAATGTGACGGCTGCTATGGTTCCTGTCCGGAAACTGCCGTGGTTAAGTTAGGCCCTGGAAATCGTTACCGCTTTGATTATGAAAAATGTACCGGGTGTGCCGTCTGTTTCGAACAATGCCCGTGCCATGCCATAGAAATGCAATCTGAACAGGGAGCTTAAGCAATGACTGAACAACAACTTGTTACTGTCGACGGCAATGAAGCAGTTGCGTATGTGGCTTATAGAACCAATGAAGTCTGCGCAATTTATCCTATCACGCCGTCCTCGACCATGGCCGAATGGGCTGATCAGTGGGCCAGCGAAGGCAAAACCAATATCTGGGGCAACATTCCTCTTATTGCCGAAATGCAGAGCGAAGGCGGTGCCGCAGGAGCCGTTCACGGGGCACTGCAAACAGGCGCATTGACGACGACTTACACCGCATCGCAAGGCTTATTGCTGATGATCCCGAACATGTATAAGATCGCCGGGGAACTGACCTCGACGGTTTTTCATGTTGCCGCCCGCTCATTGGCCGCTCAGGGATTGTCGATTTTTGGTGACCATTCGGATGTCATGGCTGTCCGTGATACCGGCTTTGCCCAATTAGGTTCCAGTTCGGTTCAGGAAGCCCACGACATGGCCCTGATTGCCCAGGCTGCGACGCTGGAAGCACGGATTCCCTTCATTCATTTTTTTGATGGTTTTCGTACTTCTCACGAAGTTAACAAAATCGCATTGTTGGACGACCAGCAAATTCGCACCATGATAGACCCGATAAAAGTCAGGGAACACAGAGCCAGAGGCTTGAATCCGGATAACCCGTTTATCAGGGGTACAGCGCAAAACCCGGATGTCTATTTTCAGGCGCGTGAAACAGTCAATCCTTTTTATCAGCAAACACCGGCCATCGTCCAAAAGACCATGGACAAATTCGCCGAGTTAACCGGCCGCCATTATCAGTTGTTTGAATATACAGGCGCAGAGGATGCCGAACGCATTATCGTGATCATGGGTTCAGCCGCCGAAACGGTCAAACAAACCGTCAAGGCTTTGGTTGCTCTCGGCGAAAAAGTGGGCGTGATCCATGTGCGCCTCTATCTGCCTTTTGACGAAAAAGCGTTTTTAGCGGTTGTACCCGGCACCACCCTTAAAATTGCCGTGCTGGACCGTTGTAAAACCCCCGGATCCACCGGTGAACCTTTGCTTCATGATGTCATTAACACCTTGACGGAAGCTTTCACTACCGATGAATTAGCTAACCTGCCCCGGACCATCGGAGGCCGTTATGGCTTGTCTTCTAAAGAATTCACCCCGGCCATGGTGAAAGGTATTTTTGACGAGCTTAGTAAAGACAAGCCCAAGCACCGCTTTACGATAGGCATCAACGACGATGTCGGCCATACCAGTCTGGACTATGACCCCGGCTTTAATATTGATCCGGATAATGTCATCTCGGCATTATTTTATGGTTTGGGAGCCGATGGTACGGTTGGCGCCAATAAGAACACCATCAAAATCATTGGTGATATCCCTGATTTTTTCGCTCAAGGTTATTTTGTCTATGATTCAAAGAAATCAGGCTCTCAAACAGTGTCGCATTTGCGTTTCGGCCCTGACCCGATACACGCACCCTATCTTGTCCAATCGGCACAATTCATCGGCTGTCATCAATTCAATTTTCTGTTCAAAACCGACATACTCGCAAAGGCGGCAGAGGGCTCGGTCTTTCTTTTGAATTGCCCCTTCCCTGCTGAAGAAGTGTGGAATCATTTGCCCCGCTATGTGCAAGACAAGATTATCGGCAAAAACCTGTCCTTCTATGTCATCGACGCCACCACCGTAGCACGCGAAAGCGGCATGGGCAGCCGTGTCAACACCATACTGCAAACCTGTTTTTTTGCTCTTTCCGGGGTATTGCCGCGAGCGGAGGCGATCGCCAAAATTAAGGAAGCGATTAAAAAAACCTACAGCAGAAAAGGCGAAGAAATTGTTTTAAAGAACTACGCCGCCGTCGATCAGACACTGGCGCATTTATATCAGGTCACTGTTCCTGAAACAGCGACAAGCACGCTGGCAATGCCGCCAATTATTCCGATCGAGGCACCGGAATTTGTGCAAAATGTTACCGCAAAAATGATTGCCGGTTTAGGTGATGATCTGGCCGTCAGCGAAATGCCGATAGACGGCACTTACCCATCGGGCACAACGGCCTGGGAAAAACGCAATGTTTCCGATTTTGTCCCTGAATGGAAACCGGATCTTTGCATACAATGCGGCAACTGTAGTTTTGTTTGTCCGCATTCCGTCATCCGAGCCAAGTTTTATCATCAAAGCGCGCTGGATTCTGCTCCGGCAAGTTTCAAATCGGCGCCAATCAGTGCGCGCGGCTTCCCCGAAACCCGCTACACCTTACAAATTTATCTGGAAGATTGCACCGGCTGTAATTTATGCGTCAGCGTTTGCCCGGCCTTAAGCCTTAAGGAAAGCGGCGTTAAAGCGATCAACATGAAAGATAAAGAACCGCTCATGGTGTCTGAGAAAGAAAACATCCGCTTTTTTGAAACCTTACCGGTCAACGACAGAGCCCGAGTCGATTTTTCTTCCATACGCGGTGCTCAATTCCTGGAACCCTTGTTTGAATTCTCGGGTGCCTGTGCCGGCTGCGGCGAAACCCCTTATGTCAAACTCATCTCGCAATTGTTTGGCGACCGTTTGATCGTAGCCAATGCGACCGGCTGTTCTTCAATCTACGGGGGAAATTTACCGACCACGCCCTGGACGAAAAATCATGAAGGCAGAGGCCCTGCCTGGTCAAATTCATTATTCGAAGATAACGCTGAATTCGGCTTCGGATTTCGGCTGACCGCAGATAAACACCATGATCTTGCGGTTCAACTCACCCGCCAGTTTGAAGCGGAATTGGGATCAGGATTTATCCGCGACATCACCAACGCCAGACAGAAAACAGAATCTGAAATTCGCATACAACGCGAACGCGTCGCTGAATTAAAAGCCGTGCTATTGCATCTGGACACAGAGCCTGCTCGTGATCTTTTGTCGGTAGCCGATCATCTGGTCCGCCGCAGCATCTGGATTGTGGGAGGCGACGGCTGGGCTTACGACATCGGTTCGGCGGGACTCGACCATATTCTGGCCAGCGGTCGGGATGTCAATGTATTGGTTATGGATACTGAAGTTTATTCAAACACCGGGGGCCAAATGTCCAAATCCACGCCCTTGGGCGCAGTCGCAAAATTTGCCGCTGCCGGAAAGACCGTTGCCAAAAAGGATATCGCACTGCAGGGCATCTCCTATGGCAATGTCTATGTTGCCCGTATCGCGATGGGCGCGAATCCGCAACAAACGCTACTGGCCATGCGTGAAGCGGAAGCTTATCCGGGGCCTTCGTTGATTCTGGCCTACAGCCACTGCATTGCACATGGCATTAACATGCAAAACGGCTTGAAACAACAAGCACTGGCTACGGCTACCGGTTATTGGCCATTAGTCCGTTACAACCCGGCACTCCGGCAGGCGGATAAAAACCCATTTGTCCTGGATTCGCCCAGACCTCGCAGAGCTTTTAAAGATTACGCTTACAACGAATTACGCTACAAAATGCTGCAACGCACCAATCCGGATGATGCGGATAGGATGCTAGAACTGGCCCAACAGCTGGTTAACCAGAAATGGGATATTTACGAACAAATGGCGACCCGCAAGGGTAGCCAGTTTCATCCCGACGCCACCTTTTCCGAGTAGAGGCAACCCGTATGGACTTATCCACCCGTTACATGGGACTAACTTTAAAGCACCCGATTGTGGTGTCTTCCTGCCCTTTGTCCGATTCTCTAGCAGGAATCAAGACACTCGAAGATTCAGGGGCCTCGGCTGTTGTCCTGCATTCATTGTTCGAAGAACAGATTCGCCGGGAAAACGATGCTTTCGATTTTTTCCTGGAATCGGGCTCGGACAGCTTTGCCGAATCGCTTAATTTTTTTCCGCATATTTCTGATGGCCCTAAAGATTCTGACCGCTACCTCAACAAGATCAGAAAAGCAGTAGAAAGCACCGATATTCCGATTATCGGCAGTCTGAACGGCATCACCAACAGCGGCTGGATTGATTATGCAAAACTGATTCAAGATGCCGGCGCCCATGCGCTGGAATTAAATATTTACTTTTTACCTACGGACATCAGTTTAACCGCTCAAGAAATTGAACAACGCTACTTTGAAATCTTAAAAGCCGTCAAAAAAGCGGTGACAATACCGGTAGCCGTTAAGTTAAGCCCTTTTTTCAGCGCCATCGGCAATATGGCAAAACGTCTGGATGAAACAGGGGCCGACGCCCTGGTCTTGTTCAACCGGTTTTATCAACCGGATTTTGATTTGGATAAATTGCAGGTTGACCCTCGCTCCAGCTACAGCAGCCCTGATGAAATCAGACTGCCGCTGCTGTGGATTGCCGTATTGCATGGCCAGCTAAAGGCTTCGTTAGCCGCCAGCCGAGGTGTGCATTCGCCGGTGGAAGTAGTCAAATATCTGCTCGCCGGAGCCGATACGGTCATGGTGGCCTCAGCATTGATGAAAAACGGGCCGCAATTTTTGCAGGTGCTCGTGGACGGCCTGGAACACTGGTTAACCGCTCGTGACTATCAATCTCTGGAAGAGATAAAAGGTGTAATGAGTAAAAAGAATGTGTCCGATCCCGGCGCTTTTGAAAGAATCAATTACATCAAAGTACTGGAAAGCTTCGAGAATCCCTTTACCGCAGGCCACTATTAAGATTGGTTAAAATCTCACTGACTCACGGATGCGCTTTCTGTAGCCATGGATCAGTAACCCCAGCAATTCCCAGTTTGCTATTTTCAGCGTCATTCTGGGCAGGGAAAAGCCTTTCGAGGAACGCCGTAAACCCTTCCATGGGGGCTTGGCAGCAGCATCCCTGCTGCCGACATCCTCAAAAAGCTTAACCCAGCCCTTTTTTCTCTTCAAATTGAGAATTGCTGCAGTAACCCGGTTTTTAACAGGAAACCTATATGATCCCGGCAATACCCAATTTGGTCATGAAAAAACTTGTCGGCAACAGGGATCGGGCAACGGCATTTCTGATAAGGCTTACGCCAAACCACATTAAAAGTTCAAACTGGGAATGAATGACATGATCCGCCTCCTTATTATTTTCATGATATTTCCTACTATCATGTCATGCTCCACAGAATCAAGGATCGAAACACCCGACGCACAGCTCTCGTCTGATCCCCCTCCTGCATCCAAAAAGAACGCGCATGCCTCTGAGCCCCCCGATACCGGTGAACCCGCCATGCATGCGGTTCAAAACAACCGTCTGCAGCAAGTCATGCAGCAGATCAATAGCCTTGTCTATGCCCAACTGAGCAGTGAAATTAGTTTGGGCCAGGAACGCCAGATCAAAACTGAAGAAATTGCCCGGATTGCCGGAGAACTGGCTGCCAGCGAAAAATCAATGATAGAAACCATGCCCTCTCTCAACCTCAAGCCAAACGAGGAAGCCACCTTTATCGCATTAGCCGAGAAGTTGCGATTAAGCGCGGTTCAAATGGAAACATTGGCTCGCCAACATCAACTGCAAGGTATTCCGGAAACCTTGGACAACATCACGAATACCTGCACTTCGTGCCATGTTTTATTTAGAAAAAGCCGCAGTCTATTAGAAAAGTGCAGAGACCCCCGATACACTTGTTAGCGTCTCTCTGCCATGGCGAACAGGCGTCAATATCTTTTAACAAGACCTAGGCCTTAACCGGCAAATTATCGTGATATGAACCGCAAGATTACGCCTATCTTCAGTCTGGTATTTTTTAGTTATCTCCTGACGCCCAATTCCGTCTTCGCTGCAGACGGTCACGCCGATCCGCATTGGACATACGAAGAACAAGCCGACTGGAGCGTATTAAAGGATCCATTGTACAAGCCCCCCTTTCCCTATGCGGAATGCGGCATCGGTCAAAAGCAGTCTCCGGTGAACATCGATCCGGGCAATGTCATCAACGTTGATAAAATCGATGAACTTCAACCCAGTTATATCGAAGTACCGCTCAGTTTGACGAATAATGGGCACACTATCCGGGCAAATATCGCGGAAGGCGCGCTGTTTTTCGGCAACAATCAGTATGATCTGGTCCAGTTTCATTTTCATGCGCCTAGCGAACATCTCTTAAACGGGGTTACTTATCCCATGGAGATTCATTTCGTCAATGGTACTGCCGATGGCCGGATGGCCGTGGTGGCTGTCTTGATCAAGGCAGGCACTTTTAACGCCGCATTCCAGGAAATTCTTGATCAGGCACCTACTCAAGCAGGCCAAACCGCTAATCCGGCTTTATTGATACGTCCTGATCGATTGCTGCCTAAGCATACTCAACATTTTTATACTTATGCCGGATCTCTGACTACGCCGCCCTGCAGCGAGGGCGTTCAGTGGTTTATTCTGCAAGAGCTTTTGGAAATATCGGAACAACAGATAAAGGCATTTAACAGCAGGTTTTACCATGACAATGTTCGTTCCGAACAAAAACTGAACGGACGCAAGCTGGACGTTCACTGATGCTGAATGGACTGTAATCTGTTAGGCGGCGAATGCAACAACCGACGCCTGAGAAATACCCACTGAGCAAACTCAGTCCATACCGGTTATTCCTATTGAATTCCCTATTCAGATTTGAGGACGATGCTGTTTGTGATTACAGAACAAAATATATTAGACGGTCTGAATAATGATGAATTTGTCTATTTTTATCAACCCAAGGTATCGCTGATTACCGACAAAGTGATATGCGCGGAAGCCTTGATTCGCTGGATCAAGCATGAACCGCGAAAGATGCGGTTCGTTCCTCTCCACATCCTACAAAGGGGTCATTTATGACACGGCTTTATTTTATCGGCACATCGTCCGTCCGGTCAGTCTTTACGCAATTGATCGCGGATAGGTAACTGGCGAATGCGTTGACCGGTTGCGGCAAAAATGGCATTGCACAATGCCGGCACGATGGGAGGAACACCCGGCTCACCTACCCCGCCTAACGGTGTGACGTAGACGGGGACGGAAGAGGATGTACCCGGATTTCGCGAGGTGCATCATCCATAAGGATCAACTGGTAGGCATGAAAATTTTCCTGCAGCACCACGCCTTCCTTGAAACTGATTTCGCCAAGCGTGGCTAAACTGCCCCCCATAATGCAGGTTCCCTCAATTTGGGAACGAATAGGTTCCGGATTAACCTGCGGTCTGCAATCCACGGCCAACTCAATACGGGGTACGCTTAATTTGCTATCCTCGGTGACGGCAACCTCAACCAGAACCGCAACAAACTATAATGAGCAACAAGGCCTAATCCTCGGCCTTTGGAAAGCTTGCCTCCCCCATTGACCGTATCGGTAACAGTTTCTATCACACGAGCAAGAAGACGGGCGGGTAGACAACGAGACCCAACTGGGAACTCTGAGTCAAATCACATTGGCTGAAGGTTCTAAGTAATCAGAAGTCCTTATGTATTATGTATTTTGCACCACAATAGTAGGGAACCGAGAACTGAAGTCTTTGGCTCTTATCGCAAGTCTACCGGCAGCTTTTCGTGCAATCTCACGGTAAATGGTTGCGGGCCGTCCATCAGGATCAGACACAACGATCGGCCTGCCTGAATCGGCAAACTGTCGGATCGAAATATCTAAAGGCAAGGATCCCAGCAACGGCACTTTGTTTTTTTCCGCCATCGCAACACCGCCGCCAGAACCGAAAATCGGCTCTTCATGTCCGCACTGGCTGCAAATATGAATACTCATATTCTCGACAATCCCCAGTACAGGCACATTGACTTTCTCAAACATGCCCAAGCCGCGTTGGGCATCCAGTAACGCAATATCCTGTGGCGTCGTCACAATAACCGCACCGCTGACCGGAATTTGCTGCGACATCGTCAATTGAATATCACCGGTGCCTGGGGGTAAATCGATAACCAGGTAATCCAGGTCAGACCACTGAGTTTCCTTCAAAAGTTGCTGCAAGGCACTGGTTACCATTGGCCCGCGCCAGATCATCGGCTGATTCTGATCAACAAGAAAACCGATGGAATTGGTTTGCAAGCCAAAGGACAATTTGGGCTGCATGGTTTTACCGTCCTCACTCGCCGGAAAGCCCGACACACCCAGCATTGTCGGAATACTGGGGCCGTAGATATCCGCATCGAGAATGCCGACATTCGCACCTTCCGCCGCCAAGGCCAGCGCCAGATTCACCGCTGTCGTCGATTTACCGACGCCTCCCTTGCCGGAAGCAACCGCGATAATATTTTTCACCTGTGGAATGGGCTTCAAGCCCTGCTGAACAGCATGCGAAATGATATTGACCGACACATCAATCATAATCGAACCTATGCCCGGCAAATTCTGTAAATGCGCCCGTACAGCTTCTTTCAATTGCTCAGCGTAACGCTTGGCAGGATAACCCAACTCCAGCGCCAGATGAACATCAGCCCCATCGATAGAAATCTGCTTAACTGATTTTTGGGCCACCAAATCCGTATCGGTATTGGGGTCAATGAACGTTCGCAGCAGATTTTCCACATCTGCCCGGTTGATTGCTGTCATGTCTACTCCGTTGTAATTAGATAAAATAAATAACCAAGTAAAATACTCAAGAATAACCCATTTTACCTGTTTTTACTAAAAACGCACTTTTTGATATTGACCTACTCTGAAAGACAGGGTTTTGTGACATAATGCCGCATTAATTTATGCTTTAGTACGATCGATATCATACATCATGCCTGACAGAAAAATTCTAGTTACCAGCGCCCTGCCCTATGCCAATGGCCCTATCCATTTAGGTCATCTGGTGGAGTATATTCAAACCGATATCTGGGTGCGTTTTCAAAAACAAAGAAACAACACCTGTTATTACGTCTGCGCCGATGATACCCACGGCACACCGATCATGCTGCGTGCAGACAGCGAAGGTATTACGCCTGAAGCCTTGATTGGCCGTGTATGGGAAGAGCATTTGGCCGATTTTACCGCATTCGGCGTAGCCTTTGATAATTTCCACAGTACGCATTCAAAAGAAAATCAGGTCTTATCGACACTGATTTACGAACGTCTGCGTGATGCCGGTCATATCAGTTCGCGCACTATCGTTCAGGCCTATGATCCGGTTAAAAACATGTTTCTGCCGGATCGTTTTATTAAAGGTGAGTGTCCCAAATGCGGTGCCAAAGATCAATACGGCGACAGCTGCGAAGCCTGCGGTGCGACTTACTCACCCACCGAACTCAAAAACGCCGTTTCAGTCGTATCCGGTGAAAAACCCATTGAAAAAGAATCGCTGCATTACTTTTTTAAGCTAGGCGATTTCAAGGATATGCTGATGGAATGGACCCAAGCCGGTCATTTGCAGCAAGAGGTGACCAACAAACTCAATGAATGGCTGGAAGGCGACCTGCATGAATGGGATATTTCCAGAGATGCGCCTTATTTCGGCTTTGAAATTCCTGATGCGCCGGGCAAATATTTTTATGTCTGGCTGGACGCTCCGATCGGCTATATGGCCAGCTTTAAAAATCTTTGCGAACGCGAAGGATTGGACTTTGACGCGTTTTGGGGAGAAAACAGCCCTACCGAGCTTTATCACTTTATAGGCAAGGATATTGTTTATTTTCATGCCCTGTTCTGGCCCGCCATGCTCAAAGGCGCAGGCTTCAGAACCCCCAGTGCGATCTTTGTGCATGGCTTTTTGACCGTCAACGGCGAAAAAATGTCCAAATCGCGCGGCACATTCATTAAAGCCCGTACTTACCTGGATCATTTAAACCCGGAATATCTGCGTTATTATTTCGCTGCCAAACTCAGTGCCGGGGTCGATGACATTGATCTCAGTTTTGATGATTTTACGCAACGGGTCAATTCCGACCTGGTCGGTAAAGTGGTCAATATTGCCAGCCGTTGCAGCGGTTTTATTCATAAACAATTTGGCGGTCTTTTATCGGATCGTTGCGCCGAACCTGAATTGTTCAAGCTTTTTATTGAAGCCAATACATCCATCGCTGAACATTACGAAACCCGCGAATTCGGCAAAGCCATGCGCGAGATTATGGCCTTGGCCGACAAAGCCAATCAGTACATCGATGAGAAAAAACCCTGGCTTATCGCCAAGGAACCGGAGCGAGCAGCAGAACTGCACGAAGTCAGCTCAATGGGCATCAATCTTTTTCGCTTGCTGGCCGCTTATTTGAAACCCGTTCTACCGGTGATGGCGCAACATGCTGAAGTTTTTCTGAATATTGACCCAATGGTCTGGCCGGATCAAAGCCAACCATTAACCGGACACACCATCAACCCGTTTCAACCGCTAATGACACGCGTAGACCCGGAAAAAATCGCCGCGGTCGTTGACGCTTCCAAGGAAAATCTGCAAAAAACAGAGACGCCAAAACCCAGAAAATTTGACCCTATCAGCGAACCCATCACGTTTGACGATTTTGCCAAGCTGGATTTGCGGATTGCCAAAATCATTAACGCAGAGCCTATCGAATGCGCGGATAAACTGCTGCAGCTTACCGTCGATATCGGCGATGAAACCCGCAATATCTTTGCCGGCATAAAATCGGCCTACTCACCCGAAGATTTAATTGGCAGACTGACACTGGTCGTCGCGAATTTACAGCCGCGAAAAATGCGTTTCGGCATGTCGGAAGGCATTGTAATAGCAGCAGGACCGGGGGGCAAGGATATCTGGTTATTGTCTCCCGATCCGGGAGCCGTGCCTGGTATGCGGGTAAAATGATGACCTGTGATGCGGCCTGATATGCCCGGCCATCAACGACGACCAGGACTCAACCTGATCTTCCGACGCTGGCTGTTTATTACGCTGGCGATACTGCAGTTGGTATCGCCTTTGTTACATGCACACACCTCATCCGCAGAACCCGCAAGCGGACTTCATCTACCCGGTCTGGAACAGTTCAGCTTCTTTTCCGAAGCGCCTTCATCGGACGATTTGCCCGATCATGCCGGCGATGAACGGCCTATCGTCATAGACTTTGGCCTCAATAGCTCATCACCAGGTCAGCATGACGTACAGGCCTTAATTACTGCCACATTCGTTTTTTTAACTTATACGGCCGTTTTTTGTTACACCATCAATTTATCCGCTCATGCCAAGCCGGCACATAGAGCGTTTTTGACTCCACATTCCCCGCGTGCGCCCCCTGCCTATCTGTAAAAAAGACTGAAAACCGGCATATCATAAAGTTTACGTTGTAAACGTCCCGATTTTCAGTTTAGTTTCATGCTGACTTGGTCTAATGACATTCTTATTAATTTTAGAATAATCGTAATTTTTCAGTATAGGTTGGGCTTTCTTTTTACAAGCAGCAACCCACACGGAGCATCAACTTGGTTTTGTTGCTCCTCGAAATAGTTACGAATAATGATTTAATCAACGAAAAACAGTACTCCTAACTGGTCGAAAAACGTCCAGTTTCCAAATGGAGTAAAAACACGATCGTATTAAACGACAAACCTTATATCAGTGCGTCATTCGAAGAGTGTCTTTTGTGCATTTCGTGACCTAACCGCTTTTGGAGTTAACTATGTTTGCCCTCAACCTGTTGAGAGCCGGATTGCTGATAAGCCTGCAGACCACTGCCCTGACGGGCCAAGCGGAGCCGCTAACCAGCACCGGACATCAAGATCCTATCGAAGTGGATGCCGGTTTGACACTAAGCCAGGTTATTGATGCCACGCTGGAGAAATACCCGGATGCCTCATGGCTGAATGCTTTGGAAGAAGAATCTGCCGCCATTGCCGAGCGCGGCCAAAGTTGGACAGCCGGAGCTGCGACTGCAGGCCTGGCATTCCAGGAAGCAACCAGTGGCACGCTGCATATTCTGGATGCGGCAGTCCAGGTGCCTTTATGGAATCCGGGGCAACGCGACGCCGAACAAGCGCTGGCAAAACAAGCCGGAAACAGCGCCCAATCTCAAAAATCGGCGGTCAAACTCAGAATTGCCGGCCTGATCAGAGCGACCCTCTGGGACATAGAATTGGCCAACATCAAATACAATCAGGCCAAAACGGACAAAGAGGTCACCCAGGCCTTACTGGATAAAGTCCGGCAACGTTATGAACTGGGCGATTTACCCCGCTCCGACCTGTTGCTCGCCCAAAGCGAATTGTTGCAAAAGCAATCCTCGCTGACCCTCGCAGAAGCGGAAATCATGCACGCCCGGAAACGCTATATCAGCATTGCACAAAACTCTAAAATTCCCGGCCACTATCAGGAATCCTTATCGGAACTGACTGAAATTCAACAAAACCATCCGGACTTGGTGGCGGTAAACAGTCTAATTGACCGCAAACAAGCCGAACTTGAAACCATCAGAAGGATAGGCTCGGGCCAAACACATGTGGCGGTAGGCATCAACAGCGACAGAGGCAACAACGACCCCCGCAGTAATTACACAGAAAGCTTCAATATCGGCGTCTCCGTCCCCTTTGGCGGCAGCGCTCATATGGCGCCCCAGATTGCCGCCGTGAATGTGGAAGTGAACAAACTGATTACCCAGCGTGATCAGCTATACCGAAACCTGGAACTGGCGCATCATGAAGCAGAACATGCATTGGAAGTAAACCGGGCTGAACAGGATAATGCCAACCAGCTTAAACAACTGGCCGAAGAACATTTAGCAATGACTGAACTCAGCTTTTCGGCCGGAGAAATCAATCTGATGGATTTGCTTAAAATTCAGGCACGTACCCAACAATCCATCCTCTATGCCAACGAACGTGCGGTCATGCTCCAGCGCGACATTGCCCTTTATAACCAGGCGGTAGGAGTATTGCCATGAAATTAGTTAAAACCTTGGCTCTGACCTTGAACCTAATCGTGCTTAACAGCGTTGCCGATGAAATAGCACCAGCTCGGGAAACAGTGCCGGAAACAATCGCACCGGCCGTCAGCGCACCCGCTCCATTAAAGGAAGCCGGCAAAGAAACCCGACAGATCGTAATTTCCCAAGCCCAAATACAGGCGCTGGGCATCAAAACGGGTCAGTTAATACCCGTTCAGGAAATTCCTCTTCTGCAAGTTGCGGCCAAAGCCATTATTCCTCCTAACAAAGAAAACTGGGTCAGCGCGGCTCAAGGCGGATTGATCACCAAAATTGCAGTCGCGTTAGGCGACAAAGTCAGCCAAGGTCAATTACTGGCGCAAATTAACAGCCCGGAATTATTGAACCTGCAACGACAATATCTTAAAGCGGGCAATGAACTGCGTCTGGCCGAGTCAGTTTTTCAGCGTGACAAAAAGATGGCTGACAGCGGCATTATCGCGAACAGCCGTTTGCAGGAATCACGCAGCCGCTATGACTCGTTGAGCGCCGAAACCAATGAAGCCCGGCAACTGCTGCGTTTGACCGGCATGACCGAGGTCGCGATCAAACAACTGGAGACGACACGACAACTGAACAGTTTGCTGAATGTGGTCGCCCCCATCTCCGGTGTTGTGCTCGAAAATAAAACTACCACGGGCAGCCGGGTGGATAATCAGACCGCCTTATTCCTTATCGCCGACCTCACCGAACTGTGGTTGGAACTGAGCATTCCGCAGGAAAAAATTAACACGATTCATTTAGGCGACAAAGTCACTATCACTGACTCGGAAGTGACGGCCAAAATCAGCCTTTTGGGTCAGAGCGTCAATGATCAGAACCAGACAATAACGGCCCGCGCCGTCATTCAAGCCCCCCAAAACGAAGTTCGTCCCGGCCAAAGTTTACAGGTGAATGTTATCAAAGTGCTTGAACAACCGGCTATCAAGCTGCCCAATGAGGCCATCGCACAGCATCAAGACCAAGCGTTTATATTCATCAAGAATGAGCAAGGCTTTTTGGTTTCCCCTGTTCAGATCATCGGCAAACAAGAGAGCGAATCATTTATTAGCAGTAATTTGCCGGCTCAATCCGTTGTCGCATTAAGCGGAGCTGCTGCTCTAAAAGCCAATTGGCTGGGCTTAGGGGATGCAGACTGATGATCAACGTCATTCGTTTTGCTCTCTCACAGCGCATCTTAATGCTGTTGTTGATGATAGCGCTAGCGGGAGGCGGCTATTATGCTGTCAGCGATATTCCCATTGATGCCTTTCCCGAGGTGTCTCCGACGCAAGTCAAGATCATTGTCAAATCGCCCGGCATGACGCCGGAAGAAATCGAGAGCCGGATCACCGCACCGATAGAAGTGGAATTGCTGGGCATACCGCATCAAACCATGCTGCGCTCCATCGCCAAGTATGCGATGACCGACATCACGCTGGATTTTGAAGAAGGCACCGATATTTTCTGGGCACGTCAACAAGTTGCTGAACGCTTGAATACCGTTTGGGGTGAGTTGCCCGCAGGCATTCAGGGCGGGATCGCCCCGATGACCACACCTTTGGGCGAGATGTTCATGTTTTCCGTCGAAGGCGGCGATCTCAGCTTGATGGAGCGGCGCAGCTTATTGGATTGGGTTATCCGGCCGGCATTGAGAACCGTGCCCGGTGTTGCCGATGTCAATTCATTGGGCGGTCTGGTCAGAAGCTTTGAAGTAGTACCCGATAACACCCGCATGTCAGCCCGGCATATCGGTATCGATCAATTAATCAACGCTTTGGAACACAATAACCGTAATGACGGCGCAGGTCGTCTCACGGAAGGTGAAGAAGCCCTGATTGTCCGCGCCGAAGGCCGCATCAAAACCCAGGAAGACATTCGTAACATTGTGGTCAGCAATGACCAGGGAACACCGATCAGAGTCGGCGACATCGCCGAAATTCGGACCGGCTCAATGACCCGCTATGGCGCAGTCAGTAAAAACGGAGAAGGTGAATCGGTTACCGGCCTGGTCTTGAGCCTGCGCGGAGCCAACGCCCAGCAAACCATCAACCTGATTGAGCAGAAACTGGAGGATATCAGTTCCGCATTTCCGGAGGGCGTTCATATCGACGTATTTTACAATCGCGGCGATTTGGTCGGCAAAGCCGTTCATACCGTCATCAAGGCATTGGTAGAAGCGATCGTACTGGTAGTTATTCTGCTGCTATTATTTCTGGGCAATTTACGCGCGGCACTGACTGTGGCGCTGGCTCTGCCTTTGGCAGCACTGGTGACATTTATTCTGATGCGGGGCATGGATATGTCGGCCAATTTGATGAGCCTGGGCGGCTTGGCTATCGCAATAGGCATGCTGGTGGATGCAGCGGTAGTGGTAGTGGAAAATATCATCACCCACTTGGCCCATCAGGAAAAAGCTTCACGCCTGCCTAAATTACATGTCATCTACAGAGCCACCCGGGAAGTTGCCGCACCTGTCGTTTCGGGTATTTTAATTATCATCATCGTATTTTTACCGTTGCTGACCTTGCAAGGTCTGGAAGGTAAATTATTCAGACCGGTGGCTCTGACCATCGTCTTTGCGCTGAGCGGTTCATTATTATTGTCATTAAGCATCATTCCGGTGTTGGCGTCTTACCTGCTAAAAAATATATCACACGAAGAACCTTGGCTACCCAGGCAATTGATCCGGCTTTACCGGCCCATGCTGGAATGGTGCATGGGCAATGCTAAAAAACTTTTTAGCGGCGTTGGCATTTTAATGGTCATCACCGTTTTCATCTTCAGCCAGATAGGCAGTACCTTTATGCCGACGCTGGATGAAGGCGATATCATCATTCAATTGGAAAAACTGCCGTCCATCACGCTAGACCAGTCGGTTAAGCTCGACGGTAAAGTGCAACAGAATATTCTTAAAAATGTCCCTGAGGTCGTCAAAATAGTCTCTCGCGTCGGCTCGGATGAGCTAGGCCTGGATCCGATGGGCCTCAACGAAACAGACACCTTCCTCGTTTTAAAACCCAAGGAAGAATGGCGTATGGGCAGCAAGGAAGCCTTGATCGACGAAATACGTAAAGTCATGGCCGGAACGCCGGGTATTGCTTATGGTTTTACACAACCCATTGAAATGCGCGTTTCCGAAATGCTGACCGGCACCCGCGGCGATCTGGCTGTTAAATTATTCGGCAGCGATCTGGCACTTCTGAATGAAAAAGCCCAGGAAATAGTTACTCTACTTAAAAATATCTCCGGCTCCACTGATGTCTTTGCCAAACAAAATGAAGGCATGCAATTTTTATCCGTTGAACTGGACAGTTTAGCCCTGGGCCGTCTGGGTCTGAATGGCGACGGCCTGCAAACGCTGCTGCGTTCTCAGATAGAGGGATTAAATCTCGGTATTGTGCAAGAAGGCATCAAACGAATCCCCTTGATTTTACGCGGCGCCAGCTCATCGGCTGATTTTGAAAGCCTGCAGATCACGCTACCCAGTGGCGAAAAAGTACCCATCACAGCCGTCGCACATTTAAAGCGTGTCGAAGGCGTCGTGTCTGTTGAACGGGAACGAGGACAACGCTTTGTCGTCATTCGCAGCAACGTTGATAACCGGGATCTGGTCGGTTTTGTTGATGAAGCGCGCCGCACGATTGCCGAAAAAGTGAAGCTGCCGGCCGGCTATTTTGTGGAGTTCGGCGGCCAATTTGAAAATCAGCAGCGCGCTGCAGCGAGACTGACCATTGTTATCCCGGTAGCGCTGGCTTTGATTTTCCTGTTACTCTTCTCGACTTTCGGCTCAGTCAGACAAGCCACGCTGGTTTTATCCAATATTCCGCTGGCCATGATCGGCGGCGTATTTGGCCTCTGGCTATCGGGTGAATATCTGTCTGTACCCGCCTCGGTAGGTTTTATTGCCTTGCTGGGTATTGCCGTCCTGAATGGTGTGGTCATGGTCAGCTACTTCAATCAGTTGCGCGCGACCGGCATGGCTATAGGAGATGTCGTTATTACCGGCTCGTTACGCAGACTGCGCCCGGTCATGATGACCGCCACTATTGCAGCTTTCGGCTTAATTCCATTGCTGTTTGCAACAGGGCCGGGTTCTGAAATTCAACGGCCATTGGCAATCGTCGTGATAGGCGGTCTGGTTTCATCGACCTTTCTGACCTTGTTTCTATTACCGATTTTATTCAAACTATTTGGTCAACCCAAGGAAGCCTGATCATGAGCAAAAATGAATTTATGGTCACGCTCAGCGTACCCCCAAGCATTGAAGAAGCGATTGTCGATTGTCTTTTGGAGATTGAATCCGAACTTGGATTTATCAGTTTTCCGGTCAGTGCTCACGATCACCGGAATGAAGGATTATCAACGGCCGAACAGGTCACCGGACGGCAACGCAAGATCCGTTTTCAGATGTACCTGGATCAGGCCGGGCTAACGGCGCTCATCGCCCGACTCAAATCCGAATTCAAAGGGGCGGGTATCGGCTATCGGGTTATACCGGTCATTGATGGCGGGGTGATTTGATTTTTTGAAAAGACCTAATTTAATAAGCCACTTCATTCATACGCTAGAACTTAAATTCTAGCGCCAGCTTTTCATGCAACAGAGTCATTGTTCAAACGCTGGGCAGTCAGCGCATCACCCCAGAAAATGAAAGATTAGTAGGATGTGCTGTACAGCAATAAGATGGTTTTCCTGCAATCATTAAAATTGTCACACAACTGTCATATTTCTGTCATAAAACTGTCATTTTAAGCCTATAAGATTGCCGCATTTTCTACTCTTAGACAAGCTTACATGAAACTTACAAAAATGAAGTTGGCGATCATTTCAGTTCTTGGCTTCAGCCTTTCGACCAGCGCTTTTGCAATAGATCTTTATATGGACAGCGAAACCAAGCAGCTTTTTGCCGAAGACGGTCCGGGACGGATTAAATTGGGTACGTTTGAAAAAGTGGAAGACAAAACCAAGCAAAACGAGGAAATGGCCGAGATTCGCAATGATTTGAAAAACAAGGAGCAAGAGTTTAAAGAACTGGAGGAGCGCGTCGTCGCGGTCAAAGAAGCGAATGCTAAAAATGACGAAAAATGGTTTAACAAAATCAGCCTAAGAGGTTATACCCAGCTTCGTTATAACCAAAAACTGACCGGCGATCGGGTAGCGGGTCAACCCGAGTTGCGTTCTAACGAGGGAGACAAATCGATCAAGGACAACAGCAATTTCTCGTTCCGTCGAGTTCGTTTGGTATTCTCGGGCGACATCAACGAATATGTATCTCTTTATATTCAACCGGATTTTGCTACTACGAATGGTGATCAGAACTTTGCGCAGTTGCGTGACGCGTATGCCGATCTGGCCTTTGATAAAAGCCATGAATACCGTATCCGCGCAGGTCAATCCAAAGTTCCGTTTGGTTGGGAAAACCTGCAATCATCACAAAATCGCTTATCACTGGACCGGGCAGATGCACTCAACAGTGCGGTACCCAGCGAACGCGATTTAGGCTTGTTCGCTTACTGGTCGCCTACCCATGTACAAAAACTGTGGAAAGATTTAAGCCTGAAAGGTCTGAAAACATCGGGTGATTATGGCGTATTAGGCTTCGGTGTCTACAACGGCCAGAGCTTGAATAAAGATGAGCGCAACGATGACCTTTATATGGTGGCCCATGCAACCTACCCGATCGAACTGGACTTTTTAGGTTCCATGTTTAATGGGCAGGTTCTGGAAGTTGGCGCGGATGCCATATCCGGTAAATTTAATGTAAATAGCCGTAGCGCATACACCACATTCGATGGTATAAAGCGAGATAAGCCCCCTACTCAAGATAATAAAGGCAATAGCGAAGATCGCGCAGCGATCCATGCGATTTTGTTCCCGCAACCTTTCGGCTTTCAAGCTGAATGGAACTGGGGTAAAGGCCCTGCTCTGAATGTTGAAGATAACATTATCGAAAGAAAGTCTCTGAGAGGTGGCTATGTTCAAGCCATGTATAAGATCGACAATATTTTCGACACTCAAGGTACTTTAATCCCGTTCGTCAAATGGCAACACTACGACGGTCCGCACAAAGGAGCCGTGAACGCGACCTACACTCATGTCGAGGAAATCGATTTTGGCTTTGAATGGCAAATGATGAAAGCGCTGGAACTGGTGATGACCTATACCATGATGGACAGAACCAACACAGTCATCGGCAACGACTACCTTGGCCAAGCCTCAGGCGACTTGCTCCGCACCCAGTTGCAATGGAACTATTAAGGATATCGCTACAAATAATTTCCCCCTTTGAAAAAAGGGGATCGAGAGGGATTTATTAAAAACCATCCCCTAGCCTCTTTTTTTCAAAGAGGGGAGATAATCGCAGCAATTCTCAATTTGAAGAGAAAAAAGGGCTGGGGGAAGTTTTTGAGGATGTCGGCAGCAGGGCAGATTTTTATTCCAGACAAAATCTGCATTTCCACCGTCCTTGGCGGTCAGATGCTGCTGTCAAGCCCCCATGGAAGGGTTTACGGCGTTCCTCAAAAGGCTTTTCCCAGCCCGGAATGACGCCGAAAAGATCAAACTGAGCGTTGCTGGGATAATCGTACGGTTCGACACAATCCGAATTCCGGGAAGTTATTTATGACGGAATCCTAAGTCAAAACTATTCAGCTTTGCCACAAAAATAAAGGTGATGCCCCGTGTAGGTTGCGGTTGGCGAAAGCCAACCAAACCTACACGGCGCATCGTCCAAGTTTCTGCTGATCTTAACTCAGGCCTTGGTCAACAAAATCCTGAGCAAAAAACCATTGCGTCTTTACACTTTCCGCCCTTTGAGCACTCGCTTGGCTTCATTCCAGAGTTCATCAAGCTCTGCGAGTTCGCAGTCCCGCATTCCACGACCTGAAGCCAGCACTTGCTGTTCTATGTATTGAAAACGGCTGGAAAATTTCTTAGTGCTTTCCCGCAACGCGATTTCAGGATTGACTTTAAGATGGCGGGCCAAATTGACGGCTACGAGTAATAAATCGCCGATTTCTTCCTGAATATGAACCTGATCTCCGGATTCCCAAGCTTCCCTGACTTCTTCCAGTTCTTCCATGACTTTATTGAATACCGGCAATACCTCGGGCCAATCAAAACCCTGGCCTGCGGCGCGATTCTGAATCTTTTCGCATTGCACCAATGCCGGAAGATTTCCGGGAACACCGTCCAAAACACTGTCGGGTAAAGCGCTGCGTTTTTTACTTTGTCGCTCTTCCAGCTTGGCATCTTCCCAGGCTTTTTTTCGCTCGTCATCATCATGATAGTGCGTGTCACCAAACACATGCGGGTGCCGTCTAACCAGTTTTTCACAAATGCTTTCGGCGACTTGTTCGAAATTAAACAGGCCCTGTTCCTCAGCAATCTGCGCATGAAAAGCAACCTGCAACAGCAAATCGCCTAATTCCAGTCGCAAATCATCCCAGTCGCTGCGTTCAATCGCATCAGCCACTTCATAGGCTTCTTCAATCGTAAAAGGAATTAAACTGTAGAAATCCTGCTGGATATCCCAAGCGCAGCCGCCGTCCGGAGAACGCAGGCGCGCCATGATGGCTAGCAATTTTTGGGTATGCTGGAGCATTAAAAAGAAGAACCGAAATTCTCTTTATAGCGGGCTTTGAAGCTTTCCATTGAAAAGCCATGATTCTGAGTGCCGTGGTGTTCTATTTTGATGGCTCCCAGTAAAGAAGCAATGCGACCGGTAACCCGCCAACTCATTTCGTTAATTAAACCGTATAACAATCCGGCTCTAAAGGCATCACCGCAACCCGTTGGATCATTAATCGATTTTGGTTTAGCGGCTGGAATTTCAATGCATTCTTCTTGCGTGTAAATTTTTGAACCGTTTGCACCCAGCGTAACAATCAACGCATCGACTTTTTCAGCTATTTCTTCCAGGCTCAGTCCAGTGCGTTCCTGCATGAGTTCTGATTCATAGTCGTTCAAGGTCACCCAGGTAGCCTGATCCAGAAAATGAATCAATTCCTCGCCATTGAACATGGGCATACCTTGACCCGGATCAAAAATAAACGGAATACCCTGTTCAACAAATTGCTCGGCATGACGCTGCATGCCTTCTTTACCATCAGGAGAGACGATGCCGATACTGATAGGAAGATTGGTAGGCACTTCATTCAGGTGTGACATATTCATTGCACCGGGATGAAATGCAGTAATCTGATTATCATCTTCATCGGTGGTGATATAGGCCTGCCCCGTATAGTTGTCGTCGAGTATCCGAATATGGTCTCTGGAGATACCGCATTGGCACAACCACTGTGCATAAGGCTCGAAATCATGCCCGACAGTCGCCATAATGTAAGGATCTTCACCCAGCAATTTAAGGTTATAGGCTATGTTACCTGCACATCCGCCATATTCCCGGCGCATCACCGGCACCAAAAAAGATACATTCAGAATGTGGACCTTATCAGGCAAAATATGATTTTTAAATTTATCATGAAATACCATGATGGTATCGTAAGCCATAGAACCACAGATCAATGCACTCATAAATTCCTCAGAACCCCTTGTTAACAAACCGCAGTCTGCCGCTCATTATAAAAAATGAAAAGCCTGCGAATTTCAAAAAATTACAATAATATCACGCCCCAAGTCACAGCGGCCCAGAGCAAAGACAACATAACAGCAGCCGATCCGATGTCTTTCGCTCTCCCGGACAACTCGTGATGATCCAGACCCACGCGATCAACAACCGCTTCCACCGCCGAATTTAACAACTCAACCACCAAGACCAGAACCATACTGCCGATCAGCAACAGCTTGTCTGTGGCCGTTTCACCCAACCATAGCGCTACGGGTGTCGTAACAACAAACAGGAGCACTTCCTGCCTGAACGCTTCTTCATGCGACCAAGTTGCCTTAAACCCCGCGATTGAAAAGAACACTGCATTAAAAATGCGTTTTATGCCTTTTGCGTTTTGATTTGCCATGATTGTTCGACTGTCCATTATCCAAAACGTCCATGTTAGTCTTGTAATTTGTCAGAAAAATGACAAGTGTCATTTCTGACAAACCATTTCAACCGTCAATCATTTTTTGGTAGTCATCGGCATCCATCAATGCATCAAGTTCGGAAGGATTATCTGCTTTTATGCAAAACAACCAGGAAGTATAGGCATCATCATTCACCTGTTCAGGTGAGTCGTTTAAGTTTTCGTTAACAAACACGACCTCACCCGAAACAGGGCTGTATAAATCCGATGCGGTTTTTACCGACTCAACAACCGAGCATTGTTCACCTGTTTTTAATTGCCGCCCTATTTTAGGCAACTCGATAAAAACCAGGTCGCCTAGTTCAGATTGTGCAAAATCGGTAATGCCGACACGCACTAAATTATCATCTTCCAGCTTTGCCCATTCATGGGTTTTTGCATATTTTAAGTTATCGGGTAATTCGTTCATTATCCTGCATACCTGGTTAGTTTAAATCCGGAAACAACTTTTACAAGCCTGTTTCGTCGATAAGGTTTATTGATTTATAAAGGCTTGACTTTATTGGATAAGCTTCGCTGGCACATAGTGTATTATTTTTGAACCGTAAACCGACAAATAACACACCTTTAAAACGGGCCGATTTCGAAAGTCGGGGACTACCCTGCTATCCATTTCAAGCGATGCTAAAGAATAACCTGCAATCCAATAAAACAACAAAAAATTAATTATAGATTTCAGTCCGTCTTATAATCTCTTCCAGCAAATCAAGCCGCCTCGCTTAAGTTTATCCCTTGGCGCCTAATTTTTGCCATTATTTCAAGCGAGCCCCTGATCTCAAAGCAATTCTCAATTTGAAGAGAAAAAAGGGCTGGGGGAAGCTTTTTGAGGATGTCCGCAGCAGGGCAGATTTTTATTCCGGACAAAATCTGCATTTCCACCGTCCTTGGCGGTCAGATGCTGCTGTCAAACATCCCTGGAAGGGTTTACGGCGTTCCTCAAAAGGCTTTTCCCAGCCCAAAAGGACGCCGAAAAGATCAAACTGAGAATTGCTGCTGAGCTCCGTAATAAAAATATCGTTTTTGAATTTAAGCTACTCTACCTACTTTTTAAACTGAATGTCCAGACTGACTGCCGTCAACATCTTAAAGCCGCTTTGTCTGATTGCCGCCACAACGCTTGGCTTGATCAGCATTCCAGGCTTTACCAGCCCGGAATCGGATGAGGCAAGTCAGCGCGCTGACGTTGAGATAGAAACAGATCAACAAGCCTTGTCCGGCATTAAAACAGTGATTTTGAAAGCCGAGAGTTTTCTGCCTGAAATGGCTGTTTACGGCAATGCCATGAGTCTGCAGCCCCTATTGGACCTTAGAAACCGTTATTTAAGCGCGCTGGCAGAAACACAAAATAGCCGGGCCCGTTTGCAATTGACGCAAAAATCCATGGCCCGGACACGCCACTTGCATGACAGCGGAGTCGCTGCAAAACGCACCCTGGAAGAACAGCAGGCGCTGTTTCAATCGGAACAGGCCTTATCTCAAAATGCGCAATGGACCACACAAGGTATTCGCAACGAAGCCCTCATGAATTGGGGAGAAAAACTGACAGGCCTGTTTTTGCAACAAGACAGCCTTTCCGTTACACCTTATTTAACCGGACAACAAGCGTTGTTACTGATCACCTTTCCCGGCACAACCCTGCTCAATCCGGCGGGTCAAAAATTGGCCGTGAGTCCATCCGGCCAAAGAGATCAGGCGCAAAGTGCCGAATGGATCGCTAAAGCACCACAACTTGACGGGCTGACACAAGGGGAAAGTCATTTTTTTACAACCCGGCATCCCGGCATTCGACCTGGCGCCCGCGTTGCTGCCTGGCTGCCGAAACAGCAAGAAGCACTGTCCGGAGTCATCATACCCGGCACGGCTTTGATCTGGCACCTTGGGCAAGCGTTTGTTTATATCAAAACCGGCCCGGAACACTTTAATCGCCGCGCCATCCAAACGTTTGATGAAGCTCAGAACGGCTATTTCATCAGTCAAGGTCTATCAGCCGGTGAAGAAATAGTCATAACCGGCGCGCAAATGCTGTTGTCAGAGGAATTTAAAGCCCAAATTCCTGATGAAGACGATGATGACTAGCTTGCCATGCTGACGGCACTGATCCGATTTTCAATCCGTTATGCGGGCCTTGTAGCGGTCATGGCTGTGCTGCTGTTCGGCTACGGACTGTATCGCTTTGCATTGGCAGGACTTGATGTATTTCCGGAGTTTTCGCCCAAACAAATTACGATTCAGACCGAAGCGCCGGGTTATTCAGCCGAACAAGTCGAAATTTTAGTCACCCAACAGATAGAAAGCGCTATTAGAGGCCTCAGCCAGCTCCATAACGTTCGTTCCGAGTCCATTCAGGGCCTGTCCATTGTCACGGCAACGTTTAGCGAAGACAGCGACATCTACCGCAACCGCCAGTTATTGGGTGAACGGCTGGCCGGTTTGGCAAACCAGTTACCTCAAGGAGTTGTCAGCGCGCCAACCGCCGTCCCGCTGTCGTCTTCATCAGCGACTGTCCTGACCATCGGTTTGAATTCGGACAAAAGCGATTTGATGACATTGCGTAATCTGGTGGATTGGACCATCGTTCCCAGACTACTGGCTGTCCCGGGCGTGGCCGACATCAATGTCTTCGGAGGCGAAATTCAACAGCTGCAGATTCAGGTTGATCCGCTCAAATTACAGCGTTTCAACCTGGCACTGAACGAGGTTATTCTCGCGGCATCGGAGGCCGCTCAAGTGCAAGGCAGTGGTTTTATAGAAAATACCAACCAGCGCTTTACTCTGGAAGTCACCGGGCAAAAAGCCACTCCTGAAACATTTGCAGGTGTCGTGCTTAAACACCAGCAAGGCCGGGCTGTGACGCTGGGAGATGTCGCGCTGATCCGCCATGCGCCTGATGCGCCCATAGGTGCTGCTCAAATCATGGGAAAACCCGGGATCGTCATGATGGTGATCGGTCAATTCGGGTCGAATACGTTGACCGTATCAAAACAGGTAGAGGAAACACTAACCGAATTCAGTACCCTGTTTCAAACCCATGACATCAACTTTTATCCGCATTTATTTCGTCCGGCCGATTACATTGAAGCATCCTTGACCAATTTATCAGGTCACTTATTGTTCGGCGGTTTGTTCGTCCTGATTATTTTGTACGCGTTTTTGTTTAACCTGCGTACCGCCGTCATTTCGGCAGTTGCGATTCCGGTTTCGCTGATTTCCGCCATCGTGATTCTGCTGGAATCCGGGATTAATCTGAATATCATGGTGCTTGGCGGACTGGCCATTGCTCTGGGCGAAGTCGTCGATGACGCCATTATCGACACGGAAAATATATTCCGCAGACTGCGCGAAAATCGCCTCATTCCTTCGCCCCTGCCTTTGTCTGAGGTTATCTCTAATGCATCCCTGGAAGTGCGCAGTTCGGTTGTCTATGCCAGCTTTATCGTCGCACTGGCCTTTGTGCCTTTACTGACTTTAGGCGGAACCGCTGGACGCCTGTTTGCGCCTTTGGGGATTTCCTACATTCTCGCCATTCTGATGTCTTTGCTGGTTGCACTGACGTTAACACCGGCCTTGTGTTACCTGTTATTGGGCAAACAGCTTAATGACGCCAAAGAACCGCCGGCCATTCGATTGATTAAACCCGCCTACCAGAAAGCGCTAGGCTTTGTGACCCGCCAGTTCAAAACCGTGTTACTCATCAGTTCACTTCTTTGTCTGAGCGGCATTTTTGCCTTCTTTGGCATGGGTAGTAAATTTTTACCGGAATTGCGTGAAGGCCACTACATAGTTCACACCACCAGTATTCCGGGAACCTCACTGCAGGAATCCATTCGCATCGGCAGCCGAATCACCGAAGCGTTTTTAAAAATTCCGGGCATTGAATCGGTTTCGCAATGGGCGGGCCGGGCTGAACGGGGCGCCGATACCTACGGCAGTCATTACAGTGAGTTTGAAGTGCGTCTAAAACCGATGTCCGGCCGGGAACAACAGCGAATCCTGACGGCGTTGCGCAAAATTCTTGGCGCCTTTCCCGGCATTCTGTATGAAGCCAACACCTTTCTTACCGAACGTGTTGATGAGACTATCTCTGGCTATACATCGCCTGTCGTGGTTAACATATTCGGAAATGATTTAAACGCCATGGACCTTAAAGCGGAGGAGGTTGCAGCCGTCATGCGCACCGTCCCTGGAGCAGCAGAAGTGCAACTGCGCTCACCGCCTGCTACACCGGTTATTCAGGTCAACCTGAGAGAGGACAAGCTCAACTTTTGGGGCTTAAGATCGATTGAGGTGATGAATGTCATCCAGACAGCTTATCAAAGCAAGCTGATAGGCAAAAATATCCAGGGTAACCGTATCTTTGATATCAACGTGACGCTCACGCCCGAATTCCGGCATCGACCCGATCTGCTGGGGCGGTTACCGATACGAACGCTGGATGGCACCTTGATTACCTTGGCTCAAGTCGCCGATATCAGATTGACCAGTGGCCGCTATAATATTCTGCATCAAAACGCACAGCGCAGGCAGGCCATCACGGCCAACGTGGTTGACCGGGACTATGACGCCTTTATATTGGACTTAAAATCTCGCGTTTTTAATACCATCAGCTTTCCTGCGAACATGTATCCGGAATTCACCGGAGCCGCGATAGAACAGAGCAAAGCCCGAAAAGACCTGATATTGCATTCATTGCTGGCCGGAACCGGCGTGATGATCTTTATCTATATTGCCTTGGGCAGTTTCCGGCATACGCTGATCACTCTGGTCAACCTGCCGTTTTCATTAGTGGGAGGTATTGCCGCTGTTTTGTTGAGTGGCGAAAGTCTTTCTATAGGCTCAGTCGTTGGCTTTGTGACACTCTTCGGCATCACTGTTCGCAACAGCATCATGCTGTTATCTCATTACCGCTACCTGACTGAAACCGAGGGTAAACCCTGGAACCTGGAGACAGTGACGCAGGGCGCTCAAGAACGATTACCTTCGATACTGATGACCGCTTTGGTCACGGCCTTGGCGATGTCGCCTATCGCTTTTGACAGTGATAATCCGGGTAGGGAAATTATGGGCCCCATGGCCGCCATCATTATTGGGGGCTTGGCCTCATCAACGTTATTGAATTTGTTGTTGTTGCCGGCAATCTTGCTGCGCTTTGGAAAGTTTGGTGGTAAGGACGTAATTCGGAAATAACGCCCTTACCTGCAAAAATGAAGCAATTCCCATTCTGCCCTGCAACCCCTTTCTAAGGGGGGGAAAGTAGGAGAAGCAGGACAAAATCGAAACGATAACTCGACGAGTCAAAGTAAATCCTTTTTTAAAACAACCTCGCGTTAGAGCTATATCAATTACATCGTAAACCATTAATTACCAGCAAAAATGTAATCACATATTCCCAACGAGATTGCAGTTTAACGGATCAACCTTTCATTTTACTTTCAACCGGCAACCCTAACCAGCTTATAACACCTTGTCCCGCGGCTCTTCCGGTAGCCAGACACGCCGTCAGCAAATAGCCGCCGGTAGGCGCCTCCCAGTCGAGCATTTCTCCTGCACAAAAAATTCCTGGCCACGCCTTAATCATCAGGTCACCGGTCAGCGCTTCAAAAACAACGCCTCCGGCGCTGCTGATTGCCTCATCCAAAGGTCTTGTCGCGATGACTCTCAAAGGTACATATTTGATCGAGTGAGCCAGATGCGGCATATCGTCAAACCGACCAGGGGCAACACACTCGCGCAAAAGGCCGGTCTTTATGCCATTTAACCCGGCTTTTTTTCTCAAGTGATTGGTAAGCGATGATTTCCCGCGTGGTTGTTCCAAACGTTCCATCAACCGATTCAGAGGAATATCGGGTAACAAATCAATGAGTACATCCGCATAACCGGATGAACGTATTTCATCGCGTAGAACCGAAGACAAGGCATAAATGAGACTGCCTTCTACACCGGTTGACGTAATGTTAAATTCACCTCGCTTTGAAACTCTGTTGCCCTGACTGTCTGTAAAAGACATCACCACTGTTTTAACCGGTTGTCCGGCAAAATGCTCACTGAAATATTCAGACCAGGCGACATCAAAACCGCAGTTTGACGGCAATAAAGGCGCGACCGGTATTCCCTGATTCTGCAGTAAAAAAACCCATGCGCCAGTCGAACCTAACTTGGCCCAGCTGCCGCCCCCCAGCGCAAGTATAAATGCATCGGTTTGCTGCGTTTTTATGCCATCCGGGGTGTTGAATTGCAGTAAATATCCCTGCTCCATGGCTTGCCAGTTGAGCCATTCATGCCGCATGAAGAATTTTACGCCGCTCTCACGCAAACGGTGTAACCAGCTTCTCAATAAGGGAGCGGCTTTCATCTGCTCAGGAAATACGCGACCTGAACTGCCAGTAAAACTTTGAATACCCAGTTCTGCCAGCCAGGCTTTGAGTCTTTCCGGGCTGAATTGATTCACACAGGGCTCAAGTGCGGCTTGTCTTTTGCCATAGCGTGTCAAAAATTGAGGTAACGGTTCGGAATGGGTAATATTCATGCCGCCTTTGCCAGCAATCAAAAATTTGCGTCCTACCGAAGGCATCGCATCATAAACATGAACCGTCAAACCGGCATCGACTAGCACTTCGGCAGCCATCAGTCCCGCTGGACCGCCACCGATGACAGCGACTGTTTTTACCGGATTTGGATTTTGTTGCATCTAATAACCGCCGAAATAATCAATAGTAAAACCGGTAACTACTCGCCCGCTTTGAATTAAGGGTGTAGGTGCTTGATTTCAAAGGACGCATCAATACGTCCCTGTAGCTCTCTGCAACATCCCTGTTGCAGAAGCCTTTTCAATCAACCACCTACACCCA
>NZ_JAUSBX010000012.1 GCF_030651835.1 Methylicorpusculum sp. | reverse complement strand
GGCAAACACCAACGAATGCGTAAAACCCCGATGTCCCCATTGCGAACCATAAGGGATGCCGAATTTGAAGCCAATGATATCAATATCGGGGAAAACAGCGCATACCGCAGCCAACAAAAACAGCTTTAAATTGAGCGTTTCGCTTTTGAAACAGGCATACAGGACGGCCGGAACCGCAATATGGGAAAATACCGATGCCATTCATTGTCCTTGGTAAGTTTTCATTTAGGTTCAAACTGTTCCTTTTAGTCTTTGCCCTATCAGCTATCCCCAATGGGACCTTGATGATTACCCAAAAGCCCCATGACAATAGCCGGAACCAAAAAGATGTGTCTGGCGTCAACTAGCTTGGCCGCCAGACGTCAATTACCCTGGCCGGTTTTAGTTAAAAATAATGGTCATTTTTTTAGGCTCTGTTTTTTCCGATAGCTTTCACCTTCTATTTCAATAATGATGGCATAGCGGGTGAAAACTCAGATTCCCAGCACCTTCAACTGCATGTCGCTCCACTTTTCATCCACTTCTAGGAGGGTATTCGTGACCTGTGAACGTGGTGGAGGATGTTTTGCTGTTGATGGTGCCGCTGAATTGTAGGGCAACTGATCGAAGTGTAAGCCCAAATTCCATGTTCGCCCATCAGCGAAACGAATGACCGGAGGGGCTATGAACGCCAACAGATCGGGCGTTCGGCTCGCCGTCATGCCGCAGCATCCGAGGAGGTAATCCAGGGTCCACAGGGCTCGCATGCCGGTGGGCATCTCCTGGGGTCCTATCAGAAAATCCGGCAGGCGATTCAGCTCAAGATGGTCGCAGGCCAGAGCAAGCATCGTATGCGCCATTTTGTAACCCACATGTTCTTGGAATAGCGGGCTTTCATGGATGGTTGCCTGCCCCGTAAAGAATTCGCGGCCATGTCGTTCCAGGTGAAGCAATTCAGCCTCTCTCAACGCATCAATGTACAGCGACCGCCATGCGTATTCGATCGGTCGTCCTCGCGTCAGATCTACCTGCGGCGTAAGACGTTTCAAGAGGGCGAGATAGAAGTCAGGTGGAGAGTCGCTGTGCAGCGCGAAGTGTGCGCAAAGCGGGAATAGTGCGGCCGCAATTAAGTCATTCGTTTCCTCGCGCAGCCTGAGGTAGGGCAACGCGTAACGTCCCGCGGCAAGCCGCATTGCAAGATCGAAGCTCAAGCTCAGTAACCCACGCCGTGCCCGTGCTCGTCGAAATGGTGCCAGATTTTGCCGTCTGCCTTCAACTGTTCGTACTGCGCCTGGGTCAAGACCTGACTAACGTCGCGATTGGGAGCATCCAGTTCCAGTTCGATCAGTAGCGGCGGACCGAGGACCTGTACGTCCCAGAACCGTGCATGGGCTTCCATCAGATCTTGCGTACTGAATCCGGCTGCTTCTGTTCGCTGTGTGAATCCTCTGCGCAAGTTCCCTGGTGGCAGGCTCTGACCGGTCGCAACAAAGTGCTTCAGGCGCATCCAGTCTTCTTCGACCAAGTGAACCAGGTAGGCGTGACTGATATATTGCCAGTAATGAATAGTCTCGTGAAAGATTACCCGTGAGAGAGGCGGACGCCAATCTTTGGGGCCTGCCAGTGCAAAGGGATGGGGCGGAACCCAGGGATCGCCGACGTCCACGACCATCGACAAGGGCACATAGCGGTTCCCCGTCACGGAGACGGTCCGATCGGCTTCGCTTGAGGCAGCATTGCAGCGAGGTTCTGTTCAATTTTGTCGATATCGGACGGTGCAAACCGCGTGAGGGATCCGTCGGGCGCCTTCACAATGACTTGTGAAGCCTTTCCGATGGGGACCACGCGGACTTGGAGAGCATCACCCGAAAGATCAATCACCGCGATTTCTCTGCCTTTGAGATCCAGGATCAATTCTCGTACGTAGCGCAGAACCATCCCTGACGTGAGAACGACCCCAAGGATGATCAGCGGATCGAATTGAGCGTCGCTATAAAGGTCCGCTTCCTCCGGTTCGGGCTCGAAAGGCGTCATGCTCATAGTCTTGCCGCCGTCGTTTCCGATCCGCGCCGCGAAGTCTTTTGCGGCACCCTCGCTGCATACCCACTCTAATGTTACCATTGACTGATCATTCATGCAGTTGATCCTCACGATCTGCAGACTAGTTATAAAGGGTAGGTTGGTCCGCCCAGAAATAGCAAACCTTTCCTACCCATCCAACACTATTAAGCAATTGGCTGCATATCTACCACAAGAATTAATGTTAAACAATAAGTTTGTGTGGCGAAAGGTTTTGTCCATTTCGCATATCATCCAAACTGCTTTGATAAACGCTTTAGGAGGATGCTATTTGAATGTTCACTTATCGCTCAGTCAGGTGTTCTAGGCGCGGATTGGTTGGCGCAATATTTCAGATCAACGGACCGAAACAAGCTTGCTTGCACAAGAAAATCAAAACAATCGACACTCACCATGGAACAAAGGCAAGTTGATTGATCAGAAATCACAATTAAAATTGTAGGGAATCTGGGCCATTCGCATCCGTTTGCAGATGGCCAAAAACAGACGTGAACAAGCGCAATTCAATCTAGCCATTGACAGCAAGCTTCGGGGATGTGATATGGTTAAACTTAAAGTTTGCGATGTTGCTCAAGTTGGTCGGGTGTCATCGCGTGCTACCGATTTTGAATCGGGCAAATTACGAACCAACCCCGTCGGTCGACTGTCATTTCGAATGACTGATTTGTCAATTGGATCCGATATCTATAGGAAGAAGAAATCGTCGGTAAGTATCTCTTGATTGGAAATTACACTGAGAATTTCATCTCGCCAGATCTCATGCCGATAGTCGGTATCAATTCAAGCAAAAATCTGAAACTCAGTAGCGACAGCAATTGGCCGGACTTGATTTTTCTCGCGTCGCATTTCCACTAAACCATAATTCGACATGGTTTTCAGGGTACGGGACAAATTGCTCGGTTTTCTACCGGTAATACTAGCCAGAGATGAAATTGATTCCGGATGGGTTTCCTGAATAATTTTCAGTAGCGCCCGGTTGTCGTCGCTCAACACTTCTGCTAGAGAGCGCATTGAAGTGAACCATATTTTTGGCTCTGTCGGTTCGGGCTTGTATTCACCTTTGGCAATAGCCAGCACCCGTTCCCGCATTTTTTCCTGCGGCAGGATGCCAATTATAACTGTACTCATAGCTTTCTAATCTCCTCCAATAACCGGTCAACCTCTGCGAAGAAGTCCATTAAAAGTTGATAGGCATTGCGTAAACACGCAAACAGAGGGTGAACTGATCAGTGTGGATGGCAAAACAGCGAGGGGATCGTGAGATCGAAAAAATAGCAAAAACCCCTTACATAGGGTGATGATATGGACTCCTCCTCTCCCCTAAACGGTGTCAAAATACACCGACTAATTTAACCGGAAGAAAGAGGAGCCTGTCATGAATCGTAACGTAATGGGTTTGGATATTGCAAAGCAAGTATTTCATTTGTTCTCGATGAAAGATGGCAAAGCCGTGAAAAAGAAGTTGAAGCGTTCTGAGTTGTTGGAGTTTATCGCACAACTGCCCGTGAGCTTGATCGCGATGGAAGCGTGTGGTGGAGCGCATCATTGGGCTCGGGAGTTTGCAGCCTTGGGCCACGAAGTGGTGTTATTGAACGCCCGCTTCGTTAAGGCCTTCGTAGTCGGCAATAAAAACGATTTCAATGACGCCGAAGCGATTTTCACCGCAGCCTGTCAGCCGAACAAACGCACCGTGGCAGTAAAAACGATTGAGCAACAAGATTTAACGATGTTACACGGTATTCGCCGAGGCAGGGTCGACGAACGAACGGCCTTGGCCAACCAAATACGTGGACATTTGGCCGAACGGGGCATGGTGTTGCCGCGTGGCGTAAATCAGCTTAGAAAACAACTACCGGAGATACTGGAGGATGGTGATAATCAGCTCAGTGCACTGAGCCGCCGGCTTGTGGCCACGCAGTATCAGGCCCTGAAAGACTTGGACGAAGCAATCAAAGCACTGGAACGGGAAATTAGCGCGGTCTGTCAGCAACATGCCTTAAGCCGTCGCTTGGTCGATATACCGGGTATCGGCCCTTTGACCGCCGTGTTGGCGGCAGCCGATGTCGGGGACGGCAAGGACTATCATTCGAGCCGTGATTACGCGGCCAGCTTGGGCGTGGTGCCCCGGCAACACAGTAGTGGGGACAAACAGGTCTTGCTGGGCATCAGTAAGCGCGGCAATCGGTCATTGCGAACCTCGTTGATTCACGGCGCACGGTCGGTGCTGAAATACTGCGGCGATAAAAGCGATCCCTTGAGCCTGTGGCTCAAACGCCTAATCGAACGGCGCGGTTTCAATAAAGCAGCCGTGGCGCTAGCCAACAAGAATGCCCGGATAATCTGGGCCTTGGCAACACGCGACGGGGACTATGTGCCGCAAAAGGCCTAGTAACTGAAAGACCGGGTTATCCACCCTTGCCCCACCGCCTCCACGCGATGGAAGGGTTCCGGCGCTGGGCCAAGCGTGGATAACCCTCAAACCGGTGATGTAAAAGAGTTCAACAGATTGCGGAGGCAAGAGAACTTAATGTGATGACGATCAACAGGTCAGACCGGTGCTTTTGAAGTCCGTTTTACCCAGAGATTCTTGGAAATCGTTAGGGTGGTTGAGACAAAAGCACGCGGATAGATTCATCAGGGCCCGAAGGCCAATAAGTGCCTTCACAAAGAGGCCGAATATATGGCGGCAATCTCGATCTCTGTTGGAAACATCATTTTTTAAGCAATCTTGGCTTGCAATTGGGGAGGAGTCCATATATGAGTGCATGGAGCGCTTCAAACCGAGTGGTTTGCGGCGATTATGTGTTGGGCCTGAAAGGTAATCAAGCTAGCCTGCATGAAGCCGTCGAGGATTATTTCACAACAGCTCATGCGGCTGATTTTAAACAAATAAAATATGATTATGCGGAGGAAGTGGAGGTCGGCCACGGGCGCTTGGAAACTCGCCGCTACTGGATCACCGGCGATTTGCGCACACTGCCGAAAACAGTATCCTGAGCCGGTTTACGGACTATCGGCATGGTTGAAAGCGAATACGAAGAAGCCGGAAAATAGTTTAAGGAAAAGCGCTTTTTCATCAACTCTATTCCGCCTGTTGCTAAAACCTTTGCCTATGCAGCGCGAAGACACTGGGGGATTGAGAATATTCTGCATTGGCGAATGGATGTCGTACTTCGAGAAGATGCCAGCCGGATTCGCAAGGTAAACGCTCTAAGTATTATGACAAATATCCGACATCGATCGTTTTGAATCTGTTCCAAAAAGAGCTTTCAAAACTAAGCCTTGCTAAAAAACGCAAAATGGCCGATTGGGATAGCGACTTTCGGAGCTATAACTAAATCTGGTGTACAGCCCGACTTGAAGAGAGGTGGCGTTCTCTGCTGAAATAAGATTATCGAGATCAAATAACAGCATTAATGAGAAACGCCATGAACAAAGATAAAGCAAAAGAATGGGGAAATACAGAGGCAATTAACGATCCTTTGACTGATTTGTTGCGAACCGGAGCCAAGGCCTTGATCCAACAGGCGGTTGAAGCCGAGTTGCAAGCGTTTTTGGGTGACTATACTCAGGTCACTGATCTGCAGGGCCGTTTAACTGTCGTGCGCAATGGTTATTTGCCGGAGCGGGCTATCGTCACCGGTGTGGATAATGTGACGGTCAAAATTCCTAAAGTGCGGGATCGCTCCGGTGGCGGGGTTAAATTCAACTCAACCCTCGTACCACCCTATGTGCGCAAAGCTCAACGCGTGGCAGCGGCCTTGCCCTGGCTGTACTTACGTGGTATTTCCACCGGCGACATGCAAGAGACCCTGTCGGTACTGGTGGGTGACGAGGCCAAAGGCTTGTCGCCGACGGCGGTGAGTCGCTTAAAAGCCCAATGGGCTGAGGAATACCAATCTTGGAATAACCGAGATTTAACGAAGGAACGCTATGTTTACGTGTGGGCGGATGGTATTTATTCGACCCTGCGCGGCGAGGATGATCGACTGTGCTTATTGGTCATCATCGGCGTCAACGAACAAGGTGAAAAGCGCTTGCTGGCCTTATCGGATTGTTACCGGGAATCGAAAGCGTCCTGGCTGAGTGTCTTACAGGATATGCAAGCCCGCGGCTTACAGGAAGCACCGAAACTGGCCACCGGCGACGGCGCATTGGGTTTCTGGGCGGCCATCAACGAGGCTTGGCCGACGACACGGCAGCAACGTTGTTGGGTGCATAAGACGGCGAATGTGTTGGCGGCGCTGCCCGATTCTATCCAAGGCAAAGCCAAGGCCGGATTAAAAGAAATCTGGATGGCCGAAACTAAAGCTCAGGCGGAAACCGCCTTCGACAGCTTCCAGCGTAACTTTGAAGCCAAGTATCCCAAGGCAGCGGGCGTGCTGGCAAAAGATCGCGAATCACTCTTGGCATTTTACGACTTTCCCGCTGAGCATTGGCTCCACATTCGGACGACTAATCCGATTGAATCCAGCTTCGCGACGATTCGCCATCGGACTACGCGCACTAAAAACTGCGTCTCGCGCAGTACCTTGATGGGATTGGTATTTCAATTAGCGCTGACGGCCGAGAAGAGTTGGCGCAAGATACAAGGTTTTAAACGAATACCGGAAGTGATTGAGGGCATCCGTTTCCATGACGGCATTGCTATTATCACAGAGGCAGAGAAAATGGAAGAAACGCAGCAGATGGCCGCCTAATTCAAATGGGTTATACACCAGATTTGACTATAGCTCATTTTATCATTCCCAGTGGCAGTAATAAGTCATCTGCAGACAGTCAGTGAGTATCAATAAAAGTACATTATCTCTCAGTAATCTGCCCTTGGAAATTTGGGGGATGTCTCGATCATGCGCATGATGATGGCTTTGCGGAAACTGAAACCGGTTTTCACTTCATTGCTGTTTACGGAGTCGCATTATCAGAAATTCTTCGACTTGAGCAGAGAGAAACTCTTGTTGGATTAGGTTCGATACCGTACAGACCGGCAGCATTTTGGTGCATATCATTATAAGGCAAATGATTGGTATCACAATTCGTGGTGCCGTTTATGGCCATCGCGCATAACCAAATAAAAAATTGTCATCAATATTTCAAAACATCAATTTTTGGAGAAAGCCATGAAAAAATTAATTCAATTAAAAGATAAGGCTATGACTTTTAGTCATCAGGTAGAAGGAAGGATACTGCCACCGTTGCTATTATGGATGCTCGGTGTTCCAGCAGGGGTCTGTGTGATTTTATGGTTTTTTTTCTTTAGATAGCAAACTTGAATCGTTTAAAAAACGAATTAAAAACTGGCATCGCGCGGCATATCGGCAGACCCCGAACCGCCTGCTAAGGTTGAAATGCGTGTGAACAGTGATGTTTGCTCACCCACTTCGGTCAAGGCTTTAGCAGCTGTAGTTTTTTTCAAAGATTCGGTTCCTAAAATAGGATATTTGTTAGATACGGTATCTTAACTTTTCTAGTAAAAAGGATAATTCATATGAAGATGTTTCTTCAACCATCTTTTACAGCAAATTCGACACTTATTTTGTTGGTCTTGACTTTAACAGGTTGTCCACTCAATGTGAATTTGATAACCGATAAACCTATTACACTTGTAATCGAAAAGCCTATTCAAGTCGACGGAAACATTGCCGTCACCAAATTACCGCCGATAACCTTAGGAAATCCTTTGAGAGAAAATAAAAAGTAATTTGGAACAAAAACAGTAAAAGGTGCTATGACTTTCCTTTTGCCGAAAATTAGTAATAAGAAGTTAGTGTAGATAATAAATTGATTGCGCCTCGATATAATCGATATAAGTTTGGCGATTAGTATATGCGCTATTCCAGAGCTATTGGACACTATAGAACTCAACCTACTTAGTGCTTCAACGGAAAGTCCACAAGCCACGATATACAAGGGATGCAGCGATTTATTGAGCGAGAAGATTTGTTATCCGCCATTAGCATTTTTACGAAGAAGTGATGTGTGACGGCGCTTACAGGGTTACCGCTTTCAAAGCCTCATCAATTCTTCTCGCATTTTGTAAATCTTCGATTCATTATTTTGGCTGTAACACCTGTTCTATATGGTCTACAGCATTTCTCGTTCAAGCACTACTTATTTAACGGATATGTTGGATCTTTTCCTTTTATAATTTCAGCTTCACCTTTACCACCGGCAATTAGATAATTTTCTAGATACCCGACGTGACAATTCGGCCATGACCCGATGTTCGGCCTGATTACCGCTCAGACGTTCAAATGACAGCAACGCATTGGTTGCTGACAATCGCAAAAACAGAGCTCTTCGTTGCGTTAGGCCCTTGAGGTCGACATTAATTCTAGTTGTTATCGGATCCTTAACACAGTAAAGCAATTACTGCTTGGTGACTTGTTGTCAATTTGGGTTAATCACGATGACTCAGATTCGCGAAGTTCCATTGATCACTCTGCTGGGTTTCTTGCCAGCTAAACTCATTTCCAGGTACGACTCCACTCAAATCTTGATTTACTTCTATCCCTTTGCAAGCATCCAGTTCAGAGACAAACTTTGCAAATGCTTCGTTTATAGCTTTTCGGTCTTCAAGATCACCATTCCAGGTATCCTCATCGACAACAAAGTAAACGGCTAAATGATACGCTTCACCATCTTTGAGCTCTTGATTCTTTTCTGCGATAGCAACTCTTACCTCGGAGCTATCGTTAGCAAATAGATCGAGATCCAGCGCGTCTTTTAGAGCGTCCGTTGCATTTCGAATACGATCACAAAAGTTGTTTGGCCAAGATGGGCGTCCTGCGCGGAGTGCATACCATGCCAATATCCTTGAAGATGAAATATTGTCTAAACAGCGTTCTTGATCAGGTGCATTAGTCGAGAGCAAGTTCCGAGGAATAAGGTAACGATCTGCTACCGCATGCGCGGTTAGGACTAAATCAGCATAGGTTTCCCGATTCGGGCGAAAGTCGAGATGACGGGTTGATTCCAGATTGCGTCGGCCTTTGCGTGGTTTGCCTGCAATTGGCTTGCAAAGCAGTACTTCGACCAACGGTTCTGCATCCAGTTTTGAAACAACGATATCGCAAGTCTGCGAAACGACAATAAGCCAATCATCTGCTGCAACTAATACCGGCCGCTGATCGTGCCGTGTTAAGTAGGGTTGGAGCAGAGGAAGCATTTCGGCTGCTATCACAGACCCCGTACGCCACCCATGCTGAGCAACATCATCACCGAATGCCAAGGAAAAGCTCCTTTAGTCGTCCAAAGGAAGAGATGATGTTCGTCGGGTAAACCCGGCTTCACGAAGCCGCTGGCTACGTGTTTTGGGTTTTGTCTGAAGCTTGGTTACCAGTTCATCAAAGCTATCTACAATCAAGGTTTCGTCGATAATATCCGCAGACATCATAGCAAGGACGGTTTTCCCGTCTGTCACAGCTTCACGACTTACTGAACTGAGTGGTACTTTAGATCGTGACATCCATTCCTTAGCAATACGTTCTAATATCGATAGACGCACGCGGCTCGCCTCTTGAATTTGTATTGGATTGGCGGCATCAAGCCACTTATAAAGCTGTTGGCGAGAAATACCAAGGACAGATGCCAAATCCTGAGTCGTCAATCCGAAGGCCGCTTGGAGCGTGGCGAGGCGATTAACTCGCAGGCGAGCGACGGCTGTCGAAGGGTGCTGTTCCTTCAACGCACCTTTTTGCAGAGCCTCTTTGGCTTGTTCTGACCAGCGAATCCAAGCGTTCTCCCTAGGAATATCGTCCGGAGCAGTGAACAACTCAGGCGAATTCGTTGGTGAAGAAACGCAGAGAACATATGCCACAGTGCCAGCAGTTAGAGCCTTGCCAAGTCCTTTTCCAAAGCTGTCAAGACCTAAAACGCTCGAAGCTAAAGCTTGAGTTTGGTCGTCAGGGTAGACTACTTGCAACCTTCCAAGTTGGGATCCCGCTAAAGTTTCTACCGGTTTTTGAGCGGCAGAAATGATATCGCCAGGGCGCTGCTGCATCAGTGTCGCTTGGCGAGCTGTGTATTGGCGCGTTACTATTATGTTGTTCATATCCATTCTCTTTTCGCGATATCTGAAAGCGAGGCTTTGAAAGTTCTCGACGTCAATTTTTGCATTTCCGTATAGATCCCCAAAAGTTCTCCTGCATCAAATACCTGCCCAATTTCTTTGTGGCAGTCAGTATCGACGAACCCTATCGCCAGTCCGTTCTGAATGTGTTTTTCAGCTTCTTGCATCACTACCGGCTTGCTTAGTGGTAGTGCATTGAAATCCGGCGGCAACAAGAGACCCTGTGGTGCTGGCGCAGCGGCGCGAAGATTTACTAAGCTTCCGTCGAACTGAAATGCTGCAGCCCACATGGAGCCTGTAGATTGGGCTCCTTCCGGTTCAATACCTTTGAGCCCATCCGCTAAATAGTCAGCAGGCGAACGGTCATCGGATGGAACAATCAAGTCAATATATCTCAAACCTGCTCGCTCGACGAATGCTCCAAGACTGGCATTTTGAATAGCATCTAACACTTCAGCCCAGAGACCCAAGAAATCGTTCGATTGAACATAGCTTGTTGCGTGCAAAGAGATTGCGCGTGTGCTCAATTGAACACCAAGTTTTTGATCCGCCGACAACAGCTGCCATAAGGGTTGTGGAGTGGGTTTGGCCCCATCGATAATTAACTCTTTAGCTTCAACCGTACGAGGAAATGAGCTTCTGAGGCTATCCTGAAGTCCAGGAACCTTACTGATCATAGAGTAGTAGGGGGAGATGATTAGTTCCGCGACCACATAGACGAGAGGCGGATTACGCCACGTCCCAAGCGCAGTGGAATTCATAACTTATCTCCTTATCATCACGGTAATGTAAACATGCATTCTACAAAGTATACAGGAAATAGTTTACAAAAAAGTTGACACTTCTGCGCAAATAAATTTTTCAATGTTTTTTTTGACCGCTCCACCCATAAAGCTGTCATTAAGCCTATGAAAGATCAACGGCACAAGTGGGTCGGTTTCTGCCGGACAAATAATATCTAATTATTATTAAACATCGACTTCTTTCTGGTCATTTTTGGACAAAATATAAACTGAATTAAATTCGAAAATACTACCAAGGATATTAACGGATATTGCCGCAGATATATCCAAGATATTGTTCTCTATTCATTCCAAAAAATACAATGCGAAACTGAGTTATTTTATTTTGAAATAATTAAACCCCAAAACGAGGGCAGGGGTCGAAATTGATAAATGCTCTCAATCTATTTTATGGGGCATGGCACATACAGGGCACAGAGGCGAAATGGCCGTTTTAGGGTAGAGGTCAAAATGGTGCGCCCGAGAGGATTCGAACCTCTGGCCTCGGCCTCCGGAGGGCCGCGCTCTATCCAGCTGAGCTACGGGCGCTTAGTTGATTTAAATGTATCGATCGATCAACGAAACATCGTTTGAACTCGTTAATCGACTGGCAATTTAAGACCGGTGATTATAAATGAATTTAAATCATTTTGTCTCATTATTAGAAATTTAATCGTAAATAGGCCGCTTTCGGATCAATGTTTTCAACTAAAAAAAGCATAATTTCATGATAACTTCTCTCCTCATGGTATTGAGGAAGCAGAAGCTTGATTGAAAAGGATGCTGCAGAGAGCTGCATTAACGAATTCATGCGTCTTATTACATCAAGCACACCCAATAAAATATCAGGAACAAGAAGATACAGTCGAAGAAACATATTCGTTTTTTTAAGGAGTTAGGCAAGGTATTTTCAAAAAAATCCGCAATCTAAAAGCTGATTTGTCAGCGCAATAAAAGCGGAACAGATTTTGTAGCTAAGGATTTGGGATTAGTGGACCGCAAACCCAGCATATCCGTGATATCGAGTTGCGGCTGTGATGTTCGATGGGTGGTCGATTTCCGTCCGCCGGCGGTTCGTCTTTCATTGACGACGTCCATGACGGTTTCGTATTTGACTCCGGATTCGTTGGCGAAGGCAAATACCATCGCCAAATCGCAGATATTGTTGATAACTCTAGGTACACCCCCGCTGTTTTCAAACACGGCAAAAACGGCTTTCCGGCTGAAAATTGCCGGTCTTCCACTTCCACCCGCCAAACGAAGTCTGTGGTTAATATATGCCTCTGTTTCCCGATAATTCAATGGCTTAATATGCGATTCTATGGCGATTCGCTGCGCGAATTGAATCAATTTCGGATCGTTGATTTTATCCAACAGCTCGGTCTGGCCTGCCAAAATAATCTGGAGCATGACGCCACGGCCGTCATTGATATTAGACAGCAACCGAAGCGATTCCAATGCCGATATATCCATATTTTGCGCCTCGTCGATAACCAATAAGACTCGTCGATTGACAACCTGCCGCTTTTCCATAAAGCGTTTAAAAACTCGGTATCGTTCGGCTTCATCATTTGCACAGTGGTCCACCTTAAAGGCCATTAAAACCCAAGTCAACATGTCTCCGAATGACCGATGCGTATTGGTAATCAACCCGATATCAACATTGTTCTTGATATCGTTGGACAACTTTTGCAGTAACGTGGTTTTTCCGCAACCGATATCGCCGGTCAATAATGCAAATCCCGCCTGTTGAAAAACGCCGTACCTAAGTAAATTCAAAGCCTTTTTGTGATGATCACTCAAATACAAGCACTCCGGCTCCGGAACCATTAAGAAAGGAGCTTTTTTTAGACCGAAAAACCGTTGATACATATTAAATTCCAGGTTTAGGTTTTAATTTCTTGCTGATAGAAATTCTATGTTAACGATTCAAAGCCGAGAGCAAGCGCTTTAACCAAAGAATCATTGAATTGAATTAAGCGAGAAGACTGATTTGGATGGCGCAGAAGATCATCAATTTTTTATCTAACATAAACCTGTCAAATAGGCTTATTAAGATTTTTGTGTGTGACTTTTGCCGTATACCCAATCATCCACATGCAATCAAAGTAATACCTCCCCTCTGCTACCCTAACAGGCTTGAAAAAACCGCCGTTATTTTAAAAATAGCGGCGGTTTATCCCATTATCGGGCGATCAGTCCAGTTGCACTGCCGGGAATGGTTGCCATTCCGCGAGGCGCAATCGATCCTGAACGATTGACCCAAAAGCTACGCACTCTTCCGTCACCGTTATTGAGGGTAAACAAAAAATGGTTGTTTTGCAGTAAGACCGCATCCCGCACACCCGCGCCGGTAGGAATCGGCGTATCGACGGATGAATTGAAAAAATAATCCATCGTACCGTTAAAATTGACCCGATATAAAGAGACGGAGCCGTCTGCGGTGTTGGTCGTATAACCCACGGTTTGGTCGCTAGAAAGTACCGTCCAGCAAGCGGCATTGCCTTGTTCGATCCGGTCTACTGCATTGGAAACTGCGCCCGTTACGCGATCGATCCGGTAGGAAACGGTTTCGCCGAGACCACCACCATTTGCTTCGGTGATAAAGACAAAATCGCGATCACCGAATGTAAACCCGAATGGAGTCGGAACTGCAGAAGGTCTTTTCAAAGGTTGCAAAGCCGGCGTATCGTCTTGTTGCACCAGATAGGTCGTCAACGTATTGGTCGCTTTTTCGGTTATCAATAAAACCGTTCCCGATTTGTTAAAACCGATTTGTGCCGGTGCGGTAGGCTGTGTGTTATCGATAATACGAGTGGAGTTGGGGATAGGCACTAAGACTCCGCCACCTGTAAAACGGAAACCACTGATATTGTCATAACGAATCTCTTCCGGGTCCGAGGGATTATGACTGCCTTCATTCAAAACATAGACTAGCGTCCCGAAGACTGTCACGCTGATCGGCTGATAACCACCGGAATTAACGACATTGACCAGTTGAAGACCAGTAGGTTGCAGTCGAAAGCTTGTCAAACTACTGCTGCCGGCATTAGTCACAAACATCCAGCGGTCACTGGCATCCAAAGCAATGGCACTTTGATTGCCCAACGGGGCCCCTGTCCCCTGGCCTTGGGTATCGAAACGGCCCAGTTCGATAATTCTGCCTCGGCTGTCCACATCGAATGCGATGACTTGATTGCTGCTAGCTTCTCGGGGAGTCGCTATTTTTGCGAAAGCTTGTTTTGAGCATCCCAGCCCAATCAAGCAGCAAAAAAATACGCGACCACTGATGCCTCCGGCGGCCCCGATTCGTCCGCGTCGCCTCGTTTCGACCCAACAAGGGGTCGAAACATTGGCTCTCGCATGACTTAACGCCGTTTCGCAATGCCTTGCAGGTTTTCTCCGCAAGCTACGAAAACCCGCCCGGCGCTACGGCTATCGGGGACTAAAAATCTTCACTTCGCTGGCGCTCCGTTTCCAAGATTTTCAACGCTGGGAGCTTCAACCATTATCGATGTGCTTGATTCGCACCGGCGGACTGGCCATCGACAAGATTGAAGAAATAAATGTCTGGTTTACTCGTTACAGTCCGGATTAAGACACTGTATAAAGTGTCAATCCGATTGACGGGCCATCGAGCTGCTCAAGTGCTGAACGATTTTGTCTAGCGCGCCTTGATTCCGGCCAATAAAGCTTAAACCTTCATCAATCAGTTGATGTCTCAGCGACTCATCGTTTTTAAGTTGTATAAAGTTATCAACGATGGCCTGAGCATCTTGACATTGTATAGCGGCTCCCGCTTCCAGCACTTTTTGCTCAATTTCCTTGAAATTAGCCATAAAAGGACCAAACATGACCGGCACGCCCAAAGCAGCCGGTTCCAAAATATTATGACCACCCACAGGCGCCATGCTGCCGCCTACAAAAGCCAGGTCTGAAGCCGCATAGAATTGTTTCAATTCACCCATCCGGTCAACCAGATAAACGTCAGTGACACTTGTACAGACAGAACCGGATGTTCTTGTCACACATTTTAAATCACGCAGTTCAATCAACTTTTGAACTTCGCTGAAGCGCTCCGGATGCCTTGGCACCAATACCATCAACAATTCGGGATAATCGGGCTTCAGCTGCTGGTATAAGCCCAGAAACAAGTCTTCTTCCGGCTTGTGAGTACTGGCTATTATCCAGACAAACCGGGGCCCCAATACCGTTGACCTGATCTCCCGTCCCTCCTCCCGCAAACTCGGCGCTATTTCCATCTCAAACTTGAGATTACCGGTAACTTCAAGCTGACTTTCCTGAGCACCAATAGACATAAACCGGTCAGCATCTTGCCGGGACTGAGTCAGAATCTTGGTAATTGTTCGTAAAGTGGGGTCGATAATCCAGGGAATTTTTTGATAGCGGGAAGCTGATTTTTCAGAAAGTCGGGCATTGACCACATAAATAGGCACATCGGCTCTGGCGCAGGCGGTGAACAGATTCGGCCACAACTCCGTTTCCATAATCACGGCCAGACGCGGCTTAAAATGAGCAAAGAATCGCTGAATAGCCCACGGGATATCATAAGGCAGATAAACATGTTCGACAGTATCGCCCGACACGGCAACCACCCGGGCCGATCCGGTAGGTGTCGTTGTTGTGATTAACAGCGGTTGAGATGGGTATTGCTGCTGAATGCGTTTTACCAGCGGAAACAAGGCTTCGGCCTCTCCTACCGATACCGCATGAAACCAGACAACGGAATCAGAGACTTTATTGTTGTACCAGCCCAGCCGCTCGCCTAAACGCCTGCGATATTCCGGGGCTTTGATACTTCGCCAAAGCAGACGCAAAATTACAAGAGGTAGAAACAGATAAAAGGCCGCAGTATAAATTGTTCGCATCAACGCACTTCCAAAATAGTCAGCGTAAGCTTAACCTTTCTCAAGAGCTGATACCAAATGATGATTTAGCAAGCAGGGCTGCGATTAATAAGATGCTGATAATCAGCGTGGGGATAGTGTTGAACCGGCTTGTTAGAAGATAACCCAACTGCTCTGACGAACTTGTTGGGTTACTCTTAACCTGCCAAAAAAGAGAGTGCTCTGGTAAAAATTACTCAGCGATTACATTAACTGATACGGTTGCAACCACATCAGAATGTAAGTCGATATCAATTTTGTATTGGCCCAGATGACGGATAACGCCTTGTGGCAAACGCACTTCATGCTTTTCAACTTTTGCCCCGGCACTGGTCATTGCTTCAGCAATGTTCTGGGTTCCGATAGAACCGAACAATTTACCTTCATCTCCGGCTTTGTGGGCAATGGAGACTTCCAGACTGTTAAGCTGTTCTGCTCTTGCTTGAGCCGCTTTAATCCGTTCAGCCGCTGCTTTTTCTAAATCGGCGCGACGTGCTTCAAACTCAGCGATTTTTTTCGCTGTAGCTGGCACGGCTTTACCGGTTGGCACAAGATAATTACGTCCGTAACCGGATTTAATGGTTACTTTATCGCCCAGATTACCCAGGTTGGCCACTTTCTCAAGAAGAATGACTTCCATCTTTAAATACCTCTGAATTCGGATAGACCGAAAATATAACGCCCTATTTGGGCTCGATTACTAAAAATTTATTACGTAAATTCAACCATGTATCCAGCAAACCTAACACAGCTACCGGCAACATGACATGGGGGATAAGCAGTAAAGTGACATACATCATGGGCACTAAAAAGTGGCTTATTTTTGTTCTTGCCAGCAGGTTATGCAGTACCGCTGAGCCAATAAAGGTGTAGAGAACAAAAAACAAAATAGACACATTCCAGGCGGCTTCGGATAAAACGCCGCTGGTCCACCATGCAGCCAACACGACTAAAACTGAACCAATGGCCAATCGCGGGTGTGTGCTTAACGCCAAAAATTCCTGCCGGAATCCCCCCGGATTGTAGAGAGTGGCTTGCCACCAACGACCCAGGAACAAGCCAAACAGCATGCCATAAACCGCACCCGCAGCAATGATGCCGGTCATAAACCGGGCAAATGTCTTCAACGATTGCTGAACGCTCTCCATTGGAACATCAGGATTCGCATCCATCATTGGCTTCGCAATCTGAACCAAAACCGATTCCCAAAGCCTGGCCGGATCTTCCTGAACACCATAAAATAACAATACGGCGGCGGCACCCAAAAGCACCGCGATTTCTACCGCCAAAGACAGATGCCGGCCTTCTCGAAGAACGATTGAGATAAGCCAGATGGGTATCCACAAAACCAGTCCGTACAACAATGCAAACTGGTAACCGCCCAGGACAAGGAAGCCCAGCAAAGCTGCAGCAACACTGGAACTTATCAGTACATACAAACCCTCGTATGCGCCTCGCCTCAAGGTGACTAGCGCTACAGTGGCTGAACTTACAATACTGACCGGAGGCAGGATCAAAGAAATCAGAGCAAGCGTTGATGCAACCATCATGGCCGACATTCGGCCCCGCATGATGAATTCCGCTAAAAATTTCACCTCTTCCCCCGGGAAATTTAGTTATTTATGTGCGTCGCAAAAAGGCAACAAAGCGGCAAAGCGAGCGCGTTTTATGGCGGTCGACAATTGTCTTTGTTGTTTTGCGCTGATACCGGTGATACGGCTAGGTACAATTTTTCCGGTTTCAGTAATGTATTCTCTCAGTGTATCCAAATCTTTGTAGTCGATTTGATTCGAGCCATCGACATTGAAATGGCTGCTTTTTTTACGTCTCATGTTACGTGCCATGATAATCCTCTGGTTTATTGACTGGTAATCGATTATTCGGGAGTTTCTTCGCTGAATTCTTCTGGCTCGTCAACAACGACGTCAAGATCAACCTCTTCGTCTTCATCAATATCGTCAGCTATTTTGGCCTTAGGTGCAGGCGCTTTGTTTTCGTCGTTGCCCGATGTCGCGATAATTGAAGGCTCCGTGACAGGACCCTTTTGCAACAAAGTCATACTCCGCAAAATGGCGTCATTAAAACGGAATGCACTTTCCAATTCTATTAACGTTTCACGGTCACACTCTACGTTCATCAGAACGTAATGCGCTTTATGGACTTTGCTGATGGGATACGCCAAATGTCTGCGCCCCCAGTCTTCCAGTCTATGGATTGCTCCGGATGCGCCTTCAATAGTCGCTTTATAGCGATCTACCATTGCAGATACCTGAGAACTTTGATCAGGGTGTATTAATAAGACAATTTCATAATGTCGCATGATTGCTCCTTACGGGTTATTAGCTTTCCATCTTTGTCTTTGAAGACGGTAAAGCAAGGATCAGGGTATGGAACCCCAAAAAACTCTGCATTATAGGTTTATACCGTGTTTTTGCAAAACTATTTATTCAAATCGGATTAAATAACCTAGCACTTCCCAGTTTGATGTTAAAAAAAAGGGGGCTTAAGCTTAGCGAGAATGCCGACGCTTCCATAAACGGGACTACGGCGTTCATCGAAAGGCTTTTCCCTGCCCACAATGACGCTGAAAATATTAAACTGGGAACTGCTGCCTTAATTAGGTCTTTATGCCAATTCCTTTTTTCAACAAATACAAGCTAAATAATGACAATACGACTATAAAACAGCCGGTAATGAGGAATGCGAGCTTGATATCGACATCGGTAACGCCGATCAATCCGTAACGAAATGCGTTGATCATATACAGAATGGGATTAACCAATGAAATCTTTTGCCAAATCTCAGGCAGCATCGCTACCGAGTAAAAAACTCCTCCCAGATAACTTAACGGGGTCAAAACAAAACTGGGAATGATGGCGATATCATCAAAGCTGTCAGCAAAAACAGCATTGATAAAACCGGCCAACGAAAACAAGGTCGCCGTTAAAATAAAAACTACCGCGGAAATTCCAAAATGCGCGATAGATATATCCGCAAACATCAAAGAGATAATGGTAACCACCCCGCCAACCATGATGCCGCGCACCACACCACCCGAGACATAACCGGCCAGAATCACCCAATTGGGCACCGGAGAAACCAGCAATTCCTCGATATTCCGTTGAAACTTTGTCGAATAAAACGAGGACACGACATTGGCATAGGCATGACTGATCACCGACATCAAAATAACGCCGGGCACGATGTAATCGATATAACTCACCCCTCCAATGGGGCCGATACGATCACCGATCAACTTGCCGAAAATTAAAAAATAAAGTGATGTCGTAATCGCCGGAGGCAAAATTGTCTGCGGCCAGATACGGGTAAATCTGCGCACTTCTTTGGTAACGATAGTCCAAAATGCGATTGAATTGTTCATCAGCTCTGCTCCGCTGCAGATGAGCCGATCAGGTCCATAAACATTTGCTCCAGGCGGTTGGATTTATTCTTGAGACTGATCACCTTTATATTATGTGCAGTTAACATCTCAAACAGCTTGTTAAGCCCCTGCTCCTTGGGTACGCCCACACTTAACGAGCGATCGGAAATCTTGTCAATCTGATACCCCGTGCAATGTGGCGCAGACTTTATAGGTTCAGCCAAATCCAGAACAAAATGATCAATATTCAGGCGATTCAACAATGAAGCCATATCCGAATGCTCGACAATCTGGCCGTTGTTAATGATGGCGATATTCCGGCAAAGACTCTCGGCTTCTTCAAGATAGTGCGTAGTCAAGATGATCGTGGTGCCTTGCTTGTTGACCTCTTCCATCAATTCCCACATGGAACGGCGAATCTCGATATCGACCCCTGCGGTCGGTTCATCAAGAATGAGTAGTTTGGGTGAATGGACCATCGCTCTTGCGATCATCACTCGCCGCTTCATTCCGCCCGACAACCGACGGGAAACCGTGTCACGCTGAGTCCACAAGTCCATCTGCCTCAGGCAGCGTTCGGTCCTTTGTTTTGCCTCTTTCTGACCTATCCCGTAATATCCCGCCTGTATTTGCACGATATGTTTAACGGTTTCGAATTGATTGAAATTGATTTCCTGAGGCACCAGCCCAATGCACGTTTTTGCTCGCTCACGGTCTTTCTGCAAATCGTGCCCGAAAATAGTCACTGATCCACTAGTAGCATTGACCAGAGAGCTGATTATACCTATCGTAGTTGATTTTCCGGCGCCATTGGGACCGAGCAAAGCAAAAAAATCACCCGAGTCAACATCAAGATCAATACCTTTTAAGGCCTCAAATCCATTGTTATATTTTTTGGTTAATTTTCGTATTGATAATGCTTTCATTCAGGAACATTCACTTAACGGATATCTTTAAATGAGTTAAATTAGAGACTCACCCTCAACTATACTGTCTACCCGTTAATCCAGGGACGGCAAAATAAGGCCTCAAAAACCTTGTGATATTATCAGATATTGTTTCGCTCCGTAGGCAAAAAATGGAAACCAACGTGACTAAAGAAGTCCCAGAAGTTGTTGCCGCTGTTGATCTTGGCTCCAACAGCTTTCACATGATCGTATGTCGACTAAAGGACGGAAAACTACATACCCTAGACCGTCTCAAAGAAATGGTCAGACTGGCCTCAGGCCTGGACAAAAAGAATCATCTTGATTTGGTAACGCAGCGAAGAGCACTGAATTGCCTGGAACGCTTTGGTCAACGTATTCAGAATTTCCCACCGGGCAGCGTCAGTATCGTGGGAACTAACACCTTGCGCACGGCGACTAACGCTCAGCAATTTATCGCAAAAGCCGAGCGGGCATTGGGCCATCCTATTCACATCATTTCCGGGATTGAAGAAGCCCGACTGATTTATCAAGGCGTTGCCCACAGCTTGAGCAGCAGTGCCAACAAACGCTTTGTCATGGACATTGGCGGGGGCAGCACTGAGTACATCATCGGCACAAATGACACCCCGTTGACCAAAGAAAGTCTCAACATGGGCTGCGTTTCGGTCAGCAATCTTTTTTTTAAGGACGGAAAACTTTCTGCAAAAGCATTCAAGCAAGCCACGCTGTTTGCCGAACAAAAACTCGAACCGCATAAAAAGAAATTCAGCCATAGCAATTGGGACGAAGCCATAGGCGCATCGGGCAGCTTAAGATCCATACAGAGCGTACTGGAATCAACAGGATGGAGCCATAATGCAATAACGCGAGATGGCCTGGAAAAACTGGTCAACCATCTCACTCTTTGCTCTCATATCAACACACTTAATCTGCCCGATCTGGATTCAGAGCGGCTTCCGATTTTCCCGGGAGGCCTTGCGATTATTTATGCAACCTTTAAAACGCTGGGCATTGAACAAATGACCGTCTCCGATGGCGCTCTGCGAGAAGGCTTGGTCCACGATCTTTTAGGTCGCATCTATAACCAGGACATACGATCTGAAACGGTTCAACTATTAAGCGAGCGCTTCCATACCGACAAAGCCCATTCCACCAGAATCAGGCAAACATTGCATTTTATGCTCCAGCAACTGGACTCGTTCAGCCCCAAGGATCAAATTGAAAACACGTTGAATTACCTGAACTGGGCAGCCGACCTCTACGAAATTGGCCATGACATCGCACATAGCCAGTATCACAAACATGGCGCTTATATTGTCGAAAATGCGGACTTAGCCGGCTTTTCGAGGCATGATCAATACATTCTATCGCTATTGATCAAGTTTCACCGGCGAAAAATTTCTCTAAAAAACTTCAACAAATTACAAGACCCGTGGAAAGCCAACGCCCCTCGAATGACGATTTTACTGCGCCTGGCCGTTTTGCTTCACAGAAGCAGAGACGACAAACCGTTACCGGAATTTAAAATCAGCTTCACCAAAAACAAAATCAGACTTCAATTTCAGGAAAATTGCTTAAATCAATCGCCTTTGACTTTTGCGGACCTTCAAAAAGAGGCTGAACATCTTAAAGAGGCCGGATTTAAACTGGAATTTGAATAGGTCAAATGTTGCTATTTGTTCGTTTTATCTTTGCACTGCTTGTTGGACCACCGGTTCTACTGGCCCTGGCCTTATTTTTTGCAGTTGAGCAACAGCCAGCTATCAAAACTGACTGGGAGCCAACCGCCGAGGATATCGAACGGGCAAAAACTATTTTTGAGGGCAATCCGATCCGGGATAATTTAAAAACGATGGATTTGAATGCCCGAGACATCAACATTGCGCTGAACTATTTGCTCAACAACTATCTGCCCAGCTCATCCAATGTCACGCTGGATAATAATTCCATACACTTTTCGATCGCGCTTAAGTTGCCTAAAAATTCATTCGGCCGTTATCTGAACCTGCAATTCAGTCTGGCCAAACAGAACGGTAGCTCACATATCAATGACATCAGGATTGGCAATTTGCAGCTAGACGATCATGTCGCCGAATTTTTACTTGAAAAAACAATAAAATACGCAAACCTGAAACAACATTACATCTTTTTGACCGAACAGATTATTGACCTGGACATAAGCGCCGAAAAACTAACGCTGACATATCTAACCGACCCGATGTTTGCCAAAAACACGGCAGATTTACTCAACCAGGCTCAAGATCGGCAAGCCATGATTTTTTATCAGCAAAAACTGACGGACATCATCAATCAGCATGACCCGGAATGGCGTCTTTCGATAGCGGAATTGATTCAGCCTCTTTTTGCGATTGCCCATAGACGTTCCTCACTAAAAACAGCGATCAAAGAAAATCGTATCGTTATTTTTACGATCAACAGTTACGTCAACAAAGATGAGGTCCTGCCTTATCTACCAGACAATGTAACGGCAAAGCCCCGCCACTCTTTTCCCGTTTTCCTCTATAAACGAATTGATATGGCCAAACACTTTATCGCCTCAGCCATGCTCACTTCAACGGGGGGCGGGCACTTAGCCAATATGATAGGCTTGGAAAAAGAACTGAGCGATTCAGTCAGCGGTAGTGGCTTCAGTTTTATTGATATTGCCGGAGACAGGGCGGGAATGCGGTTTGGCAAAATGGCAACCGCCTCTCCCGAAAGCGCCCGCAAACTTCAGTTAAAAATGGCCGCAATTAAGGACTACACGGCTTTTATGCCTGATGTGCTGGATTTGCCGGAAGGACTCGATAATAAACAGTTTAAAAGGCGTTTCGCTAATGTTTACAGTAGCGAGTACCAAAATATGCTGAAGGAAATAGACCGACGCATCGAACAACTGCCGCTCTATCAGGACGATTTAAAAGCGCCGCCTGCTGTCGACCTGAAACCAACAGCAGGCGGGCTTTCTTAAATCGCATCTGCTCACTCCCCCCATTTTATTGGGTGTAGATGCTTGATTTCAATCACCTACACCCTCAATTCCAAGCGGTCGAGTTGTGTTATACCTTTCGCACTTCAAATTTCGGCAGTGCCTAAGGAGGCATCGGGGTGTTCGGCAAAGGCTTTGCCAGCATGGATGCTGGCATAGAGCCTACATAGGATGTATTTACGGCGTCCTTTGACGGGCACCCCGGTGCCGAATATGGGTATACCTTAAATCAAGGTAGTGAGTTTTTGTAATTATTCAGTGCAAGCCCGGCCAAGCAATAGTCGTAACCCAAAAGATGAACTGCATCACCCTCATTTTATTACTGCACCGAATAGTTACGTATTTTTTATAAAACGTTTAATTAAAAGAACGACCGGACGTTCCTGGCAAAGCCGGCATGGCTTGCTTAGGAAATTCACCGGTCAATGCATTCAGAAACGCTACGATATCGGTAATATCGTCCTTAGCCAGATCCTGACCCAGTTGCAGCTTGCCCATCAATTTAACAGCATCCTCCAATGTCGCAACTGAACCGTTGTGCATGTAAGGCGCGGTCAAAGCAATATTGCGTAAAGTAGGTACTTTCCACAGGTGTTCATCTTCAGCTTTTTTGGTCACTTCAGCTAAGCCTTTGTCTTTTTTGAAGTGATATTTAGCCTCAAAGTAGCCGCTGCTGTTAACTGGAAACTTTTGGAATGTTCCGGCACCGTTAAATGCAGGACCACTGTGACAACCCGTGCAACCTAACTCAACCGCTTTTTTCATACCGCGCACTTGTTGCTCGGTCAAAGCGCCTTTATCGCCATCCACATATTTATCGAAAGGACTGTTGGGTGTGATTAATGTTCGCTCATAAGCGGCAATCGCCTTGGTTGCATTGTCTTTTGAAATAGAATCCTTGCCGAAAGCTTTTTCGAATGCGTCCTGATAACCTTCGATTGTTTTCAAACGAACAACCACATCATCCCAGCTTTTCATGCCCATTTCGATGGGATTAGTCACCGGACCGGCGGCCTGTTCTTCAAGGCTTGCCGCCCTGCCGTCCCAGAACTGCACTTGATTGAACGCAGAATTCCATACTGTTGGCGCACTGCGTCCGCCGGTTTGGCCGTTTACACCCATTGAGTTAGGGCGATTATCTTCTCCGCCTAACATGGTGTTATGGCAAGACGCACAAGAAACCGTGCCTGTCGAAGACAAACGCGGATCATGATAAAGCATTTGACCTAACACCACTTTTTCTTGAGTCGTGGGATTATCCGCCGGTGCAGGCGCTGTTTTGGGTAAGGATCCTGCCGCATGAACCGCAGAAACAGATCCAGCCAACGCTAATGCGGTGACCAGAATTCGCATTTTTAACATACCATCCTCCAATTTTATTATTGTCACTTTCAAATCAACTTATTATGACTGATTGTGCCGTATAGCCCGCTCAGCAAATTGATAGTTCTAGGAGTTTACCATAATTGTCTTTCTAGTCAGACGCCAGCGATTTTAGAACATAAAAAGCCTAAAAATCGAGATACCCATGATCGGACTTGCTCATCGCCCGCTTATTGAGCCAATCCAAAACCTTTATTACCTGTAAAATCTTGCCTCATCAATTCCTTGCCCGTTATTATGGCTGGCAATTAATCTGGAATGCCTCTCTTTTTTATCCTTTCGATGATGAAGTTAAATCTTGCCATCCCATCAGCCAGAATACAAACGGGCCAAAGTATCTTGAAACAGGACATTATTTTTATTTCAGACCTCCATATCGCACTGGAAAAACCCGCTATAACCAGACGCTTTCTTGATTTTCTTGAAAAAAGAGCGACTGACTGCCAATCAATTTATATTTTGGGGGATCTTTTTGACGTATGGATAGGCGATGATGACCGCTCCCCACCTATAAATGCCATCAAAAGTAAACTACGCGAGTTAACCGACTCTGGCGTCACCATTCATTTACAGCAAGGCAATCGTGATTTTCTGTTGGGCAACAGCTTTTGCAACGAAACCGGCGTGAGTTTGTTGCCTGATTACACCGTCATCGACCTGCAAGGCACGCCCACCTTGCTGATGCATGGCGACCTACTCTGCTCGGACGATGAAGCGTACCAGCAATTTCGCATTAAATCCCATTCCAGCGAATGGCAACAAAACGTGTTATCCAAACCGCTGTTGATCCGGCTTTTAGCCGCGCGCTGGTATCGCATCAGAAGCCACTTTCACAAACGCAAAAAATCTCAAGAAATCATGGATGTCAATCAGACGACAGTCGTCGATACCATGCGTCAACACAAGGTTTTCCGGCTGATTCATGGGCATACTCACCGACCCGCCGTTCATTATCTTGAGATTGACGGGCAATCGGCACAACGGTTTGTATTGGCAGACTGGAAAAAGGATTATGCGGATATTTTGGTCTGGCGCAAGGGTGAGTTCGCTATCGAACGGCTTTAGGAGGTAATCAGCTTGCAATTGACGACTAACCAATGCCGGGGATTTTAGGCGTTCTCCATCCTGCAAACTTGGACACTAGAAAGGCTGCCAGGCACCCCTGAGATGCCCGGTAAAATCGGGATGAGGCAACCCTGCCTCATCGGCTAATCTTGCCGGAATGACGAACGAAATTGTTAATGCAAGAATGGTGAGCAGATATTCAGGAAGTTGCATATAATGGTTTGGTTGATAGAATAGCGATTATAAATGCGGACAGCGTTTATTTTTCTAACTTTCAGCGTGTATTTAAAACCTTATTCGTCAGCCGTTTTAAGTTGACTTTTAAGGTAAAATCATTAAATTTACGCATCTGGAGTGACGCTTAAAGGAATTCCTCCTTTTTTTGAGGAAATAATAATGTCGCCCACAACTGCTTTAAAACTAATATTAGTCTTAAAATCACAACCCGTATTTTGTTGTACGACAGAATACCAGGAGGAAATATATGAAGAAGCCTGTTAAAAGCTGGCTAATTGCCTCAACAGTTGCTGCCCTGCTTGCTGGACCAGCCATTGCCAATGCAAACAGCGAAGTTGAAAAACTGACCAAGAACCCAGCAAACTGGGCTACTTGGGGTGGGAACTATCAAGGAACTCGTTACAGCGAACTTAAAGAAATCAACACCTCAAACGTAAAGACTCTGCAGCCAGCATGGACTTTTTCAACGGGTGTTCTACGTGGCCACGAAGGCGGCCCTTTAGTAGTCAATGATACTTTATACATACACACTCCTTTTCCTAATACTGTTTACGCGATTGACCAAAAGACTCAATCTGTAATCTGGGAATACACTCCACAGCAAGACGCTGACGTAACTATTCCTGTTATGTGCTGCGATACTGTAAACCGCGGCTTGGCTTACGGCGGCGGCAAAATATTCCTGCAACAATCCGATACTGTGTTAACAGCATTAGATGCCAAAACCGGCAAGCGTATCTGGAGTGTCCAAAACGGCGACCCTAAATTGGGTATGACTAACACTCAAGCGCCTATCGTAGTTAAAGATAAAGTGATAACCGGTATTTCCGGCGGTGAATTTGGTGTTCGTGGCTTCTTGGCCGCTTACAATGTCAACACCGGCGAACTGGAATGGAAAGGTTACAGCATGGGTCCTGATTCAGATACTCTGATCAACCCGACTAAAACGACCACATGGAAAGACGGTAAAGTTGAAGCAGTTGGCAAAGACTCAAGTACCAGTACTTGGGAAGGTGACCAATGGAAAATCGGCGGCGGAACAACTTGGGGCTGGTACAGCTATGACCCTGATTTGAACCTTGTCTATTACGGATCAGGTAATCCTTCTACGTGGAACCCAGTACAACGCCCTGGTGACAATAAGTGGTCCATGTCTTTATGGGCTCGCGACGCTGATACCGGAGAAGTCAAATGGGTTTACCAAATGACTCCGCATGATGAGTGGGATTTTGACGGTATTAACGAAGTACCTTTGGTTGATCAAGAAATTGGCGGCAAACTGCGTAAAACCCTTGTCCACTTTGACCGTAATGGCTTTGGCTATACTCTGGATCGCGTAACTGGTGAACTGTTAGTTGCTGAAAAATTCGACAAAGCCGTAAACTGGGCAACTCACGTTGATATGAAAACAGGGCGTCCACAAGTCGTCTCTAAATACAGCACCGAACAAAACGGTGAAGATACAAATACTGAAGGCGTCTGCCCTGCTGCATTGGGAAGCAAAAACCAACAGCCAGTTTCGTATTCTCCTCAAACCGGTTATTTCTATATTTCCGGCAACCATGTTTGTATGGACTACGAACCGTTCGAAGTTGAATACACTGCAGGCCAACCTTATGTTGGCGCCACATTGTCCATGTTCCCTGCGGGTGTTGATGCGATTACTGGTAAAGCAGATAAATCAACCAACCTTGGACAGTTCACTGCATGGGACGCGACTACCGGTAAAATTGTTTGGTCTAATAAAGAGCAATTCTCCGTATGGTCAGGCTCAGTTGCAACTGCCGGCGGCGTAGTATTCTACGGTACTTTGGAAGGCTATCTGAAAGCGGTAGATGCTAAAACAGGAAAGGAATTGTATAAATTCAAAACTCCTTCCGGCATTATCGGTAACGTTAATACTTGGGAATACAACGGCAAACAATACGTTGGCGTATTATCAGGTGTTGGTGGCTGGGCAGGTATTGGTATCGCTGCAGGCCTGGATTCAGGCGAAGAATCTTCAAACTCTGAAGGTTTAGGTGCAGTAGGTGCTTACAGAAGCTTGAGCTCTTTCACCAAGTTAGGTGGTACGCTCACAGTTTTTGCTTTACCTAACTAAATCTATTAGGTAGATATCTGTGAGAAAACCCCGGCCGATTTATCACGGCCGGGGTTTTTTTTTATCCAGAAAAACAGTTGACGAACATACCGACCTTCAATTTAATTATTTTAAAAACAGCTCATTAGCGCCCATCTTTCGAGTCAAATTCACTACCGCGTTGACTTAAAAGCAGTGCGTACAAAATTATGAAATGTTCAGCTGTATTTCTAGATAAAGATGAACTAACCCTTCATGACATATTCAAACAGATCACGATATAGCCTACTGATCATTAAATTTTCGTAACTACTCGCCCGCTTTGAATTAAGGGTGTAGGTGCTTGATTTCAAAGGACGCGTAAATGCGTCCCTGTAGCTCTCTGCAACATCCCTGTTGCAGAAGCCTTTTCAATCAACCACCTACACCCACTATAATTGGAGGGG
>NZ_JAUSBX010000010.1 GCF_030651835.1 Methylicorpusculum sp. | reverse complement strand
GTATCTGCTCACCCCCTCCAATTTTAGTGGGTGTAGGTGGTTGATTGAAAAGGCTTCTGCAACAGGGATGTTGCAGAGAGCTACAGGGACGTATTGATGCGTCCTTTGAAATCAAGCACCTACACCCTTAATTCAAAGCGGGCGAGTAGTTACCATTCAGCAAAGCCTCTAGCGATGCGGCCTTTCAGCCCACATCAAACTTATCTTGCGAGAAAAAGCTGTCAGTGCTTTTATTACAATCGGGCTGGCGTAACGAATAAACTCACCCAACAAGCGCCACAGCATCAACAGAGCGCGTTGCAACTTCCCCATTATTGTTAGGCCATGGGTTTTGAGTTTCGAGAAATTCAGCGCCTGATCGCTTATCCAACCGTGACGATGTAACCAGCGCATGACGCCGCTGACATACAAAAGAACAAGACTGATTCCGGAAAGAAACCAGATGAAGCGGCCGGAAGCGCCTAATGCTTCGCCGGTATGCACCGGCCACATCCAGGCCATCAGCTTTTCACCGGTAGAAAATTTGGCCGGATCGCGCACTTCCTTGATATGACCGCTCCATCGGTCTATCCATACCATCGTAAAAGGGTGTTTTTGATTAATTTCACTGCCCTGCCGAAGGTTGACCTGAAAGGTTCCGTCAACACCGGAGGGCGTTGTAATCCGTCTTAATTCTGCTTTTGGAAACGGGGCTTTCGCTATGAATGCTGCTTCCGATAATCTTACCGGCCGATTATTCGGCACAGCGGTACTCAGAATCAAAGGACCGTTACCGCCATGACTCATCCCTGTCGAGCCGGTTAATGATTCCAGCATTTGCGGAAAACTCAAATTTAATCCGGTCAATGCCAGACTCAACAAAGCCACGGCGCTCAATAGCCCTATCAAACGATGCGCATCAAACGCAAACTTGATCAGGCTGTTATGTTGAGTCGAAAAAACCGCAAACAAGTGTTTTCTGGCCGGCCACCACAGATAAAGACCGGACAAAACGGACAAGACCATTAGCAGACCCACCCCACCCACAATCTGCCAACCCAACGCATCCCATGCCAACTGTTTGTGCCAGTCAAGCAGCCAGGTCATGGCCGTTTGCCCCCAAAGGCGGCTTGCCACCACTTCCGCCGTGTAAGGATTGATAGACACCATCAATGGCGCGTAAATCTGCCCCGTTGTTTCATAAGGCTTTTCAAACCAGGCTGTAACAGTGTCATGCGAGGCGTCCGGCATCTCAAGCGTCCAGGCGCCGTGACGATCCGGATGCGCTTTTTTGACAGCATCCAGCAAGTTATCCAGCGATTGATAATTGTCCTGCGAATGTTCTATGGCGAGCGCCGGATTGAACAGCTTATCCAGCGTATCCCGGTACAGGGACACGCTGCCCGTGAGGCCGATGATAGCCATCAGCAACCCGGCGCTCAAGGCCAAATAACGGTGTAGCACAAGCCATTTGGCGCGAAAGGTCGCCTGATATTTTATCAGCTGCATGAGTCTTGCTTTTTCTTGATTCTTAAAGACGTATCATTGATGTCAAATCAACCCTTACCAATAACGGCCCATGGTTGCAATCACAACGACCAGTAATCCCAGGCTTAGATTAATACCGATCAGCAATCTGATCTGGCCCAGCTTCGCGCCGCCCATCGCCCAATCAGCCATCTCAACAGCCTGTTTCAGGCGTTTGAAGGGGGCAAAATAGATGTGTCCGAAGATAAGCATCATGATGATACCCAGCATTAACATCGTATGCACATGCATACCGGCTGATCCCATCCCGCCCAGCACCGAGAAAGTGATCCACAGGCCGGTCAATAAAAGAATGATGATGGAACCCCATACATAGGGAAAGAAGCGTTCGAATACTTGCGCCCACAAAGTCAAGCGCATGGGCACTTCTAACAACTGGGCGGCAACAGGGCGCAACGCCATATAGGCGAAAAACATGCCGCCCACCCAGATAACTGTGGCAAGAAGATGCAAAGTAATAGCTAAAGACATGTAAAACTCCGGAACATTGTTATAAATGAGCCTGCATTATAACGAACGGCCTTCATCTTAGCGATGTTGAGCCTTGCTAAACAGTAATTCTCAGTTTGAACTTATGCGGCTTTGAGGATTGGCGTAAGCCTTGAGTGGAACACCGTAGCCCCATCCTTGGGGGCTTGATGGTAGCATCCCTGCTGCCAATATCCCCGCAAAGCTTACGCCTACCCTTTTGTATCATCAAACTGGGAAATGCTGTTTGTTAAAGGATAAAGACCGGTGACTGTTGGTTGTTAAAATGAACGTTATTTGGACGGATAAGCAAAGGGCCGGGCCAAAGGTTCTCCGACAAACACGCCCTGCCCCGGCATGCCGACACTTTTCCAGTAAGCTTCAATCAACGAACTGCCGCGCAGGTAGTTGGCCATCAACACGCCCGGATGCGGAAATTTGGGCGGGAAATTACAGGGCTCGACCACCGCACCGTAACTGGCTGTTGCGCCTGCTTTTAACCAGTCCAGGATGTTCATTTGTTTACTGCCGGAAAGAACGCCGCCGGCAGACGTCAGATGATCGGCAATCGCTCCTGGCGGATATCGGTTTTCATTGATGTAGGGCACTTGAGTCAATCCGGTAAAATAAAACATGACGTCGTCCTGCCCTTTGATAAATTCTTTTTCCATATAAAAAACCGGCCATACGCCTTTAAATCCTTCCGCTATCTTGGGAAAAAAGACGGCGCGGGAACTGCGCGCCTTATCCGCCGTTTTCAACAAATAGGCCGAACCTTTCGGCTGGGAAAAGTCTGCTGCAATGCCCCGGTCTATCAGCGCCTTGACGTCCTCAAAACTGTTTCCGGCCAACATCATGGTGGGCCTTAAGCCATAATCTCGAAACGGTAAAGAACTGATCGAATTGAAATAAGGACTTTTGCGCGTTAACTCACACCCTTTCGCACAAAACGCTTCGTCAAAACCCGTCGCAAAAGCGGTGGTTATCGACATGCAATCGACCCGGTAAGGCTGCATCCAGCTCAAGACAAAGGCCTGAACATGCGCCGGCGTCTTTTCATCCACCCGCTTTTTTTGCACGGCAAATTCCAGTCGGCTGAGCACCTTGGTCTTTGGATTAAACCGGATGTGAATCATCTGATCGGCCGGAACACCTCGGCGATGCTGGTAATAATCCGCAATTTGCAGGCTCATTGGATCGGCATCATTGGCAATAATCGCAATATCTTTTGCTGTTAAAGCCGATAACGGCGCCAACAACGGATTAAGCGGTGCCGCATTGGCTGAAAGACTCAGACAGGCTATCAGCAACCCGCCAAATAACAGGATTAGTTTACTCATTTAAATGCGCTCCGGTGTTAACGGTCGCAACAAGCTGCCAACCGAAAGGGTATTCCAAGATAGAGATTATAGCCATTACCAAAACGATCATGAATATGCTTCATCACCCGGAAAAATGAAGGTACCCGTTTTCAGGTGAGGTTACAGAACTGTTCAACCCTCGCGGACCGAACCAGGAAAACTGAGCGCGGCCAATCCGTATAGACCCAAGGCCATAAATACCAGCACGGTAAAACCGAATTGCATCGCAATCAGCGTCGCCAGAATCGCGCTGACCACGGAGGCACAGCCATTCACACCCCAAGCCCAGGGGATCAATTCCGGAGTGGTCCGGCTGAGGCTAGACAAGCCCATGGGAAAAGGCATGCCCATACAAAACCCAAGCGGAGCAATCAGCCCTACCGAACAAATGATCTTGGTAAGATCGTTCATTTGCAACAGAAAATCGATGATGCCTTCAAAGTTCAGAATATAGAGTGTACTCACCAGTGAGATACCGGCTATCGGCCAGATGATCATCGATTTTTCTATGGTCTCAGACAGCTTTTTTGAGTAGTGACTGCCAATTCCGGCACTGAGTAAAAATGTACTGACCACGACAGTCATCGCATAAAGGGGATGATGCATAACCAGAATAAATTTCTGAATAAATGCGATTTCGATAAATAAAAACGCCAGACCCAAACATGAAAAATACGACAAAACGCGGAAATGTCGACGCGAGCCGGACGAAATACCCAGTTTTCGTTTCCACAACGCAAGCGGCACAACAATTAATATCAAACTGACACTAGCGGCCTGCACCAAACCGATCAGTAAAAGCAAATAGCCACTTTCCAATAATGAAATACCGCCTTGACCCAATAAAGATAAAATTTCAGGCAGTGTCCGCCATTTAAAAAAATGGAAAAAATACGGACGATCGTCTGTTGATGGCTCAATATTGAATTTGTAATCGGCGATGAAATCTTCACCCTGTTCAACTAATAATGCTGTTGCAGCCTGATAGTAATAAGGTTCCTGCATGATATTGAAGCGGTTGACTTCCGTCGCGTTGATGCCCGGATAATAATCGGTATCGAAACTGCGCGCTTCGCAAAAATGCTTTAACTCGGCAATTTCAGAATCGGAAAATGCCCCATTTTTAACCAGTAACGTGCCTGTTTGCCAACTCCGGATCAACACGATGTTGCGTTCCGGATTGTTGACCTTCAGATGGGTTAAAGCCTTCTTCACGGTGGCGATCAGTTTAGGCAAATCCCGCGGCGGAACTTTTATCCATCGCGTTAAACCGAGATATCCGCCCGGCTTTAAATGCCGCAAATATTCGGCTATCGCCTGCTCTGTATAAAGATATGTTTCTGACAAGGCATAAAGTCCCGCAGCCGAGGCACCAAAAGCATCCAGCAAGGAAATAGCGATCAAATCAAACTGTTCTCTAGACGTTGCAACAAAGCCTCTTGCTTCGGCAATATGAACAGTGACATGATCAGGATCGTAGAGTTGGCCGGCAAAACCGGCATATTTTTTCTTCACCAGATCAACTATTTGCGGATTCAACTCCACCGCATCGATGTGCTCGATTCCATGGTAACGTGCCTGCAACACATCGCTGCCGGTTCCTGCGCCCAAAATCAGGACCCGGTGCAGTTTTTGTAAATGGTAGGGCAAGGCCGACGTGGTCTGATCCAGATGGCTTATTGTTTCAGGATTGCCGTCATATTGCGTGATAGCCGACATATTATCGGCATCGGTAAACACACCCAGCTGCGGCGGAGGTTCTGAATCGGCATTTAGACTCAGTCCCGGCGCATGGCGCAAAGGCATTTGCGTACTCTCAACCACGCTAAGCAAACCTAACGGACTGGAATACTGCTCAACAACACGGGTACCGGGTATTCTCAACAATTGATTCAAGTCTTTATAAGGCGAGACAGTCAACGACATATCGCTTAACAACCCGAAGGCGCTGAGCGCGACCAGCATAAACAGCGTCATCCATACGCTTGCTTTACCAAACGCCCCGCGAAAAGCCAATGCCATCACCAGCATTGCTGCGCTCAGCCCGAAACCGGCCAATACGAACAATATTTTGTCCGGTAACAGTACGAACAGCGCACCGATGATACTCAAACTGCCTATACCCGCTCCACAAAGATCGGCCGCATAAATTAATGACGCATCCTGTCGATATTGATAAAACGTCAACCCGATCACATTTGCGGCGAAAAAAAACGGCAGCGCCAGCAACACATAAAGCGCGCACATAAACCAGAACTGTTGAATCGACCATAGAATCTGCACCGAATTGAACGGAATTTGCTGAGAGATCCAAAAACAGCCGGGCACCGATAAGGCGAACAAAACCAGATTTGCAAAAATGGCCCGCGGATAAACAGCGGTCAGACGCGCTCGGTTAAAGGCCAAAAATACCCCGCTGACACCGTAACCTAATAAGGCCAGACTGATGATCAAATAGGCAAAATGATGCCATTGGATAATTGAAAACAACCGGATCAACAACACCTCATACGCCAACGAACAGGCTGAGGTGATAAAAACAGCCAGCAATAATGAATAAGCCGGTTTTGCTTTCACCATTTAATGTTGCCCCGTTAACGGAACAAATGAAACCGGTAATATTTGCCGGGTAGTCACTTTGTTGTCCTGGTCTTTTGAGACCAAAATCAAATGCTGAACGGTAAAACGGCTGCCGACTGGAATGATCATTCGTCCCCCCGGCTTTAATTGCTTGATCAGCGGCGGCGGTATATGACTTGCGGAAGCCGTCACGATGATCGCATCGAATGGTGCAGCTGCCTCCCAACCGTAATATCCGTCACCCACACGGGTCTGAACGGCCTCGTACCCCAAACTTTTTAGGAGTCCGGCCGCTTTTTGGCCTAACGCTTCGATAATTTCAATGCTGTAGACATTACCCGCCACTTCGGCAAGTACAGCCGCCTGATAGGCAGAACCGGTTCCGATTTCCAGAACCCGGCTATTTTGGGTCAGCCCCAGCAAATCCGTCATAATCGCAACGATATAAGGCTGGGAAATCGTCTGCCCATGGCCTATTGGCAAGGGTTTATTCTGATACGCATAAGGCCTCAAATTCTCCGGCACAAACTCATGCCGTGGCACTTTACGCAGTGCCTGCAGAACATGTTCATCCAGGACGTCTTTGCCTAGAAATTGGCCGGTTAACCTGACATCCACCTCGATCAAGTCGACCAGGCGTTGACGCTGCTTCGTATATTCCGCTTCTTCGGCCAATACCGACCGCATCAGGCAAGCCAGTATCAAGCCCGCCATTATTAAAGGGGACATTACAAAATGACTTTTGTTTTTCATACGTTTTATCCTCCGGACTTTAGCGACTTCTGTCTTGAACAGCGGTCACTTGGATGAGATTTAGTACACTAATGATCGTGGTATAAAAATCCATCCGTGAAAAGAATGAGTGAGGGTTGATAGTAATCTGCACTCATTCAAGGAGAAAAAAAATCAGTTACTGCTTTGAGGCAAACATCATACAAAAATCCGATGGGTACGACAAAATCCTTTTAGTCTGTAGCGTTATTGATAAAACGCGTCATAAAACTGAACGGCTGATCCAATCATCAACTCCCTGATTGAGAGGGGTTGGCAATCTCAATTTATACTCAAAAAGCTTTGTTGTTTTTGAAAACCATGTTATTAATCCTTGTCTTTTTTGGCAGAAATTTACCACTATTCCTTATCTACGAGAAGCCGACCAGATGACCCTGAATTCTTATGCCGAATTACAGCCTGTTCATGCGTCATCCGACATCCAGGAAAGCATACTGATCATTACCGACAGCACAACAGAGGCCACTCAACTTGCCGCCCAGCTCGCTGAAAAAGGCTACCACACCGTCAGCATGCCGCTTTTTTCAGTGCTTGATAACACGATGCCAGAGCATTTAGCCCTGCTTGTCGTCGTCAACTGTCAGGGCGCCTGCTGTCAACTCAATAAAAATCTTCGTTTAATAAACAAAGAGACAACCATTCCGGTCATTTGCCTCAATGACCTGCACAACCGGGGTAGACGATCCAATATGGGCTCGCTGAAACTGAGGGGCTTGCTGACTATGGCTAGCGCACTGGATGCTCAGCGCCGACCGCTACAGACGGCTATCTCCGAGTCTTTCGCTACAACCCTGGAACGCAGGCATTTTGAACGGCGCAAATCTATCCGCTTAATGCCAATAGTGGACAGCGCAGCAGCCGGGACGCTGGAGCCGGATGATACCGTCATTCATCTGTCCATCGTTTCGGAACGTGACAAGCAGATTAACAAACTGGCAGCTCAGTTCAGCGACATACCCACCTTGAATGTCGATAGCACCGGCTTTAAAGATATGGGGATGATCCCCCAAAAACTGGCGTCATTACATCCCGATTTGTTACTGGTCTACACGGCGTTTACCAATGGCGCTTTGACCGAATGGCTACGGGTGATCAGGCAGACCGATGCAACAGTAAAAATTATCCTGCTTTACAATGATGAACGTCCCTGCCTGATGAAAGAAATTGTAGAGTTCGGCATCTCCGGTATTATCAAAACCAATGCCAGACCGGATTTGTTTATAAAGGCGATCAGAACGGTACATCAGGGCGAGCTCTGGCTTCCACACCACTTGATGAGTCAGATCATTTCGCACTTTTCAACACAAAGTAAGCTGCTTAAAAGTCATCCACATTTTAATTTACCCGGCATGATCAACGCCTCATTGCTGACACAGCGTGAAATCAGCATTACCCAACAGGTGGCCCAAGGACTTACCAACAAAGAGATAGCCAAGTCGCTGGATGTCAGTCCGGAAACCATCAAAAAACATCTAAAAAGCATCTTCGAGAAATCCGGCGTGCATACCCGCAGTCAATTGGCAGCCATTTATAGCAGTTCACCGATCATCGAGCCTTTACCGTAAGAGCTGAAGCGACTGTAGGGTGGATTCACCGCCAAGCAATCCACCAGATCGAAGCGACACAACCGACCCTCGCCCGGACCCTTCCAAACAAGGCGCATTTATTTTGAGGCTGGCTTATTTTCCCGATCAGGTGATACTTCGGCCTTGGCGGTTTGCTGGCGCGAAACCGCCCTACCTGCTGGAACACAGTGAGTGAAAACGTAGGGCGGATTCGCGATAGCAATCCGCCAACATCGGAGCCAGCCAAACCAACACTCCACCGGACCTTCCCGAACAAGGCGCTTTTATTTTGAGGCTGGTTTATTTTCCCGATCAGGTGATACTTCGGCCATGGCGGTTTGCTGGCGCGAAACCGCCCTACAACTTCGGCCATATGGCGGCGGTAGGGTGGATTCGCCGCCAGGCAATCCACCAATTCGAAGCGACAAAACCCACCCACGCCCGGACTTTTCCAGGCAAGGGATTTTTATTTCGCGGCGGCTTATTTTCCCGATTAGGTGATACTTCGGCCATGGCGGTTTGCTGCCGCGAAACCGCCCTACCTGCTGGATAACGGTGAGAACAAGTTCGCGGCGCGGCGACAGCCAAAACCGCACATCCTGACTTAAACACAACCAATCGGGCCGGGGTACCCATTTGGGGAATAGGTTTTGTTGTGAAAATTTGAAATTATATGACCGTAGTCTTTTGAACGGTTGGTCAGCTAACAGTTGATCAACCATTACGGTTAGGATGACGTTGGATATTACTGAACGCCATCCCATTTATAAAAAGGAAAAGGGATTTCCAATGAAACCTTTAGGAGGTTGTCATGAAAACGTTTAAACAAAACAAAATAGCGATCGCGCTATTCGCGTCGATCATTACGCTGGGACTTGGCAGCCCTGCATTTGCGGAAGGAACTGCCAGCACTCCAGTTTCGGATGGTGGTGTAACGCCATATATTATTGATGGTGCAAACCCAGGAGGTAACCGGACTTGTGAAGAGGTTGGAACGGCATTTTTTAATGATCCTGATTATTATGAATTTTCCAGTGCAAGAGTAAATTATGATGATAAAGATGGAACATTTGACACAGCATTTCCATTGGGGCTGACTGTCAATACAGATGGGACTTATGTAAATTTTAGCTCAACTTTCGGCATTGGCGCAGCGATTGTCAAGGGTAGTGATGATGCCAATGTCTATGTCTATGATCCCCAAGTTAATAGCGACTCAGGTCTGGCGTCACCTCCTAATGCAAGTGGCAAGCCGGCCGGTCTCAGTAACCTGACCTTCTGCTGGAATACTGAAAAGGTAGCGCAATGGTGCTCTCCTGGTTATTGGAGACAACCTCATCACCTGGACTCTTGGGATGCGACCGGAATTAGCCCTGATACCCTTTACAGCGAAAGATTTGGTGCAGCTCCCCAACTGACCAAAAAGGGTAAAACTGATGGTGCAGTAACAGATCCCACATTGTTAGAAGTACTTCAATCACCCCAGTATTATGGCGGAGATGCTTTCAACAGAGTCGGCGATTTGCTGAGTGATGAACACCCGGATGTCAATTACTCTGGCGTACGTATCGAAGACAGCTGCCCACTCGATTGAGTTTCTGACCCTACGGCCATACGGCGGCTGTAGGGTGGATTCGCCGACAGGCAATCCACCAGATCGAAGCGACACAACTAACCCTCGCCCGGACTTTTCCAGGCGAGGGTTTTTTATTTGGACAGGTGTTTATTGCTGGCCGGTTAGGTGGCATTTTGGGCCATGGCGGTTTGCTGGCGCGAAACCGCCCTACGCTTTTCATTCTGCTATGATTTTTATTTTGTGGAATGGTTATGTCCAATTACCGGCGAAATTTTGTGGCTGGCGGCTGTTACTTTTTTTCCGTCAACCTGCTGGATCGGCAACAATCGTTGCTGACGGATCATATCGATTTACTGCGCGACTCGGTGCGCAGAGTCCGGCGTTTATATCCATTTCACATCGATGCTTGTGTGATCTTGCCCGATCATCTGCATTGCGTTTGGACATTGCCGCCGGACTCCGTCGATTACCCGGTACGCTGGCGTTTGATCAAATTGCTGTTTTCCAAAGGGTTGCCTCGCACCGAACGCTTATCTGCAACTCGGCGCCAGCGGTCGGAACGGGGCATATGGCAACGGCGGTATTGGGAACATACGATTGTCACGGAACGGGATTACCAACAGCATATTGATTATATCCACGTCAATCCATTGAAACATGGGCTTGTCACACGCGTGCAGGATTGGCCACATTCGACATTTCACCGTTATGTTCTCGACGGCGTTCTGCCTTCGGATTGGTGTGGCGAGATTAACGCTTTGCCCAGTGTTTCTGATTAATCAAGTTGGCCCATGGCGGTTTGCTGGCGCGAAACCGCCCTACAAACTGGAACAAACTCGGCCATACGGCGGCTGCAGGGTGGATTCGCCGCCAGGCAATCCACCAGATCGAAGCGACAAAACCCACCCTCGCCCGGACTTTTCCAGGCGAGGTTTTTATTTGGACAGGTGTTATTGCTGTGCGAGGTGGCATTTTGGCCCATGGCGGTTTGCTGGCGCGAAACCGCCCTACAACTGGAAAAAACATGGCCATATGGCAGCTGTAGGGTGGATTCGCCGTCAGGCAATCCACCAGATCGAAGCGACAAAACCACCCTCGCCCGGACTTTTCCAGGCGAGGTTTTTATTTGGACAGGTGTTATTGCTGTACGAGGTGGCATCTTGGCCCATGGCGGTTTGCTGGCGCGAAACCGCCCTACCTGCTGTTTAAGCGTTGGTTTCCAGCCAAAGTGACACACTGTTGGCGACTTCATCCAGCGCTTGTTGTAATGCGGCAGCGCTGATCAATAAGGCTGAACTGCCCTGCGCCATTTCCACATCCTGACACCGGGCGGCAACTGCATCCAGAGACAGACTGAACGCGGCACCTTTGATCCTATGAGCCAGTGCGGCCACTTTATCGAGTTCGCTCCGCTGCACTGTCTCGGCGATTTGGTGACCGGCATCGTGATACTGATCGATAAAGAGCAACAGGTATTTTTGGTAAGCGTCGATTTGTCGCCATGTTTTAAGCCCCGCTTCAATATCGATTCCGGGCAAATCAAGCATTTCGCTGATCGGTTCGTCATCCGGCTTCGGGTTCTGTCGGTTTAAAGGTTCTTCATCGGGCGGGCTATCGTTTTGTGCCGGGCTTAAAGCGTTGATTTTGCAACCTGTCCAGTGCTGAATCTGCGCCAATAAATGGGGGATATTAAAAGGCTTGGCGATGAAATCATTCATACCTGCCTCAAATGCGGCATCCTGCAGATTCTGAAATGCGCCCGCGGTCAGAGCCAATACCGGCAGATTAGCCCAGCTAGGATTCTCTCTAATCCGGCGAGCGGCAGAATAACCATCCATCCTCGGCATTTGAATATCCATTAAAACAATATCCACAGCATCGCCATATTGAGCCAACCACTCCAGCGCATCCTGACCATCGAGCGCCAAACTCACGACTGCGCCTTCAGTTTGAAGTATCCTCTGCGTCACTTCACGGTTAATCTCGCAGTCGTCGACCACCAGCACCCTGATGCCGGAAATACTGCGGCCACAGGTTTTAACTGGCGTCATTGGCTCAGGTAAATCGGCCTGTTGACGCTTTTGAAAGGCAGTGGTCACCGCGTTATAAAGCATCGAAGAAGTCACCGGTTTATTCAGTATGCCCTCCGCGATAGCAATACCCGGCTGAGCAAGCAATTCGTCAGTTGAGTATGATGTCACCATCAATAGAACCGGTAATGTATTATTTTCCGGTACAGCCCTGATGATGGATTCTGCCGTCACCAGACTATCCAGTCCCGGCATATTCCAGTCGATCAACACCACATCATAGAGGTTATGGTTATTAATGCTTTCCACTATCTGTAAAATGGCCGATTCGCCGCAGTCAGCCGCATCGGCATGCCAGCCCAAACCTTGAGCGGCAAGCATCAGGGCTGCGCGTGCCGGTTTATTATCATCGGTCACCAATAGGCGAAGACCGGCTAATGGCGGAGAGAATTGCTCCAGATCGGGATCACGCGGCAGAGTCAGTTCGAACCAAAACTCACTGCCCTCACCGAGTTGGCTGGTGAGTTGAAGTTCTCCACCCATTAAATTCACCAGTTTTCGGCTGATCGCCAACCCAAGGCCGGTACCGCCAAATCGTCGGCTGATGGAATTATCGGCCTGCATGAATTCCGTAAAAATGAGTTCCTGCTGGTCTTTCGATATGCCGATACCGGTGTCGCGCACCGAAAACCGTAAGCTGAGCTGATCCTCTCTTTGTTGCTCCAGGCTGACACGCAATTCAACTTCGCCCTCATCGGTAAATTTAATCGCATTATTAACCAGATTGACCAGCACCTGCTCCAGACGCAGACAATCGCCTATTACCGCATCGGCATCAAGGGGAGGAACAAGGATCAATTCCAGATTCTTTTTACTGGCTGAGGCGGACATCAACGAGGCAAGATGACCCAGTACATCGGACAAGAAAAATGGTGCGTTTTCAATTTTCAGGCACCCGGCTTCGACTTTGGAAAAATCGAGGATATCGTTGATGATTGCCAGCAAAATATTTCCGGAATCCTGAATTTTTCTAACCAGTTTCCGGGCTTCGTCGCCCAGCGGCAATTGTTGTAACAGATAACTGAAACCCAGTACCGCATTCATCGGCGTCCGTATCTCATGGCTCATATTGGACAGAAAGGCGCTCTTGGCAATGTTGGCGGCTTCCGCCTCGGCTTTGGCCTGCACCAATTCCGCGGTACGCCGTTTTACCAATTCTTCAAGATGATAGCGGTGCTGTTCAAGTTCTTCATTCAGTCTTATCTTTTCGGTAACGTCCCTATCCAGTCCGCGATAGCCCAGTAAGTTGCCATTCCGGCCCAGAATCGGTACCGCATTGGTCTGCATGTGGCGCAGACTGCCGTCCTTGTGGATGATGATAATTTTCAGATCACGAACGGGCGAACGGCATGCGGCAATGGCGGCAAACTCCTTGCCCAATCGCGCGGCATCTTCAGCCGGAAAAAAATCGAAAGCTGTACGGCCAATTAGCTCTTCGGGGACGTAACCCAATACCGCCCTGACCGACTCCGAAACAAACGTGTAACGGCAATGGTCATCCACTTCCCATATCCAGTCGGCAGAAGCCTGCGCAATATCCTGAAAACGCTTCTCGCTCGCTATCAAGGCCTGCTCGGCAAGCACACGCCCGGAAATGTCTTCGGACAAGATAACGATACCGCCTACGCTACCATTACTCTTCATCCAGGGCCTGACTTCCCAGCGTAACCATTGGCGACTGCCGTCCATACGCACAAAGCAATCGTTATCGGCACGCACCACCTCACCTGCCAGGCCTTTTTGGTGCGCATCTTTCCATTGACTGGAAATTTCCGGGAACAGCTCATAGTGGCATCGACCAATGATATCGCCGCTCTCGATTAAAAAATCATCGATCCAGCGCTGACTGGCGGCGATATAACACATATTTTGATCGAACATGGCCAGCGAAGCCGGTGCACATTCGATAAACAGGGAAAGCTTCGCTTCACTTTCTCTGAGTGCGGCCTCGGCGGCCACTCTCTCACTAATATCTCTGACCAGCACAACGAAGAGTCGCTGGTCCTCAAAAAACAGTAAACCAAAATTGATTTCCACCGAAAACAAACTGCCGTCCTTATGCCGATGCCGTCCCACTAATCTCTTGTTTTCGCCGCTTATAATACGGTTCCATTCGGCTTGGGCACTCTGCAGATCAAAATCTTGTTCAAGATCGCAGACATTCATGGTCAGCAACTCCTCTTTCGAGTAACCGACACTCTCGCATGCCCTGCGGTTGACATCGACGAAGTTACCTTCGTAATCGTGGATAAACATCGCATCCGGAGACGCTTGATCAATCCAGGTCCGGTAACACATGTCAGCGGAGTGAGTTTCAAGTGTGTTCATTTCTCTCGGTGACAACTTTCAAGCTGTCATGAAATGGTTATAGAGGTCAACATAAGCCGCCCTTTTGAATAGACGAGGGGTATAGACGCGACACAGAAAAACGGCACATTCAGACTAAAAAGCCGACAAAACCGGTTATTGATGGGTCACAATGATGGCATGAACAACATTACCGTCACCTTGATACAGCAATTCATTAAACGACATGTTTTTAGCCATCGCGATACCGCGTCCGTGATTGTCATTGATACGCTCAAGTTGCATATCCAGATAAGGCTCCCAATCAAAACCCGAGCCTTGATCGGAAATGATGAACGTCAGGTTACTGCTGTTGCGTTTAAATTTGACTGTAACGGTTTTGTCCGCATATTCGGGAAGATTAAGGCGCCGATTGATCTCTGTCTCCAATTGGTTGTCTCTGATCAGTTGAGTCTTTTCATCATATGTGATGGCAAGATTACCGTGTTCTATGGCGTTTAGCAGCAATTCCATCAAGCCCATTTCCTGAGCCATATTCAGGTTACCGGCACAGGACAGAAAAGCCGTCATCTCGCGCGCTTCTTGACGGTTACGAAAACTGAACGAAAGTTCATTGACCCGATGTAAACTCTCTTTCAGATTAATCAACTCTTCTCTTGCAAGCCGCGTGTCCCGGTAAAGACTCAAGGCATTATCAACGACTGAAAGTAATTTTTCGGCTGAAAACGGCTTGGTCAGGTAGTAATAGGCACCGGCACGAATGCCTTCCAATATTTTCTCGGGCGCGGTATCCGCCGTTTGCATAATGACCGGTAAAATCCGTAAATCGGGATCGTCTTTGATCTGCTTTAACACTTCAATTCCGTTCATTCCCTCCATGAATTTATCCAGAATGACCAAGCCATATGCATGAGGATCACTGTTTAGAAGATCCAGGGCATCCTGCCCGTTACTTGCAGTAACAATTTTATAGTCAAGTTCCTTCAAATAGATGCTTATCTGGGCAAGACAAATTTCTTCATCGTCAACAACCAGTATCATAGGTTTTTGGGCTGTCATAGGTATCCTTCCAGGTAAATACTGGTGGTGAGCGGTTTTGATTAAAGCAAAGCTTAGTCCATAGTCATCAATTGCAACACCCTAACAAATAAAGCCTTGCTGTTTTTATGCTAAAAAAATACATTTTTTAGCATAAATGCCCTCTACGTTGATGTTTAAATCCCTCCCAGGCTCCGACGGCTCTCAGGATGAAAGCTTTTACCTTTAAAAAGTTCGCCGAAGCGCAATCGAATAATTCTCGATTAACCCTACCTTTAACCTGTAATAAAAACTCAAATCAAACTATCTTTGTAACTACTCGCCCGCTTGGAATTAGAGAGTGGAGGTGGGCCAATGCCTTTAAGTTAAGCGTATTTAGTGCCTGAACGGAAAAGCCGTTTTTTCAAAGTTTCCGCATCAAAGTGGGCGATTTATTTTTCAAAAAATTTTCCGGGCACATCAAAAACCAGTTATTTTCGGAATGCCTGTCATTTAATAAGAATTGTTCTCAATAAC
>NZ_JAUSBX010000140.1 GCF_030651835.1 Methylicorpusculum sp. | reverse complement strand
TGAGGAGCTAAAGAGTGCGATTGAGGCCTTTATCGTAAGGCATAATCAGAAGGCTCAACCTTTTAAATGGCGCCGAAGAGAGGTACAGGGTAGTCAGATAAAAAATACAATAGCTAATTTACGCAATTAAACACTAGTTTCCAGGGAAGCAATCAAACCGATTACACCGGTTTTGATCCGAAATTTTATAGATGCCAGCGCGGTCTGGGTAGTTTGCAACCGATCATTTAGAACACAATAAAATGATACTTATAATTTGCGCGACATTTGCTGTCTTTGGTGTGGTGCTGGGTTTCTCGGCAGTTTATTTCAAGGTTCAAGGAAATCCTATTGTCGATAAAATTGAGGCGATCTTGCCCCAAACTCAATGCGGGCAATGCAGTTTTCCAGGATGCAGGCCTTATGCCGAAGCCATCGCGTCAGGCGAGGCCGATATCAATCAATGTCCACCGGGTGGTCAGGACGGTATTAATGCACTGGCTGATTTGCTGGGCGTGGAAGCCAAACCTCTGAACGATGAATTTGGCGCAGAGAAACCAAAAAGTGTCGCTGTTATTATCGAAGCGGACTGCATAGGCTGCACAAAATGTATTCAGGCATGTCCTGTGGACGCCATCCTGGGCTCGGCGAAAATGATGCACACCGTTATTGCCAATGAATGTACCGGCTGTGAGCTTTGTGTGGCGCCTTGCCCGGTAGATTGTATTGTTATGGAGCCGATTGAACAAACTATCAATACGTGGCAGTGGCCGGAGCCGGAAAGAAAATATGCTTAATTTAGCGCGATTTCACGGCGGATTGCACCTGCCCAACAATAAGGATTTATCTAACCAGGCGCCTTTGCGTCAGGCAAGCATTCCTAAAAAGCTGGTTTATCCGTTGATGCAGCGGCCCGGGGTGAGTGTGGATCCCAAGGTTCAGGTGGGCGACCGGGTGTTGCGGGGGCAGGTCATCGCTTATTCCGATCATCCGCTTGCGACACCGGTTCATGCGGCCAGCTCCGGTATCATAGAGGCTATTGAAGAGCGCTTGATACCGCATCCTTCCGGTATGGCCGATGTTTGTATCGTAATCGCCACCGATGGTAAGGATGAAAGCCTGGTTACGCAGGGTGTCGCCGATTTCAGCAGCCAGGATCCCGCGGCTATCCGCTCGGCAATAAAAAATGCCGGCATTGTCGGTTTGGGCGGCGCCGCTTTTCCCACGGCGATAAAGCTCAATCCGGGGCCGCAAAGAAAGCTCGATACCTTGCTTTTGAATGGCGCGGAATGCGAGCCTTATATTACCTGTGATGATTGCCTGATGCAGAATCAACCGGAGTCTGTGCTGGTAGGCGCCCAGATTTTACTGCATTCGCTTCATATCGAGCGCTGTATCGTCGCTATTGAAGACCATATGACGCGCGCTTATGCCCGGCTTACTCAAGCAGTCGCCGCGTTAAATGATCCACGCATAATCGTTGTTCAGGTGCCGGCTATTTATCCTACCGGTGGGGAAAAACAGCTGATCAAGGTTGTAACGGGTAAGGAAACGCCCTCCGGAGGGATTCCTGCCGACATCGGTGTGTTGTGCGTGAATGTCGGTACAGCATCGGCGGTTTATGATGCGGTTTGTAATGGAAAGCCGCTGACCGAGCGGGTGATAACCATCACCGGTCGTGGCGTTAAAGAGCCGCAAAACAGGTATGTTCGCATCGGTACACCGATTAGCGAACTCATCGAGCAATGCGGTGGCTACACTGAGCATGTCGAACGCTTGATCATGGGCGGGCCGATGATGGGCTTCGCCTTGCCCGATGACGAAATCGCGGTCGTCAAAGCGACCAATTGTATATTAGCCGGTACCGCTGCCGATATTAACACCGGTAAGCAGGCCATGCCGTGTATACGTTGTGGCGATTGTGCCAAAGCCTGTCCTGTAGATTTGCTCCCGCAGCAATTGTATTGGCATAGCCGTGCCGGTAATTTGGATAAATGTAAAGAATTCAGTTTGTTTGATTGCATTGAATGCGGCTGCTGTGAAGTGGTTTGTCCGAGTCATATTCCTCTGGTGCAATATTACCGGTCTGCAAAAAGTAAAGTGATTGCCAAGGCTAAAGAAGCTGAAAAGGCCTCTGTTGCCAAGCGGCGCCATGACATGCATCTGGAGCGCAAAGCCAAAGAGCAGGCTGAAAAAGCCGAGCGCGCCCGATTGAAAAAAGAAGCTTTAGCAAAAGTTAAACAAGCCAATGCAGAGAAAGAGGGAGTGACTCAATGAAGTTTTCCACGGCGTTATCGCCGCATGTGCAACCGGTCAACAGCGTCACCCGGGTCATGTTTGAGGTCATTATTGCTCTCGTTCCGGGCGTTATTGCCCTATTCTGGTTTTTTGGTTGGGGTGTTCTGATTAATGTGGTTCTGGCTGTTATTACCGCTTTAATGGCCGAGTCGCTGATTCTGTTGGTAAGAGGACGACCGGTGTGGGTCAGTCTGAAAGACTTGAGTGCGGTTGTAACAGCGGTGCTTTTGGCGATTTCCTTACCGGCTATTGCGCCTTGGTGGGTCACTGTGACAGGGATATTATTTGCCATTGTTATTGCCAAACATTTATACGGGGGGTTAGGTTATAACCCGTTTAATCCGGCGATGGTCGGGTATGTTTTTTTATTGGTTTCTTTTCCTCTGCCGATGACCTCCTGGCCAGCAATGACAGGGCTAGGCACTATGACGTTGAATTTCCAGGATATTGCGCAACTGATATTGTTCGAGCGGATTCCAGAGAATGCTGATTATGATGCTTTAACCATGGCGACTCCTCTGGATGCACTAAAAACCCAGTTGAGTTTGCAAAAATCGGTTTTAGAGGCTCAATCTGGCGCTGTATTCGGCTATCTAGCTGGAAAGGGATGGGAGTGGGTTTCGCTGGCATATTTGCTGGGCGGACTTTGGTTAATGGTGCGTAAAATCATTAATTGGCATATACCGGCTGGGCTTATTTTAGGCATATCGGTAATTTCCGGCATTTGCTACCTGATCGATGCGCAGATCTACGCACCTCCGATGTTTCATCTGTTTGCCGGAGCGACCATGCTGGGCGCCTTTTTTATTGCAACGGATCCGGTCACTGCCGCGACCACTGTAAAAGGCCGCCTGATTTACGGGATGATGATAGGCGTGCTGGTTTATATCATCAGGGTTTGGGGCGGTTATCCTGATGCGGTCGCCTTTTCGGTGTTACTGGCCAATCTTGCCGCGCCGGCGCTGGATTATTTTACTAAACCTCGCGTATTCGGACACCGGGCATGAACGAAACACTGAACAAAATCGTCATTTCAGCGGTAGCGCTGGGTGCATTCTCAATTCTTGGTTTGGGACTGGTTGCACTCATATCCAGTGCCACAGCCGATAAAATTGCGATGAACGAACGGCAATCGTTGTTGCAGGGGCTTAAACAATTGGTGCCGGAGAACTTGTATGACAATGACATTGTTGCTGACCAGATACTGGTAAAAGACCTAAATTCCCACGTTAAAACCCCTTCTGCCATTTACCGGGCCAGAAAAAATGGCCAGCCGGTTGCTGCAGTTATTACCGCAATTGCTCCGGATGGCTATAACGGCGATATAAAATTGCTGGTCGGCATTTTGGAGGATGGGACCCTCTCCGGTGTTAGAGTCGTGGGGCATAAAGAAACCCCCGGACTGGGTGACAAAATAGAATCATCAAGAAGCGACTGGATTTTGTCATTTAGCGGCAAATCGTTGATCAATCTTACTGATCAGGAATGGGCTGTAAAAAGAGATGGTGGCGTGTTTGATCAATTTGCAGGCGCCACCATCACGCCGAGGGCTGTAGTCAATAAAGTTAAACTGACGCTGCAGTATTTTAAACAAAATAAAGAAAAGATATTTTCGTTATCCGAAACGGCAGGTAAAGACTAATGTTTTCCGAATACAGCAAAATAGCTAAAGAAGGCTTGTGGTTTAACAATCAGGCATTTGTTGCCTTATTGGGCTTATGTCCCTTACTAGCAGTAAGTAATACGGTGATCAATGGCTTGGGTTTAGGTTTGGCGACGACACTCACGCTAATGTTGACCGGAAGTTCGGTCTCATTGATACGGAAAATTACGCCTTCAGAAGTTCGCTTGCCGATTTTTGTCTTGGTGATCGCGTGCGTGGTGACGATTATCGAATTAGCGATGAATGCGTGGTTTTTTGATCTGTATAAAATTCTGGGTATTTTTATTTCTTTGATTGTGACAAATTGTTCGGTTATTGGTCGCGCAGAAGCTTTTGCTTCGAAGAACAGCGTTCCAAAAGCCATGATGGACGGCTTGTTTATAGGTCTTGGTTTTACTTTTGCGCTGACTTTGTTGGGCAGTTTAAGAGAAATTATCGGCTCCGGCACGTTTTTAGCCGGTGCCGATTTGATGTTTGGTCCTGCTGCAAAGGATTGGAAGATCATTGTTATTGATGATTATTCCGGTGTTCTGCTGGCTATATTGCCCCCTGGCGCATTTATCGGGTTGGGTTTTTTAATCGCCTTGAAGAATGTTATCGACGCTAAATTCAAGCAAAGAAAACCGGCTATTGAAGCCATTCCGGTTCAGGTGATCGCTGAATCTTGAACAAGATCAAACGCCAGATCATTTTCGACAGGTTAGCTGAGGCAATACCCGAACCGACTACGGAGCTGTTTTATGCAACGCCTTTTGAGCTGTTGATAGCGGTTGTCTTGTCGGCGCAGGCAACCGATAAAAGCGTCAACAAGGCCACATTAAAATTATTTGCTGTCGCGAATTCACCTGAAGCAATCGTAGCCTTAGGTGAGGAGGGTCTCAAAAATTTTATTAAAACCATTGGTTTGTTCAACAGTAAAGCCCGCAATATCATCCTGTTATGTCGGCAGTTGATTGATCAGCATGATGGCTTTGTGCCGGATACGCGTACCGAATTAGAGGCCTTGCCGGGTGTGGGTAGAAAAACCGCCAATGTCGTTCTCAATACCGCATTTGGCCATAAGACTATCGCCGTAGATACGCACATTTTTCGCGTTTCCAATCGAACAAAAATTGCGCCGGGTAAAACAGTGCTTGAGGTTGAAAAAGGCCTTGAAAAATGGGTTCCGGATAAGCATAAAAAAGATGCGCATCATCTGCTAATACTCCATGGGCGCTATACCTGTGTCGCTCGTAAGCCAAGATGCCAGAGTTGTGTTATTGCGGATCTGTGTGAATTTGAGGAAAAAACGCCTGATTAATGGTATTGTTACGCGCGAATCCGATGGCTTTTCAGGAACTCCTAATAGTCAGCAGGGTCATACACGTGGATTATCGAAATGCCGCATGTTCATTGCCGGTTCATGCGGCCACAATAATATCTGATTCAGAGCCTCCGGGCTTATCTACAACAACACTCACTGGGATCGACACAATGAAAAAAAATACTAAATCACCTTTAGCGGCTGCGTTAGGTTCTGCTGTAATCTCAAGTCTGGCTATGACAGCTGTTCATGCAGAAGCCAATCCATTTGGTGTACAAGAACTTTCTTCAGGTTATATGCAAGTTGCTGAAATGGCATGCGGCGAAGGGATGAAGATGGAAAAACCAAAAACTCCCGAAGGCGCTTGTGCGGGTAAGAAAACCGAAAAAGCCGCTGAAACAAAAGCCAAAGAAGCAGCATGCGGCGAAGGCAAATGTGGCGCGATGATGGATGGCGATAAAATGAAAAAAGGCATGGAAGGTACCTGCGGCGATATGATGAAAGGCAAGGAAGGCAGCTGCGGCGACACAGTCAATAAAGATAAGGCGGCTGGACAATAATCCGCTTTCTAGCGCTTTTAATGTTAAGGAGAGTTGCCACGCTCTCCTTTCAAATTATTCAACAAGATTTAGTTCTATATGATCACCAGACAATTTCCAGTATCGGGTGCAGGTCTAGGTCTGAGAAGAGCATTTCTGGCTGAAATAGCCGATAACCCTCCTTCCGATCTTGGCTTTTATGAGGTTGCGCCTGAAAACTGGATGACTCTGGGCGGCAAATTAGCCAAACAATTCCGGTCCATGACCGAACGGTTTAAATTTGTTTGTCATGGACTTTCCCTCTCACTAGGCAGCACGGATGCCCTGGATGAAGTTTTTCTTCGTGATCTAAAGCAGTTCATGATTGATCACGACATCAGTTTCTATAGTGAGCATTTAAGCTATTGCAGCCACAATGGTCACTTATACGACTTGATGCCTATCCCGTTTACCGATGAAGCGGTTCACCATGTTGCTTCGCGTATTAAGCGTGTACAGGATATTCTTGAGCAGAAAATAGCGGTTGAAAATGTTTCTTATTATGCCGCTCCCGGCCAAGAGATGGATGAAATCGATTTCTTTAACAGGGTTGTTGAAGAGGCCGATTGTGACATTCTGCTGGATTTGAATAATATTTATGTCAACAGTGTTAATCACGGCTACGATGCTGAAAGTTTTCTGAGAGCTATTCCTTCGGACCGAATTGCCTATGCGCATATTGCCGGTCATTATGTTGAGGCTCACGATTTTTTGGTGGATACCCATGGTGCGGCCGTAATTGATCCGGTCTGGCAGTTGTTAGGTAAAGCCTATGAATTGTTTGGCGTGTTTCCCACCTTGCTGGAACGTGATTTTAATATCCCGCCGATGCCGGATTTATTGAATGAAGTGGCGACCATTCGGGCAATTCAAAACGCGTGGGCAGATCAGCATCAACGTCAGACAGCCTGAAATGAGCGTGGATCTTAAAGCCAAACAAAAGCAATTCGCTGATTTTATCCGGGATCCTGATAACCACCCCCCGCCGGGTGATGTCAAGATTGAGCGTATGCTCATGTACAGGGAGCTTTTTTTTAATAATATAGAAGGATTTCTGGGGAGTAACTTTCCGGTTTTAAAGTCGTTAATCAGCGAGTCTGATTGGCTGTCTTTAGTGCAGGGTTTTTTTGCTAATCACGGATGTGCCACACCTCATTTTTCGGAAATCCCTGAAGAGTTTCTCGCTTATCTTCAAAACGAAAGAAATAATCCTGCCGATTTGCCGTTTATGTTGGAATTGGCCCATTATGAATGGGTTGAAATGGCATTGACCATTGCAAAAGATACTTGTCCGGTGTCCATGCTTCAGCGCGATGACCTTTTGAATTCCAAAGTAGCCTTATCGCCTTTAGCCTGGCCATTGGTTTATTTGTATCCTGTTCATCAGATTTCTCCTTCGAACATTCCTGAGCAAATGTCTGCTGAACCTACTTTTTTAGTGGTTTACCGCAACAGTGAAGACGAAGTTGGCTTTATTCAAATCACGCCGCTTACCTATCGTTTACTGGAATACATTCAGGAAGAAAAGGGTGAACAACTGAAAGAACAGTTGTCGGTATTAGCGAAAGAATCTGCAGTATCCGATGAGGATGCGTTCTTGGCTCATGGAGCTGCTGTCTGTCATGAGTTATTTGAAAAAGGTATTATTTATTGATCGGCCATGATGGGCCGGCTTGGGCTTAATCCATAAGAAAGGCTCTGATACCGCAAAGGTTATGGGCCGGTATCAGAGTCATCAGGCCGATTAAATTAATGTTTACCAAATAGCATGGGTGACTTGGGTTGTACTTTTTCCTGTAAACAATGATAGGCCGCGCTCTCGAATTTGATTCTCAGTGATTGAGTGTTTTTATGTTCAACCAAAAATAATTCGGATTCCTTCGCAGTCAGATCTTTCATCAGATACGTTGCGATACAGAGGCACGGTTTTGTGAATCGTTCTCTATCAATGTCTTTATTTTTAGAGTTCTTGATTTCGCGCTCGACGCACTGGTCCGCGAAATCATGCTCGAATTTATGTTTTTCCAGGTCGCTGACTTCCGATCCGTGCGCATGATCAAAAGAATGGTGTGGTTGTGCCTGTGCCTGTGATGCCGGCTTAGCTGGTGCGTTTTTTTTATCATCAGAACAACCGGTAACAAAAGCGGCAAGGATAAGCAAAAGCAGAGGGAAGAAACTGACTTTTTTTATAAGAGTAATTGTTTTCATAAGGATGCCAAAAACATTCAGGTGCGTTGTAGAAATAACAGCGGACTTTATCATTTTATAAGGCCTCATTCTACAAAGAGTTGAGGATGATTAAAATGTAACGGCAGGCCGTCTGCGCTGTCTTTCCCTCAGCAATTCCCAGTTTGAACTTTTAATGTGGCTTTGAGGGTAGGCGTAAGCCTTGTGAGGAACGCCGTAGATCCATCCGTGGGGGCTTGACGGCAAGCATCCCTGCTGCCGACATCCCCGCAAAGCTTACGCCCACCCTTTTTTTATCATCAAACTGGGAATTGTTGGCTTTTTCTGGTTGGCTTGCGTTTGCCAGTGATGTTACTTTACCCTTTCTCTATTTAACCTTAATTAACTATGACAGATTCAAAAGAGCTTTTTGCAGCGGCTAAACAAGTCATTCCCGGCGGTGTTAATTCTCCTGTGCGTTCATTCAGCGGTGTGGGTGGTGAGCCTGTTTTCATCGACCATGCGAAAGGGCCTTACATTTTTGATGCAGCAGGTAAGCAATATATCGATTATGTCGGCTCTTGGGGACCCATGATTTTAGGACATGCCCATCCGGAAGTGATAGCCGCTGTTAAGCTAGCTGCGGAAAAAGGTCTCAGTTTTGGTGCGCCTACGGAAATTGAAACAACTATGGCGGCTAGGGTTTGTGAGCTATTACCGTCCATTGACATGGTCAGAATGGTGAGCTCAGGAACCGAGGCGACGATGAGTGCGATTCGTTTGGCCAGAGGTTATACGCAGCGTAACAAAATTGTAAAATTTGAAGGCTGTTATCATGGACACTCGGATTCACTGCTGGTGAAAGCAGGCTCCGGCGCGTTGACTTTTGGTGTGCCAAGCTCACCGGGGGTTCCTGCGTCAGTGGCTGAAGATACCATTACGCTCTGTTATAACGATGCCCAATCAGTGCGCGATACGTTTGCAAAAGTAGGCGATCAAATTGCCTGTATCATTGTCGAGCCAGTCGCCGGCAATATGAATTGCATTCCGCCACAGCCGGGATTTCTTGAGGCGCTTAGAGAGGTCTGCGATCAATCGGGTGCTGTGCTGATTTTCGATGAAGTGATGACCGGTTTCAGAGTCAGTTTACAGGGTGCTCAAGGTTACTACCGTGTTACCCCGGATCTAACCACGCTGGGTAAAGTTATCGGTGGAGGGATGCCTGTCGGTGCGTTCGGTGGAAAACGGGATATTATGGCCTGTCTAGCGCCTTTGGGTCCCGTCTATCAGGCTGGAACCTTATCCGGAAACCCGGTGGCTATGGCCGCTGGCTTAAAAACGCTGGAGTTAATCTCGGTTCCGGGCTTTTTTGAGCAGCTAACCCAAAAAACAGAAAAATTGACCCAGGGAATGAAGGCGCGAGCAGCCAGTGCCGGGGTGTCGTTGGCGACGAACAGTGTTGGAGGCATGTTCGGATTGTTCTTTACCGATCACCCGGAGGTGTCGACTTTTGCGCAAGTGATGCAGTGCGATCAAGGTCTTTTTAAAAGATTTTTTCATGCGATGCTGGATCAAGGCGTTTACTTGGCGCCCTCTGCTTTCGAAGCGGGCTTTGTCTCAGCGGCTCATACGGATGAAGTGATTGATAGGACTCTGGATATTGCAGAAGAGGTTATGCGTAAATTATAAGAAAATTGGCTTCACACCAAAAAGCCAATGCGCTTTATATTCCGCAAAAGGTAGTGGATCGTTCCTGTTTATTAAAAACAACAAGTTCGACCCACTCTTTCTTTTCTCAAATGCTCAGGCGTTTTGATCGCTAAATGGCCTTGCGATAAGGGTTGCGCGGTTATTTTGTTTTAAAGTGTACGCGCGCCATTCGCAGAATAAAAAACATTTGCCGTGTGTGCCTGGCACATTTTGCAATATTTTTGTTCCAGTGGTTATGGCTGAGCATTTTAGTCTCAAGGTTAAACTTGACCTGCCGCCGTAGCTTCAGGTACTTCGATTAATTTGCCGCTTTTAACGTCATAGACATATCCGTAAATGGGTATGTCTTTGGGGACCAGCGGGCTGTTTTTTATTCTCATGACGTCTTCGGTAACGCTTTGCGCCTGATCTTTAATGGTTAACCAGTTAATGTATTTACCATCGGTGCAACCAGGGCCCTCACCGCAGTCATGCCAGCCATTTTCATCTATGGAGGCGGTTTTTAAGCTGCTGGATAAAAGGTCGCCCATGATGTCATTGGTGAAAAGTTCCATGCCGCAATCGGTGTGATGGATAACAAACCATTCGCGCGTTCCCAGCAATTTATACGAAATAACCAGTGAACGGATTGCGTCATCACTGGCGCGTCCGCCTGCGTTTCGAATAACGTGGGCGTCACCTTCGGTGAGACCTGCGTATTTGGCGGGATCAAGTCTCGCATCCATACAGGTAAGAATTGCAAAGCGGCGTCCGGGGGGCAATGGAAGATCGCCTTTGTCAAAGTCATTTGCATAGTTTCTGTTAGCCAGTAAAACTTCATTGAGTACGCTAGTCATTTAAATCTCCTCATTTTATTATTTTTAGTATATTTATCAGCAAGTTGGATATTGCCCTCAATATTTTATTATCAATCAGCTGGTTAAATTGAATGAGTTAAGCATTCAATTGCTTGTCACTACTCTGTTTTCGTTGTTCACAAACACCTGTTGCGCAGGGCTTTATCTAAATGGCCCCCTCACCCGTTGTGAATTTACCGCCACCTTCTTAAAACAAGCCGAAAATAGGCTATTTCATTTCGTTTATCCAGCGCACGGCATAATAACATCAGCAATTAAACAAGTGGATTGCGGAGTTCTAATTATGTCCGCGAGTAATTCAATAGCTTAATGAATAAGAATTAAGCCGATAATGCCTTGTCATCTAGAACTTATACTGGATGACCTTTAGACGCATTTAATATGCCATGATTCTTTTGCAAAATAGTTATAAAAAACAAAGGCTTGGTTTTTTATGTTGCTAGTTATATGAAACTTTGTTTCAATCAGTGAAATTTTTCTTCAAAAATAGCTTATGAACGATTTTTCTTTTTCCGATTTGACGCCGGTTTTTTTTCTGCAGAGATTTGTGCTCGAATTTATGCATGCCAGTGAGCAGCAAGGCAAAGGGCACAGCGAAGAACTCATCGAATATATTGCGAGGACAGCGGGGCAGTTTTTTGAAGAGACCTACAGAAATGAGCATGGGCTGACTGAGCTTTTGGATGAAGAGCAGTATGCGCGGTTGATTGTCGGTTTAAAAAATAAAATTGGCGGTGACTTTTCTTTGTTATCAAAAGAAAAGGATTGTGTCCGTGTTGTCAATAATTGTTGTCCGTTTGGCGAAGGGGTATCCAGTTCGCCTGAATTATGCAGGATGACATCAAGTGTTTTTGGCGGCATCGCGGCTAGAAACTTTGGTTATGCAAAAGTCGAGATTTCCAAGAGTATTGCGCGCAAGGATGAGGGGTGTGAAGTCTCGGTTTATTTAAATCCTGAAAAAGGGCTTCATCGGCCGGGACTGGAATACAGTCGGCAGAAAAATACTGCGGAAAAAGGCGCAGCCGATGATCTGCATTACCAAATTGAAGAAAGCATGCAAAAAATTTGGCGCTTAAAGCATACAAAACAGGCGAAAAAGCAGCCTCCTGTTATTGTTGCCAAGTCTCCAGTTATGCAGGATGTGCTCAGAGCCATTGAAAAAATTGCGCCGACATTGGCCGCTGTATTGATAAATGGTGAAACAGGGGTGGGTAAGGAGTTGGTGGCGAAGGCCATTCACGCTATGAGTGACCGGAATGATCATGCCTTTATGGCGATAAATTGTGGCGCAATTCCTGAAACATTGATTGAAAGTGCATTGTTCGGGCATGAAAAGGGCGCGTTTACAGGCGCGATTGACATTCATCAGGGTTTTTTTGAACGTGCCGATGGCGGTACTTTGTTTTTAGATGAGGTTGATACGTTGTCCCCCGCAGCTCAAGTAAGGTTGCTCAGAGTGATACAGGAAGGTGAATTGGAGCGGGTCGGTGGTAAGCGGACGTTGGAAATTGATGTTCGCATCATTTCCGCAACTAATCGCGATTTAAATAAGCTGGTTGAGGAAGGGGTGTTCCGTAAAGATTTGTACTATCGAATCAATGTCGTCAATTTACTGATTCCACCTTTATTTCAGAGGCCGGAAGACTTCCCTTATTTGGTTCAATCCATACTTCAGCGTTTAAATAAAAAATATAATAAACAAATTGAGTCGGTTAGCCGGGAGGTTATGCAGCAAATAAGAAGCTACCGCTGGCCTGGTAATGTCAGGGAGTTGGAGAATGTTCTTGAAAGGGCCGTTTTGTTTACAACGGATGCTGAAATTACTGTGCTGGAGTTGCCTGATTCCGAGCCATTGGCTCAGGATTGGGGGGGTATTAGGGACTCGGTTTTATTTTCAGCGGAACGGACGTTCTTATTGGGTTCTTTGCAGGGGTGTCAGGGCGATGTCAAGAAAATTGCAGAAAGCATGGGTCTCACCTCAAGAGCTGTTTACGGCAAGTTAAAAAAACATCGTCTGGATCCGCGCCAATTCCGGAATTAGGCTGCGGAGGCTTTAATAATTTCTTTGTACAGAGAACTTTGCAAGTGAAATAAGTGCATCTTTAAATGTCGATTCCGGAAGGACATGCAAGGCATCTATGGCTTTTTGAGCTTCCTGTTCTGCGCGCTGTTCGGTATAAGCAATGGCTTTTGTAGCCAGGACCACTGCGTAGACTTCATTAAAGGCATTCCGGTCACCGTTTTTAACCGCATTGATAATGACTTGAGCATCTTGCGGATTGCCGTGTTGAATGGCGTAAATTAAAGGTAAAGTAGGTTTTCCTTCGGCGAGATCATCTCCCAGGTTTTTACCTAACTCTTCTTTGGTTGCTTTGTAATCAAGCGCGTCATCAATCAACTGGAAAGCGATGCCCAAGTGCTGTCCGTAAAGGGCAAGATTGTCTTCGGTAGTTTGATCGGATCCCGACAGCACTGCGCTCAGGCGTGTTGCTGCGCTAAATAATATAGCGGTTTTACGGGCAATGACTTCCAGATATTTTTCTTCTGTAGTTTCAGGATTGTTACAGTTAAGCAGTTGTAGTACTTCGCCTTCGGCAATCGCTGTTGTCGTTTTGGACAGGATTTCCATGACGCGAATACTGTTGGTGCGAACCATCATTTCAAACGCGCTTGAATAAAGATAGTCTCCCACAAGGACGCTCGCGGCATTTCCCCAGACAGCGTTTGCTGATTCCTGGCCGCGACGTAGATCGGATTCATCGACGACATCGTCATGCAGAAGTGTGGCGGTATGTATAAATTCGATGACAGCTGCCAGTATCAAATGATTCTCTGAGACATCACCCAGTGCTTTAGCGGCTAATAATAAGAGCATCGGGCGTAAGCGTTTGCCGCCGTTTCCCACGATGTAATGGCCCATCTGATTGATCAGTATGACATCGGAGCTTAGCTCATTAATGATTAGGCTATCAACTGCTTTAGCTTCATCCACCGTCAGACTTTTTATTGAATTAAAATCTATCGGTGCTTCAGGGGTCGAGCTTGGGATTGATTGTGATGCCATTAGTCAATTAAGTTCATAAATGAATAATTTTTCAGCGTTTAAGCCATAAAAAAGAACCGGCTGTTTAAACGAGTCAAAAATAGTCAGACATGCTATTGAATAAAGTAGTCTGGTGTCAATAGCTGAGTTGTGTTATTTTATGCAGCATAAGTGTGCCAGCAAGTAAGTTTAATACATTGACTGGTTTTGTTTTTAAAAATATAATCTGCGGTTAACTTTTAACAGATTATGCTTGATGGAGCTGACGCCGATGTATGCGGTAATTCAAACAGGTGGAAAACAGTACCGGGTTGAGGAAGGTACTACCTTAAAAATAGAAAAGCTCGAACTGGGTGCGGGTGATAGCATTGAGTTTGACAAAGTATTGATGGTTCAATCTGACGACGCTGTAAAAGTGGGTCAGCCTTATCTTGAGGGCGGCAAAGTTACGGCAACCGTTTTATCGCAAGGCCGGCACAAAAAAGTCAAGATAATCAAATTCAGAAGACGTAAGCACCATATGAAACAAATGGGGCATCGTCAGTATTACACTGAAGTCCAGATCACTGGTATTTCGGCTTAAAAGATAGAGGATAGACTAATGGCTCATAAGAAAGCGGGGGGCAGTACCCGGAACGGACGCGACTCACAGGCAAAAAGACTGGGTGTAAAAATATTTGGTGGTCAGCAAGTGGCGGCAGGCAACATTATTGTGCGTCAGCGTGGTACCAAATTTCATCCTGGAGATAATGTGGGTTGCGGTAAAGATCACACGTTATTTGCAACAGCCGAAGGCAAAGTTGTATTTGCGGTTAAAGGCCCTAACAAACGTAAGTTTGTGAGCGTAGTTGCTGCCTAATTAATACGATTACCTGCTTTTTGCGGGGTATCGGAAAAGATGAAAAGCCTCGCCCAACGGGTGAGGCTTTTTTGTTTATGACAGTTTGGAATTTTTAGATGTGTAGTTTATGAGATTTGTTGACGAGGCTGTCATTCGCGTCGAAGCGGGTGATGGAGGTAATGGTGTTGTAGGGTTTCGTCGAGAAAAATACATACCTAAAGGGGGTCCGGACGGCGGTGATGGCGGTGATGGCGGCAGTGTTTATCTGATTGCTACCGAAAATATCAATACGCTGGTCGATTTTCGATATCAAACAGTGCATAGGGCGCAGCGCGGTCAAAATGGAATGGGCTGCAATTGTACCGGAAGAAAGGGAGAAGATTGCTATGTTGCCGTACCCGTTGGTACCTTGGTTCGGGAAGCTGAAACAGGCGAAATAATGGGTGAGTTGCTAGCGCCGGGTGAGACACTATTAGTTGCTCAGGGTGGTTTTCATGGCTTGGGAAATGCCCGTTTTAAAAGCAGTATAAACCGAACGCCTCAGCAGACGACCAAGGGAACGCCTGGCGAGCATCGGATGCTGGATCTAGAGTTGACTCTGATTGCCGATGTGGGCTTGCTGGGTCTGCCTAACGCCGGTAAATCCAGTTTAATTCGAGCGGTATCGTCTGCTAGGCCTAAAGTCGCTGACTATCCGTTTACGACATTGCATCCCAATTTGGGCGTGGTGAGGGTTGATGATCTGCGCAGTTTTGTTATGGCGGATATCCCGGGTGTGATTGAGGGCGCTTCAGAGGGTGCTGGTTTGGGGTTGCAGTTTTTAAAGCATTTGTCCCGGACCGGATTATTGCTTCACTTGGTTGATGTGGCGCCTTACGAGTCAATGGATTCCCCGGTAGAGTCTGCACGAGTCATTATTAATGAGGTTAAGTCATGGAGCGATGATTTAGCCAATAAGCCGCGCTGGCTGGTACTGAATAAAATCGATTGCCTGGTGCCGGATGAGGTCGAGAGTCATTGTCAGGCAATTGTCGATGAGCTTGAGTGGCAGGGTCCTGTTTTTAAATTATCGGCATTAACCGGTGGCGGTACCTGGGAGTTGATGTACGCCATTATGGAATTTTTAGAACAAAAACGGCAGGTTGTTCGTGAGTAGAAGCGATTTTGCTAAGGCAAAAAGAGTAGTCGTTAAGATTGGAAGTGCGCTGTTGACTGCGGGCGGGCGGGGCTTGAATCGTGATGCTATTGCAGAATGGGTCAGGCAAATGGCCTTATTGAGAGCTTCAGGGGTTGAGGTGATTTTGGTGTCATCTGGCGCGGTGGCCGAAGGTATGTGTCGTCTTGGCTTGAAAGTCCGGCCTAAGACATTGCATGAATTGCAGGCGGCTGCGTCTGTCGGGCAAATGGGTTTGGTGCGAGTATTTGAAAATAATTTTCAGCAGCACGGCTTGAATGCGGCGCAGGTGCTTTTGACGCATGATGATTTGTCGGATAGACAGCGTTATCTGAATGCGCGAAGTACCTTGTTAACCTTGCTACAGTTTGGTGTGGTTCCTGTTATCAATGAAAATGATGCGGTGGCGACGGAAGAAATTCGATTTGGCGATAACGATACCTTAGGCGCGCTCGTCGCTAATCTGGTTGAGGCTGATTTACTAATAATATTGACGGATCAGCAGGGGCTGTTTACCAGTGATCCAAGTTTAAATCCTGCTGCTGAGTTGATTTTCGAAATCAGTGCCGGTGATCCCGGGCTTGAAAACATGGCAGGCGGTAGCCGGAGTGGCTTGGGTAGAGGTGGTATGCTCACCAAGGTTCGTGCAGCAAAACTGGCGTCTCGGTCGGGGGCGGCTACTGTTATTGCGTCAGGTGGCGAGAGCGACGTTATATCGCGTGTTGTTGCCGGAGAGCTGATCGGTACCTATCTGACAGCGGGTGTCGAGCCTCTGTTGGCGAGAAAGCGCTGGTTGGCGGGGCAATTGCAAGTAAAGGGTCAGTTGGTTCTTGATCAGGGCGCTGCCCGGGTTTTAAAAGATGAAGGCAAAAGCTTGCTGGCGGTGGGCGTCAGGTCCGTTTCCGGTAAATTTCAGCGAGGCGAATTGATTTCTTGCGTCAATGAAGCGGGACTGGAAGTTGCGCGAGGACTGGTTAATTACGGTGCTGCCGATGTGCAAAAGATAGTCGGTAAATCCAGTGCGGAATTTGAAGCCATTCTTGGATATGCAGATGAATCCGAGTTGATTCACAGAGACAATATGGTGCTTGTCTAGCTGTTTTTTGCTTCAAAAAATTGAAGCCAGCGGCCGTTCAATAAGCAAATACAAAAGCCGATCTGTTAACTATTTTCGGCTTTTGTATTAAAGTCGATTAGACCAGGCTGCGAATTTTTGCATTGAGTCTGCTTTTGCTGCGTGAGGCTTTGTTCTTGTGAATCAAACCTTTGTTGACAGCTGAGTCAATGACAGGAACTGCCGTTTTGAAAGCTTCTTGTGCTTGATCTTTATTGCCGGCATTCACCGCGGCCAAGACTTTCTTAATGAAAGTACGTAGGTTGCTTCTTTGACCTGCATTGCGGGTGCGGTTTTTTTCTGCTTGTTTTGCACGCTTCTTCGCTTGAGCTGTATTAGCCATAGTGTATCGATTCTTTAAAAAGTTGGTTAGTAAAAAGACTGAATAGTATCTGGTAGAATATCGGTTTTGTCAAATTTCAAAATATTTTGGGAGCTTTGTTGAGTAAGGAAATTCTTAAATCCACTTTCACCGTCAGTGGCATGACTTTTTTTTCCCGGGTTTTGGGGTTCATAAGAGATATGCTGATTGCCCGTTATTTCGGTGTTGATTCGGCAACCGATGCCTTTTTTGTCGCATTCAAGATACCCAATTTTTTGCGCCGGTTATTTGTCGAAGGCGCCTTTGCTCATGCCTTTGTGCCGACGATTACCGGGTATGATCAAGATGAAAATCAAGCAAGTCTCAAGCTTTTTCTGAACAAGGCTGCCGGAACATTAGCGGTGTTAATGATGGCAGGCACTCTTGCAGGCATGCTCGCCGCGCCTCTTCTGGTCTTATTATTCGCACCGGGATTTCTGTGGGAGCCGCGACAATATGAATTGTCGGTGCAAATGCTGCAGATCACGATGCCTTATCTGTTTTTCATTTCATCGGTGGCTTTTGCCGGGGGGATTCTCAATACCTTTGGCAAATTTGGCATTCCGGCATTGACGCCGGCTATTTTGAATGTGGCGATGATAGCTGCAGCCATGTTTTTGGCTCCGCTACTGAACGAACCTATAGTGGCTTTAGCCTGGGGTGTATTTTTGGGGGGCGCGCTGCAGTTGCTGATTCAGTTTCCAGAATTGGCCCGATTGAGATTGCTGCCACGCCTGCAGTTTGACCTGAAAGACCCGGAGGTCAATCGGGTTATAAAAATGATGGGGCCAGCCCTATTTGGCGTATCGGTTACCCAAATTAATCTGTTGCTGGATACCTTTGTGGCTTCTTTTTTGGTGACCGGCAGTGTTTCCTGGCTTTACTACTCGGATAGGCTCGTGGAATTCCCGCTGGGTATACTGGGCGTTGCATTGGCTACCGTCATTTTGCCTAAGTTGGCAAGAAACCATGCAGCCAGTGAGTATCAGGCTTTTTCCAAAACCCTGGATTGGGGCTTGCGCGGCTTATTGATAGTGGGGCTGCCCAGCATGATAGGTTTGATGATGCTGGCAGAGCCCATTCTTTACACCTTATTCCAGTATGATGAATTTAACGCCGATGATGTGCGTCAGGCTTGTTCCAGTCTGCGGGGTTATTCGTCAGGCTTGCTGGGGTTCATGTTAATCAAACTGTTGGTGCCGGCCTTCACTTCGCGCAAGGATGTGATGACGCCTATGCGCTATGGATTGTATGCGTTGGCGGCAAACTTTATTCTCAACTTGATTCTGGTTTTTCCTTTTGCGCATGGTGGACTGGCCTATGCCACGTCAATTGCAGCCTATCTTAATGCCGGCCTGCTGCTCGCCGCCTTGATCAGGGGGGGATTTTATAAACCGGAAAAACAATGGGGATCATTTTTTATTCGCCTGATTGCGGCCAATAGTCTGATGGTTCTTGTATTGATCGCGGTTATGAATCCGCTTGTATGGCTGGAATGGGGAGTTGCGGAGAGAAGCTTGGGATTATTGGGCAGTATTGTTATGGCAGCAGTATTTTATTTGCTGGCTTTATATTTGCTGGGATTTAGGTTGAAGCAGGTGTTAAAGCCCTCCAATTGATGAATTTGATTCTTGGCTTCAGAGGCCGGAATGCCGCTCCTTAATTATTAAAAAGCGGCCTTAATTCCCAGTTTGAGAATAAAAAAGCTTACGCTACCCCAAGGCGGCATACAAAGTTCAAACTGGGAATTGCTGGATCAGGCGGCCAAACTTTCCATGCCGGATTCGAGCATCAGAAGTTCAGGGAGCTTTTCTGTCATGAACGTTTCCGATAAGCCGATTTTTGCTGCAACTTCGGAGGGAAAGGTTTTGAGTACCTCTTCCATGCTTAAGCTGCTTTGTTGGCAATAACTTAAATAACGGGCAATATGAACAACGCAAGCCTGATGGGAGCTGTTTGCGGTTTTTAGCGGTTCCCCACAGTGAGCGACCGCATCAATCAACTCAGGTGAAAAATGCCAGCGGCGGCATAACTCAGCGCAAACATCCTCGCTGGTAAAGCCCAGTCTGCGCGTCTCTATGGACGAACGGGTATTTCCAGCTTTGACATGCTGATCGATTTCATTGGCTTCCTTGGGGGCTCCCATGTGAATCAGAATGTTACCCAAATCGCTGATTAATCCGGCCGTAAACGCCAGATCAGCATCGATTTTGAGTTCCTTGGCCAGTCCTTTGGCATAGGTTGCGGTACGGAAGCTATTTTCCCAAAAATGGGTAAGGTTGAAATTCTCAATTTTGGGAATCGAGTTAACCAGGCCGGAGGCGATAACCAGTGTGCGGAGCTGGTTCATGCCTAGCATCACGATAGCATCCTGAATAGTGCCGACTTTCTTTGACAAGCCAAAATGAGCCGAGTTAACCAGTCTTAGCACCTTCAGCGATATCATTTGCTCTTTCTCGATATTCTTGGCGATCGCGTTGAAATCAACTTTCGGGTCATTAAATTGCACGATGAGCGTTCTGACAACATCAGGAACTTGGGGGATTTTATGAATTTGATCAAACAACTGGTTCATAGGCATTAGCATTTTGGGGTCTCTTTTTAATGCGGAATTAAGTTGTGTTCAGTTTAGTAGAAGCCGAAAAAAATAAAGTCGCGACAAAAAATATTTTTTAGCCGGTGTATGTAAGTTTGGGCGTCAGCCAGCAAATTGCTGCGCAAAAGCCGGTTTTTCAAAAGCTAAATGTACGCCTCCTTGCAGAGATAAAGACGTTGAGCGTTAATAATAAATGACCTTTTATCAGCAAGTTACAAATAAAATTATGCTGAATTAAGGTTATGATAAAATCTCAGCCCTTCGCGATAGCCGGAAAATTGCGGTTCGGCGCGATAATGAGCGAAAGTCCTGAAACGATTCGGGGCTTTTGGAACGGGACGAAACTGATTCGTGCTGCTGTTTTGCCGGGCAGGATTCGTTTTAACCTTTAACCTCACAGCACAGATTTCTCATGAACAAACCAAAAAAAGTCGCCATTCTTACTGCGGGTGGATTAGCCCCTTGCTTAAACTCAGCCATTGGCAGCCTCATAGAGCGTTACACTGAAATTGATCCCTCTATTGAAATCATTTGTTACCGTAGCGGATACAAAGGGTTACTGTTGGGCGATTTTTATACCGTGACACCTGAAATTCGTGAAAAAGCGGGTTTATTGCATCGTTTTGGCGGGTCTCTGATCGGTAACAGTCGCGTCAAACTGACCAATGTTAAAGATTGTGTCAAACGCGGATTGGTGAAAGAAGGTGAAAATCCCCAAAAAGTGGCTGCCGACCAACTGGTCAAAGACGGTGTGGATGTGCTTCACACTATCGGTGGCGACGATACCAATACGGCTGCTGCAGATTTGGCGGCATTTCTTGCCAGCAACAATTACGGTTTGACCGTCATCGGATTGCCAAAAACTATCGATAACGATGTTTTTCCCATTAAACAATCCCTAGGCGCATGGACCGCAGCGGAACAAGGCGCGCACTATTTCTGGAATGTAGTGGCCGAAAACAATGCGAATCCGCGCATGTTGATTGTGCATGAAGTGATGGGGCGTAGTTGCGGCTGGTTAACGGCGGCAACCGCAGTGGAATACCGCAAATTACTGGATCGGGCCGAATGGTTACCTGAATTGGGCCTGGATCGTAATGCTTTTGAAGTGCACGCTATATTCATCCCGGAAATGGCTATCGATATTGCCGCCGAAGCCAAGCGCTTGAGCGCGGTTATGGACAAAACGGATTGCGTTAACATTTTTGTGTCTGAAGGTGCAGGCGTTGAATCCATTGTTGCCGAAATGCAGGCGAAAGGTCAGGAAGTCCCGCGCGATGCGTTTGGTCACGTAAAATTGGATGCGGTCAATCCGGGCAAATGGTTTGGTGAACAATTCGCCCAAATGCTCGGTGCTGAAAAAACACTGGTGCAAAAATCAGGTTATTTTGCCCGCGCCGCCGCATCGAATGTCGAAGATATTCGTTTGATCAAATCGTGTGCGGATTTGGCGGTAGAGTGCGCATTACGCCGAGAATCGGGTGTTATCGGACATGATGAAGATAAGGGCAATGTGCTGCGCGCCATTGAATTCCCTCGTATCAAAGGCGGCAAACCGTTCGATATTGAGGCTTCCTGGTTTACGCAAATACTGGCTGAGATCGGACAAACCAAGGGAACTAAAGTCGACACGACTCATTAATCGTTTAGGCTTTTATAGATCCAGGGATGGATTTTTTAGTCAATCTCAAAGTTTGTAGTGTTCAGCAACTGGCGTAGACGCTATCACTTGGTAAATTAGTGCTGAGAATGTTTGAATGGCAACTGGATCGGCTGCTTCATGGCCGGGTATTGTTGATGAGCAATAATTTAAAACAATGAGTAATTTTATGAAAAAACTAGGTTTCTTGATTCTGACCCTGACGTCATTGGCAGCATATGCGGATGATCCCAAAAATGACTGGCATAACACGACTTTAACTGAAGAAACGATCAAAAAGATCCAAGAAGCAAAATACCAATACAACAAATGTGTTGTTGATGAGCTGAAAAGTCCCGCTTATGTCAAGCAGGAGGTTCGTGGCGCCACGGAAGTCATCATAAAAAAATGTGAGCCTTCATTGGCCTTGATGCGTCAGGTCTATACCGAACAAAAAGTGCCCGAAGTGATTGCCGACCGGCATTTGAAGCAAATGCGCATAGAGACAACACGCAATGTTCTCAAGCAAATGATGTTCGCGGATGCCATTAGACAGTCCGGACAGAATCCTTAATCAAACAGCGCTGATAAATAATGATTGCCGGAATCTTAGGCGCTTTCAGTCAAATTGCCTGGAATTCGGAAGAGGTAGTTTGTGGCGGAGGTGTTGAATTATTGCTTTTTGCTCTTATATCTTTGGAAAGAGCTGCGGATTTTGCCGCAATGTGATAATAAATTCGTTGGCACTGCCTGTTATGGATTTCAGCGGAACGAGGCTGGATAATACATTACTCGCTGTGCCCTTTTTGAACAAAGCGTATGCTAGGCGGATACAGGTGAAAATTTAGATCGTTTAGAGGATTACTGAAGACATTATCCGTCGTGCTCCAGCAAAACGGTGGGATGACGTTACTTTTAATTTACTTACCCAAGAGAAATTATGAATTACTCCATTGACCTGACCCTTAAGCCTACAACTTTTGATTTGTGGCATGTATGTTTGGCCGGTACCGTTGTTTTGTTGGGGTTGATATTGATTGTTGTCCTATTGGCAGGACTTGTCAGTGTTGCCCGAGGTAAAAAGAAGTTGATAGTGGAAACGCTAAAACAGTCTGCTTTACTGGTACCGCCTAAAGCACCGGAACCTGAAGTTAAAATCGTTGAGAAAATTGTTGAAGTTGAAAAAATTGTTCAAGCTCCGGCCCCTGAACCGATTGTTCTCAAAGAAGCCACGCCCGATGCGGCTCTGCAGTTGTTAAATCTGTTGCAAAAAGAAGCGCGTTTTATTGATTTTGTTATGGAAAACATAACCGCTTACAGCGATGCCGATATTGGGGTTGCAGCCCGTGTGGTCCATGAAGGGTGTACCAAAGTGATGGAAGAGCATTTTAAGCTGGCCGTCATTCATGAAGGCCAGGAAGGAGCAACCGTTACGTTACCGAAAGGCTTCGATGCATCGTCAATACGTTTGATCGGCAATATTGTTGGCGAAGCGCCTTTTACCGGCGTCCTGGTTCATAAAGGCTGGCAGGTTACCGATATGAATCTGCCAAAATTGACGTCGGGTCATAACGTTAAAATACTGGCACCGGCTGAGGTTGAATTATGAGTAATTTGTTTGGTCATTCCGGCTCGAATAATGGCGGGGAAGGGCACGGACAGAATACTTCAGAGCCTGAGAGTTCAGGCAATGCGACGGATAACACGCCTGATACCGAAACCGGAAACAGTGATCAGTCCCAGACTGGCAATACGTCTGGCCCCCACTATTCAGTGGGTATTGATTTAGGCACCACACATTGCGTACTTTCGTATGTCGATTTAAGTACATCTGATGAAGACAGTTATCATCAGGATGTGATGGCTATACCGCAACTAAGCTCACCAGGAACGGTTGAGGATTTGTTACAACTGCCTTCGTTTTTATATCAGGCCCACGCTTTAGAATTGGCTGAAGGGGCAACTTCATTGCCGTGGACAGCAAAACCTCCTTTTTTAGTCGGTGAAATTGCCCGGAATTTAGGCAGCAAAACGCCTATTCGCCTGGTATCCAGCGCCAAAAGCTGGCTATGTCATGCCGGTGTCGATTGTAAAGCCGCCATTCTTCCCGCCGAAGCGCCGGAAGAAGTTGAACGGGTCTCGCCTTTTCAGGCGACTGTTGCCTATCTTCAGCATATTCGCGATGCCTGGGCCAATAAACATCCCGGTGAACCGTTATCGGAACAGGATGTCACGATTACCGTGCCGGCATCATTCGATCCGGCCGCGCGCGAATTGACAGTGGAAGCGGCCCGCTCAGTCGGGCTTGAGAAAGCCATTTTACTGGAAGAACCGCAATCAGCTTTGTATAGCTGGATTGAAAAAAGCCAGGGCGAGTGGCGCAAGCAAGTCCAGATCGGCGATATCATTCTAGTGATTGATATCGGAGGCGGCACGACCGACTTGTCTTTGATTGCCGTAACGCAACAAGACGGTAATCTCGAACTAACCCGGGTTGCGGTGGGCGATCACATCCTTTTGGGTGGAGATAATATGGATTTGGCTTTGGCTTACACCGTAAAAGCCAAGCTGGAGCAGGATGGACGGCGTCTGGAAGCGTGGCAAATTCAAGCGCTGATGCATGGATGCCGTGAGGCCAAGGAAAAAATCTTCAGCCAGACTGAATTGGATACCATCCCTTTGGTCGTGCCCAATCGCGGTTCTTCATTGATAGGCGGTGCGTTGCGTACCGAATTAACCCGGGAAGAAGTTGAGCGCGTTTTAGTCGAAGGCTTTTTACCTCGCGTTGCCTCTGCAGACAGGCCTATCGTTCGCCCCCGCAGTGGTCTCAGAACCGCCGGATTACCGTACGCACAAGATGCCGCCATCACCCGCCACTTGGCTGCCTTTTTAGCGAAACAACTCAGCTCAACGGATGAACTTAGCGATGTGAAGCTGCCTGAACATGCCACCTTTATCCATCCTTCGGCCGTTTTATTCAACGGGGGGGTCTTAAAGGCCGAAGCGTTGGCCGGCCGGCTGATGGAGGTATTAAACAGCTGGCTTACTGCAGAACAAGCACCGGAAGCGCGCTTGTTGGAAGGCGCCGATCTGGATTTGGCTGTAGCGCGAGGCGCCGCCTATTATGGCTTTGTCCGAAAAGGCAAAGGCGTAAGAATCAAAGGCGGTACCGCAGCATCCTACTATGTCGGCATCGAAAGCGCGATGCCTGCCGTACCGGGTATGCCGCCCGAAATCGAAGCCTTATGCATTGCCCCGTTCGGGATGGAAGAAGGAACTGAAGCGGTTTTACCGGATGATGAGTTCGGGCTGGTCATCGGCGAGCCGGTACGTTTCCGGTTTTTCAGTTCGAATAACCGTCGAGAGGATAAAGCGGGCGACCGACTGGAGTATTGGACCGGCGACGAACTGGATGAGTTGGACGAGATAGAAATCACCTTGCCCGAAGAAGGCCGAAAAGCCGGAGAAGTGGTGCCTGTGCATCTGACTTCAGCGGTGACCGAAGTAGGCACTTTGGAGCTTCATGCCGTTTCGAGACAGGACGGCAAACGCTGGAAAGTCGAGTTTGAGGTCAGGGCCGGCGAAGAAAGTTAATTAAAAAAGCTTACCCAGTGCAAGGATGCATACCAAAATTTCGCTAATCCGGTCGTCTGCACCGTTTTATCACTTCCTTGCCCTGATTATATAGTTCATCGTGCAAACACCCAATCCCCGTTATCTTGTTGGCATAGACCTTGGTACCACGCATACCGTGGTTGCTTATACTCCTGCCGATCAGCTAGGCGCTGAGATAAAAATATTCCTCATCGAGCAGTTGGTGGCACCCGGTGAAGTCGCTGCCCGTCCTTTGCTGCCTTCAGTTCGGTATCATCCAGCCGAAGGCGAGCTTTCCGATGCAGATCTCGCGTTTTTACCGACTCAAGACAAATCAGTGATGGGAGAAGCGGCTCGAGTTTTGGGCGCTAAAACGCAAGGTCGCTTCGTTACCAGCGCTAAAAGCTGGTTGTCCCACCCATCTGTGGATCATACGGCCGATATTCTGCCTTGGGGCAGCAGTGAAGACGTGGCCAAGGTATCACCCTTAGCCGCCAGTGCCGGATATCTGGATCATATTCGAATGGTCTGGCGACATCAATTTCCAAACGCTCCGCTTGAAGAACAGGACATTGTGATTACGGTTCCGGCGTCATTTGATGAAGGCGCCAGGTCATTAACCGTGGAAGCGGCCAAAATCGCCGGTCTTAACCGCGTAAAATTGCTGGAAGAGCCGCAAGCAGTGTGTTACGACTGGTTGCAACGTCATGCTGGCAGTATCAATCAGCAATTGGCCGATGTGCACTTATTACTGGTTTGCGATGTGGGCGGCGGAACCACCGATTTAACCTTGATTAAAGTTGAACCGGGAGTGCCTGAGCCCAAATTGACGCGTATCGGTGTCGGCGATCATTTGATGCTGGGTGGGGATAATATCGATTTGGCCCTTGCGCATCTGGCTGAGCAACGTCTTATTTCAGAGACCAGACGCTTGTCTGCGGCTGATTTGTCTCAGTTGATCGAACAATGCCGCATTGTGAAAGAAAAATTATTGGCTCAAGATGCTCCTGAACAGCTTTCCGTTACCTTGCTGGGTGGCGGCTCACGCTTGATAGGCAGTGCCCGGTCGGTAGTGCTGACCCGCGATGAAGTCAGATCGATTGCGTTGGACGGCTTTTTTCCGTTGTCGCAATTAAACGAGTTGCCCGATCGTAAACGCAGCGGCGTGGTTGAGTTCGGATTGCCTTATGCAGCGGAACCGGCAATCAGTAAACATATCGCCGCGTTTTTGAAGTTACACAGTCAGGCCGCGTTGGATGCCATGCAAGGCGAGGGAATAGTGCCCGATGCTTTGCTGCTTAATGGCGGAGTCTTCAGAAGCGAGCCCATTACGCGCCGTGTGCAGGACTTGATGACGGCCTGGCGAGGCAAGGCGCCTAAATTGCTGGATAACCGTCATCCGGAATTAGCCGTAGCAATAGGGGCGGTCAGCTATGCCTTAGCCCGGCGCAACAAACAGGTACGCATCGGCGGCGGGGCCGCACGCAGTTATTTTTTGGCGGTGGATACCGATGGCGATTGTCAGCAAGGCGTTTGCATTCTTCCGCGCGGCTGCGAGGAAGGGCATGAAATTGTATTGCAAGACCGGCAGTTTGGCTTGCGTTTGGGACAGCCCGTGCGATTCCATCTGGTTTCGACAACCGGAGATGCAGAATTCAAACCGGGTGAAATTGCCACAATCACCGATGACCGGTTTCAAAATTTACCCCCTTTGGCGGTGGCTTTGGCAGCCAGCGGGCCATCTTCTTCAGAGCAGGAGATTGTAAAGTTAGCTGTCACACTGACAGAAATCGGCACGCTGAAAATTCAGTGCGTATCGGTCAAAGATTCCAATCAACGTTGGGATGTCGAATTCCAAATCAGGCGGAAAAATAACCTGAGCACGGCAGATCAAGCCATTTTACCGCCACAGTTCAATAAAGCGATTGAACTGGTCCAGACTGTTTTCGGTTCACGGTCCAAAGACGTCAATCCAAAAGCGGTCAAAAGCCTACGCGCTGATCTTGAAAAACTGCTGGGTTCGGCGCGCAGCGAATGGGAAACCCCCTTGCTGAGAGGCTTGTATGCTGCGTTGCTTGACGGCATGAAATACCGAAAACGATCGGAAAACCACGAGCGGGTCTGGTTGAGCCTGACCGGTTATTGTCTTCGCCCGGGTCTGGGGTATCCGCTGGATGACTGGCGTGTTGATCGGTTATGGAAAATCTATGATCAAGGTATTCAATTTGTTAATGAAACGCAGAATTGGAGCGAATGGTGGACTTTGTGGCGGCGGGTTGCCGGTGGTTTGAATGTTGCCGCACAGGAAAGGATCAGTGACGATATCGGCAAATTTTTAAATCCAGCTTCTGCTCGCCAGCCGGTAGTTGCCAGGCAAATGAAAACACGGAGTTACGACGATATGGTCAGGCTGGCTGCCGTGCTGGAAAAGTTGCCGGTGCCCAAGAAAATCCAGCTGGGCGAGTGGTTGTTAAATCGTTTGAGTAAACCCGGAGAGTCGGAGCAAAGCTGGTGGGCGTTAGGCCGTATCGGTGCCCGCATGCCTTTTTACGGCAGCAGTCATGCAATCATTGCTCCTAAACTGGCCTCTGAATGGCTGCAGCAAGTCATGCAAGCCGATTGGAAGAAAATACCTCAGGCCGGATTTGCGGCAACGTTAATTGCGCGTATGAGCGGCGATCGCACCCGGGATATCGACGAAAAGCTCAGGATAGACATTATCGAACAATTAAAACAGGCCAAAGCGCCTGCGTCTTGGATAGAGATGGTCGAAACGCACAAGCAACTGGATGAAAAAGAAGAAAAGCAAATCTTCGGCGAAGCCTTGCCGCCCGGTTTGAAACTGATTCAGTAGTCATTGCCCTGAAAGCGAGAGGTAGGGTGGTTTCGAGTAACGAAGTGAAGCAAACCGCCATGAGGGAGGGCAATCCCCAAATCAAGCTGTCATGGTGTATTGCCTATCGGCGAATACACCTTACGGGTTCCGCCGCCTTACGCTGGCTGGGTCGGTTGGTGAAGTACGTTAGGCATGTTTTAGTAGCCCGGCTATGGCAAAAAATCCGATAGCTACCACAATGCAACTAAGAACGACTCCAATCTTTGCCAACATAGCCCATACATTAGGGCCTTGATACTTATCCGATGCTCGCCAAATACCCATGTTTACAGGTATTTGGTATGCAGTAAAAATGATCATAAATGTTACTAGCGCAGAAATTGACGTAATAACTTTTACAAGAATGTTGGTGATAATAAAACTGACCAAAACACCATAAAGCCAATAAGTTTTAGCAAGACCAAAATCTCCATTAGCTAGTTTCGAGAAGAATCCACCTGTACTTGGCTGTATGGACTGAGTGGTTTGTTCGACCTCTGAATAATGCACAAACCACCGGTCATTCATAATTCGACCTTGATAAAATCCATCTCGAATCATAGCAATCGCTTTTTCGGTTGTTATCCCTTTGAATTCGGCAAACTCCTCGATTGGAATATATTCCTCCTTGGAATGTGATGTCTTTTGTCTGGGTGATATGTTCTTGACTATATCTGCTTTCCCAACTTCATTTCTACTCACGTACCATTGATTATCCTTAATATAGCCTATATAAAACCCATCTCTAATCATATCTAGGACCTTATATGGGGGAATAGACTTGATTCTAGAAAATTCCGATAAAGGCATATACTTCAAGTCGAACTCGTTAACAGTCTTCTTGGTAAAAACAGGGTTTCTTTCTTTTTTTGAAGTTTTAAGTTGTTCAACCCGTAATTTTATGTACTTATACTTTGCTTTATCCGAATCACCTTCAGATAAGGCCATAACCTTCGCCCAAAGCGCCGCGCTCTTGTTCTCTCCCTCAACTTCGCAGGTTGCCTCAAGATATAACTCTTCATCATTCATTCAATGTACACCTTATTTGTGAATACGTGGTCGTAAGGGGCTGCTTAACCTAACTTCGTCACCTAAAAACGCAATTTCCTGCTATTTCAATCAGTTAAAAATTTTATCCGCTGTCGGTTGGCACTACGGATTTTTTGCAGTTCACGATGGTTTTACGTTTGCCTAGCGGATCGGGTTTGATACCTAATGCGGCGTAAATTTGTTGCTGCTGAACTTCGGCGCGTGTCGTGGTGCGCAGATAGATGATGGTCTGTTCGTCGGTGGGCAAAATGAGCGTGACCCGTTGTTGAGTGGCCATCAGGGTGCGAATGCGGTCCCAGCTCAAATGGATGCCCTGACGCTTGAGTTGATGGCGCAGGGTGTGCACCAAGTGATAGGCCAGCAGGGT
>NZ_JAUSBX010000138.1 GCF_030651835.1 Methylicorpusculum sp. | reverse complement strand
ACCCTGCTGGCCTATCACTTGGTGCACACCCTGCGCCATCAACTCAAGCGTCAGGGCATCCATTTGAGCTGGGACCGCATTCGCACCCTGATGGCCACTCAACAACGGGTCACGCTCATTTTGCCCACCGACGAACAGACCCTCATCTATCTGCGCACCACGACACGCGCCGAAGTTCAGCAGCAACAAATCTACGCCGCGTTAGGTATCAAACCCGATCCGCTAGGCAAACGTAAAACCAGCGTGAGCTGCAAGAAATCCGTAGTGCCAACCGACAGCGGATAAAATTTTTAACTCATTGAAATAGCAGGAAATTGCGTTTTTAGGTGACGAAGTTAGGTTAAGGAATCCATTTTCTTTCAGAACAAATTCGAACCGAGAGAACCAATAGAAAAATTCAAAGGAAGCTCTTTTTAACTCTTCAGATAATTCATCGTATCGCACAATGACTCCCGGTAAAGATAACGCCGGCAGCACCCGGCCATTTTCGTGGAGGCGAAGCCGGAGCGAAAATGGCTCGGGTGAATGCCTTTGTTAAATGACCTTCTCATAGCCGCATAAAACCTTTAAATTCTTCCAGGTTATTAGCAATTTTGATTGCAGTATCCGGAGCCATGCCTATTGCGGGAATGTAAAAAACCTCTCCTTGCACATTTACCACCAGAAGCTCACCACCACCATTACCGCCGAATGTTAGGTACCCCGGGGCATACTCAGATAGCTGGTAATCTCGGTTGAACTCTTCGATTTCCTCGGGGCGCCACAGAACATACCATTCGGGCTCCACCAACAGCTCACCTTCGACGAAACCTTCATCGATCCATGACTGCAAAATCTTTTTGAGTTTTTCGATGTTCATAGCGGCCATTTAACGACCAAAACAGCTGCGCATTTATGCGTCCGACTGCTTTTGCTTGTTATGAGTCTTTCTCAATAATTCGGCTTTATGTTCAAGATCGAGGCTTGCTTCATATAAATGGGTCATAAGAGACTCCAGCAGATCAATTGACAAGCTAAGACTATGCTTATCAGGTGTGTTGAGACGGTGAGCGGCATCATCCCCTATAAATTTTATCCCGTTTAATCCTTCAATTATGATTGCGGGGATGTTGGACGCACCACTTAGATGATCAATCTTTTTTGCAAGCCCCCATGCATTGTTATCGTTGATGCCTTCTAGTACGCAGATGCCTTCTAATAATGCTCTTACACCCATGGCTGTAACAATTCCTAAACCTTGCTGAAATGCAATTATTATTTCCTTGTAGGTTTCGGTTAACTTTTTATCTACATGATGGAAGCGTTTTGCTTCTCGTTCACCTAGGTTCTTTCTTTTCGGCTGGTAACTATATGTGTATATCTCATCGCCATTGTGGTCGTACATGCCTGCACCAGTCCATTTCTCCTCCAAAGTAGCAGTATCGCAACCTCGGCAAACTAAAAATCTATACTCCGTTTCTTCGTAATACCCAAGGAATTTATGCCCGTGATCCTCATACTCTTCATGATATGCCTGATCGTGAGTAGCTTTGATGTCATGCTTTGTTTCACCTTTGCAGGTGTTGCAGTATATTTTCTTTATTTCTGTCACTGCGATCTCCGTGACTCATAACGCGTTGCCGCTCAGCCGCGGCCGAAGGCTGCAGCGGCAGGTTAGGAGGCGGAATCTCGACTTCACTCTCCTTCCACCCAGAAATCGATACCAGCGTCTCGATAAGCGAGCGTGAAGTTCTCCACCGACTGGCGGCACAGCGAGAGCAAGTCCCTCTCGGTCCGCCAGCGTCCGATCTTCCAGCCGCGGAGGCGCAGGGACTCGACGCTCTTGTGTCCGAGGTGTGACTTCACATCAGGCCGTACTTTCCCTTGATCATGGAGCTCGCAGAACTCGTCGAAGTTGTGAACCATTTGCATCCTGTGTCCTCCTAACGACGGGCCTGACCAGTTTCATGCCTCGACTAAGTAACTACTACCACAAAACTTTGCGGCCTAAAATCTGGTCAAGGCCTTTGTTATACCTCAATCCGCCAACACTTTCTTAACACGTTTATCAGCATCAAGATGAAACACGAGTCCTCCTACAACTAAAAGGGCTTCGCCTTCATCTCCACCTTCCAATTTGTCGAAAACTTCAGAATCGGAGACCTGGTCTTTGGCGAGAGTGCGGATTTCGGAAGAAGTCTTCCCCCGCAATATAAGATTTGAAATTTTCAGGAGGGCATCAAAAGAGCGTTGCAACGAATCGAAGGAGGCTTCGCGATACGTGTTCGAGATACCTTGATCTATTGCCCCTATGACCCAGTAGGCGTTGGAGCAGATCAGCAGAAGAACTAAGCCTATCGTGGATTTGCTCATTGAGTCTCCATAGTTCGTAAGGAGGTATAACAAGTTATTAAGCTGTTAACAGTATATCTACCATGAAACCTGGGTTGCAACACTAAATTTGTGAACTGCAAGGATTTTTCCCTTCTGTATATCATCCAAACTGAGCCAATAGTGAAATTGGAGGTCGTCATGTTGACTGTTACTGCATCCTTAAATCATGCGTTCGAGTCGCAGCTTAGCTTACGCAACATTCCGGACCAGCAACGCCGAGATTTTCATAAGTGGCTTAGGTTTTAACTGGATTTTTGACCCAAGCCAAATCATTGGCGGCAATGACCCAGTTTGCAGTCAGTGATCAAATATATTTTTTTGGCCGGTTTTGGCCGATAGGGTGAGGTCGTCAATGGCTGCTTTGTAGTCTTCTAATTCGCAGGATCTGGATTTCTCTGAATGACCGCTTTGGAGAAGCGCGAGTGGTAAAAATGGGTCGCAGTCAGGCTTTTCAAATTGGTGAAACTTTGCCTTAGCCAACGTCAGCTTTGGAGTATTATTAAGGGGAGTTGAAACTTAATGTCAAAGTCGGAGTGAATAGATGATCAGTTCGTTAAATTACTTAGCTCGAAGATACAAAACCTTATGATCTGAACCTTCGATTTTTCTCTCTTCAATCACAAACAAATCCACCTTTGCCTTAACTAAATCCGAGAGTTTTTTGAATCCGAATAATCTAGAGTCGAAGTCTGGTTGTAATTTGGTCAAATAGCTCCCAAAAGTACCCAAATTTGCCCATCCCGAATCATCAATAGACTGATCTAATGCAGCCAAAAGAAATGCCTTTGGAAACTCAACATTGGGGTCCTTGATCTCTGGTTGGGGCCTAGGTATAGACTGCTCGCTTCCAGTTTTACCCAGAATAAGTGCCTGTTCAGTATCAAGTGAAGGTCGAAGTAACTCTGTTAAAATAAATTTGTGACAGGCATTCCGAAATGCCTCGGGAGTTTTTTGCTCTCCGAATCCAAAAACGGTGAGCCCTTCTTCCCTTAACCGCATCGCAAGACCTGTAAAGTCGCTGTCACTTGTAACCAAGCAAAATCCATCAAACTTACGTGTGTAGAGCAAGTCCATGGCGTCAATAATCATCGTGCTGTCTGTAGCGTTTTTTCCGGTTGTGTAGGCAAACTGCTGAATTGGTTTAATGGCATACTTTTGTAGAACTTTTTTCCATGATGAACTTGCCTGGGATGTAAAATCGCCATAAATCCTTTTTACAGTGGCTTCGCCAAATCTTGCAATCTCAGCAAGGAGATTTTCAATAACAGCTGCTTGGGCGTTATCGGCATCAATTAAGACTGCCAAATGAAGTGTAGGCTCTTCTTGTTCTATTTTGGCTACCAATCTGGGTGAAATCATTGTTTTTTAGTTCTGAAGTCAATTAAAGTTTTGTCTCATCACAAAAAGAATAGTCCAAATGTTGCATTTGATTCATGGCGATTTATAAAGTTTGTGAGGATTAGTTGGCCATGTCTGGTTCGATTCGTCTCTTATTCTCAGGTTAATGTCCGCCTCTTCAGCCAGGCAATAGATAGGCTGGGTTGGACGACGAATCAAGGTTAACAGTCCTCAGTTCTTTGGCGTTGATCTGCCCATCATATAGATGGAGTAGGCTGTTTTCTATTGTGGTAACAAAAGATTAAAATGGCGGCTGATACACGACTGTTTGTTATAGCCAGTCTTCCGTGTCCTGATAACCTATGATAGCCATGATTTCGACTATGTCGCCATTGATCCGGTAATAAATGCTGTCGGTGCCATACACACTGCGCCTATACCCTGCACGGATAGAGTCAATGGCCTGATATAAATAAGGCTGTTCTGCGATTAGTGCAAAACGATCAAGCATCCCTTGATGATATTGATCGGCTCTCTGATTTCCGTGCGTGTTAACGCCGTATAACCAGATTCTCTTCAAATCGGTGCGGGCTTTTTTCGAAAGTTTATAACAGCCCATCTTGCCGTGCTTCATCCTTGAAGTTAGCCAATAAATCTTCCGGCTGCTCGTCGATAAAACCACTTCGTTCCGCTTTAATCAGTTCAGAACGAATATGCTCTATTTCAAGCTGCCGCCGCCGTGCTTGTCTAATTAAGTCGTTAATCGCTTCGCTCTTACTGCTGTACTCTGCACTGGCAACTTGAGCCTTCAACCATTCGTCGTTGGGTTCCGATACGGATATGCTTTGTCTTACCATTGTCTGACCCTTCAAAAACATGTTAAACACCAATATAGCACCAATTTTGCACCGCATAAAACAAAGAATGCAGCATCCAAAAAACGGAAGTTTTCTGGATGCCTGGGTGGTGTGCCTAACATTGACTTAACAGAGCCTAATCGGGTGCCCTGAACCGTACTGGTCGAGGCTGCCGTTTCAGTTGCAAATAATCCTGGTTTGCGGCGGATGATTGCAGGTTGATGTGATTGGTTGCAGGTTCAGTTGCAAATAATCTCGGTTTAAACGCCAGTTAGTTGCATTTAATCTCGGTCGAAAAATCCGCTAATTGCAGGTTTGTGGGTTTTCAATTGCAGGTTGTTACACCTACTGCTGTTGCCTGTTAAACCTACTGAACTATTGTTATCCTCACCGCCTAAAACTGCCACTGAAAATAAGAAACAATAGAATGGATTTGACCGGCAATTAATTACCCTCCATTATTTGCCCTATCTGTTTAACTGCTTTGGTCTGCACCGGTCGGTGAATGGATATGTCCTTTGCAGCATCAAAACCGGCTTGTAACGCTTTCACATCACTTTCTCTCTCGATATTGGGCCGCTTTCGTTTGTCTTGCTCAAGATCGTCGCCCCATCTTCGCGATTTGTATGCATCAATAGCCATCTTTTCTTGTTCGTTCCCCGAAAAGTCCTGGACTTGTTTGGCGATTCGCTCGATCCATGCCGAACAAAACAGATTGGCCATTCTGATTTTATTCGATCGTTTGTATCGACCAAGTGTTGTTTGGTAGGCTTTTCTGTCTTTAATGATCTGTCGTCGAAGCACGTCGAATGTGTACGAGGCCAGTTCTGGCTTAACTCCTACGCCGAAAAATGTCATAAAACTTGCCCGGTTACCGAACCCATCGTTGCGAGTAGTCGATACCATTTCGCAAGAGAATGCTCGGGCGATAAGCCCACCTAAACGCATCAAATAAACTGGTGGTCTATGTGAGCCAGTATTCACGTTGTTTTCTTGCACCTTTGCAGCCGAAACATCGTCACAGTTCAATCCGTGTTTGCGCATTAGGGCTTCAGCTTGCCGTCTGGCTGCTTCCGCCTCAGCCGGGTTATCGGATGATGCCAGAGCTAGGCATTTGGCTATTTTCTCGGCGACTTTTTTGAGAACTTGATCAGTCATTCTGCTTTAATTCCATTATTCAAAAATATTCATCGGCGTCTGCGTTCCATTTCGGATATCCACAAAAGCCCCTTGATGATTTAATCCGCCATGCCGCAGAAGTGACCAGATCAACTGCATTGCCACGTTGGCTATGGCACGATTGATCGGCAAATCCTGACTAGCCAGGGCTTCTTCCATGCTGCAAGACGGCGTATTGTGATCCATCATACCATCCAGCTCCGGGTGGAAATCGAATACGGAAGGCAGTTTGACCGGATTCTCACTGGCATGACCAAGCCTTCCCAAAATGACTTGCCCAGTGCTTTCACCGTTCCCACAATCCAGCCAAACGCAACTCGAATAGCGATTATTTTTGCACATTGCCAAGTCGGCGCGGAATTGTGCCACATCGACGCAGGTAATCAGTAGATCACAGTTCAGACCGTTGCAATCTCTGTCGATAACGAACATGTGGGGCATGGCCACCCAATCACGTCCATACAGGTAATTGATCCTTTGGATTGTGATGATTGCCTTATTGTGGCCTAAATCGGCGGGGTAAAAGGCTTGACGACCTATATTGGGCCTTTCAACCACGTCTCCGTCCCATGCCGTTACTTGCAGGCCGGGATGACCAAGCGCTCTGATAGCGTAATCTATCCTTGCGAGACTGGTTAAGACTTCAGAGCCGGTACCGCCGACACCCATCAGGCAAATATTGACGCATCGACGCAGCCAGTGATCGGGCGTGCAGAATTTGAAGGGTTTGACGATATGGTTTGTCATGTTGCCTCGCAAAGAAAAATCGATTTGTTAATGATATTTCTAACATGGGCGATCGATCATGCAAGTCACGATTAACCGTCAGACTCCAACTTCTTGTTTGATGGGCTTTCAAAATCCTATTTGAATCTTTTTTTGCTTATTTCGGCTATTTGCATTCTAGGGTTGGAAATCAGAACGGCTCATGCTTTTTAATCACGCCGTTTTGTGCAAAATCCGGTTGGATCGTTTAAAAATGCACTGACTTGTTATGCGCAATAGTTGGTTGAACTGCCAATGCTCGTTACCGACCCATTTTTGTCACTCGAGCATCTCAAAAGCGGCCAGTCGGCCGAAGCCAGATTTGGAAACTTGAGGACTACAAAGCAGTCGTTGGCGACCTCAACTTATCGGCCACTTTGCGACATTCAAGTTTTGAAATGTATGGCTGTTGCATCACAGCTAGTGTTTAATTGCATAAATAACATAGTCTATCAGCTATACTAGGCATTATGCCTAGAAAAGCGATAGAAATAACACTGACCACCGAACAAAAACAACAGCTTGAAAAAATAGTCCGCAGTCATAGTGCCGAGTGTCGACTGGTCGAGCGTGCTCAAATTATTTTAGAGTGCGCAACAGGCAAGCAAAATCAAGAGGTTGCCGCGACATTAGCCTGTTCGATTCCTCGTGTCAGCAAATGGCGAAGGCGGTTTACGGAAAAAGGGCTTGCCGGAC
>NZ_JAUSBX010000083.1 GCF_030651835.1 Methylicorpusculum sp. | reverse complement strand
GCGGGTTTTGTCAATCAATGAGCGCGCTGTAAAGGGTGCCGGTTTCGTTGAGGGATGAAAGGGACTGGCCATAAGCTTCCGTGCAGGTTGCAAAAATTAAACATTATACAAGCTATGGTTTTAAATTGAGAATTGCTGGTTGAAATGTGCGAACAAACTGTCTGGTCGCAAAATATGGTTATGCGCAAACTGATAAAAATCAGCACGCTGAGCCGACCACTCATGCGCCGGTAAATCACGGGCCAAGGTTTCGACATTTCGCAAGTATAGCGACCAACTTAAGCGGCGAATGGTAAGGCCGTCAGCCCTGCGTAGCGCATCCGCGTTTTCGCCAACGCTGCCAGCAGCCGATAACACCCTCGCCGCTGTCGAATCCTCCAATTGATCTGGGGAAGGCATCAGACGATGTTCACTGGACAGCTCATATATTTCCTTTTCGATACTGTCGAGCAAATCTTGACCAGCGCGGCCTTGTAGCAAAAACAATTTTTGCTTATCCGATTGCAGCATGATTCGCGACGAACCCTGTAATTCTTCGCCTTGTTGAATCTGCCAGATTTTGCTGGAGTCGCCTTTTTTAGCTTTTGATCCGGCGGTATCCTGAAAAATACAGTCCTTGCCAAGACGTTCCTGCAAAAACGCCATAAAGTCATCGCTGTTAGCAATCGTAGCTGTATCGCGAAGTACCAGAAACATATCATCCACATAACGCCCATAATGCACGGGAGCAAGCTTCTGCTTGATCAGGCAATCCCAGCGATGCAACAACACATTGGAAACAATTCGACTGGCGGTTAAACCAATCACCAAACCACCAGCGATCTTCGCTTTGCCCTTAATTGTTTTTTGAGCAAAACGATCTGCCTGCTCTGCCCATTTAGCTAGAAATTCCGCCAATTGCCGGGTAAACACTTGTTCTTCTTCCGTTAATTCCAGACCTAATTCCCGATGTAAATCAGGCAATGCCAGCGCCATTGGATCGACAAAATGGTAATAGCTTTTTAAATCCAACGAGACCGCGATGATGTCCCGGTCTTTCTCCAATTCGCCACGTATGGCTTGCAAGCCATCGTTACGCCATTGTTGATACGGCTGGAAATACGGGGTGAACGAACCAATTGCACTGATATGAAACGGCTTAGGCGCATGCTTGTCGAGCAATTCATCGTTGCGTATCCGCCTGAGTCGTGCGCCGTAACAGTTGTCGTCCAAACAGGCATCAAACTTATGCCCGACCATATTGATCCACAACGAGGAAATGATGTGACTATCAACGGGAAAGTCACCAACAATCCGAAACTCGGGGATTAGATCATTGTTTTTAGTCAGATGTTCGAAAGCCCGTTGCGAGTTCGAAAAATGCACATGACCATTGCCAGCATCCGCTTTGGGCTTGAATGACAGCTTCTTGGGTAGCAGGCGAAATTCGCCCAAATAACCGTCGTTCTCCGCGAAACCTTTGCTAGTTTGCAGGCTGGAAAGAAGAACATTCAGATTAGCCAACAGGTCTTGCTCATACTCGGCGAACTTGATGGCAGTGGGAAAGGTATTTTCGAAAAAACAATCCGCCTTGGCCTTGCGATAGGCCACCAACAAGTCTTCGAGGGTCAGGTTTTGCCAGCCGTTAAAGTTTGCTTTATACGTCATTTATGCATTCAGAATTTAGTTCTTATATTAATTTTTGTACTGAATTAGCCAAGCGTTTTTCATTTCCTATTTGAGTTGTATAAAAGCGTTGCTCAATTCCGTAAAGTAACAGCTTCAGTTCTTCGTCAGACGTAATTTCGAATTTTTTATTCTCTGCGTCAAATTTAAGTTTCTCCTTACAATAGCTGTCGATGTAAGACAGCATCTGATCCCTATCTTCATCAGGCATAGCAGCAAGTGTACTCATAGCCAGCGCTACTCGCTTACGATTCGGTTTGGACACCTTTTCAACGCCATATTCCTCCGATAATTCAACAAAAGATTCATCGAGAAACGCCTCTACTTCTTCCTGTGTAGCCTCCTTGTACAGATCGTCAATTCCTGTAAAAATGCTGGATATAGTCGCGAGATTACGGAACACAAGCGTATCGAAATCCTTTTGGTAAATCGCGTCTGGCATTGGATTGACAACTAATCGCCTACCACCGTTTTCCAGTTCAGCAATCTCACCAAATACGATCATCTTTCTGGTAACAAACAACGATGGAGTGATTTTTTGGAAATAGTAGTAATTTCCCTGAAAGGAGCACAGATAAGCAATTTTTGAAAATTTATCTTTGGGTAGATCATCGTATTCCGAAGATACAAAATCCTTTTTTAGTAAATCGATGCAATATGGCTGTTGGCTGAACTGTTCAATCTTGAACCAGGAATCTTCATCAAGGTTATGATCAGGATTGTATTCAACAAAGTCCATCCCTTGTAAGGAAACGTCAAAGAGTGTTTGATCTGACAGCAACTTGAAGAATTTCTTTTTGCCATTTCCTTTAACCTTAGCAAGTACCTGATCCATGCATTAACCTCGTTCGATAAATGTGTAATTATTAATTCGATACGCAGCCGAAATCTCAATATCAGCCGGTGTTTTATAGAGTTGACGACTTATTAAAAATATTGCAGCGCCGTTCTTAGTGGTGATGTTGTAAAACTCGAAACCGAAAAGCAGAAACAATGGATTGAAATACAGTGCTTGCGACAAAAAAGTAAAAACAAATAACACGCTATAAACAAAGACAAGGGTTTCCCAATTTCCCACGCTCAGGACTACGAAAAAATAACCTAAATAGCTGGGCAGGAAACTATTGTTGGCATGTTCTATACTAATGGTCTCTCCTGTTTTAAAACTGTCTCTACCCAACTTTGAACTGAGCAAAATACTTAAGCCCGTCAACAAAATAGGCACCAACAAGTAAATAGCGTAAGAAATAACGTTTGGCAGAGCTACTAGATGTTGAAGAATCCCCCCAATGTGTGCCCCTTTTGAACCAGAAAGATAATAACCAATAGCGACGTCGCATTAAAGGTCAGTAGTAGCCTAAACACGTAATTCATTGTTTTATCGTCACTTGGCCGTTCATTAGCATAGGGAGGAGCCATTCACGCAGTTCAATGAGCTTATAATTCTCAAAAGCTAACGTCATAATTTGCTCGTAAATAGGATCAAGTTTCTTGTAGTACTCTTCAAGTACACAATCAGTAGGTAACACTATGGGACTTTCATCAATAACACGCTTGTTAATATGCGGCTGTTGCGCCCCCGTTCTAAGCCCCATTAACCTAGGAACTTCGCTGCAAAAATAAGGATAAATAAAAGAACTCTTCAAACGAGAACACTCTTTGATTCCGACTACCGATTGATTGGTTGCCGCATCAATCCCCAATATTGACGGCCTGATATAACGGACTATCGAAATAACCACTGTTCCCTTTGGCAAAAGGGTTGCAGCTGAATCCTCGAGACCCTTTTGCGTAATTTTTTGCTCGGAGCCGACCACTGGGAATGAGGCTGTTTCAGCAGAACTAAGCCATGGAATATCAGCATTTTCCCAGTAATCATCAACTTCAGTTGATGGCGTACCTCCAAGCGCTGTTTTAGCAATTTTGCCAACAGTTGTTGTTTCCCACTCCTCCGGTATTTCCCGTTTTAGGATTGGGTTGTAGGCCATTTTGCCGCCCGAAGATTTGTAGGGTTTGCCGTTGGTGGCGGGCTTGCCTTGGGCAAAGTCGAAGGGAAAGTCGAACTGCACAAACCAGTAGTCATACAAGGTCTTCGCCATCGCTTCCAACTCGGCGTTGATGCGGTTGTTGAGTTCGATTTTGGCGTCTATTACAGAAAATACTTGGGCTATTTTCGTCTGTATATCGCCACTTGGGACAGGCACTTCAAGCTCTCGTATAGAGGCTAGCGACAGGTTCTTAATTGTTGATCCTGTCGCAATATTCCACATCTGATTTTTAACCTCTTTTAACTGGAGGTAGTAGTACAAATAATCTATGTTAATACCTTTACACTTGATGTAAGCAGCACTTTTGCCAAGAATAATTTCCTCACCGTTATATTTAGCAAGGCTACCCAAAGTGCCGTTTATTGACATAAAAAGGGTGTTTTCATCGAATTCAATAAAGTATTTTTCGAATTCTTCTTGATCAACCCGTTTTGTATCTTCAGTAATGACAATAGCCCCTTGCTTTAAGTTATTCCCATTAACAAAAGGGAAGCCACCTGTTTCAACGTAGATAGGTGTGCCATGAATACCATCCCCTATTTTTGAAGTAAGAATCGACAATGGTTTTTTAGGCCAAACGATATTACTCATATTTCAGCCCAACCAACTGATTTTTGATTTCCACCTCTAATTCCCGCGACTGACCAAACAAGCTTTCCAGATTATCGCTAAAACCTTGCATTTTGGCGGCAAACTCTTCAGGCGTAATATCGACATATTCAATCTTGACATCGAAATACTGGCCCGCGCTGAGCGAGTAATTCTTCGCGACGATTTCGTCGTAACCAACCACCACCGAAAAATCTTCTTCCACCCGCTTGGCATTGAACACGTCGATGATACGCTGCTCTTCTTCCGGGCTGAGCACCGTTTTCTGGTTTTTGCCTTCTTTAACTTTCTGCCCCAGATTGGAAGCGTCGATCAGCACGACTTTATCTTTATTGCCGGCGTCAATAAACAGAATGGAAACATTGGTACCGGTAGTCGCGAAGATATTACTGGGCATGGACACCACCCCGGCCAGCATCTGGTGTTCGACCAGATGCCGACGAATAGCTTTGTCAATACCGGCTTGAGCAGTGATAAAGCCGGTCGGCACCACCACGGCCGCCTTGCCACCGGTATTAAGCGAGTAAATGATGTGCTGCAGAAACAATTGGTAAATTTCCATCTTGTCCGTGGCTTTGGCTTTGACCTTGGGTATGCCGGCAAAGAAGCGCTGCTGGTTGGCCTTGGTGTCCAGCTCGTCGCGGTAATCGCTGAAATCCAGCTTGAAGGGCGGGTTGGAAACGATGTAATCGAAACGTTTTAGCTCGCTGCCATCCTTATGGTAGGGATGCAGCAAGGTGTTGCCCTGGATCACTTGCGGAATGGAGTGCACCAGGTTATTCAGGATCAGGTTCAGGCGTAACAGATTGGAAGATTTTTGCGAGATATCCTGAGTGTAAATGCTGCAGCGGTTTTCGCCGATGGCGTGGGCCACATTCATCAGCAGCGTGCCGGAACCGGCGGAAGGGTCATAAACGCTGACGTTTTTGATCTGACCTTGCTGGGGTTTGGGCACCTGAATTTCCGCCATGATCCGCGCCACCGCATGCGGAGTAAAATATTCGGCATACTTGCCGCCGCTGTTGCTGTTGTAGTCCTTGATCAGGTATTCGAAGATCGTGGCGTAGAAGTCAAATTTCTGGGTGAAGATACGCTCGAAACTAAATTCCACCAGTTTGTTGATAATTGCGCGACAAAAATTATCACGTTTGGAATCGTCGGCGATATAGTTACTGAGCCGATCGAACAGCACTACCTTGGCACCGCCGTCGGTTTTGACCGCGAACACATCGTTATTGCTGATGGCGATGTCCATCAGAGTGTCGTCGAACAGCTTGGCGAAATCCGGCGCGTTTTGCTGACTGAACAGGTAATTGATGAAATGCCTGGGTTTCAGGCGTGCGGTATCCGGGCCCATCCGCATTTGCAGCATTTCCAGATCGTCTTCGCTAAGCTGAGTCAGTGCTTCTTCCCACTTGTCAGCATTGGCGATGGCTTGATCCAGCTTTTTGGCTTCGAAGGCGAATTTGTCGTTTAAGAACTTGTACAGGAAGGTTTGGGTAATGATTTTGAATTCGTTGCCATCGTTGCCCAGGCCATAATTGGCACAGATGCTTTTCAGGCTGTCGATCAAGGCTTTGGTTTTTTGTTGAAACTCCTGCTCTACCAATGGCGTGCTCCGGTATTAAATTCTTTCAGATATTCCGCGACGACCAGATGATTGATGTAACGAGAGGCGTCGGGGTTGAGGGTGATCTGTTGCTGATCCATAAAGCGACTAATGACCAAGGGCATCATGGCCCGTTCAAAATAACTTTCGTTATCCAATATCCGGGTATTTTGCAGCACTTGTGCGTCGGCGTCCTGCTTTATGCCGATCAGCGCTTCGAAGATTTTGCGTTCGGAATCAGAAATGCCACCGCGCTCAATCAAACGTTTATGGATGCGGGTGTATTTGGCATCGCCTTGGTACTTCTGCTGCAGTTGGTTGTTCTGACGGTTCAGTTCTTTGATGCGCTCATGGATTTTGTTAAGGGTATCGATGTTGGCGGTCATTTCATCCTGAGTGATTTCTGACAAATTCTTTTTCTTGAACAAGCGCTCCAGTTCTTCTTTTAAAGTGACGAATTTAGGATCTTGCTGGTCGATATTGCTGGCCAGCGCTTCGCGGGTGCGGCGCAAGGTATTTTTCAGCTTGTCGGCCAATACCAGCTCTTCTTCGCCGATTTTGATGAACTTGAAGATCACGTCTTCCAGCGCCACGTTCAGCAGGTTGGTGGTGTCTGTACCTTGTTCCAGTGTTTCCTTGAGATTGAGTAAATCCAGGTGGTTGCTCGTTTCCCGGTAGAGTTGATTGAGTTTTTGAAAATCCAGCGTTTCCAAAAAGCCGTATTCACCCTGCAAGCGGATCAGGTTATACAGACTTTTGGCATCGGCCAGGGCCTTTTTCAAAGCCAGTACGGTTTCCCGGTCTTGTATCGCGCTGATCTGCTGAGAAAATACTTCGGCGTTTTCGGTATCGTAACGGAACAATACGTCCTTGATGTGTTCGATTTCGGCAGCGATTTCTTCCTGGGATTTGAACAAGTGGGAGTAATGCTCCATCTCGTCGCCGAGTTCGGCTTGCAATTCGTCGAAATAGGCTTTGTTGGTAGCATCGAACTCCTGGCGAATGTCGGCAAAGTCCACCACGTAGCCGTAGCGAAAGTCTTTGTAAGTGCGGTTGACCCGCGTCAAGGCTTGTAAAAGGTTGTGCTTACGAATCACTCGGCCCAGGTAGAGTTTCTTCAAGCGTTTGGCATCGAAGCCGGTGAGCAGCATGTTGTACACAAAGAGAAGGTCAATTTTGCCCGCCTTGAAATCTTCCACCCACTCTTTGCGTTCTTCCTTGCTGCCGACATCGTGCAGAATCAAAGCTGCCGTTCTGACCTTGTTGTCTTGTTTGTGTTTGACACGATAAATGCCCGTCTCTTCTGCCGCCTGTTTTAGCCTGGGAAAGTCGGGGTCATTGGCAGCTGCTTCTGCCGGAATAGGGGCTTTTGCGTATTGAGCATTGAATAGCTCGAACAATTGCCGGGCTTGTTCTGCACTGTCGCAAATCACCATACCACCGATACTGGCATCATTTAAAGCGCCCCGGCTTTTTTCGAAGTCGGTAACGATGTAATCGAGCATTGGTTCAACAAAGGCAGGATGGGCGTAAACCCGTTTCCTGTCAACGTCGCCTTGCAATACTTCCGCTTCCGCCAGTGCTTGTTGCAGGGCAATTTTATAATGGGTGGCAATCTCTTCCCGAATCAATCGCAAGGTGTAACCGTCGGCAATCGAGGCGTTGTAGTAATACTTGTGTATGTAGTCGCCGAACAGCGTGCGCGTGTTGTAATCGTCTCCCAGCAACGGTGTGCCCGTCAGGCCAATTTTGACCGCATTGCGATCGGACTGATCCAGATTTGCCAGGAAGCTGCCTTTAGGATTGTAGCTGCGGTGAACTTCGTCCAGAAAGTAAACCCGCTGAATGGCAACGTCATAATCCTTGCTAGATACTACATCCGGGTCATCCTTGAATTTTTGAATATTGACGACTGTGATCTCAGGCTTACCGGAATGATTGTGAATGACTTGTGTCGCTTTGATGTCTCGGCTGAAGGCTTCGCGCGAGTTGATGGTATACACGGTCAAACCGCGACTGGTAAATTCCCGGTGCGCCTGAGTCAGCAGATCAATCCGATCGACGATGAAATAGAACTTGGGGACGATTTGCCTCTGCTGAAAGTAATCGGTCAAAAAGCGCACGTTAAAGTAGGCCAATGCTGTTTTACCGCTGCCTTGGGTGTGCCAGATGATGCCTTTTTTAATCCCTACGTTAAGTTTACGCTCAATGGCTTTGGTAGCGAATAACTGCGGGTAACGCATGACGTGTTTTTGTACGCCTTCATTTTCATGCGCATAGACCAAGGCGTAGCGCAGCATGAAAGCCAGCCGCTCACGGCTCAGCAACGAGGTGCAAGTGCGATTGGTCGGCCGGTTGGGGTCTTTGTTGGTGATGAATTCCGGATTGTAGCGAATGACATCAAGGTTATTGTCTTTCAAGACGTTGAGTTCCATCTCGTCTGAGATGGGCTTGAGCAATGCTGTTAAATTCAACTGCTCTTCTTCGCGGAAGTAGTTGAATTTGGCCTCCTGATAAGAAGGAGTGGCATAAAACGCACCTTGAATCGGTTGAAAATCGGCGTCGTCATACTCCATGTTGTTAGAGAAGATCATCAACTGGGTGATATTTGCAAAGCGCTTGAATTTGGGATTTTGGAACCGTTTATTGATACGGTCTCGTTCCGCCACTATACCTTCACGGTTATTAGGTTTTTTAACCTCAATGAACACCAAAGGCATGCCGTTGATTAGCAGTGTGATGTCAGGTCGAAACTCTTCATCACCGTTTTGGTAGGTCAGTTCGGTCACGACATAAAAGTCATTGTTGTTGAAGTTCTCAAAGTCTATCAGCTTAGTACCGGAACGGTCCGTAAGCTTGTTGTAGAAAGCTTGACCAAGATCATCGTTGTCTAAAGCGAGTTTGACATCCACCCACATACGATCAACATCGGCATCGGCCACGCCGGGATTGATCTTGCAAATTGCGGATTTAAACAAATCGGGAAAGAGGTTGGATTCCAAATCCCATCGCTGTTCCTTCAGCGATAAGTATTGGTAACCGAGGCGAACCAAATGCAGGATGACTGGAATCTTGACGCGCGTATCTTCAGTGAACTTCATGCAATCCTTTATAAGAAAGTTAAGTCTGCTAACCAGCGCCGACTACTTCAAATGTGGCCAGTAATTTACCGACCACTTCAAAACACATTCAATTACAATATGAATCTGACATGACAATTTATTTACTAAACATCCAAATTAGTCACATCCAATGCATTTTTAACAATAAAATCTCTGCGTGGCTCAACCACATCGCCCATCAAGGTTGTAAAAATCTCATCAGCAGCAATTGCGTCTTCTATTCTTACTCTGAGTAATCTGCGGCTGTTTGAATCCAGCGTCGTTTCCCAAAGTTGTTCGGGGTTCATCTCTCCCAAACCTTTGTAGCGCTGTATATGCTGTCCCTTTTTTACTTCCCTCATCATCCAATCAAACGCTTCTTTAAAACTCTTTATATTATGCTTCTTCTCACCCATCTGAATGAATGATTCATCACTGAACATGCTGTAAGTATCTTCTGCGTACTGAGCAAATTTTCGATAATCATTTCCTGTGAAAAAACTATTCTGCAATACAAATGTTTTGGTATTGCTATGTAAACGTTTGTTCACGATGATTGAAAATTCATCCATAGAACGGTAATCCAATTCAATATTAAAGAGTGATTTTTCAACTGACTTTAATAATAGCGATTCCAGCTGTCCTATCCACGCAACAAATTCTTCTTTACTTTGTTTGATTTCATCGGTAATGACAGGCATATATACAATATTTTCCAGAAAAATATCATCGTACTTTCGCGATAAGCGATTGATTATGCTGACCACGTCGACATACTGTTTAGCCAGTTTTTCAAGTCCCTGGCCTTGAATCGGAGGTGCACTTGGGACCGTAAACAACTGAGCTTTATCCAGGGCCATTTGGATTAAATACTCATTTAATCCTGCATCATCTTTAACGTAATGCTCTTGTTTGCCTTTTTTAACTTTATATAACGGTGGCTGAGCAATATAGATGTAACCTTTTTCAATTATTTCGGGCAATTGTCTATAAAAGAATGTCAGCAATAAAGTTCTGATATGAGAGCCGTCAACGTCTGCATCGGTCATGATGATAATGCGGTGATACCGTAGTTTAGCTAAATTGTATTCATCCTTACCTATGCCACAGCCTAAAGCTGTTATCAGCGTCCCTACTTCCTCTGACGATATCATTTTGTCGAAACGAGCTTTTTCTACATTTAATATTTTACCCTTCAAAGGCAATATGGCTTGCGTACGCCTGTCTCGCCCCTGTTTGGCAGAACCGCCCGCTGAATCCCCTTCCACTATGAATAATTCTGATAAAGCGGGGTCTTTTTCCTGACAGTCAGCCAATTTACCTGGTAAACCCGCTATATCCAATGATGTTTTCCGGCGAGTCATTTCTCGCGCTTTTCTTGCTGCTTCACGAGCCCGCGCAGCTTCAATTATTTTTCCAACAATTGTTTTAGCAGTTTGAGGATGTTCTAAAAGAAACTCTTGAAACTTTTCATTCATCGCTGATTCGACTAAAGGCTTCACTTCCGATGAAACCAGCTTATCTTTTGTTTGAGATGAAAACTTGGGGTCCGGAACCTTAACCGATAATACCGCTGTCAATCCTTCTCTCGAATCGTCGCCGGAAGTTGCAACTTTTTCTTTTTTTGCAATACCACTAGATTCAATATACTGATTGATAGTCCGCGTTAATGCCCCTCTAAATCCAGCTAGATGACTTCCTCCTTCACGTTGAGGAATGTTGTTGGTATAGCAAAATACATTTTCCTGGTATGAGTCATTCCATTGCATTGCAACTTCAATCGTTACTCCTTCCCTCTCTGCTATAAAGTGAAATACATCAGGAAACAAAGGTGTTTTATTTTTATTCAAATGCTCAACAAATGCGCCTATACCACCCTCAAACTCGAACACATCTTTTTTATCAGTACGTTCATCTTCTAAACTGATTCTTACGCCTGAATTAAGGAATGAAAGCTCTCTGAGCCTTTTCGCCAAAATATCATAATGAAACTCAACATCTGCGAATATTTGCGGGCTAGGTTTAAAATTTATTTTTGTTCCGCTTCCTTCTGTCTTGCCGACTGCGGCTAAGGGAGCAACCGGTTCACCCAAAATGTATTTTTGTTTATATAACTGCCCACTTTTCCTAACCTCAAGGTTAAGCTCTTCCGACAAAGCATTAACAACAGAAACCCCTACTCCATGTAATCCTCCTGATACTTTATACGAGTTGCTGTCAAATTTTCCACCCGCATGCAAAACCGTCATAATAACTTCCGCAGCAGAACGTCCCTCTTCCTCGTGAATATCGACAGGGATGCCTCTTCCATCATCAGCAACTGTTACTGATCCATTGCTGTGAATAATGACTTTAACTTCTTTACAATGCCCTGCCAGCGCTTCGTCGATTGAATTATCGACTACTTCGAAAACCATATGATGTAAACCCGATCCATCGTCAGTATCACCTATATACATCCCTGGTCTTTTTCTGACTGCATCTAATCCTTTAAGAACCTGAATACTTGTACTGTCATATTGCTGATTATTATTTTCTGTCATGTTTTACACTTTTATTATTGTAATGTTTCACGTGAAACTATTAACTTCATCAATTTCGCCCTGTTTCACGTGAAACATTTTGAAATTTTTAAGTCCACTAATGTCACCAAATTCATTAACTTCAGTAGCAGTTAGAAAAACTTGAAAACTAAGTTGTGAAAGATAGCTAAGTAATTTGTTTCTATTCACCCAATCTAATTCAGCTGTGAAATCATCGATTAAAATACAGCCATTATTATTATGCTCCATAACCATCAGTTTAATTTGGGCCAATTTCAGTGCTAAAACAATGCACTTTAGTTGCCCTCTTGAAACAAAGTCCTTAGCCAAGCGTTGACCGATCAACAATAGCAAGTCTGACCGGTGAGGACCGCTATGAGTAAAACCATAGCGTATATCTTTTTCAAGATCATTATTAAGACTAGATAGGAAGCCCTTACTTTTATCCCAGCCTAATTGAAACAAAATATTTATATCATCAAGAGAAATAAATTGAGTTAAAACGTCTTTAAAAACGGGTAATAAATTCTGAACATAAAGTTGTCTATGTTCGTTTACGATAATGCCGTAATTGACTAATTCATTAGTCCAAACCTCTAATTGCTTGATGTTTCTCATTTTTAACAAAGCATTACGCTGTAGCAAAGCTCGTTTATAGTTACGCCAAGCGATTAGAAAATGTTCATTTAAATTAAAAATGCCCCAGTCAATAAATTCTCTTCTGATTTGCGCACCGGCATCAAGCAGGCGATAACTTTTTGGGTCAATCAACAAGATAGGTAGAGAATAAGCCAGAAGATCTCTAGATTGCTGAGATTGGTGATTAATTCTAATTTCACTGGATTTTCCATCCAGTTGAATGCCTAATTGACAGTTAATCCCGTTTTTTAATAAGACGCTTCCGCTAACCGTAAGTTGACTTTCATCATACTTGATGGAGTGCTTGATCGTTGTAGTCCTATATGACCGGGCACGACCCAGCAGAAAAATAGCTTCAAGTAACGCACTTTTACCACTCGCATTTTTACCATATATCAGATTGAGGCCAGGCGAAGGTATCAGTGTGGCTTTTTGAATGTTTCTAACGTTGTAAATAGTGAGTTTCTGTAAACTCATAAATTACAAATCTATCCACTTAGAGGCGCATGGGCATAACAATGTATCGATAAGGCTGTGCTACCGGTTCCTCAAAAATGCAACTGCTCAAATTGCTTGCAATTGAAATAACCGCTAATTCAGAATCCATATTACTTACGGCATCGAGTAAATATTGCGCGTTGAATGAAATTGTTAATTCATCTTGATATTCAATAAATAATTCTTCTTCGGCCTCTTCATGCTCAGGGTTATGCGCTGAAATTTTTAAACTGTTAGGCGATATTTCAATAGAAATTCCTTTGAATTTTTCATTGGACAAAATAGCAACTCGGGTTAGCGCATCTTTAAGAATTTGTCTTTGAACGTAGATAGGGTTGCGGAAATCCTGGAGAAATACTTTATTAAAGTCGGGGTAACGTGCATCAACTAATTTTGCAGAAAAAATAATATTTTTTATGACGACTTTAATATTGTTAGATGAAAATTGTACTGATAGATCCGTTTCAGGATCATCCAGTAGACGCAACAATTCCATTACGCCTTTTCTAGGAATGATGATTCTAGCCTCATAGCCAGTCGGCGATTGTAATTCATTTTCGTAAACAGATAAGCGATGACCATCTGAAGCAACCATCCGAAGTTTAGAATTTGAAATATTAAGCATCAAACCATTCAAGTAATAACGGACATCTTGATTAGCCATACAAAAAACAGTCTTTTCCAAAGCCACTTTTAGCAGACCTGCATTGATATAAAATTGATTTTCAAGTGGGGTTTCAGAAAATTCTGGATAATTTTCTGCAGGTAAAGTGCTTAACGAAAACCGGCTTCGCCCAGAAAGAACTTTCATTTTCTCATTTGTCAGTTCAAATTTTATCTCTGCCTGACTAGGTAACAAGCGGCAAATATCCAATAACTTTCGGGCTGGGATAGTTATTTCGCCGGGCTCCGTCGAATAATCAAATTTAATATTTGCCATAATTTGAATTTCGAGATCGGTCCCTATTAATTCCAAATTATCAGCTGTTAATTTCATATGCACATTTGACAGAATTGGCATGGTCTGTCTTTTTTCAATAACACTGACAATTTGCTGCAATGGAATGAGTAATTGCTCTCTATTAATAATAAATTTCATATTCTTAAAATATTTTATTATTACTATTAAACCAGTTAATATCTGTTAATAAACCCATTTTTTCCTTTATAATCAATAGTTTATATAAATTAATAAGTTGTCTAAAACCCTGTGGATAAGCTCTTAACAAAGAAAGGTTAAAAATCTATGTATTTGTAAATCACGAATAATCACACCTTATTCACAGTTAATGTGACAAGGTTCTCAACAGGTTCAAATAGTCTTCTTCCATTTTTGAATCAGAATCTCTTAACTCTGCAATCCTCTTGCATGCATTAATTACAGTGGTATGGTCACGGCCACCAAATGCTTCGCCAATTTCTGGAAAACTATGTGAGGTAAGCTCTCTGGCCAGGGTCATCGCAATTTGTCGAGGCCTGGTTATGGACTGCCTCCTGTTTTTTGAAGATAAATCAGCTACACGGATTTTAAAATATTCAGCCACTGTTTTCTGTATATTTTCAACACTTACCAATTTATCCTGAAGCGATATAAGGTCATGTAAGGCCTCTTTTACAAACTCTGTGGTAATTTCCCTGCCGGTAAATTGAGAATTTGCAATAACCCTTCTTAGAGCTCCTTCTAAGTCTCTTACATTGGAAGGAATTCGCTTGCCAATAAAAAACGCTACTTCTTGTGGTAACTCGACATTGACTAATGCTGCTTTTTTCATAAGAATAGCCGCCCTTGTTTCAAGATCAGGTGGCTCAATAGCAACAGGTAATCCCCAACCAAACCTTGATTTTAATCGATCCTCAAGGCCTACTATTTCTTTGGGATACTTATCACAGGTTAAAACGACCTGGTGCTTTTTTTCCAATAACGTATTAAACGTGTGGAAAAATTCTTCTTGTGAACGCTCTTTTCCAGCAAAGAATTGAATATCGTCGATCAGCAGAGTATCTACGCCTCGATAATATTCTTTGAAAGTATTGATGGCGTTTTGCTGCAAAGCTTTAACCATGTCCTGCACGAATTTTTCTGAGTGCAGATAGACAACGTTAGCGGATGGATTTTTCTGTAATATGGCATTACCTATTGCATGCATCATATGGGTTTTACCTAATCCCGATGCACCATAAATGAGAAGCGGGTTGTATGCTTTGCCGATATTTTCAGAAACCTGAATAGACGCGGCTTTTGCCAGCTGATTTGATTTTCCTTCTACAAAATTATCAAAGGTAAATGCGCGATTTAAAAAATTGGGCCTGGATTTCTTTATTTCACTTGATTTATTGGATTGCAATGGTAAGGCTGTAGTTGACTTTTTTGATCCTATTTCAAGCGTTAATGTCAAATTACCATTTGAAAATTCATCAATAGCATTTTCAAGTTTATTTAAATGATGTTCTTTAACCCAATCAAGAACAAAACGGTTAGGTGCCAAAAGCTTGATATGATCGTCGCTTTCAAGCGCTTGTAATGGCCTGATCCAGGTGCTGAACTCGGAAGGTGCTATTTCGTTTTCAAGTTTGACAAGACAGTTATTCCAGATGGAGCTCATTAGTAATTTTGATTAACAAATTAAGTGTTGTGACGACAAAATATGGGTCATTGTAACATGAAACAAAGTGAGTTTAATTGACAAAATAGGTCAAGCTATTTTATGATCCCGAATCTTTTTATCCGTTTTTAATTAACAACCACTTCATCAGGATGCAGACCAATGAAAAGAACTTATCAACCCAGTAAAATCAAACGCGCAAGAACTCATGGTTTTCGTGCAAGAATGGCAACAAGAGGCGGTCGTAAAGTGCTCAACGCTCGCAGAGCGAAAGGCCGTGTAAAATTGTCTGTCTAGTCTTTGAATAAGATATTAAGTTTCCCTCCCTATTTAAGGTTAAGGAAGCCAGCAGAATATAAAAAGGTATTTGCCAACCCTGTAAAATCAAGCGATAGCTATTTTACGCTACTAGCAGCAAGCAATCACAGTGATTGCCCAAGGCTTGGTTTGGCAATTGCTAAAAAAAACATTAAGCGGGCTGTAGATAGAAACAGACTTAAAAGAACAGTTCGCGAGAGCTTTAGAATGCAACAGCATAAGTTATCAAATATCGACATAGTTGTTTTAGCACGAAAAAGTGCAGTTGATGTCTCTCCAGAAGTACTGAGAAAGTCATTGGAAAAACATTGGCTTAGGTTGGTAAACAGATGCGAATCTTGCTCATAGCAGTGATAAAGTTTTATAAATACTTTATAAGTCCTTTGCTAGGGAATAGCTGTCGTTTTTATCCAAGCTGTTCAAGTTATGCTTTAGAAGCGCTTCATATGCATGGGGCGGTCAAAGGCTCCTATCTTACGATCAGAAGATTACTCAGATGTCACCCTTATCATGAGGGTGGATTTGACCCAGTTCCAAAAATATTTGGTAAAAAAAATGGATAACATAAGATTTATACTGATTGTCATTTTTGCAATGATAAGTTATATGCTGTGGCAAGCATGGCAAATTGATTACGGTCCAAAGCCTGCCATAGCAATATCTGATCAGCCTGAAGTAGCAACTAAGGGTGATTTACCAGCAACAGTAGATGCATCTGATTTGTCACAAGCTCAAGGTAGGAATGACACAAATGCGCCTATGGCATCTGTTTCCACTACCGGACAAATCATTACGGTAAAAACGGATGTATTGGCACTTGAGATCAATACTCAAGGCGGAACTCTACAAAATCTTGATTTACTCAATTATCCTCTAGAAAAATACAATACTGTTGTTCAAGGGATTAGAGAAACATTTGGTTTGTCACCTTCAGAAAAAGACACAACTCCTATCCGTCTTTTCAATACGGATAAAGAAAAATTATTTCTGGCACAAAGCGGTTTGATTGCCGAGAACAGTACTTTAAGTGCTGCTAATCACCATAGCGTGTTCAATGCTGAAAAGAATAATTATGAATTGATAGATGGTCAAGATACTATTGAAGTCCCTCTGACATGGACAGATGGTAAAGGCTTAGTCGTTACCAAGACTCTTGTATTCAAAAGAGGCAGTTATGAAATAAGCTTGCTTCAAAATGTAAAAAATAATGGAACTACGTCCTGGTCAGGGCGGCAATATAGCCAATTATTGAGAACTCCTTATTCCGATGCATCGGCTAATACCTTTATCAGGACCTATGCAGGAGGAGTGGTTTACACAGAAGAAGATAAGTATCAAAAAGTTAACTTTGACGACATGGCTAAAGAAAATTTGGCTATAAAAACTATAGGCGGTTGGAGCGCTATGATCCAGCACTATTTTGCTGCTGCTTGGGTACCACCTAAAGATGAAGAAAATAATTTTTATACCAAAGACCTTAAAGATTCTCGCTATGTCATAGGCTCTTATTCGCCTATTAAAACAGTTGAACCTAATGGGCAAGTTGAATTTGCCGCACAATTATTTGCGGGTCCTAAAATACAACCGTTGTTAGAGAAAGTCGCTACGGGTCTTGAGTTGACAGTTGATTATGGCTGGCTGACAGTGGTAGCTAAACCTATTTACTGGTTATTGAATCAAATCTACGGGTTTACTGCTAACTGGGGGTTTGCAATTATCGGCGTAACACTCACTATCAAATTACTGTTTTTTAAACTGTCACAGGCCAGTTTTATTTCCATGGCCAAAATGCGCAAAATCCAGCCTCGATTGAAAGAGCTTCAAGAGAGATTCGCTGATGACAGGCAGCGGTTTAACAAAGAAATGATGGATTTATACAAGCGCGAAAAAGTGAATCCATTGGGTGGTTGTTTACCTATTTTGGTTCAGATACCGGTATTCATATCGCTATATTGGGTATTAGTAGAAACGGTAGAACTTCGCCAAGCCCCTTTTGCTATGTGGCTGCAGGATTTGTCCGCGCAAGATCCGTTTTATATTTTGCCAATTTTGATGGGCATCACTATGAAGATTCAACAGAGTTTGAATCCAGCTCCTATTGATCCATTACAAGCAAAAATCATAAAGATGTTTCCACTTGTATTTACAGTATTTTTCCTCTTCTTCCCATCCGGGTTGGTAATGTACTGGGTCGTTAACAATACGTTATCTATCATTCAACAATGGTATATAACCAAAGGAATAGAAGAAGCTAAATAATACTGTGTGGAAACAATAACCGTTGATACTATTGCAGCAATTGCTACACCGCCGGGCAACGGCGGTGTAGGCATCATTAGAGTTTCAGGCTCTGATGTCACAAACATAGCCAAACAAATCATTAACAGGCCCCTAAAGGCCAGATTTGCGCTATTCACAACCTTTAGTGATGAAGATGGATCAATCATTGATTCAGGTATCACACTCTATTTTCCCGCCCCGGCCTCTTATACAGGCGAAGACGTATTAGAGCTTCAAGCTCACGGCGGGGCAATAATTTTAGATATTTTGCTTAAAAGAGTTTTATCGCTGGGTGCTCGAATGGCAAGACCTGGCGAATTTACTGAACGCGCATTTTTAAACAATAAGATCGATTTAGCGCAAGCTGAAGCCGTTGCTGATTTGATTGAAAGTAGCACAGAGCAATCTGCCCGTTCTGCACAAAAATCCTTACAAGGTTTGTTTTCCAGGCAGATTAACGAAATGGTTAACCAACTGACTGAGTTGCGAGCCTATGTAGAAGCCGCCATAGATTTTGTTGATGAAGAGATAGATTTTCTATCAGATGGTATGGTGGAAAGTAAGATTGAGAACATAGCTAATCAAATTCAAACCATATTGAATACAGCCTATCAAGGAAGGCTATTAAGAGACGGTTATACGATAGTCTTAGCAGGTAAACCCAATGCGGGTAAATCGAGCTTATTGAACGCCTTAGCAGGCCACGATGCGGCAATAGTCACTGATATCGCCGGCACTACACGTGACGTATTGAGAGAAAAAATTCAAATTGATGGTATGCCGTTGCATATCATCGATACTGCCGGTTTAAGAGAAAGCGATAATCCCGTCGAAAAAGAAGGTATACGAAGAGCCCATGAAGAAATCAAAAAAGCAGATGAGATATTGCTTTTAATTGATGTAAAAGACCCCGAACACCAATCGATAGTAGCCAGCTTTTCATCTGATGCCCACATCACAAAAATTTATAACAAAATTGACCTCTTAGGCATTGATCCAGAAATCAATCAATCTGCGCAAGGCACACAGATTTATCTATCCCTTAGAACAGGTCAAGGTATGGAGTTATTAAAGCAGCACTTAAAGGAAAGCGCCGGTTTTAAAGGCAATAATGAAAATGTATTTATAGCAAGAAGAAGGCATATAGAAGCCTTACAAAAAAGTCTAAATTTTGTGCAATCTGCTTTAATGCAATTAAAAACCAGCAAAGCAGGTGAATTAGTCGCAGAAGACTTAAAGCTGGCTCAACAGGGGCTTACGGAGATAACCGGCGAGTTTAGTTCGGATGATCTATTAGGGAAGATTTTTTCCAGTTTCTGTATAGGAAAGTAAACGAGAAAATCAACTTTTCAATAAAAATTACAATATCTTTATTCTATAAATCGGGACGTCGCAAAAGACAAACGTCCCGATAAATTAAGCTTTAGATTAAATCATGCCTTTTAATTCTTGAAATGCTTTTAATGCCATTTCAAGATGTTCTTTAGCACCTTTTACATCGTCAACTTTAGCTGCTGAGCGTGCTTTTTTAATATGAAGGTTTGCACGTGAACGCGCAATATCCACTTTGTCATTAGCGTTGATTTCCTTGCTCATATCAATTGCTTCTTTAGTGAGTTCTGTAATAGCAGGAGCATCACTTGATTCAGCGGCAACGAGAGCGGCTTTGATTTTTTCAACAGTTAGATCAATAGCTTTAGCAGGTGCATAGGTAATTCTTCCTGCGTCCGTTTCTGCCATAACAGTTGTTGAAGCTGCGCCCATTGAGCATGCGATTGCTAAAGAAAGAACTAATTTTTTAAAATTTTTCATTTTTTTTATTATCCTCATAATTTATTAAAAGAGATTATTTTTAGCAGTTATGCAGCCTGACACTTCCACAGAGCATGCCGCCCACCGCCGAACATTCTTGCATTAGTTGATTAAATTCCATCCACACGAGGTAATGGCTAAATTTAATCTAAAAACCCAGGATAGAATGCGAGAGTTCGATTATTAGGAAGATGTAAAAGATATGCTTTACACTGCATACAAGTTATTAGAAGCAAATCAACTTACATTCCGCGCCGATTCTAACACAGACGTAATTAATAACAACTGAATAAAATAAGGTTTTTATTCATTATCACTTTTTATAACAACATCCAAACTCTCACCGTTACAACTGATCAAGAAAAAGATAGGCGAGCAACAAACCGAGCAATCCTCATAATAATCCTGGTAGTCAACGGAAGTATCGATAAGTATGGAAATATTTTCGCCGCAATATGGACAGTCAATAAAATATTCATCTAACAAAGACATACTTAGACTTTTCTGAGCAATGCATCAAGCCAGCTGATTGGCAAGACGCGCTTCAAAAATGCAAATAGATAAGTAGGAAAAGTTACATAATACCGAATTTTAGGTCTTTTAGATTCAAGAGCATGTATCACTTTTTCAGAAACAGCTTCGGCCGGCAAAGTGAATGGAACAGCAGGTCCTTCTTTTTGCAATCTAGCCTCCATTTTCAAATATGTATTTTGATGAAAACTCTTTGAAATATCGATATTTTTTTTGTATAGAATAAAAGCATTCTTCCTAAAATCACTCAGAATCGGACCGGGTTCAATTATCGACAAATAAATTCCAGTTCCGTGAAGCTCTAATCTTAAAGTATCGGCAAGCCCTTCCAGCGCAAATTTACTGGCATTATAGCCCCCCCTATAAGTCATAGCGACAAGCCCTAATACTGAACTGTTATAGATAATTCTTCCGGAGTTTTGCTTACGCATGAGCGGGATTACAAGATTAGTCAATTCGTGCGTACCAAACAAATTCGTTTCAAATTGCTCGCGTAATACTTCTCGTGATAAATCTTCAACTGCCCCGGGCTGTCCAAATGCACCGTTATTAAATAACGCATCCAACTTTCCATTCGTCATAACAATGATTTGATCGATTGCTTCCTGAATACTTTGACTGTCTGCTAAATCCAGTCTGACGGATTCAAAACCTTCCTTAATTAATCGATCTACATCCTCTTGTTTTCTTGCTGAAGTAAAAACACGATGACCGCGCATCTTCAGTTGGGTCGCGGTTATATATCCTATTCCAGTCGAGCACCCAGTAATCAGAATTGTTTTATTGTCATTCATCTCAAGTCGTTAATCAAAGAAAGACAATTTATTTCAATTCATCTTCAGTTAGAGAGATGCCTCTTCCCGTGCTGCAGTCCACTAAAATAACCAGTTTTTCTAATGTACTTTTTATATTTAATTCAGAAGACTCTACGCGGGTACATTGTCCGGTACTTAAGACTTTTTCGGCAGCCAGCCTTCTTAATTTTTCTACATCATTTAAACGGCCTTCAAATTTTTTAACGATATCAGACAGATTATCCGGATCATAGGGCGGGATAGCATAAGCAGAATATTTATCGGGATTATCCTTGATCAATTGCTGATTTGTTTCACTCTCAATTTTGGCTTCAATCAGTAATTGCTGTTTCTTTTGCTGACGCTCTATTTCCTCGAGCTCCTTTGATTCTTGAAGTTCAGCCTGCTGAGATTGTTCGGTATTTTTGTCAATGCCTGCACCGGTTTTAAAATTTATCTCTACTGCATTTTGATTATTCGCGCAAGGTTTGGACTGATAAGCCGTTTTACCGTTCTCATCAATACACTTGTAAGCACCCGCTTCACAAAGATTCGAGCTTATGATTCCAAGAATCAGAATAGTGAATCGCATTGATGTAATCTCGTTAGCTAGTAATAATGAATTTTTAAAATTAATGGTCCAATTATAAGCTAGTCTCGTAAATTTTGCCCGCCTTGATAAAAAGATGCTTCTTCATACTTACTATTGAAAAGCAAGAATGTTAAAGAGGTTAACAACATCAGTGCGGTGAAAAACCAAAAATAGTTTGCACCTTCTAGATAATTGCTCACGCCGGCATTGCTAATAAGAAAATTAACAGCGCTCGTAAATAGATTTCCAAAGGCAATAGAGAGTGAATAAAAAGCCATAATGAAAGATTTCATTGAATTAGGCGCCTGTGTGTAAGAAAACTCCAGACAAGTGACTGATATCATTACCTCTGCTGCGGTTAATAAACAATAGCCCAACAATTGCCAACCGATTGAGGGCTGCAAACCGATATCAATCTGCATTTGCAGTACTGAAGGAATTGCAAATGCACCCACAGTTAAAAAAAGCCCCATCTTGATTTTTGTCATAGCAGACAAACGAATATATCGACCTATGAATGGATAGAAATAATAATTGAAAAGCGGTACCAGAATCATGATTAACAATGGATTTGCCGCCTGGATTTGGGACGGTAACAACTCTATTCCCAGAATATGACGATCCATTTTCTGAGCTTGTAACACCCAGGAAGAACCTATCTGCTCAAATAAAGCCCAAAAAACTGCGATAAATAAATAGACTGGAACCAGTTTGAAAAGTGTTTTACGACCTTGCGGACTAAAAACTTCTTTTAAAAAAGAAACGCCTGCGGGAGGAATATGGGCAAACCGATAACGGCCTGACCAAAAGATTATCATTGCCGTAGCCATCACAATACCGGGCAAACCAAAGGCCCATGATGGACCATAGGTTTTTAATAACCAGGGGATTATCAGCATCGAAGTAAAAGCACCCAAATTAATAGAAAAATAAAACCATCCGAATGTTTTATTAATCAAATGGCTATTACTTGAATTGAATTGATCACCTACATGTGCTGAAACACAAGGTTTTATTCCCCCTGCACCTACTGCAATCAATCCCTGTCCCAATAACAATCCAAAAAGCGTGTGATCAAAAGCCAAGGCCAAGTGCCCAAAACAATAAACAAGCGATAAAAAAAGAATCGTTCGATATTTCCCTAAGAGACCATCAGCCAACACGGCCCCCAAAAGCGGCATGAAATAAACAGCCGATACAAACAAATGAAAATAAGCTTGGGCCTCCTGTTCACTCAATGGATCGGGTTTTCCCGCTGCATTGAGTAAATATTGAGTCATAAACACAACAAGAATAGCTCGCATCCCATAGTAGCTGAATCGTTCAGCCGCTTCATTGGCAATGATATAGGGAATTCCCGAAGGCATTGTCCTTATGGATTCAGGTTTTATTGGGTATTTATCCATGAAAATGTCACCGTTTGGCTCGATTTGTCTTTTTTTTTAATAACAATAACATTAAGAAATCTTTTAAAGAACTTATTACTATTAGCAAACACTTTTTCTGTGTATAAGCACTTTTACCTTATTTTTATCAACGCATTAGATATTTTTATAACCTGTTGGTGAAAACTGTTTTATCTGTGACCGGATTGTGGATAACAAAAAATTTAAAACTTATACACATTTGTTAACAGGAATGAACACCTATTTCACACAAAGTTACGCACTGTATGTGAAGCCTCAATACAGTTAAAATAATGAACCTTTAAGCGGTTTTATGGTATATCGTTGCGGCGGGTTAAAAGACCGCAAACTGACTGTGCCGGATTAGACAATTGGATAACGAGGATTATGACTGAGGAAAATACAAATCAAGCGGCGTTGCTAAAACTCAAGGACTTTATTAACCAAGAGATTATTGGTCAGGAAGTCTTGGTTGAAAGAATGTTGATTGCCTTGCTGGCTGATGGTCACATATTGGTCGAAGGTGCTCCCGGTTTAGCAAAAACCAGAGCAATAAATGTGTTAAGCCGAGGAGTTGAAGGCGATTTTCACCGTGTTCAATTTACGCCTGATTTATTACCTGCCGATTTGACCGGTACAGAAATTTACCGGCCACAGCAGGGTACATTTGAATTTCAAAGAGGTCCGTTATTTCATAATTTAATTTTGGCCGATGAGATCAACCGGGCACCCGCTAAAGTTCAGGCTGCGTTACTTGAGGCTATGGCTGAAAGGCAGATTACAGTGGGTGGTGCAACCTATGCATTGCCTTCATTGTTCATGGTGATGGCGACTCAAAATCCAATAGAACAAGAAGGGACTTATCCCTTACCTGAAGCGCAGCTGGATAGATTTTTGTTGCATATCAAGATTGATTATCCGGAGCCTGAACATGAAAAAAGTATTTTGCATTTAGCCAGAAAAGAGGCGGGGCAAGCGCTGGATGCTAAAAAAACAGTCATCCAGCCCGTAACTCAACAGATACTATTTCAGGCGCGAAAGGAAGTGCTCGATATTTTCATGGCTGATAACCTTGAAGACTATTTATTGCAAATTGTTTTGGCTACGCGTAATGCGGGTGTTTATGGCAGTGATTTAGCCGGCTGGCTGCAATATGGCGCGAGCCCGAGGGCCAGCATTGCACTGGATCGTTGCGCAAGAGCTAAAGCTTGGCTGGATCAGCGTGATTTTGTGGGTCCTGAGGATATTCAAGATATTGCTTTTGATGTTTTACGCCATCGGCTTATTCTGTCTTATGAAGCCGAAGCGGAAGGCGTTACAGCGGATCACATAATTAAAGAATTGATCGCCAGGATTGCCGTTCCATAATGTTTTTTAAAGAAAAAAAATCATCTCACCAGGCACCAGCGGGTGAAGATAGAGTCAGTGTCCAACTGAAGAACCTGATCAATTTGTCACAGTCTGCCGGTGTTTTAAAGTTGCATCATGCGTCTATTCGCTCACTGCAGAGCGGTGGCTATGTTTCAAGGTTTAAAGGCCGGGGTATGGAATTTGATGAAACCCGGCTTTATCAACCGGGAGATGATATACGCAGTATTGATTGGCGAGTGACTGCCCGCACAGGAAAAACCCACACTAAATTATTCAGGGAAGAACGAGAGAAGCCGGTTTTTGTGTCGGTAGATTTCAGAGCAACCATGCGTTTTGCAACGCGGGGAGTGTTTAAATCAGTACAAGCCGCGCGTTTGGCTGCGTTGATTGCATGGGCAGCGCAGCAGCAAGGCGATAAGATTGGCGGGCAATTATTTGAGGATAACCGGTGCGTCGACATCAAACCCCAAAGCGGACGGCATGGGGTACTGCGTTTGTTCCATGAATTAATCAAACCCGTAAAAAACGAGCTCAGTGAATTTACGCTTGAAAAAGCGCTAACCCGATTAAATCACCATACCCGGCCGGGCAGCCTGATCTATATCATCAGTGATTTCAGGGGGCTAAACCAAAATGCAGAAAATCACCTGAGACGATTAACCCGGCATTGCGATGTCGTGCTTGTGTTTGTTTACGATGCGCTGGAACGTGATCTGCCGCGGCAAGGTCGCTATAGACTGACCGATGAAATAAACGAAGTGGTTATTGATACGTCGGATCAACAGCGAGTTGCCAACTACCATCAAAAATTCGTTGACCACAGCCGCCATCTTGAAAACTTAGCCAAGAAATGGGCAATGACTTATATTCAGTGCAGCACGACGGACGATCCTGTTCAGAGTTTACGTTAAATGGAATCCGCCGAATTACCCTTAAAAGATATTCATTTACCCGACGCTATAGGTTGGTGGCCTCCTGCAATGGGCTGGTGGCTGCTGGTAATTTTGATACCGCTGATGATTTTATTGCTTATAAAACTGATTAGGCATATCACGCGATCGACTGCGATAAAATCAGCAAAAAGAATATTGACTGAAATAAAACAGGATTCCACAAAAAATGAATTGGAAAAACTGAGGGAAATTTCAATTTTATTGCGCAGAGTAGCCGTCAGTGTGGCGCCAAGAGAAAACATTGCCGGCTTAACCGGGCAAGCCTGGCTAGATTTTCTGGATCAGGGGATGAAGGATAAACCTTTCACACAAGGCATTGGTCAATGTTTGATCAATACGCCCTACCAAAATAAAACATCCATTAATGTTGATATCAACCACTTAATCTCGTTGTGTCAACAGTGGTTGAAAGTACAGGCTAAACGAAAAAAATGATCGATTTTGAATGGCCCTGGATGCTGCTGTGCATGCCTCTACCGTTTATCATGCGTTGGCTATTGCCGCCTGTTCAACCTGCAGAACAAGCCGCATTAAAGATCCCATTTTTAGCTGATTTTGCTGATGAAAGTCTGTCGGGACCGATGCAACCGGCAAAATGGCATTTGTTATGGGCTGTCATTGCCTGGCTGCTACTGGTGATTGCTTCGGCCCGTCCTCAATGGCTTGGAGAGCCCATTGAGCAAGGCATAAGCGGTCGTGATCTGATGTTGGCGGTCGATGTTTCAGGCAGTATGCTGGCCGATGATTTTATCGTCAATCAAAACAGATTAGATCGATTAACCGCGACCAAGTGGGTAGTTGGTGAGTTTGTCAACCGGCGGGTTGGTGACCGGGTCGGATTGATTTTGTTTGGTACACACGCTTTTTTACAAACACCACTCACTTTTGACAGAAATACCGTAAAAACATTGCTGGATGAATCCTTTATAGGCATCACCGAGGATGATCCCAATACATCCATAGGCGATGCGATTGGTTTGGCCGTCAAAAAACTGTCCAATGAACATGCAGATAGCCGTGTATTGATCTTGTTAACTGACGGTGTCGATACGTCCAGTCAGATTCCACCTTTGAAGGCAGCAGAGTTGGCTGCCGCCAATCAGTTAAAGATTTATACGGTCGGTATAGGGTCTAATCACCCTTATTACCGATCTCAATTTCCAATGGATGAAAAACTTCTGGCTGATATTGCCGAAGTCACCGGAGGGCAGTACTTTCGGGCCAGAAATACAGAAGAGTTGGACACTATTTATAAAATACTCGATCAGCTGGAACCGGTGGAAAAGGATAAGCAATACTTTAGGCCCCGAACTGAATTATTTCATTGGCCTTTGGCAATGGCTTTATTTCTTGCAGCAGGTTTACTTGCTCTGCGATTATTGAGGTGAGTATGTGGCAGCCTGAATTTCACTTTATTAGACCGTGGTGGTTATTGGCATTGTTGCCGTGGTTCGGGATTTTGATCGGTGTTATTAAACGGAAATTGGCGAAAGGAAATTGGACATCCGTATGCGATGAAGCGCTTCTGCCTTTTATTTTGAAAGACAAACCCATACCAAGCAGTCGAATACCCCTCATGACAGGGGCCTTAGCCGGTTTACTTACTGTAGTGGCACTGGCGGGACCGACTTGGGAAAGAATGCCGTCACCGGTGTTCAGGAATGATTCAGGATTAGTGATAGCTTTGGATTTATCTCGATCAATGGATGCAAATGATATAACGCCGAGCCGTCTCATCCGGGCTCGATTTAAAATTGCAGATATCCTGAATCGGCGCAAGGACGGCCAAACAGCTTTGCTGGTTTATGCAGGCGATGCGTTTACCGTCACACCTTTAACCAACGATACCAACAATATAGCCAGCCAGCTGTCCGCATTAACGACTGATATTATGCCGGAGCAAGGCAGCCGCGCAGATTTAGCCGTAAAAAATGCCGTGGCTTTACTTAATCAGGCGGGCTTGCAGCAAGGTCATGTGTTATTGATTACGGATGAAGTCGATACAGCTCAATTTTCAGCGGTCAAAGCTGCACTGGGAGAGTATAAATTGTCTGTATTGGGAGTGGGAACAGCTGAGGGAGCCCCTATCAAAGCTCCTGAGGGCGGCTTTTTAAAAGATAATCAAGGCAAGCTCATTGTTCCCCAGTTAAATGCAGCCGATTTAGCCGGTTTAGCAAAACAAGGCAGCGGTGTTTACGAAACCATCACTGCAAATGATAGCGACAGCGACCGGCTTCTTGTTTTTTTTGACAGTCACTTACAGAGCGAAACGGCACAGAAATCGGATTTGATGCTGAATCAATGGCGGGAAATGGGTCCTTATCTGCTGCTGTTGATTTTACCTTTAGCTGCGCTGAGCTTCAGAAAAGGCTTACTCAGTATCTGTCTGGTACTAATGTTGCCTTGGCCTAAAACGAGCGAAGCATTCGAGTGGCAGGATTTGTGGAAAACCAAAGATCAGCAAGCCCAGCAGGCATTTCGAAATCAGCAATATGATGAAGCAGCCAGTCAGTTTGATCAATCAGACTGGAAAGCGGCAGCGCATTATCGTGCCGGACAATACGAAGAAGCGCTGGAATCATTAAAAGATACGAATGAGCTGAAGGGCTTATACAACAAGGGTAATGCGCTCGCCAGACTGGGACGTTTTGATGAGGCCATTAAAGCTTATGATGAAGTCCTTAAACGCAACCCTGATCATGAAGACGCCAAACATAACAAGGAACTTGTTGAAAAAGCAAAGGAACAACAGCAGAACCAGCCGCAGGATCAACAAGAAAATAAAGACGATAAGCAACAAAACTCCGAAAAAGAATCCAAGCCGGATAAAAACGGTGATGCTTCTGAAAACTCTGAGGATAAATCTCCTTCCTCGGATTCAAAACAGCCTGAAGAACAACAAAAAAACGAACAAGAGCAACAGCAACAACAGTCTTCAGATTCTGAACAGCAAAATAAAGATCATCAAAATGATAAAGCGGCTGAAGAATCTGAGGCTGAATCGAAACAGAACGAAGATCAGACAAAACCGGACGAAAAACCAGCAGAAGAAGCCTCTGGCAAAGATGAAGCAGAGTTGGCTAATGAACAATGGTTAAAAAGAATTCCGGACGATCCTTCCGGTTTACTTAAACGAAAGTTTAAATATCAATACGGTCAACGCGGCAGACAACCCGTCAATAAAGATGAGTGGTAGATTATGTTTATAACAAAAACGTGCAGAAACGGATGTTTAGTTTTAGCGTTGTTGATGAGTTTGACAGGTACGGTGTTTGCCGTAGAAATTGAGGTTTCTGTCGATCGCAATCCTGTCACACTCAACGAATCATTCCAGCTATTGTTTACAGCCAATGAATCGCCGGACGGCAGGCCGGATTTTTCGCCACTTGAAACTGATTTTGAAATTTTGGGACAAAGCCAAAGCAGCAGTACATCAATCATCAATGGTCAATTCAGTAAAAAAATTCAATGGAAAGTGGATGTCATAGCGAAAAGCTCCGGAGACTTAGTCATACCGGCCATTTCATTTGGAAATGATAAAACCGGTCCGTTTCCTCTAACAGTGAATGACAAAACAATTGTCAGGTCCGTTCCTGGGGACGATGAGATTTTTCTTGAAGTGGAAGCAACGCCCGAAAAACCTTATGTTCAATCACAAGTGCTGTATACCCTGCGTTTTTTCCGTAGAGTCGATATCGCTCAGGCTCGGTTGAATGAGCCTGAAATGGATGATGCTGTCATCGAAAAAATGGGTGAAGACAGCAATTACAGCACGCAGATCAATGGCGTTGACTATACGGTGACAGAACGTCGATACGCTATTTTTCCGCAAAAAAGCGGCATCGTTACCATTAAGCCATTGACGCTGGATGCTGAAGTTCTGGTCACGGGCAGACCTCGGTTTAATGGCTTTTTTTCCCGGCAAATGACAAAAACAAAACGCGTCTCGTCTAAGGCCGTCACGCTGGACGTGCAGCCCCTCCCCCAGAACTTTAAAGCTCAGCATTGGTTGCCTGCAGAAGCCGTTAGTTTAAGCCAATCATGGTCGGGTGACATCAGTCAAATGAAAGTCGGTGAACCGGTCACGCGCACATTAACATTGCTGGTTAAAGGGGCTGCCGTAGGCCAATTACCTGAGCTTAATAATGCAATCGATCAAGAAAATGTAAAAACCTATCCGGATCAACCCGTTTTACGGGAAGAAAAAAAGCCGGAAGGCATGATGGCCTTCAGAGAAGAGAAAATCGCTTTTATACCCTCGAAAGAAGGCACATTTGAATTGCCGGCAATTGACATTCCCTGGTTCAACGTTATTACAGGAAAGTTGGAAGTTGCCAAGATTCCAGCGGCTGTTATAAATGTTCTTTCGGCATCTGGCTCGCAGACTCAAGATGTACCATCCGGGACGGAAGCCATAGCAAATTCCATAGAACCGCTTAACCCGGCTCAGGCGCCATCCGTGGTGCAATCTCCCTACTGGATGTGGCTGGCGGTGTTTTTTGGTTTGGCATGGCTCACGACATTGGGTTATTTATTGATCAAGCGTAAACCTGTGCCTGCCGATAGCTTGCTGGAAGCTGATGCTAAAACGGCTTCCGAGCGAGAATCATTAAAAGTATTAAAGAAAGCCTGCGCTGAAAATGATCCTCAGGCAGCAAAAGAGGCTCTTTTGGTTTGGGGGCGAATTAAATTTCAAGTGTCCAGCTTGGGTCAGCTGGCTTCTTTTTGCGATGCCAGACTCAGGGATGAAATTGATACTTTAAACCGTTGCCTGTACGGCAAAGAAGAGGTGATATGGGTTGGCAAGCGTTTATTTCAGGCTTTTTCTGAAAATCAGGCACGAAAACAATTAAAGGTTGAAAAGGATAATGGATTGGAACCCCTTTATCGATTATGAGACTGAGTACTTGAGTCAAAATTAACTGTTAAGGTAATTTAGAGCAAGATAAAGTGCCGCGATTGAGCGTGCTTCGGTGCATTCGCCGGTGGCAACCAAGCCGCTTATATCATTGATATTCCAGGGGACTACTTCAAGCTCTTCAGGTTCATCGCCGACCAGCTTTTCATGGTAAAGGTCCTGCGCGACAAGTATTTCTGTCATATGCTCAAGATAAGAGGGAGCTAGCGAGAAAGAGGTTAAATGATGCAAATGATGTGCACCAAAGCCGATTTCCTCTTTAAGCTCGCGGTTTGCGGCTTCCAAAAGCGTTTCGCCCGGATCGGCTTTGCCTTTGGGTAAACCTAATTCATACCGGTGAACGCCGGCAGCATACTCTCTGATCAACAAAACAGTTTCCTTATCAATCATTGGCACAATCAAAACGGCTGCATCGGTACCACCACGTGTCAGCCGCTCATAGTTACGTTGCTCACCATTGCTAAAAATAAGGTCCAGTGATTCAATCCGGAACAAGCGTGTTTGCGCTAGAATGCAACTGTTAAGAAGTGTCGGTTTTTTTGGCATGATGGATTAACTGAATTTCATTATTTTAAATATATCTTACTCTTATGATCGAATGGAACAAAATTGATACCATCTTATTGGATATGGACGGTACTTTGCTGGACCTGAATTTTGATAATCATTTTTGGCAAGAATTTGTCCCTCAAAAGTTTTCTGAAAAGGTGGGTATTTCTATTGAAGCCGCAAAGCATCAACTTGAGCCCCGATTTAAGAGTATGGAAGGAAAAATTGAATGGTACTGCCTTGATTATTGGAGTGAAGTGCTGGAATTGGATATTCCCGGTTTAAAAGCGGAAATTGCAGGGTTAATTTCGGTATTACCGCATGTTATTGAGTTTTTGGAAAAGGTAAGCACTTCGTCAAAAAAAGTAATATTGGTGACCAATGCTCATAGAGGTAGCTTGGGTTTAAAAATGGAAAAAACCTGTCTGCAGCGGTTTTTCGATGAGATTATCAGTTCGCATGATTTTGGAATTCCTAAAGAGCAGCCCGGTTTCTGGCCGTCACTTCAACGCAAACAACCTTTTGATAAAGAACGTACTTTGCTGGTGGATGACAGCCTCGCCGTTTTAAATTCAGCCAAGCAATACGGTATACGGCATTTAATTTCTGTCAGTAAGCCTGACAGTACCCGGCCCAGCAAACAAATCGATGGGTTTCAGTCTATTGAGGATTTTCGGGTTTTATTGCAGGGTCTTTGTTAGTTGGTTTAGGGCTGAATCTTCGCTTGGAGGGTTCCCGCTTATCATTCTTATAATCACGCTTTTCCGGATTATGTGGACGGGGTTTTCGTTCCGGCTTAATAATCTCGGCTAATAATTCAGCGGTGATAGGATTGACAGGGACTTTTTGGTTGATAAACGTTTCAATGTCGGGCATGGAATACGCATACTCTTCGCATATAAAACTGATGGCTTCGCCGCTTGCGCCAAAACGCGCCGTACGGCCAATGCGATGCACATAATCTTCAGCATCCTGGGGCAGATCGTAGTTGATGACATGAGATACATCAGTGATATGCAAGCCGCGTGCAGCGACATCGGTCGCGATCAGGAGTTGAAGTATATTTTCCTGAAAATCACTCAGTAAGCGTTGACGCTTTTCCTGGGGCACATCGCCGCTGAGGACCGCGGTTTTATACCCGTTGACATTCAAATAATCATCAAGTTGCTCAGCGCATCGCTTGGTGTTGACGAAAATGATGCTGCGTTGCGGTCGGTATTTATTCAAAATCCCTATCAGTAAAGGAATTTTTTGTTCGTTAGACGGACAATAAGCGCTTTGCTTGATCGCCGAAGACGTTACCTCTTCCGATTCAATTTTAATTAACACCGGCTGATTCATATGTTCGTAAGCCAGTTCCGTCACTTTGTAAGAAAGCGTTGCGGAAAACAATAAATTCAGCCGCTTATCAGCCTCAGGCATCCGTCTTAACAGAAAGCGAATATCTTTGATAAAACCCAAATCAAGCATGCGATCGGCTTCGTCCAGAACCATTACCTGAACATTATCCAAAGTGAACACATTTTGCCGGTAGAAATCAATAATTCTGCCCGGTGTACCTATTATTATGTCGACATTTGATTTTAAGGTGTTCTGTTGCTTCTGGTAATCCGTTCCCCCGTAAACCAGCGCAAATTTAAAATCCAGGTACTTGCCCAGTAATAAAGCATCCTTGTGAATCTGTATCGCTAATTCCCGAGTAGGAGCAAGAATAACGGCGCGCGGATTCTTGATTGTCTCGCTTTCATCGTTAATTAGCTGCTGGAAAGCAGCGAGCAGAAAGGTTGCGGTTTTACCGGTACCGGTCTGCGCTTGACCCGCAATGTCTTTGCCTCGAAGTGACAAGGGCAAAGATTTATCCTGAATGGGCGTGCAATAGTCGAAACCGGCTTCATTTAATCCTTTAAGGATAGAATCGGATAATTCAAGATTACTGAATCGAGTTTGGGTTAGATGCGTCTTTTTCATAGGCGCATAGCATAACCTAAAATTGACCGTGGCTAAAATTCATTGACAAAGTGATTGACTCCCTCCTATAGTTTAGCCTTTAAAAATTTTGGAGATGAGTGTGAGTGAGTCAGTCCTGCATGTAACCGATGCTGAATTTGATGAAACTGTTATTAAAGCCGATGGCCCGGTACTGGTTGATTATTGGGCAGAATGGTGTGGACCTTGCAGAATGATTGCTCCGGTACTGGATGAAATCTCCAAAGAATATGCCGGAAAATTGACTGTGGCCAAAATTAACATTGATGAAAATCCTGAAACACCACAACGCTACGGAGTTCGTGGCATTCCCACCTTAATGTTATTTAAAGGAGGCGAAGTGGAAGCTACTAAAGTTGGGGCGCTTAGCAAATCTCAGCTCGCTGATTTCATCGATAAAAACATATAATCGCCAAATAATTGCCGGCCCGCCATAATTTATTTGGACGGGCCGGTTATCTGGAGTGTATAATCCCGCCGTGCATTCCAAGCATATCCCAACAGTTCCTCAAGAATTATTTTTTCCAAAAAATTGAATACCTTTCTCTTGATCTTGCGGCTTTCTGCTGTAATTCACTTTCTTTCGAGTCCCCTTAAATATGAATCTAACCGAGTTAAAACTTAAACAAGTTGCTGAACTTATCAATATCGCTGAGTCCCTGGGACTTGAAAACGTTGCAAGAACCCGTAAACAAGACCTGATTTTTGCCATCCTAAAAAAGCAGGCTAAAAGTGGCGAGGATATTTATGGCGACGGTGTATTGGAAATTCTTCAGGACGGATTTGGTTTTCTTAGAACACCCGGATGTTCATATTTGGCAGGACCCGATGATATCTATGTTTCACCCAGTCAGATTAAGCGCTTTGGCCTTAGAACAGGTGATACCGTCAGTGGAAAAATAAGGCCACCTAAAGATACTGAGCGTTATTTCGCGATGCTTAAAGTTCAACAAATTAACTTTGAAGCGCCGGAAAATACCAAAAACAAAATTCTATTTACCAACCTGACACCGTTATTTCCGAATAAAAGATTCAGGCTTGAACGAGGCAATGGAACCAGCGAGGATCTCACAGGACGAATTATCGATCTGATTGCTCCCATTGGTAAAGGTCAGCGTGGTTTGATCGTATCACCGCCTAAAGCGGGTAAAACCATGATCATGCAAAATCTTGCCCACTCTATTGTTGAACAAAATCCTGAATGTTATCTGATTGTCCTACTGATCGACGAGCGTCCGGAAGAAGTAACAGAAATGGAGCGTTGCGTACGTGGAGAAGTTATTTCCAGTACCTTTGATGAGCCGGCAACACGCCATGTTCAAGTGGCTGATATGGTCATCGAAAAAGCACGCCGCTTGGTAGAGCACAAACACGATGTAGTTATATTGTTAGACTCGATCACCCGTCTAGCCAGAGCGTTTAACACCGTGGCTCCCTCTTCAGGTAAAGTGTTGACCGGTGGTGTTGATGCTAATGCTTTGGAGAAGCCAAAACGCTTTTTTGGTGCAGCCCGTAATATTGAAGAAGGCGGCAGTTTGACCATTATTGCGACTGCATTGGTTGAAACCGGTTCAAGAATGGATGATGTGATTTACGAAGAATTCAAGGGAACCGGTAATATGGAATTACATCTGGATAGAAAATTAGCCGAAAAGCGCAGTTACCCTGCAATCAATATCAATCGGTCCGGGACCCGCCGCGAGGAATATCTGGTTGATCCCGAAGAATTACAAAAAACCTGGATTTTACGAAAGATTCTCCAGCCTATGGATGAGATGGCCGCGTCTGAGTTTTTGCTGGGTAAGTTAAAAGATTTTAAGACCAATGCCGCGTTTTTTGAATCGATGAAACGATAAAAAGCACAGCCCTGAGTTATCCGCTGAATAAAAGTGGTTATGCTTCATTGAACCGCTTTTACATCTTCAAACAATATCAAAAATTCAACCTCTTCCCGGATTTCGCTGAGCTTCATCCGGGTAAGCCAGTGTTAAATTTATTGTGGTGGCGGAACATAACCTTCCGGCATTACCGTTTCACTGCTGGAAAGAAATTTTGCTCGTTCTTCTTCCAAAAACTTCTTGGCTTTGGGATCGAAGCTAGTCAACCGGTGTTCATTGAGCAACATGGTTTGCACGCTGAGCCATTCCTGCCACACCTGTTTGGAAATATTTTCATAAATATATTGGCCTTTAGGGCCAGGGAATGGCGGCGTATCAAGGCCTTCTGATTCTATTCCCAATTTTGCACATTTAACCATTCTGGTCATGCTGTATCCTCTTGAGTTGATTCCAAAAGCCGCTGTATGGGCGCGGCTAGTCCAAGTAATTTGATTTGTGGTTTTTTATACCAGACTAACCGATTAGCTTCCATCACAAAATGTTTGTGGTTATCGGTCGTAATTCTCAGTGGAATATAATTCAAGTGGTAGTGGGAAAAAGTATGCCTTTGCTCAGGCAGGCATTGGCTTTTCATGATCGGAATGTGTTGGCTTAAGCACCATTCATGCGCTGCAGTCACGGAATCAAATTCCGGAAAACTCCATAACCCCCCCCAGATTCCGGATAAAGGGCGTTGCTCCAGCAATGTGTGGCCGGAACCATCAGTCAAATACAGAAAATAAAGCTGTTTGACCGGCAGTTTTTTTGCCGGTTTCGGAGCAGGCAGCAAGGCAATGGTTCCATTAAGCCGAGCAAAACAATCGGTCTGCAACGGGCATCGCACGCAGTCGGGTTTACTGCGGGTACAAACGGTAGCCCCCAGGTCCATAATGGCTTGTGTGTAATCGGCAACCCGTTCCTGAGGCGTATAGTAAGCGCTCACAGCCCATAATTGTTTAGCAATATCTGACGTTCCCGGCCATCCTGAAACGCCCTCAAACCGGGCCAGAACCCGCTTGACATTGCCATCCAGAATAGGGTGGCTATTTTGAAAGGCAATGCTTAAGATCGCACCTGCCGTGGATTGCCCTATCCCGGGAAGTTGGATGAGTGAATCAAAATCATCCGGGAAACGACCGGAAGCCTGAATCATCCTGGCACTTTGATGGAGATTTCGGGCTCTCGCGTAATACCCCAGTCCGGACCACAACTGCAAAACGCTGTCGAGTGAAGCGGACGCGAGCGCATCTACATCGGGGAAACGTTCAACAAACTTGATAAAGTAGGGAATAACCGTGCTGACTTGCGTTTGTTGCAGCATGGTTTCAGAAAGCCAGACCCGGTACGCTGTAACAGGGTGTTGCCAGGGTAGGTCTTTGCGGCCGTTTAGATCAAACCAGTCCAATAGTTTTGTTTGAAAAGTGCTCGCTTCTACACGCATCATTATTGTTTAAATGGAATCAGAAAAACCGTTTGAGCAAATCACTGGCACCAGGGCCGAACTTTTTATCAAGTTTTTTTAGTAACTTATCTTTTTTCTTTTCAATTTTGTCCGTATTTTGATCAATGAGAAATTGTGCAACATCAAAAGTTATGAAAGGTTGGTCAATTGTCCCGGTAATGGAAGCACTAATGGGAGCATTTTCGCCAGATTCAGATGTCTTACTCTTAAGTAGCGTGGCGTTGAGTTTATAATCCACTTGTTCAGTATTTAAATCGATAGTGCCTGAGCCTTTTGCATTGAGTTTTGAAGATTTGGCGTTTAGATCTTTATTGGTCATCACGCCTTTAGCGATCTGTCCTGAGCCGCTGATTTCAGAAAACAGGGTTTGATCCTTGGGATGATCGGTTTTAACCGGTGAACCTTTGATCGCTGTTTTAGCATTGTCGATTATCGCCTGCAGGTTAAATCCTTTGATCACGCTATCTTTCACCAAAAAATCAAATTGGCCTGTCAGCGTTGATAGCAGCAAAGATTTCTCAAGGCCCAGGCTTTGGAGTTGAGTATTAAGATTTAACTTACCGCTGAGTTTCGCCTGGCCTTTCAGATCGGTCAGAAAAGGTTCAAGCTGAAGATCGACGATGCGCTCTTGAATAGATATTTTTGGGGGACTGGCCGTCTTGCCGTTAAAATCCATAGAGCCTTGATAAGCGCCTTGATAAAGACCGGAAATAACTTGCTGGGTTTTAACATGCCCTTGCTGGGCTGACAGAGTCAAACTCAAGCCTGATAACTTAAGATTTTGAATGGTCAGCGAGTCAATAGTCAAATTGCCTTCCGCGTTGATTTTTTCCAATGTTTTTGCAGGCAGGGCTGACATTGCTACTGCTAAAGCGGCTCCAGGACTGGCCAATGTAGATTTAGACTTTTCTTTGGGGTCTTTAGCGGGTAGATAGTTGTCGGCATTTAACTGATCAATGCTGAGATTAAAATGAGTAAAAGGGGTGGTTGAAATTGCATCGATATGAGCCTTGCCTTGAAGCACGGAATCATCCAGCTGGATTTTCAAGGGATCTACCAAGACATTATCCGGCGTGGTTTTAAGCGAGAATTCGGCAGCGGCCAGTGTCATTGCTGTGTTTTTTTGCATTGCGGGTAAGGCGAACCCCCAGCGGTTTAATAATTTAGCGAGGTTGAAGGGGTGTAATTGAAAACGGCCTTCCGAGTGAGGTGCAGTGAACAGGTCACTGATGACCAGATCGCTAGACAAGGTTAATTCATCCGCTTGAAGTTTAGAGTCGTTTATTTTCAGCCGGTTTTCATTCAGGTCCAGCTCGGCATTTGCCGTCAGGTTCACTGATAATTCGCCGGCCGGAACTGAAGGACTTTTTATCTTGGTCTGTAGTAAAGCTTTCTCCAGAAAGAAAACTTGGAAGTCAGGTTTTATCAGCAGATTGGCCGAAAAGTTCGTTGAGTCGGTCAATTGAGCGGCGGGATTAGAATATTCGAATGAGAGTTTTACCGGTATCGGTTCATTGATGATTAATGCCTCGGTATTCAGCGTGAAATCAGTAATAGTCCACTGATCGTCTTTTGTCTGATCCGACCATGAAACTTGACCTTGCTCAATGGTCAGTCCGGCGATAGCCAATGCGCCGATTGCCGGGATAGTATCCGGCGAAGCGCCATCCTTCGGTTTTACGAGGTCCGGTACGGGCAAAGAAGGGTCGGTTTTGATAGCTTTGCTTTTACTCTGCCAGTTACCCTGACCTTCAGTATTTTTTTCAAGATTCAGATTTAGACCCTCCACGGTAATACGATCGATTTCAACCGATCTGGAGAGTAATGGGAGCAGTTTAACTCTGATATTAAGCCGGTTAAGTTGCGCCAGGACTTCATTTGTAAAACCCGGTGCATTACTCACGCTGATTTTTTCTGCGGTAAAACCCAGCCAGGGGAAAAATGAAAGGGTAACCGGTCCCTTGATGCTAACGTCTCTATCGAGTTGTTCATGGGCCAGTTTTTCAATATGCGGCTTCAATTGCTCCGTATCGAAGGTTAATGCAAATAGTGCGATTCCAAGCGCTAGAAGTAAAATAAATCCAGCGAAAAAGATCCCTGCAATTTTTAAATATTTTCCCATGACTTCCTCATGAATAAAGATGCGACAACCGGGCCATATCGATTATCATTGAAACGGCATTTTAATGCTTAAAGCTTGCAAGGCGATAAGACAAATTGCGAGTCTATTGAAATGTTCATAAATAATAAATAAAACGGGGGGAGCTTATGTTATTTGCAAAAATTGCCGGAATATTAATCATGGTATGGTTTTATCAAACGGCTAAAAAACAACAGGAAAATGGCTTGAAATGGGCAATAACAGGTTTGGTGGGTTATTGGCTGGTGTGGTGGATCATCACCTTATCGATAGCCAACCCTTTGCTGGAAACGTTTGAAAGAAGCTCGGCCCTAATTCAGATGTCGATCGGAATAATTCCGGCAATCGCGGCTATTATCGCAGCGCTTTTTATCAGAAAGAAATTTCTGGTAGATGCGTTTGAATCAAAAAATGAGTAAAAGAATTTTTTATTTGATACGGAACTGATTGTCAATCAGCATCGGGACAGTGAGATTTAAAGACCTATGCGGCTTGGATTTGAAAGTGCCGTAACGTGTTCACAACTTTGACGTTTGTTTGAGTGTACCACTGGCAAAGAGCCATTGGTACACTTTAAAACTATTTTGAAATCTGTTTTTTACAGTTTGTCTGCGTTTTTATCCAAGTAATCAGCAACGCCGTCCGGACTTGCTTTCATACCTGCATCACCTTTATTCCAGCCTGCGGGGCAGACTTCCCCATTTTCTTCAAAAAATTGCAGTGCATCAACCATGCGAATCATTTCATCCATGTTTCTGCCCAGTGGCAAGTCATTGACCACTTGATGACGAACGAGGCCGTCACGATCAATCAGGAAACTGCCGCGGTAGGCCACACCCATAGGTGATTCTACATCGTAGTCTTTACAGATTGAGTGTGTAATGTCGGCTGCCAATGTATAGCGAACCGGACCGATTCCCCCTTTATTGACAGGCGTATTACGCCATGCATTGTGAGTAAAATGAGAATCGATAGAAACGCCGATTACTTCAACTCCGCGGCTTTTAAAGTCATCAATGCGGTGATCCATTGCGATTAATTCGCTTGGACAGACGAAAGTAAAATCCAATGGGTAGAAAAATATTACCGCATATTTGCCTTTCGTGGCTTCAGAAAAACTGAAAGCGTCCACTATTTGACCGTCACCCAGTACTGCTGGGACTGTGAAATCAGGTGCTTGCTTACCAACTAATACGCTCATCGTTTGTCTCCATTACTTAGTTAAAACAAAGGGTTGTAAATCAGTTAGGACCACACGATTCTGTGGAATAGCCGCATTCTACACTAAAACACTAGGAAATTGTTAATCAATCTAAATTTTTGGCTTGATTTTATCTCAGTTTTTAGGATAATTTGTAAGTAAGGGCTTACACGTATATCGGAAATTCTGGAAAATTGAAGCAAAAAGCTTACGCCTTAGCGGCCTAAGGTAGCTGTTATTGACTGGGTACTGAACTTTGTCAGCAAATCACAGCACATAAGCTCATCTGCATTGTGTACGTAAGCCTTGTTCAATGTTGCTTTGGTTAATAGTCAATAGGTTCTACAGCTATGGAAAAACACAAACAGATTACCGAGCCCGATGTATTCGGCTTTCAAGTGCGAATCGTAAGGCGAGGCAAAGAGACCAGCCGTTATTTCTCACATAAGCTGTGGGGAAACAAAAATAAATCGCTAAAAGCCGCAATCACTTGGCGGGATCAGATGCTGGTGGTTCTGAAAGGCAGCAAAACGCGCTTTCTCAAGCCCCCCAAAAACAAAACGACAACCGGTTTGACTGGGGTATCAAGAACCATCAAATACGATCATCGTAAAGATAAAAGCTATCTTTGTTATACCGTTTTTTGGGTTAAAAACGGCAAATCCAGAAATAAAACCTTCCAGGTCGGAAACGTAGATAAAATCACCTCCGATGAAGAGTTGCATGCTTTCAGAACGGCGCGTCTGTTTCGTAGCTGTTATGAATTCGCCATCGATAATGATTTGGAATTTGATGACAGCAAATTTAATGGCTGGAAAAAGAAACGGATCTATGACGACCCCAATTTAAGAGTCATTGGCGCGTAATATTTTTTAATCCTGAAACCGCTGGTCAGTCCACGAAAAAGACGAAATTAACAAAAACACAGAATGCTGCGGCAATCAGTAATGCCTCATTGGCTTGACGATCTGCAATAGGGATATTTTCATGGGTGATTACGTTTTTTTGTGGATTAGAGGATTATTTCAAATTAATGGATTTTGTCCAGTTTTCAGCAGAAAGTTTTATAATCCTTTATGACAGAGCTGTTAATCGCTGACTACGACGCCTGATTACTTTTCAGGTAATTCAACCATTTGTTTGCCGCATCGGAACTGTTGGCGTTTTGTCTAGCCTGTTCAAAAGCTTGACGCGCCTTGTCATGCTGTTTGCTTTCGTAATAACTGGTTCCCAGCAATAGATAAGCCTGACCCGGTTGATTTAAGCCCCCTTTTGCCAAGGCTTTTTGAAATGCGTTAATTGCAGAATCCCATTTGCGTTGTTCAAAATAAATGCGTCCGACTTTAAGATAAAGGTCGCCTTTACCATTTAATTTGGATGCCAATTCGAAAGCCTCTAAAGCTTTTTCATATTCTCGTGCCTGCATCCAGGTGTTAGCCAGTAATTCCCAATGTTTTGAATCGTTTGAGACCCGGTTATTATTGATTTCCTTGGCAAGAATATGTCCCGCTTTATAAGGTGAACCCACCAATAGATAAAGATTGACCAGATCAAGAATCTCCTTTTCAGAATTCAAAAGCCCTTTTTTATAAGCCAGATGTTTAACCGTAACGGCTTTGGTTGCCTCTTTACCGAGATGATAAACCGATGCCAGTTGTTGCCAGTAGTCCTTGTTGTCGGGGTAGATAGACAGCAATTTTCTCAACACGTCAGCCGCCGCGTCATAATCCTTAAGCTCGTAACTTAATGCGAGTTGTAATTGATACCAGGCCTGATCCGGTTTATTGCTGGATTGAATGGCTTGCTTAATATGCTTGAGTGCCTCGTTATACTGTTTTAACTGGGAATAAGCGTTAGCCAGCATTACATGGGTTTCGCTATCCAGTTTGGGATTGCCGGCTAGCCAGGGTTTGAGTGTATCGATGGCTTTAGCGTATTGACCGGCACCCATAAAAAGCTGACCCAGATTAAACAAGGCCGCTTGACGCTGATTTTCCGGCAGAACTTTTAAGCTAAGTGCTTTCGATAGCGCCTCGGCACCTTGAGCATATTGGCCTTGCAAGCCATAAACAGAGGCTAGGCTTCTTAAGACTGCGGCCTCTTCATAACTGCCTTTTTTTACATCTTTAAGCAATGCCTGCAGTGTTTGCTGAGCATTACTGAAAGACTTGCTTTTAATCGATTGCTCAACAAGCTGAAGTTTCTTGAAAACTTCCTGAGAAACCTCGGTGGACTTGTCCTGGCTGCTCAGAGCGGAGATGGAAACCAGCAGCAGACCGCAGAATAACAAATGGAGAAAACGTTTTTTGATCATTTGGATAATTTGAATTGAAGTATTTGTAATGCGCGTTGTTCCACCGCTTTACCTTCCACGATTTTCGCTTTGAACTTCCATTTTTTAATAGCATCCAGTGCTGCACGATCAAACATTGCAGCTGGTTTGGAATCGACGACCACCGCATCGGTTACCGTACCGGTAGTGGTGATGGTGAACTCGATTTTAACCCAGCCTTCAATGCGACGACTTGCGGCGCGTTGCGGGTAAGCAGGAGGTATTCTAACCAAAGGGATGACATCCGTGCTGATGGTTCCTGTGCCTTCAGGAACGCCCTCCGACGTTTTTGGACCTTGAGCTGCTGCAGGAGCAGAAACAGTTGCCGGCGCGGTTTCTGCCGCTACCGTCAAGCCAGCAACAACAGATTGGTTGAACTGGGTCGTATCAATCGGGATATCCAGTTTAGGCACTGCCAAATTCGGTTGTGTAACAGGCTGAACTTGTGTCTGTTGCATCTGCATTTTGGGCGGAGGTGGCCGTTTTTCCGGAGGTGGCGGCGGTTTTCTGATGGGTTTTCGTTCATGAACATCCGGTTGATGCTCTTTTTTCAAACGAATAAACTCAACCATCTGAAGATTGTCAGTCGGTTTTAAATTATGCGAGTTATCCATAACCATGGCTTGCATCAACCAGAATAGGCCAAATGTGACCAGTGATCCAATGATGGAAGAAACAATCAGACGCTTCACTTGGATTCCGTTTCCGTTGCAATGGCTGCATTAGTAATACCGGCTAAACGGATCTGGTCCATCACCTGAACCAGGTCGCGCGTTTTCGCTTCCTTGTCGGCAGCGATGATTACGGTGCCCAAGGGATTTTCCGCATGGAGTCTGGCAATATTCGCTCTGACCGCTCGAACATCAACAGCGCGCTTATCGATCCATATTTCGCCATCCGGTTTAATCGAAACGATGATGTGTCCCTGTTCCTTTTTTTCAGCGGTCTGGGCGCTTGGCCGGTTGACATCAATACCCGACTCTTTGACAAACGAAGTCGTGACAATAAAAAAAATGAGCATGATAAAAACGATATCGAGCATCGGGGTCATATCGATATCGGATATTTGATCAGACGTGGATCGACTGGCAGTTCGGCGCATGAAAATCTCTTTATTGATAGTTTAATAAATCGGCCAGGTGATGGGTTTCATCGCTGACACGTTCTTCAATGACTTTGTGGAAATAAAGTCCTGCAATGGCAATCAACATACCCGCCATGGTGGGCATCGTTGCCATCGAAATACCCGAGGCCATTGCTCTCGCATTACCGGTTCCGGTAACGGCCATAATATCGAACACATGGATCATACCCGTAACAGTTCCTAATAAACCCAATAACGGGCACAAACCCACCAGCATTTTTATCAGAGGAACACGTTTACTCATCGACAATTTTGCTTCTGAAATAATCAGGTTGCGGATAGCCAATGAATGGGGTGAATGCTTGTGGGTACGTTCTTGCCATTGTTGGAACCATTGTTCACGTAATGCCGGATAATCAAATTTAAAATAGTACAGCCGTTCCGCGATGGCGCACCACAAAACAATCGAAACAAACAGTATGACTTTTAATACGGTTCCTCCGCTGTCCAGGAAAATGCCTATCGATTCGAAAGCCGTGAATAAAGCATCCATTACTACTTGCCTGCTCTGCGACTGATAATTCCGGCACTTTGCTCGTCCAGAATCTGGATCAGCGAACGGCTGCGATAAGCCATTAAACTGTGCAGGAATAACAAAGGCACAGCCACACACAAGCCGATCATGGTTGTGACCAAAGCTTGCGAGATGCCGCTGGCCATCAATTTGGGATCGCCTGTGCCGAACAGGCTAATGGATTGGAAGGTGGAAATCATGCCGGTAACGGTACCCAATAAGCCAAGCAAAGGCGCCACCGCGGCGAGAAGTTTGATCATCGACAAGCCTTTTTCCAAAACCGGGACTTCACGGGTAATGGCTTCATCGATGATTAACTGAAGCGTATCAACATCGACAGCATGATTCAATTCAGCTGCCGCAATAATTCGTCCCAGCGGATTTTCCTCAGAAATGGTTTTATCGTTAACTTGCGCGTTAACGGCAATATCGGTTTTGGACAGAAAAATTAGTCTGTATATCGCATAAATCAAACCGAAAAGACCCAAAATAATGGTTACATAACCGACAGCGCCGCCTTGATCTATGCGCTCAAACAGATTCGGGGTCTGAATCAGTAAGCTCAAGATGACGCCGCGCGTGGGATCAATGCCAATATCAGCGATTTCTCCGCTTTTGGCATTAGCAAAATCTTCAGCCAGATTCGTATATTCGCCATCGGGTTGACGGGCCAATTCTGCCAGTTTTCCGGTCTCAGGCAGATAGCGTAAATACTGGCCATCAGAGACTGCATTAAAGCTGCCGATACGCACTACTTGCGCTTCTCGGGGGTCTCCGGAACCGGTCAGGATGGTTTTATTGAATCTGACGACTTTTCCGGACTCGGTCATTTCCTGTTGCAGAAAAAACCATAAAGATTCCAGTTGCTCCAAGCTTGGCAACGCTTTACCGGTGGCCATCTCCGCCAATTTTTCTGTTCGGCCTGGATATTGAGCCGAGATCAACGAGTTTTCAAAATCAGCTTTAAGATCGCCGGCCGCTTGTTTGGCAACGCCCGATAATTCCTTCAATATACCGCTACGATTGTCCAATTCGGTCTGCAGTTGATTCAAAGCCTGTTCATTGGCTTCCAGCTGTTGTTTAAGCTGCGCGCTTAAGCGTTCTTGTGCGCTCAGGTCAGCGCGAGCGCCAGCCAGCAATGATTGTTGTTTGGCTTTTTCAGCTAAAAACCGGGCTTCGCGTTCCTGGTTGATTTTTCCTTCGATGCCTTGATTGCGTTTGACTTCGTTCAGGAGTTGATCCAATGCAACTGGATCCGCTGAAACAGTAGAAACGGAAAAAATAGCCAGCAAAATAATCAGTAATTTATTCATTGTACTGTCTCCGGGGCTGCGACAGGGAGCTTTAACATATCCGGTGCCGTTTCTTTACGGGCGATGCGTAAGCCATTGCGAAGGGTCGTTCGATAACTGGAGGACAGCGTTTCCCACTGCTTTTTTTCTTTATTCCAAAAACCGCTTTCGCTGCCATCCAAACGTTGATAATAAAGGGCTACCCGGCCCAGACGTAAAAAATCCACGGAACTGGTCGTGCCGTTTAAATCAATATCCGCCCGGTAGGCTTCAATCGTGTTGCCGTAATCGTTTTCTACCTGAAAGGCTTCTAGGATACGGCGGAATTTTTCTGCTTCGGTCACATCGGCCCGGTTAACCAGCAGTTTTAACTGGGTTAGCCGTTCTTGCCGTTCCTCCGGCAAAAAAGGCAGATCCAATTGGATAAATTGCTCCAGGCTGGTCATCATTTTCAGAATCAAAGGCACAATTTCTCTTTCGGTCACCTCGATTTGAGCCAACTGAGTCTGCATGGAGGCTTTTTCGGCCAGTTGAGAATTAAGCAGTTCCTTCAAATGAGCATTATAGGTTTGCAGCGTTTCCGCGTGTCGGGTCGCTGAACGGTATTCCTCCAGCATTTTTTGAGTTTGATCGCTAGCATCATCGATTGATTTTTGCGAGCTCACAGCCGCTTTGTTGGTTGTCAGATCAATATCAATCGCTTGGTTTAACGGATCACCAAAAGCAGTTGAAGCGGATAAGCTGAAGAGCCCAGCCAGGCCAATAAAGGATCGGCGCAAAAAAAGCATAAAATTTCCGGATAAATAATAATGAAAAGGCAGTGCTACTTTATCACAGCGGTAAATGCAAACAAGTGTCATTTGTAAAAGAGCAAAGTTGAGTCAATATTATAGTATTTTAAAAAGTTGTTCAGGGTTAAAGCAAAGATATCTAACTCATTTACTATGAACGTGTATGTTCATAGAAGTGCTCGGGTTGCATGTCAGACGAATGTCTTCGACAGAGATACTCGCCATCAAGTTTACAGGGACGCATTAACGGATTCCTGTCTGGTGCTTTACCGTATCCTGAACTGGGTAATTTCTTCATACGGGGAGATGGGAGCATCTTCTAGATCGTTAGGATGGGCCTATTCGAATAGGTCGGGATAACTTGGCTTTACGTTTTTGTAACCAGCGGATTACCTGTCATATGCAATACCAAAGGAATAAAGTCGCTTACAAAAATGATAATGCGACCGGTAATTCCCAGTTTGATATTTTCAGCGTCATTTTGGGCTGGGAAAAGCCTTTCGAGGAACGCCGTAAACCGTTCCATGGGGGCTTGGCAGCAGCATCCATGCTGCCGACATCCTCAAAAAGCTTTCCCCAGCCCATTTCTCCTTCAAATTGAGAATTGCTGGGTAAGTCCTGCAATTTCGCCGTTGTGTAAAGGGTGTAGCCATTTGATAAAGGATTCCCCGGCATATTGATCCATCCAAACAATGGTTTTAGGAAATCGTTTGCTGGGCTCACCGTCTTGGTAGAGAAATATTTTATAAGTATCTTCGGGCGAATTGGGGGTTTCAATCCAGCGAAGCTCTGCATTCGGGAATTGGGTTTGAGCGATGGCTTCGGCCTTGTCCAATGAAATACGTCGGGCAACTCTAAATAGCGCCACTGATTAAGGCTATGAGCAAAACAAAAATGCACGAGGATTAGTAATACTTTGTAGTTGTGGCGATAGCGATAAGCGCAAAAATGATTCCTGGACTATGTCGCATACATCATCCTCACGAGGTCAGCGTAAACTGATATAGGTCCCAACTTCCTAGGCATAGTTAAGAAAAAGCGTATGTAAAAATCCAGTTTCTGTTGCTTTCATTGGTGCTTGATGTCTTTGAATAAGACGAGTACCTTAGCAATACTTATTCCAGCAATTTAATTAGGGTTATAAAGTTCACGGTTAAATCTGATTCATAACGTGATGTCGGTCTTATTGATCGATATAGGCACTTGATTTAACGATGTTTAATCGTAGCCGGATAGAAGTGGAGTAAAAAAGTATTTCAGGCGCGTGGTGGAATTTATAGTCAGAATTTTTGGCGCCTTTTTTGAAACATGAACCGCATAATTAAACTATGTAATCCGCCGGTTTTATTTCGTGTTAATTCACAGAATATTTTAAGAAATCGATGGGTTTGCGCATCCACTGTTAAGAATGCTCATGAAGTTTAAGTTAAGGATATCGCTACAAAAAGCTTCCCCCTTTTAAAAAAGGGGGATCGAGGGGGGATTTATTAAAAACTGTCCCCCAGCCTCTCTCCCATTTTTTATTGGGTGTAGGTGGTTGATTGAAAAGGCTTCGGTAACAAGGATGTTGCAGAGAGCTACAGGGGCGTATTGATGCATCCTTTGAAATCCAGCACCTACGACCGCAATTTAAGCGGGCGTGTAGTTACTTATCATCGTTTATTTTCTGCCGCCCGCGAGCAATGTGCTGCCATTCAGGAACTCTATGCTTAACGTCATCCTGCGCCATTATCTATTCAAAACACTGTGTTTGCTGTTCATTGCGGGTATTGGATTTAAGCCCGGAGTACTTTTCGCCGGTGAATACAACCTTGTCATTGATGAAAAAGCCATCAATGTCATAGGTCAAACCCAAAAGGCCTATTTGGCAGATGATTCACTCCCTGCCCCGACCTTGCATTGGCAAGAAGGCGAGTCAATTACATTAAATGTAACCAACCGCTTGAAGGAAACCACCTCTCTGCATTGGCACGGCATCATTCTTCCTTATCAAATGGACGGCGTGCCGGGTATCAGTTTTTCCGGTATTAAACCCGGCGAAACTTTTACCTACCGGTTCCCGGTCAATCAAAGCGGCACCTACTGGTATCACGGTCACTCGGGCATGCAGGAACAAATGGGCTTGTACGGAGCGTTAATCGTCGATCCTGCAAAAGAGTTGCATCCGGTTGACCGCGATATCGTGATCATTTTGTCCGATTGGCCGCAAGCTGATCCGCATCGGACGATGGCGAGGCTGAAAAAGCAGAGTGATTATTACAATTTCCAAAAACGAACTGTGCCCACTTTCTTTGGGGACATCCAGAATAAAGGGCTGAGCGCAACGCTCTCGGATCGCTGGGACTGGGGGTGGATGCGTATGGATCCTACCGATCTGGCCGATGTAAACGGCTCAACTTACCGGTTTTTGATTAACGGTCAAACACCTGAAGCTAACTGGACCGCTTTATTCAAACCGGGCGAGAAAATCCGGCTGCGCTTTATCAATGCGTCGGCGATGACTTATTTTGATGTGCGCATTCCGCATTTAAAAATGCGCGTGATCGAAGCCGATGGTCAGGCAGTGGCGCCGGTCGATGTAGATGAATTTCGTATTGCTGTGGCCGAAACCTATAATGTTCTGGTAGAACCTCAGCCTGATCAAGCCTATACCCTATTTGCCGAAGCCATGGACAGAAGCGGCTATGCGCGAGCGACACTGACGCCGCATAAAGCTTTGCAAGCGGAAGTCCCCGCGTTACGACCCATGACCTTGCTTACGCTGGCTGATATGGGAGGCGAACATGCCAGGCATAACGATCATCAACAGCCTGCAGATGGGGCTGAGCGTTCACAAAGACACGACCTGCATCAAGCAGAAACTCCTGTCTCTGAAAAAATCGATGAACATGCCGGTCACGATATGGGGAGTATGCAGCGAGAACCAACCCAACATGGCGATCATCAAATGCCGGTTAAAGCCGATGCATCTGAAGAAAACCATGACCTGCATAAAACCGAAACGCCTATTTCTGAAAAAGTTGATGAACATGCCGGTCATGCAATGAATGGGCATCTTCAGCCTATGAATCACCAGCAGCCAGAGTTGATTGTTTCGACAGATGTACTCAAGTATGAACATCTGAAAGCCGTATCACCTCATCCCGAGTGGGGCGAGCCTGACCGGGAAATTACCCTGCGTCTGACCGGCAATATGTTCCGGTACATCTGGTCATTCGATGATATTGCGTACAAGGATGCGGAACCGATCAAAGTGCTCTTCGGCGAGCGGATCCGCTTTAAATATGTTAACGAGACGATGATGAATCACCCCATTCATATTCATGGACTGTGGCAATATCTGGTTAACGGACAGGGCAATTACACTCCCAAAAAACATGTGATCAATGTCAAGCCCGGCGAAACCGTTGAAGTAGACGTCATTGCCGACGCGCTGGGCGATTGGGCGTTTCACTGTCATTTGCTCTATCACATGGACACAGGCATGTTTCGTAAGTTGACGGTGGAACACGCGGAGGCCCAGGTGCCATGACGGTAATGCAGACAAGCACATCAAATTTTGCCGCCAGAATTTTTATTATTGGGGTGCTGACAGCTGTTTTGGGTATCAGTATCGCTATGGCTGAGGAAGAAGCTCTGTTGATTAACCACTTTAAAGCCGAACGGCTGGAATATGAGAGCAATGGCAAGCTGCAATTGTTCAAGTGGGATATTCAGCATAGAGTGGGCAATGACGAGCATAAATTATGGATAAAAACAGAAGGCGATTATTCGGGAGACCAGGGTATTTTTGGCCGTGCTGATTTACAAGTGCTCTATAGCCGCAACATTTCCACTTTCTGGGACTTCCAAATCGGGGCAAGGCGCGCATTTGAACCCGAACGTACCTTTGATGCGGTCATCGGATTTCAGGGGCTGGCACCTTTTTTTATCGAAGTTGACAGTGCCATGTTTATCAATGAAAAAGGAAATGTGCTGGGTCGATTGAGTCTTGCAAAAGACTTTCTGCTTACTCAGCGTTTGATTTTGCAACCCAGGATGGGGGTGAATATTGCTGCTGATGACATTAAAAACCGAGGTGTTCAATCCGGTATTACCGAATTTGAAACCGGTGTCCGGTTACGCTACGAAATTGTGCGGGAATTTGCACCCTACCTGGGTTTTGATTATGTCGAAGAGGAGTCACTATTAGAGCACCAGCATTCACTGCGTTTTGTATTGGGTTTGAGGGTTTGGTATTGATGAATGCTGGCCTCAGGCGGGGACGTCGGTTACCGGCTAAGCTGGCGGTGATATTTCTGCTGTTTTGGCCGGTGTTTGTTATTGCCGCGCCGATTTCACTGCCTGAAAATAACCCTAAACAAGCGCTTGGCGAGTATGCCTCGTTCATGAAAGAAACAGGGGTGCCGCTCACGATTAGCGAAGCCGATATTGCCAGGACGGCCGGTGAATTTTCGGTAAACGGTAGTCCGGTTATCAGTTTTGGCATCGGTACCCAACCGGTATGGATTCATCTCCCGGTGACTAATTCAGCCAATTCGGTAATGATGAGACGGCTTTTAATTGAAAATTCCTGGCTGGATAAACTCGACGTCTATTTTTTAAGCAGAGAACATGAGTTTATCAGTTATCACGTGGGCGATAGCCAGCCTTATTCGGCGCGCCCTGTACCGGGGCGGTTTTTCATGTTTGATCATGACTTTCAGACAGGTATTACGGATATTTATTTGCGGGTGGAAACTGCCGATCCTATCGTGATGCCAATTTTTCTGCTCAGTCCCGCCGAGGCCTCACAAAGGAATCTGGTTCAGGCTTACAGCTATGGATTGGTCTATGGTTATCTGCTGGCTTTATTGGCCTACAACACTTTTCTATATGCCGGACTGCGAAATGTTCGTTATCTGAATTACGCAGCCTTCCTGACGATGTTTATTTTGATGAATCTCGCCTATACAGGTCATGGTTTTGTTTGGTTATGGCCGGAACAGGTGACGTTGCAGCGATGGGTCATTCCGGTTTTTATGGTGCTTTTTGGCGCAAGCGGCCTGGCATTTGCGTTGAATTTTCTGGAGACACGGTCCTTTTTTCCGAGGACACATCAAGTTATCAACCTGGTCTGCGCAATCGTCATTAGTTTAATGGCGGCCTTTATTTTGAGTGGCAGCCAGCATTTTGCCATTTTGTTAGCCTTCTTTTTTATCAATATTTTTTCTATTGTCATGCTGGCGCTGGGCGTCCTTTCGCTCTATTCCGGTTATCTTCTGGCCCGCTATTTTTTGATGGCCTCCCTCGCGTCCATGATGGGTACGGCAGTAACGTCGCTATCTGTGTTGGGTTACATCCCTTTTAATGAGTGGACTTTTCGGGCTGTTGAGATCGGTATGATTGCCGATGCGACCTTGCTTGCCTTGGCGCTGGCGCATCAATTCCGTGCGAATCAAGTAAGGCGAATACTGGCGGAACAACTCGCAGGCAGTGATCCATTAACCGGACTTAATAATCGCCGTGCATTACTGGAAAAATACCAGCCCATTTGGAGTTCGGCGCTACGTAACAATAGAAATATATCGTTGATTATTTTTGACCTCGATCATTTCAAATCGATTAACGATCAGTATGGCCATAGCAAAGGTGATGATGTTCTTGTAGAAACAGGAAAAATTCTTGCCAAGTCGGCGAGGCAGGGGGATATTCTGGCCCGGTGGGGTGGCGAAGAGTTTTTACTGTTGCTTCCTGAAACGCATATTGAGGCAGCAACGGCATTGGCGGAACGCCTGCGCAAAATCATTGCCGATATTCGCGTGTCATCGGAAGGCGGCGAGTTAAGCTTTACCGCCAGTTTCGGCGTTGTTCAGAGAACCCATCATGAAACCCTGGATAGTTTGATTTCTGATGCCGACCGATATATGTACAAGGCCAAAGAGCAAGGCCGAAACCGGGTTTGCTCGGAATGAGAAATAAGGACAACCATCTTTTAATCAATTACTTAAACTCAAGTATGCCGCCTAAGGTTGATAGGCTTGTTTAGATCAGCAGGGCTGGCGGATTTTTTAAAATAACGTTATTGTTAAGCGGCAACACGCTGACTATTGTCACTGTTTCTATCTATTAATTTCCGTGGAGGCTTTTATGGCGACCGTCTATTTTGCAACCAATCGTAACCCTAACCATGCTCAAACGCCGACTGATTTTGGCAAGGGTTTTTCTGATACCGGATTAGGGGATCTTCGTTTTGGACAGGCTGACGTTAAAAAAGGCAAGCTGGATTCAAAATCGATTCAAATATTGCCGGATAATGCCAGTCAGGGATCAGAGGCTTTATTCGATGAATTACGTCAAAGCATGAAAGCCGATTCTGTCGATTCTCTGATTTTTATCCATGGCTTCAATGTTTCATTTAAGGCGGCAGTCGAATCCGCCGCCAAAATGGGCGAACGTTACTTAAAAATTTCCGGCAATACTTATCAACCCAATATTTTCGTATTTTCCTGGCCTTCGGATGGAAAAATAACCCGATATTTTAATGATCGCCATGATGCCGAAGCTTCCGGTTATGCCTTTGCCCGTGGATTGATGAAACTATCCAGCTTTTTACACGGCGCACCAAAAAAAGAAGCATGCCAGCAAAAAATCAATCTGATCGCGCACAGCATGGGTAATTATGTGTTGCGGCATGCGTTACAACAGGCAAAGAAAATCGCCAATGGCGAATCCTTGTCGCGTATCTTCGATAACATCGTGCTGACAGCCGCTGATGAAGATAATGATACCTTTGAATTTGACCACAAATTAGCGCGCTTGCCCGATCTGGCTCAGCGGATAACCGTTTATTTCAACAGCGGTGATTTGGCGCTTAAAACCAGCGATCACACCAAGGGTAATCCCGATCGCTTGGGACATGACGGGCCGAATAAGCCGCATCAGGTGCCAGCCAAAGTCGTTCTTGTGGATGTGAGCGGTGTGGTTAAAGGGATTAGCGAACATTCTTATCACGTGGATGACAATAAAGTCGCTAAAGATATTGTGGCAGTACTAAAGGGCGAAAGCTCCGAGAACATTCCATCGAGAATCTACGTGCAGCATGCGAACAAATTCAAACTAGTCTGAGCCTTTTTAGGTCGATACGCAGAATAATCCAACCGACTGGCTTGCTCTGATAACAAGCATTTATCGCGATCAAAAACTATAGCCGAGGTCATTGGGTGATTCAAGGGCGTATAGTAAGGTAACTATTTGACGTAAACCTGTATAATCGCCCACTTTCAAACTTAGCGGGTTGTTTTGCAGTGCAATTCAATTTATTAAATACAGATGGAATGGCGCGGCGCGGGCGGCTGATTTTCGAAAGAGGCGTCGTTGAAACTCCCATTTTTATGCCGGTCGGCACTTATGGTTCGGTTAAAGCGCTGACGCCGGAAGAACTGACCGATCTGGGCGCTCAAATTATTCTGGGAAATACCTTTCATCTGATGCTGCGCCCCGGTGTTGAAGTGATGAATGCCCATGGCGATCTGCATGATTTCATGCACTGGGAAAAGCCGATTTTGACGGATTCCGGCGGATTTCAGGTATTCAGTCTGGGCGCGTTGCGAAAAATCACCGAGCAAGGCGTAACATTCCAATCACCCATCAACGGCAGCAAAATCTTTATGGGTCCTGAAGAATCCATGGCCGTTCAGCGCCACCTGGGTTCTGATATTGTGATGATTTTTGATGAATGTACCCCCTATCCTGCCACTGTAGATGAGGCCGCTGACTCGATGCGGTTGTCATTGCGCTGGGCGAAACGCAGCAAAGCCGCTCACGGAGATAATCCGTCCGCCCTGTTCGGAATCGTTCAGGGGGGAATGTATGAGCATCTGCGGCGCGAATCGATCGCCGGCCTGATTGATATCGGCTTTGATGGTTATGCCATTGGCGGACTTTCTGTGGGAGAACCTAAAGAGGAAATGATGGCAGCTCTGGATGTTGTCGCACCGATGATGCCCGCAGAGAAGCCGCGGTATTTAATGGGCGTTGGCACGCCGGAGGATCTGGTCGAGGCGGTCAGGCGCGGAGTGGATATGTTTGATTGCGTGATGCCGACCCGAAATGCGCGGAACGGTCATTTATTTACGCGGTCGGGTGTCATCCGTATCAGAAACAGTCAATATCAGTTAGATACCGGTCCGCTTGACGATAGCTGTGACTGTTATACCTGCCGACATTACTCAAGATCGTATCTCAGGCATCTGGATAAGTGCGGCGAAATGCTGGGTGCACGGCTCAACACAATTCATAATCTTCATTATTACCTGCAACTGATGCAGGAATTGCGTGAAGCCATTGAAAGTCAATCGCTGGAAGCTTATGTCAAGCTTTTTTATCAACAACGAGGAAAAAGTGTTCCTTCTGTGGCATAATGGCGAAATTTTTTAAATAACAATAACTACGACAGAGGTTAACCATGAGTTTTTTTATTTCTGACGCATTAGCTCAGGCTGCACCGGCATCTCAGCAGCCCGGTCTGGAAGGGTTGATATTCCCGCTAGGCGTTCTGGTATTTTTTTACTTTTTGTTTCTGCGTCCGCAGTCCAAACGCACAAAAGAGCATAAAGAGATGATCGCGTCGCTGAGCAAAGGCGTTGAAGTGGTCACTAATGGTGGAATTTTAGGCAAAGTTGCCGACATGGACGACAATTTTGTCAAACTGGAAGTGGGTGACGATACGTTTATACAAGTTCAGCGCCATGCTATAGCTAATTTGATGCCAAAAGGCACTTACAAAGCCGTCGCAAAAAAACCTAAAATCTGAGCTCAATCCTGTTTTAACGCGTGATTGAAGGCGGGTTTATGCCTCTCATTAGTTCGCGGTTTACGTTGGAATAATAAAATGCAAAATCATTTCCCATTATGGAAAAACGGGCTGATCCTGATCATACTCGTCGTTGCTTCAATCTACGCTTTACCCAATTTATACGGTGACGATCCTTCGGTTCAAGTCTCATCGAGTTCTACCCCATTGGAGCAGTCTCAAGTCAAGCAAATAGAAGACCATGTGAAGCAAGCGGGTTTAAATAGCAAATCGGTCGAGTATAAAAACGGCCAGGCTCTGGTGCGGTTCGAAAATACCAATGACCAATTAAAAGCGGCTGATATTCTGCGCGATAAGCTGGGTAACAATGTAACGGTTGCGTTAAATTTGGCGCCAGCTACGCCTGCCTGGTTAAATGCCTTCGGTGCCAAACCCATGTATCTGGGTCTGGATTTACGAGGCGGCGTTCATTTTTTGCTTGAAGTGGATATGGAAGCTGCAATCAAACAAGCTCAGGAACGCTATACCGATGATGTGCGCACGGCCTTAAGAACGGCTAAAGTGCATTATGTGTCTGTTGGCAGAGATAAAGACAGAATCAAGGTTCAGCTCAAGTCGGCCGAAGAAGTGGAAGCTGCAACTCAGGCAATTGACAAAGACCTGTCCAGCTTGAAGTTTGAATCGGTAGAAAATTTAAATGAACTGATTTTAACTATTCCTGAAGTCGAACAAAGGGAAATTAAAAAGTTTGCGCTGACTCAAAACATCACAACATTACGTAACCGGGTTAATGAACTGGGTGTTGCCGAACCGGTTATTCAACAACAGGGTGACAACCGTATCGTGGTGCAATTGCCGGGTGTTCAAGATACCGCACGTGCCAAAGATATCTTGGGTACTACGGCAACGCTGGAATACCGGTTGGTGGATGTCGAGCACGATGTTCAAAAGGCGGTTCAGGGGCGCGTGCCTATCGGCAGCCGTTTATATTATGAGAAAAATGGCAATCCCATCTTGCTGGATAGCCGGGTCATCGTGACCGGAGACCAGATTGTCGACGCTTCATCAGGACTTGATCAAAATAATTCTCCGGCCGTTTTCATCACCCTCAATGGTGTGGGCGCCAAGAAAATGGGCAAAGTTACTCAAGAGAGTATCGGCAAGCCCATGGCCGTTGTATTTATTGAATACAAAATAAAAACACGGGAAGTTAACGGCGAAAAACTGCGTACCAAAGAAAAAGTCGAAAAGGTGATCAGTGTTGCCACCATTCGGGACGCGTTCAGTAAACGGTTCCAGACAACCGGCCTGGATAATCCTCAGGAAGCCAGAAACCTGGCCTTGTTATTACGCGCCGGCGCTCTGGCAGCCCCGGTGGATATCATTGAAGAGCGGACCATCGGGCCAAGTTTGGGTCAGGACAATATCGATCAAGGCATGAATTCCGTTATCGTCGGCTTTGTGATCGTAATGATCTTTATGGCGTTTTACTACAAGATATTCGGTTTGGTTGCCAATTTTGCACTGACGTTCAATCTGGTATTGATCATTTCCTTGCTCTCGCTGTTACAGGCAACGCTGACCTTGCCGGGTATTGCCGGTATCGTGTTAACCATCGGTATGGCGGTGGATGCCAACGTACTGATTAATGAGCGGATCCGAGAGGAAATCAATAATGGCAACACGCCTCAAGCCAGTATTTTCGCAGGATACGAAAAAGCGTTCGGTACCATTTTCGATTCGAACATCACTACATTACTAGTGGCGCTGGTTTTATTTGGTTTTGGTACCGGGCCGGTAAAAGGGTTTGCTGTCACGCTGTCTATCGGGATTTTATCGTCCATGTTTACCGCCATATTGGGATCGCGCATGCTCATCAACTGGATATACGGTAATCGTCGCGTCGAAAAATTGTCTATTTAGGCTGGGAACGAGGAATAGTTCATGTTAATAAAAGATATCGATTTTTTAGGAAAGCGTAAGCTGGCTTATATAGTCTCAGGACTGTTAGTGCTGATTTCAATCATTTCGCTTGCAACTCAAGGGCTGCAAATGGGTATTGATTTTACAGGCGGTACGCTCGTTGAAGTCGGCTACAAGGAATCCGCCGATTTGTCCGTCATTAGAAATGCCTTAGGTGAAGGCGGTTTCAGTGATGCGTTGGTGCAACATTTTGGTAGTACCAAAGATGTATTGATCCGTTTAAAACCACAGGAAAGCCTCAGCAGTTCCGAGCTTAGCAATAAAGTTTTAGAAGTAATCAATAAAAAAACCTCAGAGCGGGCTGAATTGCGCCGAGTTGAATTTGTCGGTCCACAAGTGGGTGACGAATTGGCAGAAGATGGCGGACTTGCGCTGCTTTACGCCATGTTCGGTATTCTGATTTATGTGGCCTGGCGATTTGAGTACAAGTTTTCTGTGGGTTCGGTTGTGGCATTGATTCATGATGTCATCATAACCATGGGTTTCTTTTCATTACTCGGCTTGGAATTTGATTTGACGGTCCTTGCAGCGGTTTTGGCCGTGGTTGGTTATTCGATCAACGATACGATTGTGGTATTTGATCGTATTCGAGACAATTTCAAAATGCTCAGAAAGGAAGAATCGATAACCATAATTAACACTTCAATCAATGAAACATTAAGCCGAACCTTGATGACTTCATTCACGACCATTATTGTCGTCGTCGCCTTAGCCGTTTTGGGTGGTCAAACCATACATAATTTTGCGCTTACCCTGTTGGTGGGGATTACGGTCGGAACTTATTCGTCCATATTCATAGCCAGTGCGATTGTTTTATCGATGGGTGTGACTCAGGAAGATTTGATGGAGCCGGTTAAAGAGGGCGTTGATATCGATAATATGCCTTGATAACTAACTGTTGAGGCTTTTTTATAAATCGTGCACGAGCAGATTAATTCTTATGAAACCGTCTGCTCATATATAATCGAAAAATTAAATACTAAAATTTAACGTAACTACTCGCCTCCTTTGAATTGTGGGCGTAGGTGCTTGATTTAAAAGGACGCATCAATATGTCCCGTAGCTATCGTAACATCCCTGTTTCAGAAGCCTTAATCAACCACCTACACCCAATAAATGAAGGGGTGAGCAAATACAATTTAACACACTAACTAAACGGGAGTTTATACAGAATGGCAGTCGAGCGTACTTTTTCAATCATTAAGCCTGATGCAGTTGCAAAAAATGTAATCGGAGAAATAGTCAGCCGCTTTGAAAAAAACGGTCTGAGAATCGTCGGTTCAAAGATGTTGCATTTAACGCGTGAGCAGGCCGAAGGCTTTTATGCCGTTCACAAAGAGCGTCCATTTTTTAACGATCTGGTTTCATTTATGATTTCAGGTCCGGTTGTGGTCCAAGTATTGGAAGGCGAAAACGCGGTTCTTAAAAACCGTGATCTGATGGGGGCAACCAACCCTAAAGATGCAGCGCCTGGCACTATTCGCGCTGATTTTGCGGATAGTATCGATGAAAATGCGGTACACGGTTCGGATGCGCCTGAAACTGCCAAAGAAGAAATTGCTTTCTTTTTCTCTGCTGATGAACTCTGTAATCGCACCCGATAAGCCTAAAAGCATCAATCTGCTCGATTTTGACAGAAAGAGCCTGGAGGCTTTTTTTGTCGAAATCGGAGAAAAAGCCTTCCGGGCTACCCAGTTGATGAAATGGATTTATCAGGAAGGTGTTGATGATTTTGATGAAATGACCAATTTCAGTAAGTCATTACGCACTTACTTGAAAGAAAATTGCACCCTGTCACCTCCTGAGTGCGTCGTCGAGCAAGTTGCAACTGACGGTACCTGTAAATGGGCGCTGCAGACGGCTTGCGGCAACCGCATTGAAACGGTGTTTATTCCCGAGGAAAGTCGCGGCACTCTGTGTGTGTCATCGCAAATTGGCTGCGCATTGGCCTGCACGTTTTGCTCAACCGCTCAGCAGGGATTTAACCGGAATCTGAGTACCTCGGAAATTGTCGGGCAATTGTATTTTGCGCAAAAACGTTTGGGCCTGGAGAACAGAATTACCAATGTGGTGATGATGGGTATGGGCGAACCCTTGCTCAACTTCGACAATGTCGTCCGGGCCATGCGCTTGATGATGGATGATTTTGCCTATGGCTTGTCCAAGCGGCGTGTGACGATCAGCACTTCGGGAATCGTGCCGGCGATGTATCGTCTGACCCAGGAATGTGATGTCAGTGTCGCGGTATCTCTTCACGCGGTGAACGATCAATTGAGGGATGAGCTGGTACCGATCAATAAAAAATACCCGCTCAAAGAACTGCTGGAAGCATGCCGCGATAATGTCAAGCTGGCGCCGCGGCGGCGGATCACGTTCGAATATGTGATGCTGGCAGGGATTAACGATTCGGTTGAAGATGCACGGGCGATGATCAAATTACTCAAGACCGTGCCTTCCAAGATTAATCTGATCCCTTTTAACCCGTTTCCGAATTCACGTTATGAATGTTCCAGTGCTGAAGTGATAGACCGGTTTCGTGCCGTGTTGCATAACGCAGGCATGGTGACCACCATAAGAAGAACGCGTGGTGAAGATATTGATGCGGCTTGCGGCCAGTTGGTTGGCCGGGTAGCGGATAAAACGCGAAGACATTTAAAGCTGGCCATGAAAGGTTCAGAACGTGCGGCATAGGTTGAACGGGCACGCTTTATATGCGGCTGGCTGGCTTTTGATGCTCACGTTAAGTGCCTGCAGTACGTCCGGGCCTGAACGTAGCAAGGAAGAAGCATCAGCCATTCATCTGCAATTGGGTTTGCGTTATCTGAATCTGGGTCGCTTGAGCGAAGCAAAATTAAACCTGAAAAAAGCCTTGAAGCTCGATTCTCATAACGCCGAGGCTCATAATGCGCTGGCTGTATTGTCAGAGCGTCTCAAACAATACGATGAAGCGGAAGAGCATTACGAAGACGCGCTGGACATTGATTCCGGTGATTTGAGCGCACTTAACAACTACGGTCGTTTTCTTTGCGAGCGGGGAAAGTATGACAAGGGTATGTCTTATCTTAAAGACGCGCTCGCCAATCCACTCAACGACAGGCTGTGGCTGGCATTAACCAATGCCGGGCGCTGCGAGAGTGAGAAAGGTAATTTATTTGAGGCAGAAGCCTATTTCAGGCAAGCGATGCAGTATCAGTCCAATTACGCACCGGTTTTACTTGAAATGCAAAAGCTGAGTTACAACAAAGGTGATTACTGGGCGGCTAAAGGTTTCATGGAACGCTATCTAGCGACCAGCCAGCATTCATCGGAATCATTATGGTATGCCTACCAAACCGAAAGAGCATTAGGTAATGTGGCTGCGGCAAATGATTTAAAAAAACTATTATTCGATAAATTTCCCTTGTCAGATGAAGCCAAAAAACTCATCACTGACCAAACAGCACACTAATTAAGACATGGTAAATAAAATTCAAGCCATCCGCGGGATGCATGACATTCTGCCGGATCAATCGCCCCTATGGCATTATGCGGAAAACCTCATCAGAGAGGTGATGGCGGCTTATGGTTATGATGAAATCAGATTGCCGATAGTTGAAAAGACCGATTTATTTAAGCGATCCATCGGCGAAGTGACCGATATCGTCGAAAAGGAAATGTATACCTTTGATGATCGCAATGGCGATTCATTGACTTTACGCCCTGAAGGCACCGCCGGCTGTTTGCGTGCGGCACTGGAACACGGTTTATTGCATAATCAGATTCACCGCTTATGGTATTACGGCCCGATGTTCAGGCATGAGCGTCCTCAAAAAGGCCGCTACCGGCAGTTTTACCAGCTTGGCATTGAAGCCTATGGTATGGCGGGTCCGGATATTGATGCAGAATTGATCCTGCTGACCTATCGCTTATGGCAAAAATTAGGTATTACCGCTAAAGTTCAGCTCGAAATTAATTCGTTAGGCACTATTGATGAGCGCACCGTATATCGGGCTGCGCTGGTGGACTATTTCAGTCAGCATCTGGATAAGCTGGATGAGGACAGTCATCGCAGACTTAATACCAATCCGCTTAGAATTCTGGATACCAAAAATCCTGACATGCGCAGTTTAGTAGCAAAAGCGCCTGAATTGATGGATTACTTGGGCGAGGACAGCAAGGCACATTTCAAGGGTTTCACCGGTCTGTTAGATAGCCTGGATATTCCCTATGTACTGAATACACGATTGGTACGCGGACTGGATTATTACAGCAAAACTGTTTTTGAATGGGTCACGGATGAACTTGGCGCCCAGGGAACCATTTGCGCCGGTGGCCGTTACGATAGCCTGATTGAGCAGTTAGGCGGTAAAGCCAATTATGCTGTGGGTTTTGCGATGGGAATGGAACGCCTGCTAGCACTGCTTGAAACATTGCCTCAGCCTCCTGTTTTGCCGTCATTGGATGCTTACATGATTCGGGTCGGAGATAAGGCTGAAGCGGTGGGTATGCAATTTGCCGAACAGATCAGAAATGAGATGCCCCACCTCAGGTTGCAGGTCAATTGCGGTGGCGGCAGTTTTAAAAGCCAATTTAAAAAAGCGGATAAATCCGGAGCCGCATTTGCGTTGATTTTTGGCGATGTAGAAGCCGAAAGCGGCGTGGTGGCTATCAAGTCTCTGAGAGAGGATGGCGAACAGCAAAGTCTGTCTTTAGCCGAGGCAGTCAAATTTTTCAAAACTAAGCTGGAAAAGGCTTAGATTAGAGCGTCCTTAAAGTGCACACTGGATCTCTAGACAGTTATAGACCTTTCAATAAAAAAATCACCTTACCCATTAAGTATCTTTAAAACCTAACCCATAAAGACTCATCATGGAAATCTACGAAACAGAAGAAGAACGCCTCGCAGCTGCAAAGCGCTGGTGGACAGAAAACGGCCAATCAACCATAACAGGTATTGTGATTGGCATTGCCTTGATACTCGGCTGGAATTTCTGGCAAAATTACAAGCAGGATCAGGCTTTGCAGGCTTCAGTCCAATATGAATCACTGCTGGTGGCCATCAAGGAAGAAAAAACCGAATCGGCTGAAAAAATTGCTCAATTAATCAGAGATCAGTTCAAAGGAACGCCCTACGCAACTTTCTCAGGCTTAACGCTTGCCAAAATCAAAGTCGAACAAGGTCAACTGGATGAGGCAAAGTCTGTATTGCAAGCTGTAGTCAGTTCAGCCGATGAGCAACTAGCACATGTAGCCAGACTGAATCTGGTTCGCGTCATGCTGGCTAAAGGCGAATATGAACAAGGCTTGCAAGTGATTGCCGATGTGACGCCCAAATCAATGAGCAGCTTTTCCGGAAGTTATGACGAGTTGAAAGGCGATTTGTATGTGGCTTTGGATCGATTGGATGAAGCGAGGTCAGCTTATCAATCGTCGCTAAGAAGTGGACATAAATCGCCGCTATTGGGATTTAAACTGGATGATTTAACTGAAGCCGCCATCGTAACCAGCCAGCCTTAATGAAGCATTTTCTAATTGTTCTGATCGCTCTGACTCTAAACGGATGTACTGCGCTGGATTCGTTGAGCGGAATCACCGATTATTTTACAGGCGGTGAGGATAACACGGATCCGCCTCATGAATTGCAGGACTATAACGCCGAAATCGAGATTGAAGTGCTTTGGAAAGAGCGTGTTGGCGTTGGCTCAAAAGATTACTTTCTCAAGCTGGCGCCGGCCATTAAAGATGGCAGGATCTTTGCCGGTGATATGGAAGGCGAAGTGGAAGCGTTTGAATTGCTCAGCGGCGATTCTGTTTGGGATGCCGATCTTGAAATGCCTTTTTCAAGCGGTCCGGGGGTAAGCACTGGAACTGTGGTGTTTGGCACCAGTGATGCCAGGGTGTTGGCTTTGAATGCCTGGAATGGTGAAGAACTATGGAACTTTCCCGTATCCAGTGAAGTGGCGGCGGTGCCCGTTATTGCACAAGGCGTTGTGATAATCAGAACGACGGATGGAAAAGTCATAGCGCTGGATGAGTCTACCGGACGACTTTTGTGGGATTACGAACTGATTATGCCGGCGCTCAGCATTCGAGGCACAGGGAATCCGGTTGTAGTGAATAATAATGTCATTTGCGGTTTTGCGAATGGCAAGCTGGTTTCCTTGCGTCTAAACGATGGCAAGCATGTCTGGGATGCCAGTATTGCGATACCGGGCGGGCGTTCGGAAATTGAGCGATTGGTCGATTTATCCGCCGATCCCCTGGTTATTGACGGCACCATTTACGTGGCAAGCTACAAAGGGGGAACCAGCGCAGTGATTGAGCAACAAGGTGAAGTTATTTGGCGAAATCCCGATATTTCCTCTTACCGGGGAATGGGATCTGACTGGCGTTATCTTTATGTAACCGATGTCAACAGTGATATTTGGCAGCTTGATCAGCGAAACGGGGCTTCGTTGTGGAAGCAAAGCGATCTACATCAGCGCAAATTAACCGCACCTGCTGTCCTGGAAAATTATGTCGTGGTAGGTGATTTTGAAGGCTATGTTCATTGGCTTTCTAAAACCGATGGCAGGCAGCTGGCAAGAATCAGAATCACTGACGAACCGATTGATGCGCAGCCGATTGTGGTTGATGATGTCATTTATGTGTATGCAAAAGACGGCACTCTGGCCGCACTCAAGGCGAAAACTTTATAATCATGTTACCTGTAATTGCCCTGGTCGGGCGCCCCAATGTTGGGAAATCTACATTATTTAATTATCTGACTCGCAGCCGTGAAGCGCTGGTTGCCGATTATCCGGGCCTTACCCGCGATAGACAGTATGGCCGGGTCAAGCGTGGAGAGCGCGATTGCCTGGTGGTCGATACTGGAGGTATTCCGGATGAGGCTGAAGGCATAGAGAGTCTTGCCAAAAAACAGGTTGATGTGGCTTTGAATGAAGCCGATGTGGTGTTCTTTATTGTCGATGCCAGAGAAGGACTTAGCGCCACGGATCGAGTGATAGCCGATTCGCTTCGTAAATTGGATAAACCGATCATTCTGGTTGCCAATAAAGTCGACGGAATTCATGCCGATAACGCCATTTCCGATTTTCATGCCTTGGCTTTGGGCGAGCCTTTCAAAATCGCCGCAGCACATGGACGCGGTGTCAGTGAATTGCTGGAAAAAGTCGATGAATTATTACCGGAGACTGAGCCTTTGGAAGGCGAGGGTGTCAGTGCCGGAGGCATAGGTATCGCGATTGTTGGCCGTCCTAATGTAGGGAAATCGACACTGGTCAACCGAATTCTGGGCGAAGAACGCGTGGTGGTATTTGATGAGCCGGGTACTACGCGGGACAGCATCTATATACCGTTTGAACGCAACGGCCGCGAGTTCACCCTGATAGATACTGCAGGCATGCGGCGCAGGGCCAAAGTCTCGGAGACGGTCGAGAAATTCAGTGTCATCAAGTCATTGCAGGCCATAGAAAAAGCAAATGTGGTTATTTACCTGATCGATGCCAGCGAAGGCGTGACTGATCAGGATGCGCATCTTTTGGGGTTGATTTTAGAGGCGGGTCGAGCACTGATTATCGGTTTGAATAAATGGGACGGATTGACGTCAGAACAAAAGGTAACGGTCAGACGGCAACTGGATATCAAGCTGTCTTTTCTTGACTTTGCCCAGAAACATCCTATTTCGGCTTTGCACGGAAGTGGTGTCGGTAAACTATTTGATGTCGTTCATGAGCTTTACGAAGCGGCAATGATCGATATGTCGACGCCCACGTTGAGCCGGATTTTAATTGATGCAGTAACGACACATCAACCGCCATTAGTGAGCGGTAGACGCATAAAACTTAAATATGCGCATCAAGGCGGAAGAAATCCTCCCATCATCATCATTCACGGAACGCAGACAGATTCATTGCCGGGATCTTACAAGCGCTTTTTAATGAACTATTTCCGTGAACAGCTAAAGTTAAAAGGCACGCCGATTCGTCTGGAATTCAAATCGCCGCCCAATCCTTTCCAGGGCATCAAAAACAAACTTTCGGACCGGCAAATTGAAAAACGAAAACGTTTGATGCGGCACCACAAAAAGGATAAGAAATCCTCCAAGGATGCTCGGTAGATAAACTTTAATCAAGAAATGAGAGGCACGCATGGCCAGCATTAATTTTCAAGGCAAATCTGTCAATACCTGTGGCGAACTTCCTGCAATCGGTTCTCACGCCCCGGATTTTTCATTAACCGACGGCAAGCTGGGTCAGGTTTCTTTGAGTACTTACGCAGGAAAAAAGAAATGTCTTAATATTGTACCCAGTCTGGATACGCCCACTTGTGCAGCATCGGCGCGTAAATTCAATCAAAAAGCGGCCAGTCTTGAAAATGGCGTCGTATTGGTCATATCTGCCGATTTGCCTTTTGCGCAATCCCGTTTCTGCCAGGTTGAAGGGATAAGGGACGTAGTGCCGTTGTCGACTTTTCGCTCGTCATTTGCGCGTGATTATGGCTTAGAACTGGTTGACAGTGTGTTGTCCGGTCTTACTGCCCGGGCCATTATTGTCATTGATGAGAAAGACCGAATCGTTTACAGCGAACTGGTCGATGAACTGACGGATGAGCCTGACTACGAGTCCGCGTTGGCTGCTATGCGTGAAATGGATTGAACGCCGGCATAAGATGTAATCAAGGATAAGCTGACCAGCTCGGTTTTGGGTCTTTTGACCAGAGCTTGACTGGTCAGCAGTGGGCCCTGGTTTTTGCTGATTGATTCTACGTTTGATTCGCTTAATGAACTGGGTCGTTTGATACCGCCCGTTTTTCTTTGGTTGATAACTTCGATAACTGTTTCGTATTCCACTTTCGAGTTATTCGCAAAAGCAAATACCAGCGCCATATCAGCGATATTATTAATGATTCTGGGAATGCCTCCGCTGTGTTGAAAGATTGCAAGTAAGGCTTGCGGGCTAAAAATAGCAGATTGAGCGCCAGCCACTTTCAACCTATGCGCTATATAGTGCGCTGTTTCTTCATGGTTTAAAGGCTTTAGGTGATATTCGATTGCAATCCGCTGAGCGAATTGAGTTAATCCCGGATCGTTCAGTTTTTCCAGCAGTTCAGCTTGACCGCATAAAATGATCTGCAAGGTCGTATCTTGGCCGTCATTAAGATTGGAAAGCAAGCGAAGTTCTTCTAATGAAGAGATAACCATATTTTGGGCTTCATCGATGACCAACACTGCCCGCCGTTTTTTAAGCTTTTGTTTGGCAATAAACCCGCAAAACAGCTGATATCGTTCGGCTTCGTTACCCGTTTCATTTTTCAAATTGAATGCGCTTAATACCCATTCAAGTAAATTACCAAAAGAGGCGTGTGTATTAGTGATAACGCCTACTTCGCACGTTGAATCAATGTCATTAATCAGATTTCGTAGCAAAGTGCTTTTCCCACAGCCAATTTCACCCGTAAGAACGGTAAAACCCGATGGCTGAAGAATGCCGTATTTGAGCGAACTTAAAGCCGCTTTATGCTGCTCGCTCAGATACAAAAAATCCTGATCAGGAGTCAGTGAAAAAGGAGCTTTTGTTAAACCGAAAAACTGTGTGTACATGCTCGCTTAACTCTAGTAGTGGGTTTAAGTAAAATTGGAAAACGGGATTATGTTTGAGCGCCATCATTAAATAGCAGAGCGATTAATCTGAACTGAATCATACTCAACTCTGCCAGGGATTTTTGAGGACGATTTCACAGCAGCGGTGTGAAATAGTTACATCGTTTAAAAATGACGATCAGTTTTGATTGTTTGCTTGTGACTTACAGATAACTTACTCCTACTGAATTGAAAAAACGTCTATTTTCAAAAAGTGCGGGGGCGAGATGTCGGCGGGATGGATGCTGCCATAAAGGCGTTCACGGCGGTCTTCGACAGGCACATTCTGGGCCTTGAACAAGGTCGAATGTTTTTGCTATTGCTTTTTTAAACCGGTTCAATGATTTTGAAAGCATGATTGATAGTTTTAATCCGGGATTATCCTATGCTTTGATACAATATTAAGAACTTATATTCAGACCTATGAAATTATTGCAGTCAGTCAGACTGGTTTTTTTGCTTTTGATAATGATTTCTGCGAATCCTTCATTCGCAGAAGTAAACGATGAATCCATGGCCGGCATTCAATTTACCAAAGCTGAGATAAACTGGTTGAAACGGCATAAAACTATACGGATTGCCTACGATGGCGACCTGCATCCTTATAGTTTTGTCGGCCGAAAAGGGGCTTTAAGAGGTTCTGCAGTAGAAATTATGAAGTTGCTTAGTCAGCGGCTGGGCATTAAGTTTGTAACCTATCCTAGCACCGATTGGAAAACCCTGTTTAAAGCGGCCGTGATGGGTAACGTGGATGTCATCGCTACCATGGTTAAACGGCCGGAGCGCTTGCTGTGGTTTAATTTTACCGAGCCTTATTTAACTCAGTCACTCGTCATTGTTTCAAGAGGGGATGATGACCGGTTTAGTGATCGTGAATCAATCAAAGGTAAAAAAATAGCATTAATTGCTAATTATCAATACAGCTATCAGGTTCGGGAAGATTATCCAAAAATTAAACCTGTTTTTGTTTCATCACTTAAAAATGGATTAAAAGCGGTGCAAACGGGTAAAGCCGATGCTGCAGTGCTATTTTCCGGGGCACGTTACTTCTTGTTAAGTGATGCGAGTTTTAGCAATTTGAAAATTGCTTCTGTTTACGATCATGAAAGCATGAGACAGAGCATTGCAATTCGCAAAGATTGGCCGGAGTTGGTTACTATCTTTCAAAAAGGCCTGGAATCTTTGAGTGAAAACGAAAAGCAAAATTTTATTGATAAATGGGATCCTCCCGAAGAAGAAGATGAAGTAGTCGCAAGTATTACACCTGTTAAAGTGGTGGTTTTAGAGCCAGCTCATCGGGATGACCCAGAAAAGTTAACGTTTGGTGATGCATTCTATACTGGATTAACGGTGTTTGCGTCATTGGCATTAATAGCAGCAGGTGGCGGCTACTTGAGGCTAAAGTCTAGAAGAATGAAGAAGAATCGATACAGCAGCGCCTCTAACTCTGTAAGCCAACCGGAACAAAAAGAACGTTAACTGACGCTGCCAGGCATTTAAGAAAAGCCCATTATCCTCAACCGCCATGAAGAGGCTTTAATCGCTGAAGTCCAAATTTCGCTTCATTGCTAAAGCCTGCCTCATTGGCCTTATATGACTCTTTCCTCCTCATAACTGCAGCAAAAAAAGATCCTGTAGCAGTTTGTTGACAGAAAGCAGCTGAACTGGCAATCAAAACAAACCAGTTATTACACCCTCATCGGTTATGTCGATACGCTCGGCTGCGGGAATTTTTGGTAAACCGGGCATTGTCATCATATCGCCCGCGATGGCAACAACAAATCCCGCTCCGTTTGCCAGGCGCACTTCGCTGATTTCAACGGTATGTCCGGATGGTGCGCCTTTAGTGTTGGGATTGGTTGAAAATGACATCTGCGTTTTAGCGATGCAAACCGGAAAGTGACCGTAGCTGGCTTGTAAAGCTTTGATTTCCGCTTTTACCTTGGGACTGGCTGTAATGCCTGCTGCACCATAAAGCTTTGTAGCGATGGTTTCAATTTTTTCCCAAAGCGGGGTTTCAGCTTCATAAACATAGCTGAAGCCGGGTTCACGGTTGTCGGCAATTTCGAGCACCTCTTTTGCCAGTTCCTCTGCACCCGCCCCGCCTTGTGCCCAATGTTTCGATACAACGCATTTTGAGCCCAGCGCTTCGCATTTCGCTTTAAGTAAGGCAATTTCGGCATCGGTATCGAACGTGAAATGGTTGATACAAACGATGCAAGGTAACCCGTAATGCTGGGTTATATTAAAAATATGACGCTCAATGTTCGCAAAGCCTTTTTGTAAGGCCTCCAGATTTTCGGTATTTAGTTCGTCTTTGGCAACGCCGCCGTGGAATTTAAGCGCGCGCACCGTTGCAACCAGCACGACAGCGGAGGGTTTTAAACCGGACATCCGGCATTTGATGTCAATAAATTTTTCAGCACCCAGGTCAGCGCCGAAACCGGCTTCGGTAATGACGTAATCGGCCAGTTTTAACGCTGTTTTTGTTGCCGTTACGGTGTTACAGCCATGGGCAATATTGGCAAAAGGGCCGCCGTGGATGATGGCGATATTATTTTCCAGCGTTTGAACCAGATTCGGTTTGATCGCATCTTTCAATAATGCCGCCATTGCGCCTTGGGCGTTCAGGTCGCTGGCGTAAACCGGGGTTACTTTGTCGGTTTTATAGGCGATGACGATACGACCCAAGCGTTCTTTCAGGTCTTTACGGCTGGTCGCTAGACACAAGATGGCCATGATTTCGGATGCCACAACAATGTCATAGCCATCCTCGCGTAAATAGCCATTAGCCGGCCCTCCCATTCCCACCGTGATTTTACGTAATGCGCGGTCATTCATGTCGACAACGCGTTTCCATTGGATGCGGCGGGAATCAATATCCAGGGCATTGCCGTGATTGATATGGTTGTCTATCAATGCAGAAAGTAAGTTATGCGCGACACCGATGGCATGAAAGTCGCCAGTAAAATGCAGATTAATATCTTCCATGGGCACGACTTGAGAGTAGCCGCCGCCAGCTGCACCGCCTTTGACTCCGAAACAGGGGCCCAGCGACGGTTCACGTAAACACATGATGGCTTTTTTGCCCAAGCGGTTTATGGCATCACCCAAGCCAACAGTCGTCGTCGTTTTGCCTTCACCGGCCGGTGTCGGGCTGATAGCGGTGACGAGAATCAGCTTGCCGTCTTGTTTATCGGCCAAACTGTTGACATATTCCAGCGATAATTTGGCTTTGTAGTGGCCATAAGGATCTAAATGTTCTGCTGGGATGCCGAACTTTTCTTCGGCGAGACCAATGATCGGTTGCATCTTCGCTTGTTGGGCGATTTCTATATCTGACATAAAGGGTTCCTGATTGAAAAAGAGTGGTTAGGCCCAGCAATTCCCAGTTTGAAATTTTCAGCGTCAATTTGGGCTGGGAAAAGCCTTTTGAGGAACGCCGTAACCCCTCCTTGGGGGCTTGACGACAGCATCTCTGCTGTCGACATCCTCGAAAAGCTTCTCCCAACCCCTTTTTCTTTCAAATTGAGAATTGCTGGGTTAGGCCTGCTCAAAGGCGGCAACATTCATTTGCCATCACAATTACATAAGTAAATTTGGAAAAAGTCATACCGTTATTTAATGTCTTCTATGACTTATGTGGCTTGTAAACTTTTTCAATGGTTTAGGGGCAATCGCAATGCTTTTTCAAAAAAAGGCTTGAAGAGAACTGTATGTTTTACCTCTTCAAGCATGACACTCAATTTTCATCTTCGGTAAACCGGACAGTTTAAATCAGCGACTCGTGTTTATGCACAACAATAAACCGGCTGCAAAAATGTTTACTGAAATTGATTTCTACGACCGTTTTTCAAGAATTGAAACTGACCGCTTGCTTTAAGGCATTTACGGGGCAGTTTCACTTGTAGCGATATAAGGCCGCCGGTTTATAGCATTGTTCGATTAATTGGCATAAACCGGAAAGCGGGAGCACAAGATACTGACTTTATCGCGCACGGCTGAAATCAATGTCTCATCTTCCATATTCTCCATGACATCGCACATTAACCCGGCGATTTCTCGCATTTGCTCTTCCTTGAAACCGCGCGTAGTGGGAGCGGGGGTTCCGACGCGAATGCCGCTGGTGACAAAAGGCGATTCAGGGTCATTAGGCACGGCATTTTTATTGACTGTGATATGTGCCCTGCCCAGCGCGGCATCGGCCGCTTTACCGGTAATGCCTTTAGGAATTAACGAAACCAGCATCAGATGGTTGTCCGTTCCGCCGGAAACGACATCAAAGCCGCGATTAACAAATACTTCGGCCATGGCCTTGGCATTTTTGATGACTTGTTCCTGATAGGCGCGAAATTCAGGTTGCATGGCTTCTTTAAAAGCAACGGCTTTGGCCGCAATTACATGCATTAATGGGCCGCCTTGAATGCCGGGGAAAATGTTTGAATCAAATTTTTTCTGAAGTTCAGGGTTGCTCTTGCATAAAATCAGTCCGCCTCTGGGGCCGCGCAAGGATTTATGAGTTGTGCTGGTCACAACATCGGCAATGGGCACGGGATTCGGATATAAACCGGCGGCAACCAGTCCGGCAACGTGAGCCATGTCGACAAACAAATAAGCGCCGACCTTATCGGCAATTTCGCGAAAACGTTGCCAGTCCCAGATGCGGGAATAGGCGGAAAATCCGGCAACCAAGACTTTAGGCTTGTGTTCGATTGCAAGGCGTTCGACCTGATCATAATCGATCAAACCGGTATCAGGATGCAATCCGTACTGAATCGCATTGTAGATTTTACCGGAGAAATTGGGTTTGGCGCCGTGCGTCAGGTGACCGCCATCAGCCAGGCTTAAGCCCAAAATCGTATCGCCGGGCTGGATCAGAGCCATGAACACCGCCATATTGGCTTGAGAGCCGGAGTGCGGTTGGACATTGGCGTAATCTGCGCCGAATAATTCTTTGGCGCGATCTATGGCCAGTTGTTCGGCTTTATCAACAAATTCACAACCGCCGTAATATCGTTTGCCAGGATAGCCTTCCGCATATTTGTTGGTCAATACGGTGCCTTGTGCTTCCATGACCCGCGGGCTGCAATAATTTTCGGAAGCAATCAGTTCGATGTGATCTTCCTGGCGCTGACGCTCTTCTTCCAAAGCGTTGAAAAGTTCATCGTCGAAACCGGCAATTGTTTGTGATTTGTTGAACATAGCTATCTCCAAATGAGGCGTTATAGTTTTATCTTTGATGGGGTGTGATCAGCAATACTTGCAAATCGGCGACATTAGTACCGGTAGCGCCCGTAATAAGTAAATCCTGCGAGCCTTGTAAGGCATGGTAAGCGTCATTGTCGCTTAGCCGTGCCAGTGGATCAATACCTGCTTTGTGCTGGCGATCCAATGTGGTGTTATCAACCAGGCCGCCGGCGGCATCTGTAGGGCCATCCCGCCCATCAGTTCCACCGCTCAGAAAAACCCAGCAGCCTTGCAAGTCATGATGTTTAGCGGCTAAAGCAAAAGCCAGTGCCATCTCCTGATTACGGCCGCCCTTGCCTGTGCCCGTCAGTGTCACAGTGGTTTCACCGCCACCCAGTATAGCGATGGGGCGAGCATGATTGAGGCTCAACTGTTGTTTGGCAAACAGGACCAGCGAATCGGCTTGATCCTTTGCCTCACCCGTAAGATGGTCGCTGTACAAAATAGTTTCAAAGCCTTGTTCACGGGACGCCTGAGTGATTGCCGCAACACTGATACTGTTACTGCCTACCAAGGTATGCGAAGTATTAACAAAAATCGGAGCGCCGGTTTTGGGTGTTTCCGGGATTGAACCATGCAGACCAAGGATCAAAATATCTTGTACCGGTTGAGGTACTCGTTCCCAAATGCCTTTGGCTTTCAAAATATGGACGGCATCGGAAAAAGTACTGTCATCCGGTACGGTGGGTCCACTGGCAATTGCGCTTAAATCATCGCCCAGGACATCGGAAAGAATCATCGCATGCAGATCTGCGGGTGCAGCAAGCCTTGCTATTCCTCCGCCTTTAATCAGCGACAGATGCTTACGGACACAATTGACCTGATTGATCGTCGCACCAGAGGCCAGCAACAACTGTGTCGTGGCAATTTTGTCATCCAGGGTAATAGGGGCGATGGGCAAAGGCAGCAAAGCCGAACCGCCGCCACTGACCAAAATAAGGACTAATTCGTCTTCTTTGGCCTGCCGGATACGATCAGCAATCAATTGCGCGGCTTCAAGACCCGCTTGGCCGGGCAGAGGATGCGAGGCGGCCAGGACCTTAAAGTGATCGACCGGTCGAGCATTCTCTTCGTTGGTCACCGCAATACCCGGACCTGCCCACAGGCTGTAAGGAATGGTTTCCTGTGCCGCCTGAGCCATGGCGCAGGCCCCTTTTCCGAAAGCAATGACATGGACGGCTGGCCATGGCTTTGACCGGATTAATGCCGGATCAGTTAAATCCAGATTAATCGTTAGATTACGACCATTGACTGATAAACAACGCTTTACCGCATGATAAGGGTCGGCCGCAGCTACTCCTGCCCGGAATATCCTGGTAGCGCTGCGTCTCAGACCGGCTATGGAGTAATCAATAGGATTCAGCATCTGGAGATTCTGATATGAACGATCAAAGCGAGGATCAGGCCATTTCTTTGGCGAGACTTAAAATAGTCTCGGCATCAAGCACTTGATCGTTGCTTTCAAACAGTCTTGCAATACAGGCGCGGTGTAATGCCAGTTTCAGTGTGCCGAAACCTATCGCACCCCAGATGATTTTGCCGAAACGCTCTGTGCCTTTATCCATCATGTCTGACCCGCCTATGCCCAGCGGTGGCGTCGCATTCGCGTCAGCGATCAGTTCCAGGGTCATATTGTTTTGCCAGTGGTGTAAATCAAGCAGATTGACGCCGGCTGCACCCGTTGCGAAAACAATGTGCGCGTTTTCAATGGCTTTGCCTCGGGCTTCGTTATCCACTGCTTCCAAAGGTGTCAGGTTAACGCCAAAACGGTTTTTCATGTCTTCGCAAGCGTATTGCGCTCTGGCAAATTGACGTGAAGTGATGCTGACGTGACAGCCTTCTTGAGCCAGCATGACAGCGACGCGCTGGCCCACAGGGCCGGTGCCGGCCAAAACAACCGCATTTTTTCCTTGTAAAACACCGCTCCCTGCCAATTTGGCAACACCGGCGGCGGCCGTAGTGTTACTACCGTTACTGTCCAGCATGATAGACACACGAAAATTTTGAAAAAAATGATTTTGTACTGCCGTGAATAAACGTTGACCGGCCACCATATCGCTGCCGCCAATAAAAATGGCCGTGTTTTTTTTATCTTTGGGCGCGCGGGTAAATATCGTGCCTTCTACCAAGGCTTTGACATTATCGGGCTTTACTCCGCCATAACCGATAACATGATCCGCGCCGCCATCATATGCAACGACCGTATCAAAAACGGAAGGGTGGGTATCGGTGTCAAATTGGAACAACAGTTTTTTCATTCAATTATTCGCGATGCGGGGTTAGTGTAAAAATGTAAAAGCAGAATACAGCCAGACTCGATGTCATAGAATGGGTACCCCGCACGACAAGCTAATTTTTTAACATCCTTGCAGGGCTCTTTTGGGGCTTGATTCAGCTGAAAATTATACCGTATTAATCTACGCCCTGTCTCATTGCTGCAAGGCATAAAAAGCGGAGTGAGTATTAAACAAATGGTTTTTTTCGTTTAGCCGAAAGCCGGAATTTATGTATATAAATGCTAAGAAAATCGGTCTTCAAATTAAGCTATTGGTATTCTTACCAATGTCATTAAATTGAGGCCATCGCAATCAATCGATCGGCTGTATCGCAGGAGCGGACCATGCCCGCGATTGAACCACATTCGACCTTTAAAATACGCTTAACTTAACGGCATTGGTAACCAACCTGCTGGTAAGTGAATATAACCTGATTAACTTGTTAAGACCTTTTGATACTGATGACGAGCGAGCATTAATACCCTCGGCGCTTTTTGACAAGCTTGCAGGACTCAGCCGATATGGCTATCATTCCTTGCTATGTCTTTTGTTTATTCATGGATACATGATGCCCCTATGGCAAAATCGTTGGGGGCTCGCATGAAAACAAAGCCAATGGCCAAACCGAAAATTTAACCAAGGGGAACCTATGAAAGCGCCAGTCAATATTGCTGTTACCGGAGCGGCAGGACAGATCAGTTATTCTCTGTTATTCCGGTTGGCGGCAGGAGATTTATTAGGGCAGGATCAGCCAATCTCTCTTCATCTCCTGGAAATTCCGGTAGCGATTCCTTTTTTGAAGGGTGTGGTCATGGAGTTAAATGATTGCGCATTTCCACTTCTGCACAAAGTGGAGGTATCGGATAATCCTGAAGTTGCTTTTAAGCAGGCCGATTATGTTTTTCTGGTTGGTGCGACGCCCCGTGGACCGGGAATGGAGCGTAGTGATCTATTGACAGCTAATGCAGAAATATTTTCAACGCAAGGAAAAGCGTTAAACAAAGTGGCAAGCCGGGATGTAAAAGTCTTGGTAACCGGAAATCCAGCCAATACCAATGCGTTGATTGCATTGAAAAATGCACCGGATTTAAGTCCTGATAATTTTTCAGCCATGACCATGCTGGACCATAACCGCGCCAAAAATCAGCTGGCTGAAAAATGCGGGGTTTTATGTTCGGATGTTAAAAATGTCATCGTTTGGGGTAATCATTCTGCGGGCCAGTATCCTGACATTCATCATGCCCGGGTAAAAGGACAGGAAGCATTGTCTTTGGTGGATGAATCCTGGTTTGTGAATGAGTTTATTCCTGTTGTTCAGCAACGCGGTGCGGCGGTAATTCAGGCGAGAGGTAAGTCCAGTGCCGCGTCGGCAGCCAGTGCGGCATTGGATCTCATGCGTAACTGGATATTCGGTACCGATGAAAATGACTGGATCAGCATGGCCATTGCTTCCGATGGCAGTTACGGCATCGAGGAAGGTTTGGTTTTTTCTTTCCCAGTGACTATTGAGGACGGTAAGGCCACCATCGTCAAAGGCTTGCCGATAAACGACTTTAGTTTGCAACGTTTGAGAAGTAATGAAGCGGAACTAAGAGAAGAGCGCAACGCGGTCCGGCACTTGTTTGGCAGCGAAGGGTAGTCAGTTTTAAATATCAGTAGCACTGATTAAATTCAGTGCTACTGATTTCAACTAAGACAATTCTACAAACGCCTTCAATAATTTCACGGTTTTCGCCATACCGTGGTGCAAATGCTGCTCAATTTCCGCCATAGAGATTTCCCCTTCTGATTTTCCCGCCGCCCAATTGGCAACCACAGAAATTGCGGCATAACTCATTCCCAACTCTTTTGCCAACGCGGCTTCAGGCATACCCGTCATGCCGACTAAATCACAGCCGTCTTGTTCCATGCGCCGGATTTCGGCAGGTGTTTCCAGTCTAGGTCCCTGAGTGCAACCGTAAGTGCCCGTTGCGGTAATGGCAATATTGGCGTGATCAGCTGCTTTAATCAGTCGAGTTCGAAGTTCCCGGCAGTAAGGGTGGGTAAAATCGATATGAGTGACTTCGGTTAGATCGTCCTCGAAAAAAGTGTGCTTGCGGTCGTAGGTGTAGTCAATGATCTGATCGGGAATCGCGATATGTGCGGGTTCCATAGGCGGTGTAATGCCGCCAACTGCAGCAACCGCCAGAATTTGCACGACTCCCAGTTGGTGCAGCGCCCATAAGTTGGCTCGGTAATTGATCCGGTGGGGTGGGAGGGTATGCGGATTGCCGTGGCGAGCGAGGAAGATAATTTTTTTTCCGTAAAGCTCACCGGTTATGAATTCAGCAGAAGGGTTTCCATAAGGAGTGGTCAGCTGTTCTCGATGAACTATGTTGAGTTCACTCAGCTGTGTGAGGCCTGTGCCGCCAATGATTGCAAGTTGTGTCATGTTTTGTATCCCGGAAGGTGAGGCATGGGCATTTATCGGCAGGCATAAATGCCGGGAGCATTACGCAGATAACCTTTGTAATCCATGCCGTTGCCGAATAAATAACGGTTTTCTACTTCAAGTCCCACAAAATCGGCTTGTATGGGTTTTGTCTGGCCAAGCATTTTATCAACCAGAACTGCGCTATAAACTGACGTTGCGCCCTCTTCCTTGCAATATTGGCCGATAGCCGCCAGCGTCAGTCCTTCGTCCAAAATGTCGTCAACTATCAGTACCGTTCTGCCTTGCAAAGGTGTCTTGGGTTTTAAAAGCCACTCGATGGTATTACCCACCGTCTTGTTCTGATAACGGCTGGCGTTAATGGCATCTAAAGTCAATGGCATCGTTAGGCGCGTCAACAGTTTGCCGCCAATGACCATGCCGCCATTCATGACACATAAAAAGACCGGATTCCGGTCAGCCAGCAGCAGGTTGATTTTTTCCGCCATAGTGTCGATAGCGGCATCCACCTCATGCTGATCATGCAATAACTCGGCAGTCGCCTTTACGTGTTCGATTTCTTCAAGCAGGTTCATGGGTCATTTGATTGATTTGTTGCGAAATAGTTTGCCATTGAGTGTCGGCTTTTAAGGTTTCAGCATTCATTTGCGGTTTGCCGAGCATGGCTTTCAAACGGTGTTCACGAAGCGGGTCTGTTTTAATCGGCAGCGCATCCAGCACTTCCTCTGCTGCTTTGGGATTATTGCAGACCAATATCATATCGCAACCGGCTTCTTGAGCCAGAAACGCGCGATCTGAAAATCCACCTGCAAAAGCAGCGCCTTCCATGCTCAGGTCGTCGCTGAAAACAGTGCCGTTAAACTGTAATTCCTGTCGTAATATTTGCTGAATCCATTTAACTGAGAAACCGGCTGGTTTATCGTCCACAGCCGGATAAACCACATGGGCGGGCATAATGCCCTCTAGTCCATTCGCAATGAGCTTTTTGAAGGGCTGAATATCTTTTTCCCAAATTTCGGAAAAATCGCGTTCGTCTATCGGCAAGGCAAGGTGTGAGTCGGCTGCGACCGCTCCATGCCCAGGAAAATGTTTGCCGACAGCCGCCATGCCGGCCCTGTTCATGCCGGATCGGAATGCGCCGGCCAGTTGTGTGGCGAGTGTTGAGTCTTCGGAAAAAGAACGATCGCCGATGACTTCGCTGATACCGCAGTCAATATCAAGTACCGGTGCAAAACTCAAGTCGACACCAACCGCCAGCAATTCGGCTGCCATCAGCCATCCAGCCTGTTCAGCCAGATCCGGATGATCTTGATAGCGGCAAGCTGGCGGTAACCGGGTAAATCCCTCTTTGAACCGCTGTACCCTGCCTCCCTCCTGGTCCACCGCAATCAGCAGAGGACCTTTACGCGCGGAACGGATATGGTTAATCAGATCCGCAATTTGTTTTGGGTGTTCGTAATTTCTTGAAAAAAGAATCAGGGCGCCCGTATTCGGGTGGCTCAGTTTTTCTCTATCGTAAGCCGTTAAAGTGATGCCTTCGACATCAATCATGATTGGGCCGATGGGAATGGGATTTTTCATGTGCTTTGTGATGAAATCGTCAGTTGGATAGAGTTAGCCTATACTTAGGCCATTGAATTAATATGTTTAGGAGTTCGTTGTGCACATTTTTTTGTTACTGTTTTGTTTTTTAATCGTGCCCGGTTTTGCAGTTGCCGGAGATGAAGAAAAAGTAGGGCCTGTTCTGGAATATTTGGAAATGACGCCCAAGTTTACCGTGAATTTGGCCGGACAAAAAAAATATTTGATGATCAATGTTCAGCTACTGGTCGAAGGCAAAGAAAACGTTGAGAAAATAAAAAAACATATGCCTGCTCTGAGGCATGAGCTGATTATGTTGTTTAGCGGCAGAAATGAAACAGATCTTGCCAGCATGGAACAGCGCGAAGCGTTAAGAAAGGAAACGCTTGAAGCGATCAGGGCAGCGTTGGATAAATACGAAAACAGTGACGGTTTTCGGGATTTGTTTTTCACCGAATTTTTACTCAACTAGATTGGGACGCTTTCGATACTCATCGTCAATCAGGCTGACGAAATCTATAGTGGCGGGTGACTGCCACTACAAAACCTGAATAAGCCACACATTGAAATGCCTTTAAATAGACAAGTCCAGTCCTTGCCGTACCCGCGTTATTAATTCCACTTTTCTCTCCGGATGATAAGGCACTGCATCATATTTTCCCCATACCGGAGAGGGCCAAGCCTGATCGGTCCGGTATCTGACGATATGGTGGATATGCAGTTGCGGTACTACATTTCCAATTGCTGCGATATTCATTTTGTCCGCTTTAAAAAGATCGGCCAGATATTGTGCAACTCGGCATGATTCATTTTGCAATAGCATTCTTTGCGCATGATTGAGTTGATAGATTTCCTGTATACCGGCACTTTCGGGTACCAGAATAAACCAGGGATATTGACTGTCATTCATCAATAAAAGCTGGCATAGGTCAAGACGACCAATAAAAAAACAGTCGCGATTCAGTTGCGGGTGTAATTCAAAATTCATTTTTAAACTTGTAAGAGTCCGGGAAATCAGTGTAAGTTTAAGCCTCATTCTAATCAATCGCGTCAAAATTCTGTAAGGAATTCATCATCGATTGCTTTTCTTCAATCATTAGAATCAGGTTAAACATCATGTCGGCTCAAGGTCTTTACGAAAACGCGATTGCCGTTGAAGAAAACTTGGCGGTGTCATTCCGTCTTCTGTTAGGTTTATACCTGATCATTCCTTTATGCCTTTTTCTGCAATTTTCGGACGCATTGTTTTGGGGTCATTATTTGCGGGATAGTCTGCCTAGCAGTCCCACGCATTTTATTTTGTTTTCTCTATTTTTTGGGACCCCGCATATTATTGCCAGTGCGCTGTTGCTAACCACTAACCGTGAATATTTTGGATTTTATAAACACAAAGTCCTTTGGATGACAGCCTGTGTTGCGGTATTTTTCGGCTTGGGCAGTTTGTATTTACCTTATAAAGCCCTTTATGTCATGGTAGCGGCCTGGACGGTTTTTCATGTGTTAAAACAGCAGCATGGAGTAGCAAGAGGCATTTGCAAGCTGCCCTCTTGGGCTTTTCATGCTTTATTGGGGTTGAGTGTTGCTGCCGGTGTTTTAATTTATATAGGCATTTTTTTGAAAAACAGCCTTACCGGGCAACAGTCTGAATGGCTGCAATACACATCCGGCGCACTCTGCGCCGGGTTGATATTAGTAACGGCCATTTGCCAGCGCTATGTTCAGACCCGCTTCGGCTGGCTTTTTTTATGGGCCAATACTTTGCTGGTTGTCAGCAGTTTCTATCTCTTCGTTCATCAATATTTTCTGTTAGCCATTTTAGTGCCGCGTCTGGTCCATGACATGACGGCCTATCTGTTTTATGTGACGCACGATTACAATCGCCATAACCTTGAGCCTAAGAATTCAATTTACCGCTGGGCTAAGCGCTGGAATATCCCTGTATTTGTGGTGTTGCCGTTATTGTCGGTACTGATTACTTTTTTCCTGCAGCAATACGGTGATTGGGTTGTCAGTGTGCTGAGTGAATACCTGTTTGGTTTTGAAATTCGTAAAGCCGTTACGCTGGGTTTGATCGGTTATCTGGGGCTCTTGCATTACTACACGGAAGCATTCACATGGAAAAACGATTCGCCTTATCGTCAATATATTCGCTTTACCCGCTAGATTAGCAACCCACTTTGAACAGGAAGCGCCTTGATCAGCGCTTCGTTGATTCCTCCTTCACCCTCTTTTTTTCCTTCAAATTGGGACGGTAACTACTCGCCCGCTAGTGGAATAGAGAGGGTTGAAAAGGCTCCTTAAATCAAGTATCTACACCCAATAAAAGAAGTCAATACCTGTTTTCTGGCATGTTTGCACTGATTGACTATGATTACCCGCTTGAGACGCTGATTCTCATGGATAATAAATCAGCCTAATTCCGGAAGGGCATCAGAAATATCTGATTAAATTCCCAGATCGGTTTAGTGCTTTATCTATGAAACTTTAGCCATACAAGTGTCATTACTTCAGAGAGGGGAAATCCATGGGTAGCCAGTCAGTTTGGGGACATATCGACTTTGATGCTTTTCGGCAATTGGCCGATCCGAAAGTGGATGAATTAGTGGCTGCCCTGCTGACTAAAAAAGGCAGCGAGTCCATCGGGCGCCTGGGTTATAACTCGATGCTGCTGATGGCCGATAAACTGATTCAAGACCCTGAGTTGGCCTTGGTCAATAATTCACGGCTCGCGAAATGGCTAAAAAACATGCCGGAGGAAATTGTTGATTATTTTGATCCAATGGAAGCGCCGGATTGGGTCGATACCGTAAAGCTGGAGCAAGGTTCTAAATTATGGCAACAGAACTCGTTGATAATACTGCTTATTTTGTATGCAGGCAGTTTGCCAGCCTGTTATTTGATGAAAAACGGCATTCCGGCATTGTACAAAACCGAAAAACTGCGTGATCACCAATACATTTTTCAACGTATTTATGAAACCGGCTTGATGCTGGCGGCCTGCATGGATAACGGTGGAATCAAAGTTGCTGAAGATGCGGCTGTTCAGGACGATGCTTTACTTTTGCAAGCGCTTAATATGCTGGATGCCGAGGGACAATGGCAGCAACAAGGCCATCGCCTGATTCGCACGGCAGGTGAAACCGGTACTCCGGCCAACTCCGAAAAAATAGCCGAGCAGATTGAGTTGTTGCGTGGTAAGCCGAAACGCTATCTCTGGGGGAAAGGCTATATCACCGCTAAAAAAGTGCGCTTTCTGCATGCCTCAATGCGATTTATGCTCACCCAACCGGACAGTTTCAAACCCTGGGGCAGCAAAGAGCAGCCGCAGACCTTCGCAGAACAGTTAAGTCAGGTGCAAACGCCTTGGGATTCAGAAAAGCTGGGTGTTCCCGTTAATCAGGAGGACCTGGCTTATACCTTGTTGACCTTTGGTCTGGTCATTCCCCGAGGCTTGGAAAAATGGGGCTTACCGCTTAATCTGGAACAAAAAGAAGCTTTTTTGCATTTATGGAAAGTGACGGGTTATATCATGGGTATCCGACCGGAATTATTGACGGATAATTGGCAGGATGCAGAAGCACTTTTTGATGTGATTCACAGTAGACAAGCCGCTGCATCGGAAGAAGGCGCCATATTGACTTCGGCCCTGATCGGCTTTTTAGGCGATTACTTGCCGGATGTTCCGGGTTTTGCGCATCGCTTGTCGGCAGCCATGATCATCAGTCAGATAGGTATGATGAATGCTTCATTCTTGCTGGACAATACCTTAATCAAGGAAACCCGGGCTTTTTGGCGTAAACCTTTTTATACATTGGCTGGGAGCATTTTTAGTTGTAGTCTGTGGTTGCGCGCCAGATTTTATAAACGCTTCAAACACTTAGGCTGGATAACCGCACATCGTTTAAATGAAGTAAGTGAATTGTTGATTGATAGTTGGCGTGATGCCTACTCGCGCAGACCGTTTTTTGTGCCGGTCGATGCGTCTACCTGGGTCCGTCAGCCGGGAGTCGATCAAGCTTATCAGGATCGTTTGACCCGGTGGCGCAGACAAATATTCTTCGTAGTGGGTTGTTCATTCGGTTTGTTAACGCTGGCTTTATTCGGGTTGGCTGCTGCCATTCCCGCCGCATTGATGGGTGGATGGAGCGCTGCAAAAATCGCATTAATTGGCGCTGTTTCGTCCTGGCTAATTGCGTTAGGTATCATGAATTTTCGGTTACCGGCTATTTTTAATCTCCGGCCCGCACTTGGTGAACCCAGCGATTAAGCATTTCGTGTTGCTTGACTTGTTTTATGCGCGTTCCTGAGTTTTCAACGTCATTACGGAGTCGATTTTTCTGATGAACACCTCGATATGGTCAAAATTACCCAAAACGGTTGCCAAACTGGCAGCCTTGGAGCAGGCTCCGGTGGCCAGTTTATGGGTGGATGAGGCCGGCATCGTCGGTTATTTTAATCAGCGTTTTGCTGAAACGATGGGTTATGGACCCAATGCCTTGCAAGGCACTTCGCTGGATCAGTTAGTGCCCGGCGTCGACCTGAATCAATGGCAACAGGAATGGTGGAAAATTATTGAGGCCGAACGATATCTACCGGTTTTTCCTTTGACCTGGCGTCATGCGAAAGGCATCGCACTGGAATATACGGCATCGGTTTCTCTGGTTGAAGTGTCGGGGCTCCATTTTGCAGTGTTTTATTTATGGCCCAAACACTGCCCGTTAAAAGCAACGGAATCATTGCAAAAGCATGATCAGACGTTCTTTTTACGCAACCTTGGTGAAAGCGTCTGTCTGTTGGATACGCTGGGCATCATTCGTTTTACCAACACGGCTTTTTGTAAGCTGGCAGGCGGTTTAGAATCTGATTTGACTGGCTTACCCTTGCTGGAAATTATTTCTCCGACCAAGTCACATTTAACCCGGGTTTGGGATGTTTTGCAGCAGCAACGCTCTAATTCCGAGTATGAATTTCGAAATCTGGCTGGAAAAACATTGCATGTCAGAATGACTGTCGTGCAGCTATCGGACAATGAATCGGACTTTGCGCGCTATTTGGTCAGTTTTGTCGATATCACCGAGCAGATTAAAATCGCCAGGGAGTTGGAGCAGCAGAATGGCAGTTTTGAGCGATTGGCGTCCAATGTTCCGGGTTTCATTTACAAATTTCGGATGACACCGGACGGATCATTTTCTTTTCCCTATGCCAGCAGGGGCTGTAAAGAAGTCTTTGGCGTTGAGCCGGCCAGTGTCAAAAACGACGCAACCCCTATCGTAAACACGATTCACCCTGACGATTTTCCGATGTTTCAAGAGAGCATTCTGGACTCGGCTATGCACCTGAATCCCTGGAATTTCGAAGCCCGGCAGAAAATTAGCAATGGTGAATGGAAATGGTTTCATGCCGCTTCCAGGCCGCAATTGCAGGACAACGGCGATATCATTTGGGAAGGCCTAGTGATGGATGTCACCTCGCGTAAGAAAGTGGAAGAGGAACTCGCCAAAGCCAAATTAGCCGCAGAAGCTTCCGCCTCGGCCAAGGCGGAATTTTTAGCCAACATGAGCCATGAAATAAGAACGCCGCTGAATGCCATAATCGGATTGAATCGCTTGGTTCTAAAATCGGAGTTGACTAAAGTCCAGCGCGATTATTTGAATAAAGTTCAACTTTCTTCGGAAAATCTGTTGGGCATCATCAATAACATTCTCGATTTTTCCAAGATTGAATCCGGAAAATTGGTGATCGAGCATATCGAATTCAACCTTGATAAAGTATTGGAAAATATCGGTACCATGCTTGAGCCGATTGCGGCGGAAAAGCGTCTGGAGTTATTGGTTGACCGGGGTATCGGCGTGCCTTTGCACATGATCGGTGATCCGTTGCGTATTGTTCAGGTGTTGACCAATCTGTGCAGCAACGCGATCAAATTTACCGCGCAAGGCGAAGTCATTATTGCTGTTGAATCGGTTTTAAACAAAGGAGAGGAGGCGCTGAGATTCAGCGTTAAAGATACCGGCATCGGCTTGTCGGAACAGCAGATAAGCCGGATTTTTGAGTCATTTACTCAAGCCGATAGCTCTACAACCCGCAACTACGGGGGGACCGGGCTGGGCTTGTCGATCAGTAAGCATTTGATCGAGCATATGGGCGGCGAAATCGGCGTTAACAGTATTGACGGTGTCGGCAGCGAATTTTATTTTACCTTACCGCTGAATGTGCTTCCTGATGCCCAACCTGGAAGTGTCATGCCTACCGAATTGGAGGGCTGGCATGTTTTATTGATTATGGAAAACGAAACTGGCTGCGCCATCTTTGAAAAAATGCTGCATGATTTGCGTTTTAAAGTGACTGTCTGCTCTTTACGTACCATGACGCTGGAACAAATCCTGGATAATCAGCAGAAATCCCAACACGTTCCCCATGAATTGGTGCTGTTGGATTGGAACATGCCGGTGAATCAAAAACAGGTCATCATTGATGCGCTGGAATCGGATGGATTTGGCGCCCAAACGCCGATCATCATCAATATTTCTTCAATTGAATCCGAAAGTATCAAAAAACTATCGGATCGTTTCAGCAATATTTCTTTTCTCAACAAACCCAGCACGCCTTCGTGTTTGATGGATGCCATTCTGAATGCCAGCGGCAAAGAAGCATTGATAAAAACCATTCAAGCCAAACATGATTCCAAGAACTTGGCCTTCTATGAAGCATCAGTCCGGGGTACTCGCGTTTTAGTCGTGGAGGATAATGAAATCAATCAGGAAGTGGTGCGAAAAACATTAGAGGCGGCAGGGGTCAGCATCGACATTGCCAGTAACGGACGAGAAGCGGTTGATTGTTTAACAAGCGCAGCGGATGGCTATTACGATGCTGTGCTGATGGATCTGCAGATGCCGGAAATGGATGGCTACGAGGCGACATTAATCTTGCGTAGCAATCCACGTTTCGATGATTTACCGATTATTGCGATGACAGCGCACACCATAGAATCGGACAAGCAGAAATGCTTGGCAGCAGGGATGCAAGATCATGTCGGCAAGCCGATTGAACCGGAACTGCTTTTTTCAAAATTGGCGAAATGGACTGCCAGCCGTCATCAATATCCTTCAGATACGCCGTCTATCAGCCTGTCCGATGTCATAACGGCCAGTCCAAATCCTTTACATAATCTTGTGTCGGTCAATGTTTTTTCGGCATTGCATCTCTTGCAAGGCGACGAAAAGCTCCTGCTGCGCTTGTTGCTGAAATTTGCCGATGAACAAAAAGAGACGCCGGAGCAATTAAAAATATTGTTGCACGATAACGCATGGGATAAGGCTGCTGAAAAAGTGCACCAAATCAAAGGGGTTGCGGGCAATTTGCAAATTACCGCTGTTTTTGATGCGGCCAAAAAGCTGGAAACCGCGTTCCGCAATCATGAAAATAAGGAGATAAGCCATTTATTGGCCAATTTTACAGCGGCAATCCATGGATTTGTTAACGAAATAGCGCATTGGCGTTTTAATGAGCCGACGTTACCCCCTCATCTTGCTGACACCGATGAAATCCTGTTAACCGGAACGGATCTTAATGAAATAGTGATTTTATTCGATAAATTAATCGGTTTTCTGGAGACCAACAATTGGCATGCGGAGGATTGTCTGGAACATATCAACGCGCGCTTGGGCGAAGTCTATGGGCATGAAATGAAGCGGATTAAAAACCATCTGGAGGATCTGGAGTTTCAAGCTGCGGCGGATTGCGTACGCAAACTCAGAGAGCGCTTGCATGCTCCGATTTGAACGAAATAAACGGGAGCTTTATATGCCGGTTAAAGAATATCAACAGACCATTTTGATTATCGATGATGCCAAGGAAAACATCGTTGTGCTATCGCGCTTACTCAAATCGCACGGCAATATCATCTTCGCGCAAAACGGTGAAGAGGGCTTGCTTTCAGCGATGCAGAGCATACCGGATCTTATTTTGCTCGATATTTCAATGCCCGGCTTGGACGGTTTCGAGGTCTTGATGCACTTGAAGCAATCGCCTTCGACCGCCGATTTACCGGTTATTTTTATTACCGGAATTCCTGACAGTGATACCGAGGAAAAAGGCTTGACATTGGGTGCCGTTGATTACATTACCAAGCCGTTTTCCTCGGCGGTTGTCAAAGCGCGCGTCAGGCATCAATTGAAGCTTCAGCGCTTGACCCGGGCCTTAAAGGAAGCCAATACGCGGTTGACATTGCTTGCCATGACAGACCCTTTAACCGGCGCCCATAATCGCCGATATTTTATCGACATGCTAAAAAACGAGATGTCTCGTGCCAGACGATACCATCATCCGATGAGTCTGATGGTGCTCGATATTGATCGTTTCAAAGCTATCAACGACAATTTCGGTCACGATGTCGGTGATCAGGTGATCATTGAAGTCGTTAAAACCAGTTCGGAAGTCTTGAGGAAAAACGATGTCTTCAGCCGTTTTGGGGGGGAAGAGTTTACTATCCTGATGCCTGAAACAACACTGGAAGAAGCCGCGCAAATTGCCGGTAGATTATGTGAAAAAGTGTCTGGAACCCAAATCACTACAAACGATCATCAAATCAATTTTACAATCAGCGGCGGTGTCGCTCAGCTTGAAGACGGTGACCTGACGCCGGAAGCCATTCTCAAACGTGCCGATATTGCGCTGTATCAAGCAAAGCAGCAGGGCCGTAACCGGATTGTTGTGGCTGGAATGAACAATAACGGATAGAAAATTCGAGTTTGCTGACTGTTCTCAAAATTTCCTTAACTTGAAAATCCTGCACCGGAAGCACGCTTCTCGATGCTTCCGGATCAGGATAGCGCTGTTTTTAACCCAAATTAAAGCCTACTTTTATGGTCACCTGCCAATGCGCAATTTTGTTTTGCTCTATATGACCCCGCGTTTCAACGACTTCAAACCAGCGCATATTGGGAATGGTTTGACTTGCTTTTTCAATCGCATTTTCAATGGCTTGCTGTAAACCAACGGATGATGAGCCGGTGAGTTCAATTTTTTTATAGATATGATCGCTCATGAGTGTGTGCCTCTTCGGTAGTGGTGATCCAGTTCGAGTAACCTTTCGGGTGTGCCTATATCCAGCCAAAATCCTTCGAATTTTTGACCGGTAATACGTTGCTGTTCGATCGCTGACCTGAGTAGGGGGGCCAATTTCTGCTTACCGGGTAGACAGCCTTCGAATAATGCGGGGCTGTAAACGCCGATGCCGCTAAAAGTCAACTTGACAGGCGCATCATTCACGACATTGTTCGTTTGGTCAAGACCAAAATCGCCATCAGGATGGTGGACGGGATTATTTACCAGTATCAGGTGGGCGAGATTGATTTCCAGCGTTCTGAGTGAGGCAAACGGAAAATTGGTTGCAATGTCGCCATTGACGACAAGAAACGGGGAGGATCCCAGTAATGGCAAGGCTTTAATAATGCCGCCTGCGGTTTCGAGCGCGCTATCCCCTTCATCTGAATATTCAATGGCTACTTTGAATCGATGGCCATTACCCAGAAAATGCTTTATTTGTTCGCCCAAATGCGCGAGATTGATAACAATTTCTGTGAAACCCGCCTGGCAGAGTTGTTCAATGGTATGGACAATCAAAGCCTTATCAGCAGCCAGCAGCAGAGGTTTCGGCGTGTGGTCGGTCAATGGACGCATGCGTTCGCCGCGGCCTGCGGCAAGTATCATCGCTTTCATGCTGGACGCTCATAAAGAGGAAGCACAGCTTGCGTCAGAAAGTCCAAAAATCCGGATAACTCGGGGTAAAGCCGGCAGACCGATATGACGTGGTCCAACGTACGAGGAATATCGGCCAGATAGCCGGATTTGTTATCGCGAAGATGCAAGCGGCAAAAAATGCCAATGGCTTTTAGGTGGCGTTGTAAACCCATCAGGTTAAACCAGCGTTGAAATTGCGGATAATCGGCCTCGAAAGGATGGACCTGTTTCAGTTGTTGGAAATAGTTTTTGAGCCAGCTATCAACGGCGGTTTCGGGCCAGCTGATATAGCAATCTTTGAGTAATGATACGGCATCATAAGTGATGGGGCCCAACACGGCATCCTGGAAATCTATAACCCCCGGTCCGTTAACTTCGGTCACCATAAGATTGCGCGAATGGTAATCGCGATGAACAAAGGTGACCGGTTGTGCCAGGGCTGAATCTATTAACAGTTCATCCCTATCCGATCGGATCTTGCCGGGGATAGCAATATTCAATAGCTTCTGCAAAAACCATTCGTCAAAAATAGCCAGTTCACGAGACAAAAGCGGTTGGTCATAATGCGGGATGTCCACGGCTGTATTCATAAAATATGCTTGTTGACGCAGCAAGCTGTCCAATGCCTGCCCATAAAGTGCATCAACATTCTCTTCGCTGAGAATATCGAGAAAACTGGTTGAGCCCAGATCCTCAAGCAGCATAAAACCCAGTGCGTGATTATTCTCGAAAATCTCAGGGACATGAATCGAAGCTTTGCGCATTAATCCGGCTATTTTTATAAAGTTAGCGGTGTTTTCTTTATCGGGTGGCGCATCCATCACGATGAAGCTTTTTTTTGAGGCGGAAATTCGAAAATACCGGCGAAAACTGGCATCGTTTGAGGCGGGGCCAAATTCATCGAGAGTCAGCGATAAATCATTTTCAAGCCAATTAAGCATAAGGTTTACACGGGGGTCATCAGTCGTCATAGAGTCGGGTGTTACTTAAGTTTATAAATCAGGTAAAAAAACGGTTAGAATAGGTGTCCGGCATTTTATTCGCTCAGACCGATCCAGCCAATCATACAAAACTCTATCTATGCATTTCCGTTTTTTTCTCTATTTATTTTTTTTTGCTGCTGCCAAGGCTGTATTGGCTGAGGATGCAATTTGGGATTGTGAAAAAACCAGTGAAAGCGGGGAATGGGAATGTGTAACCGAAAAGCCCGCTGCTACGCGGGTGGTCACGCCGCCTCCCGTCCAGGCAAAACCGGTTCCGCCGGTTTCTGAGCAACGCCCCATCGATAAGCTTCCTGAACAACCTGTAGACAATGGCATAGAGTCAGCCGAAGCCCCTGAAATAAAAACTTTACCCCCTGAATCGTTCAGTGAAGAGACTGAAGGCGTCGCTTCAACTGATGTTGATCAGCCAGATCAGGAACTGGCTGATGAAAAGTCGGTTGTATCGCAGAGCGAGCCCGTTGCCGAAGAAAAAGCCAAGCCGGAAAAGCCGGTCATCGTGAATTACGCGGGAGCCAAGCCAAAAGCAACGCCGCCGACAGTCGCGGCAAACGATCAAAAAGGCTGGAATTGTGATGTTAAAGATGGCAATGATAACTGGAATTGCAAGCTGAGTGGCACAGACCCAAGAGGAAAGCCTAGGGTGATGGAGGACAGCGATCCCCGGTTCACGCTGTTAACGCCGACATTTGATCATGAGCAAGAGCAGACTTTCGATATTCTTCAGTCAAGGCTCAGTTATGATCCTTGGGCGACGTGCACCACCAAATTGGGAATGCCGCCTGATTTTAAATCCAGCAAAGATTTAAGAGAACAGACGCCTATGGAAGTGAATGCCGATTATTCCGAAATATTCGATAACGAAGTGACCGGATTTTTTGGCAATGTCGATGTGGCCCGCGCTGATCAGCGATTGACTGCCGATACGGTTCACTACGATACGGTATCCCAGATTATGGATGCTCAGGGGCATTCTTTTTACAGCGAAGATGAATTATCACTGTACAGTGAAACCATGATGTTAAAACTCGGATCGGATGAGGCAAGGTTAAGAAACGCCATGTTTATTTCGCCGTCTACTCCCATTCGGGGTTCTGCGAAAGCGGTTTACCGGGACAGTAAATATTTTTCCAGGTTCACCGATGTGGCGTTCACCAGTTGTGCGCCCGGAAATCAGGACTGGGTAATGCATGCTTCCAATTTGAAGCTGAATAAAGAAACGGGTGAAGGCTCGGCTAAAAACGCCTGGCTGGAATTTAAGGGGGTGCCTTTCCTTTACACACCTTACATTTCGTTTCCAATCGATAATCGCCGTAAGTCCGGTTTTTTGTCGCCCAATTTAAGTCTGAATGACAGAAACGGCTATGATGTTTCCGCGCCCTATTATTTCAATATAGCCCCGGATTATGACGCAACATTCCGTCCCCGTTATATCTCCAAACGGGGGATGATGATAGGAGGCGATGCCCGGTATTTATCCCGCATAAGCCAAAGCGAATTAAGTTTGGATGTATTAACGACTGATGCATTGCGCGATGATGAGACGCGATTTCAAGGGGCATTCAGAAACAACGTAACCTTTTTGCCCAATCTGGTTTCTACGATTGATGCCAACTATGTTTCGGATGATGATTACATCGATGACATGGGTAATACGATCAATTTTAACAATACCCGTTTTTTGAGAAGCCACGGAGACGTTCGCTACAATTTACCGGGGGTGTCCTTTTTTTCTCAGCTTGAAAGTTACCAAACCATTGATAAAACGATTCTGCCGGAACAGGAGCCGTATCGTCGATTGCCGCAAACCAGGCTGGACCTGGATCACTCGTTTGATTTTATGCCCCTGGATGTGGCGATGGGATCCGAGTTTGTGTATTTTCAGCATGATGAGATTGTCGAGGGAGCCCGGTTTAATGTGAAACCTTCAGTGAGTATGCCTCTGGCGACAGCGGGTACTTTTCTGACGCCCAAGTTTTCCTTGCAACATACTCAGTATTCATTGAACAATCAGGCTATTGGCAAGTCGGACAGTATTTCCCGAACGTTGCCGATATTATCCTTGGACAGCGGTGTGATTATGGAGCGTGACCTTAACCTGGGTCAGTCGGCTTATACGCATACCCTTGAGCCCCGCCTGTTTTATTTGTATATACCCAATACCGATCAGGATGATATCCCTATTTTTGATAGCGCTGAATACGATTTTAACTTCAATAGTATGTTCAGAGAAAACCGCTTCAGTGGCGAAGACAGAGTGCAGGATGCAAACCAGATTACTACCGCGTTGACATCACGATTGATTGATGCCAAAACGGGCAGGGAACAGCTGAAATTAAGTGTCGGCGAAATATTTTACTTTCAAGATCGGCGTGTCGATATTCCAACGAGTGAAGCGCTTAGAAATCAATCCATTGCAGGCGCACAAGTTCAAGCCCCTCAACCCTTGGACACCAGCCTATCTAATCTGGTCACCGAGTTTAATGCTCAGTTGACTGACCATTTGAAACTCATTACGGCTTTACAATGGGATCATTATCAAAATGATATTACCCGAAGTGAAGTGGCTTTGAGGTATAACAACAGAACTGATCAGATCGTTAATCTGGGTTATCGTTACCGGCAGAATTTACTGGAACAAACCGATGTTTCTATTCGTTGGCCGATTGTAGACAACTGGTATGTTGTAGGCCGGTGGCAATACTCAATGTTGTTTAACTCAACCGTTGAAAGTTTTGCCGGATTTGAAAAAGAAAGCTGTTGCTGGCGTTTTCGTATCATCGGCCGTCGTTATATTAACGCGATTAACGATGTGACAGTCGCCGAGCAGGCTTATACCGGTGAAAGTCAAACGGGTGTGTTTGTTCAGCTTGAACTGAAGGGATTGTCATCTTTTGGAACCAGTCTGGATACGTTTTTTGAGAAAAATATCTATGGGTATCGTAAACCCGATTAAGAGGATGTATTACATTTTTATGAAATTAGCGTTATTGATTTGCCTGTTCTTGCGTTGTTTTTTTATTGCCCCTGTGAGTGCGCAAGTGCTGGATAGAATTGTCGCGATTGTTGAGGAAGATGTCATTCTGGAAAGGGAGTTACAAAATGAGGTCGCCATTATTTCGCAGCGGATCAAAGAGAGCAAAACGATGATGCCGCCTGACTACATTCTCCGAAAACAGGTTCTTGATAAACTCATCATGGACAAATTGCAGCGGCAATTGGCCGAGCGGTCAGGCATTAACATCAATGAAGAAACATTGGCTAATGCTGCAAACGATATAGCCCGAAGAAACAATATGACTACGGCGCAATTCCGTAACGAACTTGAAAAGCAGTCTATCTCCTATCAGAGTTTTCTGGATAATCTGCGCAATGAAATTATCATCAATCAACTGCGTGGCCGTGAGATCGGTGAACGGGTCAAAGTAACCGACAGGGAAGTTGAGCATTATCTGGATACCGAGGGTAAATTCGGCGGTGATGCTGTTCAGTACCGGTTGGGGCATATTCTGGTGTCTTTGCCGGAGGGCGCCTCTGCATCGGCTATCCAGAAAGCTAACAGTAAAGTGCAAGGGATAATAAAACAGTTACGGGAAGGTCAGGATTTCGGACAGGTCGCCATGGAACAATCGGAAGGCGGAGATGCTTTGAAAGGAGGCGATTTGGGCTGGCGCTCGATGAACCAGATACCTACTTTGTTTGTTGAAGAAGTAGTTAAAATGAAACAAGGTGATATCTCTGACCCGATAAGAAGTCCAAGTGGTGTCCATGTCATCAAATTATTGGAGACTAAAGGCGGAGTGAGTGGCCAGCACATGATCACTAAAACCCAGGTCAGACATATTTTGATAAAAACCAATGAATTGGTTAATGATGAAGAGGCAAAGAAAAGACTGATAAACCTGAAGGGGCGGATTACAGATGGCGATAGTTTTGAAAGTCTGGCCAGAGCCCACTCGGATGATAAAGGTTCAGCATTGAATGGAGGAAGTCTTGACTGGGTTACACCAGGTGCATTAGTGGCTGAATTTGAACAGACAATGGATAAATTGGCCATTAATGAAATCAGTGAGCCAATACAAACGCAATTTGGCTGGCATTTAATCCAGGTCTTGGACAGAAAACAACAGGATAACAGTTCTGAATTTGAAAAAGAGCAGGTCAGGGAGACGATACGCAAACGTAAAATTGAAGAAGAGACAGAGCTTTGGTTGCGCAGACTTAGAGATGAGGGATACGTTGAAATTTTTCACGACAGGCTATAAGCAATTTGCTGCCTTGGCGTCGATTAACAATAGTTTCAGTAACGGATGATTAATATGAAAATGGATGACCAGTTAGCTCTGAAACTAAAAAATATTCTGGAAACACAGGCATTAACTTCTCAAAGAGAAGCCATCGGTAACCTTGCGAAGGAACTGCAACGTGATGCGTTGGAATGCGCAGCAGCCTTGCTCTATCTGTTGAATTCCATAGTACCCCCTGAATCTGACACAGAAATCAGCCTTGTTGTTGATGAGGAAGTCAATATTCAAAGGGGTAACCCACCGGCTAAAATGGTACGCTACCGGCTGGATGTCGGACGTAAGCAGGGTTTATCAAAAGAAGCGTTAACTGATCTATTAGTAGAAGAATCCGGTGTTGAACGAAAAATGATTGGAAATCCGGATATTCGAATGGCTTTTACTTTGGTTGAATTGCCGGAGGGAATGCCTGAAGATATTTTCCAGCACTTGAAATGTGTAGAGTTCAAACAACACCGGCTGAATATCAAACGCACCGGCAGTAGTAACAGAAAAAAAAGACATCATAATTTTAAGCGATCCAAACAAGGTTTAGGTCAACCCCAAAAAAGTCCCGTCGATTGAGGCGGATTGAAAGAGAGATTCCGATTTCTGAATGTTCAGACGCCAGCGTTTTTTAAACGTTCGCAGGCATTGATTTTCGCTGACAGTTTTTCTGAAAATGTCCTAACCTTTATTACCAGATAGTAAGAGACGCTTTTGATTGAGGCGATATGCTGAAAACATTCATTTTTTTAACTTTTTATGCCCATTATTCAATACATAGACACCGCACCCAAATTAAGTGAACTCTGCAGGCAGATCAGTAAAGAATCCTGGTTGGCCCTGGATACCGAATTTCTCAGAGAAAAAACGTATTATCCAAAGTTTTGTCTGCTTCAAATTGCAACACCCGATTGGGTTGCCTGCATAGATCCTCTGGCTTTGGATAATCTGAATGAATTGTTTGAGGCCATATACAACCCGGATATCATTAAAGTCTTTCATTCCTGCAGGCAGGATCTGGAAATCTTTTACCAAATTACCGGTAAGGTTCCTTCACCGGTTTTTGATACTCAAATTGCTGCACCGTTGCTGGGATTTCAGGAAAATCCGGGCTATGCCATGCTGGTATCCAGTTTATTGAACGTAAACCTCAGCAAAGCTCATACGCGCACGGATTGGACGGTGCGCCCCTTGAGTGAGGCTCAGTTGGAGTATGCGGCGGATGATGTGATTTATTTGTGTCAAATTTACAAGCTCATGCTGGAAAAGCTGGAAAAATTGAACCGTCTGGATTGGCTGAAACTCGATTTTGAGCTGTTACAAAACACAGAGTTATACGATGTATCCCCCAGAAATGCCTGGCTTAAAGTTCGCGGCAAAAATAAATTGACCGGCAAACAGTTATCCATTGTGCAATCCTTATGCGAATGGCGGGAGAAAACCGCACAGAACGAAGACAGGCCAAGAAACTGGCTGTTGCGGGACGATATGCTGTTTGAATTGGCTAAGCTTCAACCCTCAGGTGTAGACGAGTTAATTGCCGTGCGGGGATTTAATGAACGCATCGCGATGAAACACGGCAAAACCATTTGCCGGTTGATTGATGAAGCAAAACAAAGGCCTCCGGTTCCTCTCGATGACAAAGGCCGGTCGGCAAAAAAGTCCCAGCATCAAGAAGCGATTCTTGATATTTTAACCGCGCTGGTCCGCATTCGAGCTGATGAAAATGACTTAAATCCAGCGATTCTTGCCAGCCGGAAAGATCTGGAACTGTTGTTGTTTGATGACCCGGATTCCTTGCTCAGGCAGGGCTGGCGTTACAGCATGGTCGGACAGGAATTGGAAGGTCTTCTAAAAGGCGAGCAACTTTTAGGCATAGATGCGGAAAAAGTGTACAGCGTTGATAAACCGGAGTAATTCAATTAAATAGTAACTGCTTTGTTAATTGAGCATCGATAAAGACTCGTAACCCGTATAATCGCGTCTCTGCGCCGATACCGACTAAGTGCTTCATGCTAACGTCAAAACCAAATCCTACGCAAACAATGGGGTCAGCTCTTTTTTTTGCAAAAGCCACCATTCTGTAATGGCAAATAATTCGCGCCTACAGAAAATTCAAAGCGGGGCGTTATTTCAAGTTGGAACTCTTGATTTACAAAGGGAGACGGGGCAAAAATATCTCATTCCCAAGCTCCAGCTTGGGAATGCCTACCCTCAAGCTCAGCTTTATGAACATCTGTTTCAGAACAAATCAGATATATGGGATGTAGGACTCGTTGAAAAACGGGACCGCATCAATCGCGACAGATGCGGTTCGTGCATCACCGCAACCTACCGCACTACTGTCAAACGTGGTTATGTGGACTTGCTAGAACATTGGCGTTATTCAAGTGCGCGGGCTTATGCAGGCAAAGACGCTTGGTTGCTTATCGTTTTGCTCTATTGAAATACCAAGCTGAGCTTGAAGGTAGGCATTCCCAAGCTTGAGCTTGGGAACGAGACAAATCAAATACCTAGAAAAAACTAAGGTTTTAAAATGGGAATTGCTCGCGACCGGTGCGCCTCCTTACGTCGGCACACCCTATATTTGTTTGCGCACCTTATCGCGTTGACTCAATAGTGTTCCCTGTCGTTGGGGTCGCTATTGAGCACAGAGCTCGTGACAATATTGTCATCGCAACTGACGTAAAGTATGTACTTGAAGCTATACACAATGCAATCTAACAAGGCGCTCGATCGTAATAACTGGGGTCAGGTACGAATGGCACTTACTTAAGCCATAAGCCCATGAAAATATTGTAAAAGTGATTGGTATATCTCGTTCCCAAGCTGGAGCTTGGGAACGAGATAATATTTCAAGCTAAATCTGCTGATTCACACCAGAGGATAGTTCAAAAATTATAGCGTGCCGAAAACTGCAGCCTTTGCAAATCCCCTTCCCGCCCGTCTAACAACTTGCGATTGGCGTAAATATACTCTAAGCCCATCACCGCCTGATTGACCGGGCTCCATAATAAATTCGCGTGCAGTGACTGTACCTCCTGATTTAAAACCTGATTGACCCAATCCGGCTGTTCTGCCTGATCATACCCATAGACCACCGACGAGCGCCATTGTTTGTTCCACCAATGCTGGTAAGCCAACATACCGCCGTAACTGGTGGTTAGGTATAAGTTGCCTTCATTATCCAGGGAGGCATCGCTGAAGGTATTGTCCGTGCTGACATATCTGCCGTGCCCGTTGCCGTAATGCGCCATGAAACGAATGTTATCGAGATTAAAAACGTTGATTTTACCTGCCAAACTGACAGCTCCGCCCCAGGCTTCCTGTTTCAGGCCTAACTTGCTATCGGTGTAACGAATCTGTCTGCCCATTGCGGCTATTGATAGCGTGCCCCATTCCGGTGAGAAATTCAGCCGCGTGACCAGATCAGGGTAGCGGTCCGCATCGGGGTTGCTGAAAAAGGAATAGGCATTAGGGTCGTTACTGTTCGCAGAAGGTGAAGTCGAATCCCAGATTCGCGATCTGGGCGCCTCAATTGCGGTTTGCCATTCCATTGCAGTGCCGGCCAATGCGAAGGGCTGACTCCACCGTACCAAGGCTTGTCTAAACAGAAACAGAGAGCCTGCCGAACCACCGTTATCGAGAATATCCGGTATAGCCGCCGCATTCAAAAATGTTGGCCAGGTCTGGCCTGCCAAAAAATGCCCAATTGAACCGTAGGCATGCCGCAAACGCGGCGTGTAGTTATAAGTGCCTGGATTGCCGAAAAAGTCCATTTCGATATAGGTGTTAATATCGCCCCAGGCGCTGGGCGTAAACGACTTGAACCACAAGCGGCTCTCTTTGGCATGAAAAGTCAGCTGACTATGTTCGCCAGACGCGCCGCCAACCGGTATTTGCGACAACAGCAATTTTTGATCGCCCAACTTATCAGCTCCGGCACTGACGCTGTTTAAAAGCAAGTCTGTTTTGACATAGCCACCTATACCAACCGATGTATTCGTGCCGGGTATTTTGAACGTGCCTTTGACATCGCCCAGGGTCACCAGGGGTTTATCATCCTGCTTGGCTGGGCTGGATGCTACCGTTTCTGGTGCCTGGGTTATTTCCTTACCTGGTTTATCGATTTCCGGCTTGCTGGCGCGATATTCTCCAAGCTTTTTTTCCAGTTCACCGATTCGCGAATTGGACCTGTCTAATTGCTGTTTGAGCTCTCCCACCTCAGCCTTTAGCTCTCTGAGTAAGCTCAATACCTCATTGTCTGCACTGGCCGCGTTACCCGATAAACATAAGAATAAAATCAGCGAGAGAAGATAAAAGAGGTTCATAGATTAATTATCCATTTCTCTAAAAAGCGCATGGCAGGAAATACAGGTTGTATTAATTTGGTGCAACCTCACATTGATATCTTCCAGGCGATTGCGGCTGGCAAGATCATATAGTTGCCCGGTTTGATCATGCAGTTTATTTGCCAACGCTAAAAACGTGGTTTGTTCGCTGGGTGTTAATGGCAAACTCGGCATTTTGGAAATGATGGTATCGACGGTTTGTGACAGTTTCTGCGCACTGTCAGCGATGCGTTGCGCATATTTACGCCGCTCGCTATCAAGTTGAGTTTCGGTCATAAAGCGCTCATGCATCAACGTGTCCATTCGGTCCATCATGAGGCGCAATTGGCTATCATGAATCGAATGCAGTGCAGGCTGACCTGTTGTGCTTTCTCCTCCCAGATTTGATTGTTCGTCGTGCTGAGCGCAAGCGGACAAAACCAGGGTGAATGTAATTGACAGTATTTTCTTCATGTGTTTCTCCCGAATTGATTACATCGAAGGGTCCTGTTCGAGGCTAAAGAGAAGGTAATACTGCTTTTGTCGTCTTTTGAGAGTGATGATTCCGCTTCTTTTAACGCCAGGAAATTAAAGGTCTAAAGGGTTATTGACAGCTATCGCTTATTCGTAATCGGATAGCGGAGGGCAACTGCAAATCAGGTGACGGTCGCCGTAAACATTATCAATACGGCCAACCGGAGGCCAGTATTTATCATCATGCTGATGGTTATCAGGAAAAAATGCCTGTTGCCTTGAATAGGGTAATTGCCACTCAGCCAGCAATAACCGGTGAGTGTGGGGTGCATTATGAAGCAGGTTATTGTTGGGATCAGCGCTGCCGTTTTGAATTTCGGCAATTTCCAGACGAATCGAGATTAAAGCGTCGCAAAATCGATCTATCTCAATTTTGGATTCGCTTTCCGTGGGTTCAATCATTAACGTATCGGCAACCGGGAAGGCAACAGTAGGTGCATGAAAGCCATAGTCAATCAGCCTTTTAGCGATATCATCGACTGAAACGCCGGCAGTTTTTTTAAATTCACTGCAATCAATGATGCATTCATGTGCCACCCAGCCGTTTTTTCCTGTGTACAGAATGGGAAAATGAGGCGCCAGGCGTTTGGCAATATAGTTGGCATTTAAAATGGCCGCCAGCGTAGCTTTTTTAAGACCGAAAGCCCCCATCATCGCAATGTAAGCCCATGAAATGGTCAATATACTGGCTGAACCCCATGGTGCTGCCGAAACAGTGCCGACGGTACCCTGTTCTGTTGCGAAGCGATTGACGCCTTTGACGACAGGATGATCAGGTAGAAAAGGCGCCAGATGAGCGCCAACGCCAATAGGTCCGGCGCCGGGGCCGCCGCCGCCGTGAGGAATGCTGAAGGTTTTGTGAAGATTCAAATGCGCCACATCGGCACCCAGTTTACCGGGGCGGCTGATGCCGACTAACGCATTAAAGTTGGCTCCATCCATATAAACCTGGCCGCCATTTTCATGAACTATGGTGCATATTTCACAGAATGCCTCTTCGAACACGCCATGTGTAGAAGGGTAAGTAATCATGATTGCGGCCAGGGTGTCTTTGTATAAGACGGCTTTATCGCGTAAATCATCCAGACTGACATTGCCTTGATCATCACAGGCCAGAACGACGACTTTAAGACCGGCCAAACTTGCACTGGCCGGATTGGTGCCGTGTGCGGACGCAGGAATCAGACAGATATCACGTTGCCCCTGCCCCATCACTTCATGGTATTTGCGTATGACCAGCAGGCCGGTATATTCGCCTTGTGACCCGGCGTTGGGTTGAAATGAAAAAGCATCGAAACCGGTCAGGTCGCACAGCATATCCTCCAGTTCATCGAACAACTGCCGGTAACCTTCAGCCTGGTGTAAAGGTACAAAAGGATGCAGGCCATTGATGCTGGAGTAGGAAATCGTTTGCATGGCAGTTGCCGCATTGAGCTTCATCGTACATGAGCCTAACGGTATCATGGCTCTGTCCAACGCAATATCGCGTCTCGCGAGTCGCCGCATGTAACGCATCATTTCGGTTTCCGAATGATATTTGGCAAAGACAGGATGTTGCAGAATCGGATCGGAGCGCAGCAGCTCGTTGGGAATGCACTCACGGGTAACTTCATCCAGAAGGTTGATATCGGGCGTTGGCGCATTGTCTGCTGCAAAAATCCGCCAAAGTTTGCGAATTATTTCCCGATTACTGGTTTCATCCAGCGACATGCCCAGATGGTCTTCGTCGATGAAGCGTAAGTTTATTCCTGCGTGTTCTGCAGTGGCCAGATAGGTTGCGGCACATCCTGGGGTACAGACAACGACGGTGTCGAAATAGCAGTGTGTTTTAAGCTGAAAGCCCAGTTGTTCAAGACCGGCTGCAAGAATTTGTGTATAGCGGTGAACACGGCCTGCAATCATTCGTAGCCCCTCAGGGCCATGATAAACCGCGTAAAAACCTGCAATTACCGCTAATAAGACTTGCGCCGTGCAAATGTTGCTGGTTGCCTTGTCGCGGCGGATATGCTGTTCGCGGGTCTGTAACGCGAGGCGATACGCGGGCTGGTCTTGATTATCTTTAGATACACCGATAATTCGTCCGGGAACTGAACGTTTGTAAGCCTCTTTGGTTGCAAAAAAAGCCGCATGAGGACCACCATAACCCATAGGCACACCAAAACGCTGCGTGTTGCCCACGACGATGTCTGCGCCAAAAGCTGCCGGTGGTTTTAACAGAACAAGGCTTAACAAATCGCTTGCTACCGTTACTAGAGCCGATTGTTTATGGGCTTCTGCGACAATGCTTGTCAAGTCTTTGATTGCTCCCGAGCAGCCTGGATTCTGAACCAAAATACCGAAGATGTTTTGATGTTCATTCAGTTTTTCAACAGGACCGGTAATAATTTCATACCCCAGTGAGCGGGCGCGGGTTTTTATTACAGCAATGGTTTGGGGATGACAGTCTTGATCGACAAAGAAAGTAGTTGCGGCAGTATCTGAGAGTCTCTTGGACATGCTCATGGCTTCAGCTGCAGCCGTAGCTTCGTCCAGCAACGATGAATTGGCCAATTCCATTCCGGTGAGGTCAATGATCATCTGCTGGAAGTTGATCAGCGCTTCCAGGCGCCCCTGGCTTACCTCGGCCTGATAAGGCGTATAGGCGGTATACCAGCCCGGGTTTTCAAGCACATTCCGTTTGATGACTGCGGGCATATCGGTGTTGTAGTAGCCCATTCCAATCAGCGAAGTTAACACCTTGTTGTTCTGCCGCATTTTCGCCAAATGCTTGAATACGGCGCTTTCGCTGATGATTTCCGTCAGTTTTAGCGGTTCCTGATTGACTATATTGCAGGGAAAAGCTTGCTCGACAATATCCTCGAGACACGTTAGCTCCAGTGTTTCCAAAAGCTCCTTCAGCTGTGTTTCGTTAGAGCCAATATGCCGGTTTATATAATTGCCGCGCATTTCAAGGTCTTGGAGTTGTGGTTTGGAGCCTTGCATAGTTAGCCTCTAAAGTAACGGCGAGGAACAAAAGGTAAGTCGCAGACGGTTAATTCCACAGGACTGTTACGAACTTGAGCGTAAACCGTAGAACCAATAATTGCAGCGTCCGAATTGATTAAGGCCATGGCAATGGGTTTGCCCAGACTGGGAGAAAAGCCGCCGCTGGTTACATGACCCAGAGGGCTGCCCTGTTCATCAACGAGAAGCGCATTCTCTCGGACCGGCGTTCGGGCATTGACAATAAGTCCAGTGCGTAAAAGTTCAGAGCCGTTTTGCAATTGATAAAGAATCGTGCCCGCACCCGGAAAGCGGCGATTATTGCCATGAATAATCCAGTTTAAACCGGCTTCAACCGGTGTGATGGTTTCATTGAGCTCATGCCCGTATAAGCAAAGCCCGGCTTCCATTCTTAAGGTATCTCTGGCGCCTAAGCCGATAAGCTCCACATCGGATTCGTTTAAAATCAGTTCGGCTAATTGATTGACATGTTTGTTGGGGACAGAGATTTCAAAACCGTCTTCACCGGTATAACCGCTTCGACTGATCATGCAGCGGATGCCTTCAATTTCAGTATAAAAGGCGTGCATAAAGCTAAGTTCGCAAGCCTCCGGCACCAGATTAAACAGGATGTTTGCCGCTTTTGGCCCCTGTAATGCCAATAAAGCATGCTCATTTAAAATCTGAAATTGGACACGATCCGACAAATGTTTTTGTAAATGCTGAAAGTCTTTTTCCTTACACGCAGCATTGACCGTGATTGCAAGATGGCTTTCAAACTTGGTGATGACAATATCGTCAATCGTACCGCCGTCAGCGTTGGTGAAAACAGTATATTGCTGCTGACCATTATTCAAGCGGGTAATATTTCCAGGACAAAGCTTTTCAAGTTCACCGGCGGCGGCCTCGCCTTTAACCAGGCATTGTCCCATGTGGGAAATGTCAAATAATCCGGCATGATTGCGGCAATGCAGATGTTCCTGAATGATGCCCTTCTCATACTGCAAGGGCATTTCGTAACCGGCAAAGGCAATGAATCGGGCGCCAGATCGGGTATGCAAATCATTGAGGGAGGTTTTCTTTAAACTTGTCACTGTAGGCATTAACCACAAAGATAAATGATGAGGAAAAGCTACGGCAAACAGCACGTGTTTGCCGTAGAGTGATGCGAAAAATTGTCTGTATCTTACTCTTCATGCCTTAAAATCAAGCGGCACCGAGCTTGTCCTGTTAACTGATAAAATCGGAGCACTACATTCTGAGGTCTTTTACCACACGAACCACTTCTTTATCGCCGGGAACCGGCTCAATCGTGAATCCCAGTTTTTTTACTAAAGATAACATGGGCTTATTGATTGCCAAGACTTCGCCCTCGAAAAAGGATAAGCCTTTGTATTTAGCCGTCTGCATTAATGTTTTCATCAGACGGGTTCCGATACCCATACCGTGACAATCATCCGATACGACTAAAGCGAACTCGACCGAATGCCCATCCGGATTAGTCATGTAACGGCCGACACCAAGTTCTTTGGGTTTGCCGTTTTCTTCGGTGACTGCGATAAAGGCGATTTCGCGGTCATAATCGATTTGGGTAAAGCGCACGACCATTTCGGGCGTTAATTCTTGCAATGCCTGCATAAAACGGAAATATTTGGTGCGCTCGGACAGACGATGGACAAAGTCCTTCTCCATATCGGCATCTTCTGGCCGAACCGGTCTGATACAAATGTTGGCACCGGTGGGTAACTGATAATACTGGATTAATTCATGCGGATAAGGGTGAATCGTCATATGGCTGTACGGCGTCAGTTGATGCGATATCTGTACTTTAATCCGGGCGTCGACCGCCATGACCCCCCGGTCGTCTACGATGAGCGGATTAATATCCAGTTCCAAAATTTCGGGTAACTCACTGACCATGCTGGATACGCTGAGCAAAGTATTAACCAAGGCTTTAATATTTGCCGCAGGTAATTGCCGGAAGGGTTTGAGATATTTAGCTGCTTTGGTTTTGGCAATCATTTGCTCAACCATATACTCATTCAAAGGCGGTAATGCCACTGCCTTATCATTGAGAATTTCTACCATCGTTCCACCCAGGCCCACCGATATTGCCGGTCCGAAAACAGGGTCTCTGATGACGCCTATCATCAGTTCTCTCCCGCTGTAAGACCGATGCATCGGCTCGATGGTCATTGTGACTTCATTGACATCCGGGTATTTTTGCTTAATTAAGTTTTCCATCTCCGTATAGTGCATGGATACATCTTTGGCGCTGTTGATATTAAGCCGCACCCCCCCGATATCCGATTTATGCGAGAACTGGGACATATTCACTTTCAGCGCCACAGGAAAGCCCAAGGTTTCAGCGGCGATAATGGCTTCCTTGGCGTTATCAACCTTGACGGTATGGTTGACCGGAATTTTAAATGCCGCCAGGATAGCTTTCGATTCCTGCGCGGTCATGACCTGGCGTCCTTCAGCCAGAACGCGTTCAATAATCAGCCGTGAGCCCTCGACATCATGGGTAACCTGTTCGTTTTGGGCTGAAGGTATTTGCTTTAACAGAATTTGATTTTGTGTATATCGAGCCAGGAAAGAGAAGGCATCTACCGCAACTTCCGGGGTGCTGAAATGGGCGACCCGGCTGTTGTCAAACAGACGTCGTCCTTCCTGTACCCGGTTGCCGCCAGTCCAGGATGCCAGAACCGGCTTTTGTGTGGTCTTGGACGCGGTGATAATCAACTCGGCAACCTGTTTCGAATCGGTCATCGCTTGCGGCGTCAAAATAATCAGTGCACCGTCAATATTTTTGTCCTTGAGGCAGATTTCCAGCGCATTTTTATAACGTTCAGGCGTAGCGTCACCCAGAATATCAACCGGATTCGCATGAGACCAGTGAGGCGGTAAGACCTTATTGAGGGCTTCCAGACTCGCTTCGCTCAGTTCAGCCATTTTCACGCCGACTTCTTCTGCGCGGTCGGTGCTCATGACACCGGGCCCCCCTGCGTTCGTGATGATGGCCAGACGGTTTTGTTTAACCGTATAGTTGTTGGCCAGCACCCGTGCAGCAGAAAACAGCTGGGCGATACTGTAAGCTCTTACCACGCCGGCTCTTTCAATCGCAGCATCAAAAACGTCATCACCGCCTATCATGGCGCCGGTGTGTGACATAGCCGCTTTACAGCCACTTTCATGGCGCCCTGATTTGATCAAGATAACCGGTTTAAGCCGGGCTGCCGCTTTCAATCCGCTCAAAAAACGTCTGGCATCTCTGATACCCTCGACATACATCAAGATTCCGGTGGTTTTACTGTCTAAGGCAAGGTAATCGAGCACTTCACCAAAATCGATATCTGCAGCGCCTCCCATGGAGACGACCGTTGAAAAGCCGATATCCATGGATTGAGCCCAGTCCAGAATGGCAGTACATACTGCGCCAGATTGTGAAAGTAGCGCCAGATTTCCGTCTTTAATGACGCCATCGCCAAAAGTGGCATTCAGATGCCCGTTCGGACGAATGATGCCCAGGCAATTTGGCCCGATAATTCTAATGCTGTAGCGATGTGCAATATCGAGAACTTCTTGCTGCAAATGTTTGCCGGCAGAGTCCTGTTCACCAAAACCGGCAGAGATGATGATGACTGAGCCAATCGATTTTTCTCCGCATTGACGAATAATTCCGGGCACTGTGTGTGCCGGTGTCGCAATAACGGCCAATTCAATTTTTTCAGGAATTGCTGCCAAGTCAGGATAGGCTTTTAAACCGCAGATCATTTCGCGGTTGGGATTAACGGGATAAAGTCCGCCGCTAAAACCAGCCTCTTGCATGTTGATCATAATACGGTGGCCCACGCTTTCAGGCCGCTCTGTAGCCCCTATGACAGCGACGCTTCTAGGGGTGAAAAATGGACTCAGGTAATGGGGACCCATACGGTTGCTCCAGGAGATTAAAAAGTCAGTTATGATTGAAAGATAGCTTTAATCAAGGGGAATGGATAAATTTAAGCATCAGGGTTTGTGCTCCTGTCATTGGAGTCAAACAGTAACTTTTGGCATTTGCAAAAGCTTAGATCAGCTATATCAGTTTTGGGATAATTCCTGAGAATTAAGGAGAGCTGTCAATCTGCCAAGTATAGTTATAATTTTGGCGGTAAATAAGCAGATCGTTATGTTACGGCTGAAAGTATACCATTAATATTTTTTATAGGAATTGCCGCAAGTTGTTCCAGGCATTCCCGAATGAATATTTGTTGCCGGTAAGGTTTTGTTTTTTAGATAAAATGGCTGATAAATTCTGGCTAATTTCCCTTTCCTATCATAAAACTGGAGATTGCTAAAGAAATCGATGAGAGAGGGCGCTCGCTCATCAACAAGGTATAATTCCCTGTTAGTGGTAATTACTTGAACTATTCAAAACAAATCAAAATAGTTGAATATGCGCAAATTAACCCAAAAGCCGGCATCAAGCAGATGAAGGTGAGCTGATTTTTTTAACTGACTGATGAGATTTTTTATGTGTTTTAGTGCAAATATGTCTTTGGGACTCGGTATTGCGGGTCTGGTTGCTTCAAGTCTAACATTTACAGACAAGGAAGAAGTTTTTTGGGTTCGACTCGCTAGAGCTTATGCGATTTTTCATTTTTCTTTAATGGAATTTATTCAATACTTTGCTTATCCGGTTGCCGATCAATGTGGTTATGGGACCAATTTATTGTTAAGTGAATTATCGGCTTATCACATCGGTTTACAGGCATTTGCCATCATGCCTGCATTAGCAACTTATTCAACCGATAGAGATGCGCTTAAAAAAGCGGCAATGATAGGCACTTCAATGAGTATTTGCTTTTTGATTTTCACGCAATTGCCCAATGATTGGCAGTTATTTGGTATTGCGCCCAATTTTATTGGTCAGATGTTTTCATGTTTGTTCATGGGCCAGTATCACATCGGTTATGCCATCTCAAGCGCCTTTGGCATGCTCGTAACCCATGGCTCCTTGTTTGCATTGGCATTCAGCGGATTTCTTTGGGAAAATAACTGGAAAATTTCCTCCTACCATTTGGCGATGGCCATCATGACCCTGTTTATGCCTCAATGGTTACTCGGTGTTTCAACGGGAGAGGCTGCGGCGATTTATTGTTTTTACTCAATTCCTATTACAGCTAGTTTTATGCCTGTATTCAAAAAGTATTTTGAAGCTCAACCAAAAAACCAGTCCGTTTATAGTTATGAAAATGAATAATACAGGCGGAAGCACAGTTGCTGAACCGGTTTCAATTGGCTATAACAATCCCTGATTTGATGAGAAAAAGAAGCTTTGCGGAAAGTCCGCAGCAGGGATGCTGCTCAGGCATGAGGTCCGGATGGATGCCGATTTATTTAGTGAGCTTGCCAGTGAATAGCCAGCCAAATAGTCAGTTCGTCCGGCTTTGTCCACTCAACCCGGTGCTTTTGATGGGCAGGGATCAGCAGATGGTCGCCCTGAACCAGCTTTATCGCTTGATCAGGCTCTTTATAACCCAGCAACGCTTGACCCTGCAGTATCAATATCCATTCGTCATGGCTTTGGTCGTACCACTGTTCATAAGGAGTAATATGGCCTTTTGAGATGATGCGTTCAATTCTGATAATGTCGTTATTGACCAGATTTTCGATAATTTCTCCAGGTATGTCTGAAGGTATGTTGGCAAAAATATTGGTCATATTGATTTCCTGGAAATAAGCCGATTGACACAGCAATCACTTGGGGTTTAACTGGGTAACATGAAGTCAGTATTTTAAAATAATATACGATAATGTTAGTCAGACGGTCCATAGAACTAAATATTTAGGGGATAAGCGATGAATTTGAAAGAGATTGACTATAAGCATCTATTTGAAAGAGGCCTGCAGGGTACACATCTTTTTAATAACTGGTTGGATAAATCGCGTTATGCGGATTTTATTGTTTTGTTGGCATTACGTCTTTATCTTGTCCCTGTTCTGTGGATGGCAGGATCAGAAAAGTTTATGAATTTTACCGAGACCGCGGAGTGGTTTGGCAACAGTGACGGGGGATTAGGCTTGCCTTTACCTTATTTGATGGTATTCCTGGTCGCATTGATAGAAGTGTTGGGGGCTATTTTCCTGCTGATCGGCTTTAGTGTCCGCGTTATATCAATTCCGCTGATGGTCATCATGATTATTGCAGGTGTTATGGTGCATCTTAAAAATGGCTGGTTGGCTATCGCGACCGGCTCAGGACTTTTTGCAACAGACAGAACGCGCGCAGCCATTGAAAGTCTGGAACAGGCAAAATCAATTTTGCAGCAATTCAGTAACTATGACGTATTGACCGAAAATGGAAGCTTCGTCGTCTTAAATAACGGAATGGAGTTTGCGGCAACTTATTTTATTATGTTATTGGTTTTGTTTTTTTACGGTGGCGGCCGTTATGTTTCTATCGATTATTGGCTGTCAAAGCGTTATACACAGGATGAATGATGATAATCAAAACGAAAGCCACAATTCCTGAGCGAGAAATTACCGATCAACGTATTTTTACGGCTCGCAGGGCGATTATTAAAGCCGCTGCCGGAGCGGCAGCGCTCTCGTTTCTGCCGGGTGAATCATTGGCGGAAGCCAAAAAATATGCCAATGTACCTTTAGGGCCTTATTCAGCTGATCTTAAGCCCAATGATTTTGAAGATGTTGCCGGTTACACCAATTACTACGAATTTTCGACCAATAAAACAGATTCCAGTGTCCTTGCCCAAAAGCTGACGACGCGTCCATGGACGATTACGGTGGAAGGCGAATGTGAAAAACCGGGCATATTTGATCTGGATGATATTTTAAAAAATAATCCGCTGGAGCAGCGTATTTATCGGTTCCGCTGTGTTGAAGCCTGGTCGATGGTTGTGCCCTGGATAGGCTTTCCGCTAGCCGGTCTTTTAAAACAATTTAATCCCACTTCAAAAGCCCGATTTGTCGAATTTACAACGCTTTATAACCCCTTCGTTATGGTCGGGCAGAAAAGTAAAGTGCTGGAATGGCCTTATATAGAAGGCTTGAGAATTGATGAGGCGATGCACCCTCTGACTTTAATGGCAACCGGAATGTATGACGATGAATTACCGAAACAAAACGGTGCGCCACTTAGATTGATTGTGCCCTGGAAATATGGCTTCAAAAGCATTAAGGCCATTGTAAAAATCAAATTTCAGGAAAACATGCCTCAAACCGCATGGAACAAAAGCGCGTCTCATGAATATGGGTTTTATGCCAATGTCAATCCCAGCGTCCCTCATCCCCGCTGGAGCCAGAGCCGTGAGCGGGTGCTGGGTGCCGGTGTTTTTACGCCGAAAAGAGCGACTGAACTTTTTAACGGTTACGGTTCGGAAGTGGCTTCGCTTTACGCGGGTATGGATTTGAAGAACAATTTCTGAGTAAGCCAGAGTTACCGGGCGGATAGTTTAACAGAGGCTAATTACAGCAATTCTCAATTTGAAGGGAAAAAGAGCTGAGGGAAGCTTTTTGAGGATGTCGGCAGCAGGGCAGATTTTTATTCCAGACAAAATCTGCATTTCCAACCTCCTTGGCGGTCAGATGCTGCTGTCAAGCCCCCATGGAAGGGTTTACGGCGTTTCTCAAAAGGCTTTTCCCAGCCCAAAATGACGCCGAAGGATCAAACTGAGAATTGCTGGGCTAATTATTGGCTTGCGTTAAACAATGGGGGATTGAATTTAAATCCGAAATGCTGCGGATCTTCGCCAATGACCGCTGCGGAAAAAATATAAAAGACATAATCTTTGGTTTCTTTCGGAAGTTCATATTGCTGAAGAAATTTCCAGAAATTTTTATCACGCGGGTTATCCGGCATTTTATTAATCATTCCCTTCACCCGATTGTCACCGTAGTTGTAACTGGCCATCACCAGCAATCCCGACGCTTGAGCCTCTGTGCTGTAGATATGCCTCAAATACTTTATGCCGGCTTGCGTGGCTTGGTTGAAATCAAAACGGCCGTCGAGCTCATCATACTCAGGCACGTTTGCCAAAGGCCCCGGTTCAACACCGTATTGCTGGGCCGTACTTGCCAGCAGTTGCCAGGCGCCTTTAGCGACACCGTATTTAGTTTCAGGGCCTATGGCTTGGGTATCGTAATTACTTTCCTGAAGAGGCAAATAAATAAAATAGAGCGGCATCCCGTGCTTTTTTAGTGTGTCTATCACAATGGGCAGTAAACTGTTTTTTTCCAGTGTTTCTATCGCACGCTGGATTCTTGAAGAACCTTGCCAGTATTGAATATATTTTCTCACCTCAACCACAAAGTCTTCTGGGAGTTCCAATTCGCTTTCCCCCAGCTCCCTGGCGACCTTTGCAATCAATTCTTCCTCGTATTGGGCTTTTGTTGGAAACCTTAAACGTAATGAATTGGCTTCTTCAACATACTGTCGGTATTTGGCTTTCATATTCGCCAATCTTTCCCGGTCCTGAAGCATGCGCTTTCTTTCTGCGGCTATTTTTTCCTGTTCCAATTTCAGTTGTTCCTGTTCGATCCTCAATTTTTCAGTACTGATGGCCCGCATGGTTTTATCCAGTGTTTCCGCACTTTCTTCCAACTTAATATCGGCCTGAGATAAACCAACTTCCAGCATTTTGATGTCATAGAACATGTCAATCGCCAGTTTACGGGCATTATTCAACGCAATCTGCTGATAGGCGGCCAATCCGAGTGACAATAAAAATAAACTTCCCAAGGCCCAAATAATTTTTTTATAACCTTTTTTTCGAACAACACGGTCTTCATGGATCAGTTTTCGAACCATCAATGTGTAGTCACCCATATCGTCTGCCGCTTCTTCGGCGAGTAATCGGGATTTGATGTGTTCTTGAGATAAATTCCGTGCCGCATGACTTTTATCAACAGGCAAAGGTTCGGCAAGTAGGACTTTAACTTGCGTCTGATCGTCATTCTCAGCGTGTTTTGCTAATTGGATTTTTAGCTGAATACCTGAAAGGCCTAAGGCAACAGAGCAGGGCAGGTTTAGTTTTTCTTTTTGTTGAATCAGTCTGCCATTGATATAAAGACCGTTCGCACTTTGCAGATTAGCAATCCACCATCCGCCGTTTTCCCATTTAACTTCAAGATGATGACGGCTGACCACATCGTTTTTGATAACGATAGAATTATCCAAAGAGCGACCTGCCGTAAATCGGTCGGAAAATGAATAGGCCGCAATGATTTCACCCTGAGATCCCACCAAGCTTACGTTTAGCGCGTCCGGTTTAAATATCACGGTACGATCTTCGTCAACCACTGCGTTGCCCGATAAGGTGGGTTTAAAAACGGTTTTGTCGTCATTCATGGCTATTTAGTGCCTGAAAGAAAATCAAAATATGCCATATAATACAATATGTTATAATTAATACGAAGCACCAAGATCTATCGTGCTGGCACCGATTTTACCACTTATCCGCCTAAAATAGGCTTGTCAGTGGCTAAAACCAC
>NZ_JAUSBX010000131.1 GCF_030651835.1 Methylicorpusculum sp. | reverse complement strand
GGTAACTACTCGCCCGCTTTGAATTAAGGGTGTAGGTGCTTGATTTCAAAGGACGCATCAATACGTCCCTGTAGCTCTCTGCAACATCCCTGTTGCAGAAGCCTTTTCAATCAACCACCTACACCCAATAAAATGGGAGGGGGTGAGCAGATACCGGCTTTGAATAATTTAGATCCATTATAGACAAGAAAGAGACTTTTGAATGGTAGCTGAGTTAGTTTCCATACCGGGTAAGGTATGGTTCAAATGCAAAGAAAGATATTGGCCAAATCCAGATTATTTCCCGGCTGATTGGCTGGGTACTTTATCGAGCATAGCCAGCCCGCAAATGAGTCCAATGGTGCCAAGCATCAAAAAATAAGGGCCGAAAAACCACAAAATGATCGGCAAACTAAAAAAGAAAGAACGCGTTCCCAAGGTATAAAAACTGCCCGCTTTGTTTAAAAATGCACACGTTTTTTTAAACAAAGCGTTATCCGTAGACCCGGCACCGGGTACATTGATCATATAGCCGACGTGATTGAAGTAGCGGATTGCCATTGAGAAACAATAAAAGGCAATAGAAAAATTGAGCAGCAATAATCCTAATTTTAGTTGCCATAACTCGGTGGATACGGAAACGGCCAAATGAGATGGATGCCAAGCCAGTGCCCAATGCTCAATTTTTTCGCTTAGGTTTAACGTTCCGACTATCAACAATATGGCGGTTGTAGCCATGAAGTTTGCGGCCATGACAGAGTTGCGCAAGGTTTGAATAGCCAGAATTTCCATATTCCCTCTCGTCATCACCATGGCTACCCATTGCTCGCGGATACTGGAATTTAACGAATGTAAGCTGGACTCAGGATCAAGCCGGGTACGCCGCTTCAAATAGAGATAATAAGCCAGTATCAGCAGGGAACAAATAATAAAAGCAATGATATCGTAAGACATGCGGCTATTTCCTTTTTGTTGCTTCAGGTCAAATAAAGCAGCAATTCCCAGTTTGAAATTTTCAGCGTCACTTTGGGCTGGGAAAAGCCTTTTTCCCTTTAAATTGAGAATTGCTGCAAATAAAGGTTTCAGCTCACCTTTCCCATTTTTTTGGTATAGGCCCTTAATTTCAAAAGACGCATGAATACGTACTTGTAGGTATCAGCATCATCCCTGTTGCAAGAGCCTTTTATATCAATCACCTACACCCTTTATTACACTGAGGCGAGTAGTTTCCAAATAAAAGTAAAGTAAGACTATTAGGTCGCGAGATTACTAATGTTTCCAATTTTAGGCGGATTCATCGGTTAAAGCTTTCTAAATTATCTTTAGTTACTGTAGTTTCCCAATAATTTCAACACAAACTGCCATCTGCTTGAAATGCTGGAATTATCGGAGTGGTTAGCGCAATCGATGGCTGTAATAGGCTTCCGCGCTCAGCTTTTCAGTTCTGATTGGCTTTAAGCAAAAGTATCTGCTCACCCCCTCCAATTTTAGTGGGTGTAGGTGGTTGATTGAAAAGGCTTCTGCAACAGGGATGTTGCAGAGAGCTACAGGGACGTATTGATGCGTCCTTTGAAATCAAGCACCTACACCCTTAATTCAAAGCGG
>NZ_JAUSBX010000130.1 GCF_030651835.1 Methylicorpusculum sp. | reverse complement strand
CTTGAGGTGGTTTAAAGCCAGTTTCCGACAACAGACTTTGATGGGCCTACCATCATCTTCCAATGAGCTTATACACATCTGACCTCTATTTCCGTATAGCGTCAGCTTGTGTGCCTGTGGCACACTCCAAGATTTTCAGCGTCTGCGATCGGTTTAAGCCGAGTACTTCTCAAACAACGCCGCTTTGATGAGGCGAATTTGCTGTTATCAAGTCACTTGGACTCGTTCGATGAAGGAGTTGCCTCCACCGATTGGCGAGAAGGCGAGCAGATTTTGCATGAACTGAAACGCTGTACACCCGTCTCCCTATCATTATCCTGAGCTTAAAATCGGCACCCGCTTTATCAGGTCAAAATATTTTTCAGATGTGCCAAATTTGCCTTACCCCGCTCTTTGATGACCGCAGGATCCAGTTGTTTTTTGTTGGTCCATTCCAAATCATCGCCAGGCAACTCGCCTAAAAACCGGCTGGGTTCGCATTCTGAAATTTCGCCGTAACGTTTGCGGTGGGTGCAATAACTGAAGGTCAGGGTTCTCTGTGCGCGGGTAATGCCGACGTAGGCGAGGCGGCGCTCTTCCTCGATGTTGCCGGTATCGATACTGTTTTGATGCGGCAAGAGGTTTTCTTCCATGCCGATCATAAAGACATGCGGAAATTCAAGGCCTTTTGCGGCATGCAAGGTCATCAGACTGACCTGATCACCCGCTTCTTCTTCCTGATTTCTTTCCAGAATATCCATCAACATGATTTTTGACACCACTTCTGACAGAGACTTTTCCTTGCCTCCGTCGGCACCTACGGCCAAGCGTTTGAGCCATTCAACCAATTCCACTACGTTCTGCATTTTACGTTCGGCAGATTGCGGCGTTTTGGCATTTTCCCGCAGCCAGGACTCATAGCCTATTTGATCGATCATTTGCTCGACCACGGCGAAGGTATCGCCGCGTTCGATGCGATCGGCGGTATCGGTGACCCATTCTGTGAATTTGGTAAGCCGTTGCCGTGATTTGTCGGACAGTTTTTGCATCAAGCCCAGTTCCGAACAGGCCGCAAACAAACTGATGTGCCGCTCGTTGGCATGAGCGCCCAATTTTTCCAGTGTCGTGGGGCCCAGTTCTCGCCTGGGCGTATTGATGATGCGTAAAAAGGCGGCATCATCATCCGGATTGGAAAACAGCCGCAAATAGCTGAGGATGTCTTTGATCTCTGAAAAGGCAAAAAATGACGTACTGCCGCTAATAAAATAAGGCACGTTGTTTTCACGCAGGGCCCGCTCAAACAAGCGCGACTGGTGGTTGCCCCGATATAAAATGGCATAATCCTTATAACTGCTTCCGGTTTTAAATTTGTGATGAATAATTTCCGAAACGACTTGCTTGGCTTCGGTCACTTCGTCTTTATGGCTTAATACGCGCAGCGGATCGCCATAGCCCAACTCACTCCATAACCGTTTTTCAAAAACATGCGGATTGTTGGCAATCAGTTTATTGGCGACTTTGAGAATGCGTCCTGCTGAGCGGTAGTTCTGTTCAAGTTTGATGACTTGCAGGCGCGGGTAATCTTTTTGCAGTTGCACCAAATTTTCCGGTTGTGCGCCGCGCCAGGCATAAATGGACTGGTCATCATCACCGACCACGGTAAACCGGCCCAGATTGCCGGCCAAGAGTTTGACCAGCTGATATTGCGTGATGTTGGTGTCCTGGTATTCATCGACCAGCAAATAACGAATCTTGTTCTGCCATTTTTCCAAAACGGCAGCGTGCTCCTGAAACAACAGGACCGGTAACAGAATCAGGTCGTCGAAATCAACCGCATTATAGGCTTTCAGACTGCGAATATAGTCACTGTACAAATGTGCTGCGGGGACTTGTTCCTGGGTGGCGTATGAAAGGGCGTGTTCCGGTGTGACAAACGCATTTTTCCATTGGCCAATTTGCCAGGCATAACGATCAACATCATCGATATCGCAGTCTTTGCTTCCATGATTGACCAGGTTTTTCAACAAGGTTTGTTTGTCCTGCTCATCAAACAAGGTCAGTGATGCCTTGTAACCCAGCGTTTTGTGCTCCTTCCGCAGTATCTCAAGCCCCAGGGAATGAAAGGTTGACACCGTCAGACCGCGAATCTGTTTATCATCCAGCAACTTTGAAACACGGGTTTTCATTTCCCGCGCCGCTTTATTGGTAAACGTGACGGCGGCAATATGGCGCGCAGCGGTGCCTTGCTTTACCAGATAGGCTATTTTTTCGGTGATCACACGCGTCTTGCCGCTACCGGCACCGGCTAGCACGAGCAAAGGATGCTCGATGGTTCTCACCGCAGATTGTTGTTGGGAATTAAGTTCAGCCATGCTTGATTATACGTTTCGCACTTCAAATTTCGGCAGTGCCTAAGGAGGCAACGGGTTGTTCGGCAAAGGCTTTGCCAGCATGGATGCTGGCATAGAGCCTACATGGATGTATTTACGGCGTCCTTTGACGGGCACCCCGGTGCCGAATTTCGATCTACGATGGGTATGGCGTAGTGGGATGATCTGAATTAAAGCGGGTATCGGGTTTCGGGCTTTCTTTTTATAAACGATGCCGGGGCAATGTCCGCTGTCGAACTCAATACAAGCGGGGCTAAAGAACTGTGCAGTCCAGCCTATTACTTCTTTCATACTGAAAAATCGTTCGACTTTAGTAAAGGTTCCAGATATGCCCGTCAAGGACCGCCGTGAACCCGTCCATGGAGCTGGTCGGCAGCCATTCTACTGCCGACATCCTCGCCAAATACCCCCCGCACCTTCTGCTTTTTCGATCAGATAGGGAGGTATAAATGCTTAACCCAATGCTGCTGCATCAATATAGACATCAACACCGGCTTCAGGCCGAATCAGCGCAACAGGCAAAATAATGCCTTGCCGCCATTGCTGAACCGCATCCCTTTTACCTTCCCCGGTCACCAGGAACAACAACTGCCGGGTTTGACTCAATGTTTTGGCGCTCAACGAAATGCGTTCAGGTGGCGGTTTGGGAGAGTTATAAACGGCATGCACGGTCTCATCCGGCGAATTGACATGACCGGGAAACAAACTGGCGGTATGTCCGTCTTCACCCATGCCGAGCAAGACCATATCAAAACTGTCCACCCCGGCGATCACCTCCCTGTAGGCTGCAGCTGCAGCTTCAGGACCCAGTTCGGTGGGCATGGTATGAATTTGCTCTGCCGGTATGGCTACTTTGCCAAGCAGACTCGCCTGCGCCATCTGACTGTTGCGCTCCGGATGATCAGCGGGTAAACAACGCTCATCACCGTAATAAATATGCCAATTCGCCCAGTCTGCGCGGCTTTCTGAAAGAAGGTGATAGACCTTATCCGGTGTACTACCGCCGGCCAATGCCAGTTTAAAAGCACCTCGGTCTTTAATGGCCTGTTCTGCGGCCGTAAGAATTTGTTGCGATGCTGCCGCGGCTACTTTTTCGGCTGTTGCAAAGGAATGCCAGTGAATTTTTTGCATAATTGTCTTTCCCTCTCAGCAAGGAGGCGTCAAATGGATTAATTACATTCAGGCGTTAAAGAGCAGCGCCAGTATTGGTTTTCTTTTTCAAATAAACGGCGGCTCTCTGCCGGGCCCCATGAACCGGCCGGGTAAGTCGCGATATAGTCGCGCTCAACTGCCCAGGTTTGCAGAATCGGATCGACGATGCGCCAGGCATATTCGACTTCATCAAATCTTAGAAATAACGACCGGTCACCCACCATCACATCCAGCAACAAATCGACGTAAGCGTCTACCGGTTTTTCATGAGAATTACGGAAACTGGCATCCAGGCTACTGGTGCGCGTGCGCATTTCCAGGCCGGGTTCTTTTACGGTCATTTCAATTCGTATGCATTCCTCAGGCTGAATGCCCATCAAAACCCAATTCGGATTCATGGTCTGAATCGTGGTGTCCCGAAAAAAATTCAGCGGCGGATGCCGGAAACAAATGGCGATGGTTGATTGCCCCTTGGCCAACCGTTTGCCGGTACGCAGATAAAAAGGCACGCCGCGCCAGCGCCAGTTATCAATGTATAACTTCATCGCCGCATAAGTTTCGGTGATGCTGTCGGGAGGAATATTTTCCTCTTCCAGATAACCGTTCACTTTTTTACCGTCCATTGTACCTTTGCTGTATTGCCCTCTGAAGGCATGAGCATGGACAGCCGATTTAGGGATGGGGCGGATGGATTTCAGAACTTTGACTTTTTCATCACGCAGCGCTTCCGCCTCCATGGTCGCGGGTGGCTCCATGGCTACCAGCGTCATTAATTGGATCAAATGGCTCTGCAACATATCGCGCATCGCTCCCGCTGCGTCATAATAGCCGCCGCGCGATTCAATCCCAAATTCCTCGGAATGAGTAATCTGGATATGATCGATATAGTTCCGGTTCCACAAGGGTTCCAGCATGACGTTGGCAAAGCGGAAGACCAGCACGTTTTGGACCATGCCTTTACCCAGGTAATGATCGATACGGTAGATCTGTTCTTCGGACAAATAGCGACTGATGCGTCTTTGCAATGACTGTGCGCTTTCCAGATCGTAACCGAACGGTTTTTCAATAATCACGCGGCGCCAGCCGTACTCCTCATCAAGCATTTTGACCAGGCTGAGCTGCTCAATGACATTACCAAAGTCACCGGGGCTGATCGCCAGGTAAAACGCCATGTTTTTTTGAAATTGGGGGTCACTCAATAATTCGGCCAATTGCGCATAACACACCGAATCATCAATATCACCACGATGATAAAACAGACGCTCGCTGAAGCGGGTAAACTGAGCTTCATCCAGCGTATCCCAGGCTTTATCCTCAATCATGCCCCTGACTTCGCTCAGCCATTTTGCCCTGTCCCAGGGACGGCGACCAATGGCAACGATGCGCGTGCCTTCAGGCAATTTATTTTCCATCTCCAGATGATAAAGCGCAGGCATGAGCTTGACGCGAGATAAATTGCCGGTCGCGCCAAAAATTACATAAGTACAGGGGTCAGCAGTCATATAGGAGACTCTAATGGGAAGCAATCGTCAGGCATTACACCGTGTAAGTGGTAGAAGCGGTTTTACCACCGTAACCCGTCCAATCGGTATGAAAGAACTGGCCTCTGGGTTGATCCGTCCGCTCGTAAGTATGCGCCCCGAAATAGTCGCGTTGCGCCTGCAATAGATTGGCGGGTAAGCGGGCCGTTCTATAACCGTCATAATAAGCCAAAGCACTGGAAAATGCAGGCGTAGGAATACCCAGTTCGATACCGGCAATAACGGCTTTACGCCAGCCGCCATCGGTTTGCTGCATGGCATTGACAAAAAAATCAGCCAGCAACAGGTTTTCCAATTGCGGGTTTTCAGTGTAAGCGGCTTTGATATCGTTCAGGAAAGCGCTACGAATAATACAACCGCCGCGCCACATTAAAGCGATTTCGCCATAATTCAAGGACCATTGATATTCGGCAGCGGCCTCACGCATCAGGCGGAAACCTTGCGCGTAGGAAATAATCTTGGAGGCATAAAGCGCATCGCGAATGGCATCGATCATGGCTTGTTTTTCGCCGGTATAGCTTTTGACCGGTTTCGGCAAACGCTCAGCCGCGCGAACACGCTCATCTTTCATAGCCGACAGACAGCGTGCAAACACCGATTCTCCGATAAGCGTCAACGGTATGCCCAGATCCAGAGCATTAATACCGGTCCATTTACCGGTGCCTTTTTGGCCGGCCGTATCCAGAATTTTTTCCAGCAAAGGCTCGCCATCAGTATCTTTATAGGCCATGATGTTCGACGTTATTTCAATCAAATAAGAACTCAGTTCGCCTTGATTCCATTGCGCAAAAATACCGGCGCATTCATCGGCCGACAAACCCAGACCTTCGGAAAGCAATTGGTAGGCCTCGCAGATAAGCTGCATGTCCCCGTATTCAATTCCGTTATGGACCATTTTGACATAGTGTCCGGCACCGTTATCGCCCACCCATTGGCAGCAAGGCTGATTATCAACTTGTGCGCTGATAGACTGAAAAATGGCTCTGACACGCTCCCAGGCATCCGGATTGCCGCCGGGCATGATGGAAGGTCCGTTCCTGGCCCCCTCTTCTCCGCCGGATACGCCTGTGCCGATATAAAGAATATTTTTTTCTTTAAGGGCTTTGGTGCGACGGTTGGTATCGGTAAATAACGAATTTCCGCCGTCAATGATGATATCGCCGGCTGTCATTAAAGGTACCAGTTGCTCGATATACTGATCAACCACCTCACCGGCCTTGACCATCAGCATGACAACTCTGGGCAACTCCAGGTTGCTGAGTAATTCATCTAAAGAATACGCGCCGATAATACCTTTGTCCTTTGCAGGACCATTTAGAAAATCCTCGGTTTTATCGGGACTTCGGTTATGAACTGCTACTTTAAAGCCGTGATCGCTCATGTTGAGTACCAGATTTTGCCCCATGACGGCCAAGCCGATTAAACCGATATTCGCTTTCATTTTGTATATCAACTCTTTTGTTAAAATTCTCACAAATATACCATGTCAGATCCCGTTTGACTCATTACAAATCATAGCCCCACCGAATAAGCCGCTTAGTCTGTCGTTTATATCCGAACTCACAAAGAAGCGTGACCCCGCCGTTTGCGCGAAAAACCGGAAAAGACCGATTTATAGCAAAAATGTCTCTATACATTCATACGGCTACGCTCTATAGTTTCTTCCAAGATAGGGCTAGAGATAACATCCCGTTTATTAACTATTCTTGTTCAGGAAGTCGCTTTCAGGCAAAGTCTAAGAATTACGTACAACACCTTATGCGGCTGCTGATCAAACGAGATCACAATCGTATTGTTACTTTTTTAAGAGTCCTCAATGATCGATTCAACAATCATCAAACAAGCTGTTAATGATTCACGTGACGGCATCAGTATTGCTGATATGAGGCAGGATGATTTTCCGCTGATCTTTGTAAATGCGGCTTTTGAGCGGCTAACCGGTTATACGGCCGTTGACGCGCTGGGAAAAAACTGCCGTTTTCTGTGCGGGAACGACCGTAACCAACCGGAACTGGCATTGATAAGAGGTGCTTTGTTTAACGGTGAATTTTGTCTGGTGACGCTGCGTAATTATCGAAAAGACGGATCGATGTTCTGGAATGAATTAAGCCTTTCTCCAGTCCATGACCAATCCGGCGCACTGACTCACTTTATAGGCATGCAGCGCGATGTCAGCTCACGGATCCTGTTAATCCACCGGTTAAGACAACAAAAAGAAGAGTTGCAGTCAGATAATGAACATCTGCGCATTTTGAATAACCTGGATCCGCTGACAGGTATTTTCAACCGCCGCTATTTCGACAATCAACACAAAATTCAATGGAATATTGCACTGCGCAGCCATTTGTCGCTATCGCTTTTCATCGTCGACATTGATTATTTCAAACAATACAACGATTTTTATGGTCATCTGCATGGCGATGAATGCATACGAACAGTGGCCAAAACCCTGGGAAGCTGCCTAAGACGGGCTTCCGATTTTGTGGCACGTTACGGCGGTGAAGAGTTTGTTATTTTAGTCTGCAACATTACTGAACTTCAATCCGATGTTTTTGCCGAACAACTGCGTCTTAGGATTGAATCGTTAAACATTGCCCATGCCAAATCGCCTATCACCGACTGCATAACCGTCAGCATAGGTTACTGTACTTTTACCCCCCAGTTAGGCATGAGCTCCAGGGACTTTGTCGCAACTGCCGATGAAGCGTTATACACGGCAAAAAGCTCAGGCCGCAATTGTGTAATCAGCCGCCGCTGCGAAACTCAAACCTGAGCCCTTATCAAAAGCCAGCAATTGCAGCAAGAATGCCAGCTTTGCAAAATCCATGATCGGCTGGTATAGATAGACAATTAAGCAGTTAAATATCTATTGTCTCGACTTATAATCTGCGCCGGCTTACCCCATTTCAATAACTGAGAAGTTTTATGGCTATAAAAACCTGTTTTTTTCTATTGAGCCTGCTCATTTCAGGCTGCGTGGGCGTTCCTGAGGGAATCAGTGTTGTTGATGATTTTAACGTGCAGCGTTATCTGGGTAAATGGTATGAAATTGCCCGCCTGGATCACCGTTTTGAACGAGGATTGACCCATATTTCAGCCGAATACAGCTTAAGAGAAGATGGCGGTTTAAAGGTTATTAACAGCGGTTACAATACCGAAAAAGGCCGCCGGGATAAGGCTGAAGGGCGCGCGTATTTTACCGGATCGCCCCAGCAAGGCAGTTTAAAGGTCTCTTTTTTCGGTCCCTTTTACGGCGGCTATAACATCATTGACCTGGATAAGGAAAATTACAGTTATGCGATGATTGCTGGACCGGATCGGGATTATTTGTGGATTCTGGCCAGACAACCCGAACTGGACAAGACAATTGTCGACAGACTGGTCGCCAAAGCCAAATCGCTGGGGTTTACAACAGACCAGCTGATATATGTTGAACATCAACCCGTGCATAATCAAACCGATACCGACTCACCATGAAAATTTATCAGTTTTATCGCAGGCAAGCGCTTGATATGAAGCTGGATGAGGCTTGGGACTTTTTTACATCGCCTTACAACTTAAACCAGATCACTCCGGATTTTTTTCATGTCAGCATTACCTCCAAAGTGCCCGAACGCATCTACAGTGGCTTGATGATCAGCTATAAGATGGTTGCCGTATTTGGCCTGCCCATGGACTGGCTATCCGAAGTCAGCCATTGTGATGAATACAAACGCTTTGTCTACGAACAGCGCGTAGGCCCGTTTAAGTTTTTAAGCCACGAAGTGGCTTTAACCCCTTTGGACAAAGGCGTTGTCATGGAAGATATTATCTTCTATGTCATGCCGTATGGCTGGTTCGGAAGGCTTTTTCATCGCCTGTTGATAGGCCGAAAACTGAACCAGATATTTGATACCCGACGGGATTATTTGCATGCCCGCTGGGGTTCTCCGGAATAACGCTAAATTATTAGTCATTATGAATAAAACCACATTAATCGCTTTCTTGGTCATCGCTTTTGGATTGGAGGCAGTCTTATTTATGTCACGCATATCACAAGCAGAATCACAGGCAACACTTGTCAGCGGCCCGTTACAGGATTGCCCCGGCTCTCCCAATTGTGTCACCACCGAAAACGGCCAGGTCGCGCCCATTTCGATTGGCAATCAAGATCCACAAAAAGCCTGGGCGCTTTTACAGCAAGTCATCAAAGCTGAAGGGGGTAAATTGGGAAAAGTATTGCCTGATTATTTATCCGCGACCTTTCAAACACCGCTGCTGAAGTTCACCGACGATGTCGAAGCGCGTCTGGATGAAACCAGCAAGCTGATTCATCTGCGTTCCGCATCACGGGTCGGTTATTACGATTTCGGCGCAAACCTTAAAAGAGTGCTCGCCATCAAGGAACACATGGAACGCAGCCTGGCTCAACCTGACTTGAAAAATCGGCATGAATAGTCACCCACTTAAAATACCGGTGGGTATCAGCAGTTGTTTGCTGGGGGAAGCCGTCCGTTATGACGGCGGCCACAAAAGTAACGACTATGTGCGTAAAACGCTGGGAGAATACTTCCAGTTTGTGCCGTTTTGCCCCGAAGTTGAAAGCGGCATGGGCACGCCCAGACCCCCGATTCAGCTGAGACATACTGGCCTAGGCATTCGTTGTGTTGTAGTCAAAGACCATACTGTTGACGTTACTAACAGTTTAACCAGTTGCGCCGCAAAACAACACGATTGGCTGGCGGGTTTGTGCGGCTACATACTAAAAAAAGACTCACCCAGTTGCGGAATGGAACGGGTCAAAATATACAGAAATGATTTTGCAGAACGTAACGGCACCGGTTTATTTGCCCAGCACCTGAAAACTCATTTTCCGCTGTTGCCTATGGAAGAAGAAGGCCGTCTTGGCGATCCCAGACTGAGGGAGAATTTCATTCAGCGTGTGTATGTCATGTATCGCTGGAAACAGCTAAACGAAGCATCCGCCACCCCAAGAGCGCTTACCGAATTCCACGCCCGCCATAAATTGATAGCGATGAGTCACGATCAAAACAGTGCCCGCGAATTAGGGCGCTTAGCGGCCAGCGCCGATAAAAAAAATATCCACCAGATCTTGCCGGTATACGGTGCTCAATTGATGCTTTGCTTGAAAAAAACGGCAACGCCGGGCAATCATGTTAATGTGCTTCAACATATCCAAGGCTATCTAAAAAAATCCCTGGAAAGCGATGATAAAGCCGAATTGTGCGAAACGATTGAGCGCTACCGCCTGGGCCAACTGCCGCTGATTGTCCCCATCACTTTGCTTAGACATCATTTCCGCAGACAACCCGACCCTTTTATAGAGCAGTCTTACTACATGACGCCCTACCCGCAAGAGTTAACCGTGCTCAATGAAATTTGAATCAAAAAAAAGTCACTGGAATTTATTTCAGAACGATCAAGCCAGGCAATAATTAGTGCGTGTAGCGTTGGCATTTTTCGCACTGGTTTTACTGTGGTCAACCACCCCGCTAGCCATCAAATGGAGCGGTGAAGGTCCGGGTTATTTATTCGGCGCGATGGGCCGCATGGTGATTGGCTTGGCCTGCATGTTACCGGCCCTGCTGGTGATGAGGCAAAAACTGCCCTTATCAACTAAGGCACTATCGACCTATCTGGCCGTTGCCCTACAAATCTATGGCGCCATGCTGTCGACTTATTGGGCGGCTCAATTTATTCCATCCGGCTGGATCTCGGTGATATTCGGGTTAACTCCCATGATGACGGCATTAATGGCTGCCGTCTGGCTGGCTGAAAAAAGCCTGAGTCCTGTCAAAATTTTAGCTTACCTGATCGGCTTTTCCGGGTTGATGGTGATGTTCGGATCAGCGCTGGAAATCGGCAGGGAATCAGCATTAGGCATTGCCGCCGTGATGTTTTCAGCCTTCCTTCAATCAGCCAGTTCTGTCTGGATCAAGCGCGTCAACAGCAAACTACCGGCAGTTTGTCAGGTCACAGGAGGCTTGTTAATCGCCGTACCGCTTTATATTGCGACCTGGTTCTGCATGAACGGCCAGTGGCCTGAGACCCTTCCGGCAACCAGCCTGGTGTCAATCATTTACCTTGGCGCTATCGCAACAACGGTGGGTTTTGCGCTTTATTACTACGTGCTCATCCATTTGCCCGCTACCCAGGTTGCGTTGATTACATTACTCACGCCCATTTTATCCTTATTACTGGGCAATGCCGTCAACCACGAACCGTTAAGCTCCAAAGTGCTGATCGGCACCGCATTAATCATGAGCGCCTTGTTGCTGCATCAGAGCAAGCTATCCGGCCGCAAACGTCAAAAAGCTGCTTTAAAAAAGCGAGCATGACGGAATCTGATCTTCTCGCCTTCGTGCCTTGACCTATACAACGCCAGGGCCTTTTAACCAGGAAATGAATAACTTATAACCCAGCGCCAGCACAACAGCACCGACGAAGAGCCCGATGATTCCGGAAAAGAGCATGCCGCCTATGGCACCAATAAAGACGATAATCATCGGTAGATCGAGCCCACGGCCCATTAAAATCGGTTTCAGGATATTATCTATAAATCCGACACCCAGCAGCCAGACCATGAATACCGTTGCAAATAAGGTGTCATGTCCGGAAAAGACATAAATCATGCAAGGTACAAACAAGATAAAAGTAGGCAATTGCACAATAGCGAGAAACAGACAGAGAATTGTCAGAATGCCGGCGCCGGGAATACCTGCAACAAAGAAGGCCACTCCAGCCAGCAAGGTCTGTATCAAGGCAACGCCTAAGACGCCGCGAGCCACGCCACGAATAGTGGAAGTGCAGAGAACGCTCAATTCCTCGCCCTGAGTACCGGCAATACGTTTGCCGATAGCCAAAGCCAAATGATGTCCGCCCTTGCCATAGACCCAAAGCGTGCCGGAGATAATCACCGACACAATCAATTGCAAAATAGCCAAGACCGTTGACGCTCCGGAGGCGATCAGCCATTTACTGACCAACTTGAGCTGGGGAGCAAATTGTTTGACCGAATCGGCCAGGTTTGTTGCGGCCAGCTGCCAAAAATTGAAGATGGGCCTCCCTATCAAAGGCCAGGCAGCCACATTTTCAGGGGGTGCAGGAATAGAAAATCCTTCCTGCTGAAATTTATGCACCAGTTCCTGGATATTTTCAGTCAGTATCCCCGCTAAAAACACACAAGGCCCAAGAATGATGAGCAACAACACGGTGGTTATCAATACGGCAGAAAGCTTTTCCCTATCTCCCAGAATGGCCGATAGTGATTGATGAACAGGATACAGGGCAACCGCAATAATGATTCCCCAGGCGAGTGGGTTGATAAAAGGACTGGCAATTTGAAAACACCAGGACACCAACAGAAAAATAAGGCCGATTTTGATGGCTGATTCCACTGCTTTCCGCGTAAATTCATCGGTAGAAACAGAAGAGGTATCGTTTGTCATGGGAATTCCAATAAGTCGTTTTGAAAAATCAGGCTAACCTGGATTGCTGCTTGCGGATAGTTGGATCGTCATGGAAAAAACGACGCTTCTTTGGGTTTAGGCACCTGGGCTTTTTGTTCGGCCTCAACGATCCAGCCTCCGCCCATGGCTCTATACAACTGAATCAGAGCGACAAACGTATCACTGCGGGCCTGAACCAGCTCGATTTGGCCTTCGTAATATTGGCGCAGAGCGTCCAGCACTTCCAGGTAAGAGGTATACCCCTCGTCATAACGTATCCGAGAAAGGCGCAAATAATTTTCTAAAGCTTCCACCCGACGGGCCTGCGCACTTTGTTGTTCGTTGGATTTGGTCCTGGCGACCAGACCGTCCTCGAACTCGCTGAAGGCGGCAAGAATAGCTCTTTGGTAGCTGGCCAAGGCGGCCTGCTGCCCTGCTTCGGCAGCTTGAACCTGGCCTGCGACCCTTCCAGCTGTAAATATCGGTCCGAGCAAACGGCTGCCAATTGTCCAAAAATTAGCTCCCGGAACAAATAATTGAGCCACTTCCATGCTAGCCTGACCGATATCGCCGGTCAGCGAGACTTTCGGGAAATACTCACCTCGCGCAACACCAATGCGGGCGTTAGCCGCAATCAGATTTTGTTCCGCCTGCTGGATGTCCGGCCTGCGAATCAACTGCTCTGAAGGGAGCCCGGCCGGGACTGGGGGCGGAGACAATTCATCCAGCGACAGACCTCTGTCGATAGCGCCGGGAGGTTTGCCCAGCAAAAGGCTTAACGCATGTTCCGTCTGGGCAATCTGCTGTTCAAAAGCAGGAATTTGCGCGCGGCGGCGTTCAAGTTCCGATGTTGACTGGCTAACTTCGATTTCCGAGGAATACCCCATGTCAAAACGCGCTTTGGCAATCCGGTTTTCCTCAACCAGAGAATCAACGGTTTGCCGGGTAATTTCCAGACGCCGGTCCAGAGCGCGAAGCACAATATAGGTTTGAGCAACAGTACTCACCAAGGTCAAGACGACCGCATTCCTGGCGGCTTCCTGGGCGAGCAAATCAGCGCCTGCGGCTTCCTTGGCCCGGCGCAATTGACCCCAGACATCCAGTTCCCAAAACATCGTGGCGCCTAACTGGGCCGCATCGGTGTCGGGCACTTTTCCGCCAAAACCCATAGCTTCACCACTGGGTTGGCGGCGATCATAACCTGCCTGACCGAATATCTGCGGAAACAGACTGGCGCGGGTGGCGCCGTATACGCCCATGAACTGTTCGACATTGGCAATCGCAACCTTGAGATCCAGGTTATTCATCAATGCTTGTTCTACCAGTTGATTCAACACCGGATCATGTAACTGTTCCCACCAAGGCAGATTAGCCGTCTCCCGGGCATCTTCAGCGGCAAAGCGCCACTGGGCAGGAGCCTCGATTTTCGGTTTCTCATAATCCGGACCGACCATAAAGCAACCGGTCAAGCTGAGGGCAAGCGCACCAACAATCAATTTACTCATGTTCGCTCTCCTCCCTTACTACCGGTAATTCTGATTTTTTACTGCCTGCCAGAGTCTCTACTGCATAAAACAGAACAGGGATCAGAAAAATAGCGATGAAAGTAGCCGCCGTCATACCCCCGATAACCGCGTAACCCATGACCCGGCGAGACAAGGCTCCAGCTCCACTGGCAACCGCCAACGGCAGGCAGCCCAGAATAAACGACAATGCGGTCATCATGATCGGGCGTAAACGCAAGCGCGCCGCTTCCAGGGAGGCGTCATAAACGCTTTTACCTTCCTCAACCCCCATCTTGGCAAACTCAACGATAAGAATCGCATTTTTTGCAGCAAGACCAATCAGCATGACCAAGCCGATCTGCGCATACAGATTATTCTCGTAGCGGCCGACCATCAAGCCTGCAAAGGCTCCGAAAATAGCGATCGGCGTTCCCAGCAAAACACTGAACGGCAAACTCCAGCTTTCATAAAGCGCCGCCAGAATCAGAAAGACGCAGAAAATAGCGAAACCAAAGACCACCGCCGGAGATACGCCTTCTTGTGCCTTTTTTTCCTGGTAGCTCATACCGATATAGTCATAGCCCATGTCGGTCGGCATCGTTGCGGCAAAGACCTCTTCCATGGCTTTCATCACCTGAGCCGAGCTATATCCGGGACTCGCTGTGGCGCTGACCTGCTGACTTCGAAATAGGTTGTAGCGCATGGTAAATTCCGGGCCTTCGGTCTTGCGGATACTGGTCAGCGTTTCCAGCGGCACGGTATTGCCTTCACTGTTACGCACATAAAACTGGCCTAACGATTGGGTATCCTTGCGGTATTCGCCTTCAGCCTGCACATAGACCTGCCACTGCCGCCCAAAACGGTTGAAGTAATTGATAAACCCGCTACCCATATACGCCTGCAAAGTCTTGTAAACATCGGACAGTTGAACACCTTGCTTGAGCACTTTGTCTCGGTCCACATCAACAAAGATTTGCGGAACCGAGGGCAGTCCGGTCGTGAACAATCCGGCAATTTCAGGTCGTTTCTTCGCTTCGGCAATGAATTTTTCGGTATTTTCAGCAAGATAGGCCACATCTTTTCCGGCTCTGTCTTCGACAATCATCGTCACGCCGCCTGAGGTGCCCACGCCTGGAATCGCGGGTGGCGGAAAAGAAAAGCCGATCGCGCCGGGCAACTGGGACAATTCCTTATTCAGATGCGCTTTGATAGCCGCATATTGCTCTTCCGGTTTGGTGCGCTCGGCCCAGTTCTTGAGTGAGATGAAAAAGAACGTATTGTAAGTGGTAGTGGCCTGACTCAGCATGTTGTAGCCGATAACCGATGAGTAATAAGCAACGCCGGGCGTGTTTTTTAGAATCTCCTCAACTTGTCGGCTGACTTCATCGGTACGCTGCAACGACGAAACATTGGGAAGCTGAATACCGGCATACAGATAACCCTGATCTTCGTCGGGCAGAAAGCCCATAGGCACGCTTTTTCCGAGGCCGCCCGTAATAAAGGTCAAGATGCCGAGAAAAATCATACTGATGATGGTTTTGCGAATCAGCACCGCACAAAAACTCACATAACCTTTATTGGCAACCCCGAACCACCGGTTAAACCCGTCAAAGAATTTCTGTACCGGACCCGTTCCACGCACGCGGGGCTTCAACAGCAATGCCGCCAAAGCAGGACTCAAGGACAGCGAATTAAATGTCGAGATCATCACGGAGACGCCAACGGTCACGGCAAACTGCTGATACAGCTTGCCAGTGATGCCCGGTATGAATACTGTCGGCAAAAATACAGCAATCAGCGCCAGAGACGTACCAATGATGGGGCCTGTTACTTCTTCCATCGTTTTTAGAGTGGCTTCTTTGGGGCTGAGTCCGTTTTCGATATGATGCTCCACCGACTCGACCACGACAATGGGATCGTCCACCACCAGACCAATAGCCAGCACTAAGCCAAACAATGACAAGGTGTTGATCGAAAAACCCAGCACGGGAAACAGCATAAAAGTGCCAATCAGCGATACCGGCACCGCCAATAAAGGAATCAGGGTTGGCCGCCAGCCCTGCAGGAACAAAAAGACCACCAAAATAACCAGTACCAACGCTTCCAGTAAGGTATGCACGATTTCATTGATACCCTCGGTTACGGCCAGGGTTGTATCCAGAGCAACCACATATTCCAGATCATCAGGAAAACGTGTTTTCAACTCCTCCATGGTTTTTTTGGCGCCTTCAGCCGCATCAATGGCGTTTGAACCCGGTAATTGGTAAAGCGCAATCAAAGCGGCCGGCTTGCCGTTGAGACGTCCGACCAAATCATAGGTTTGAGCACCCAGCTCGATACGTCCCACGTCCTTGATCCTGACCATGGAACCATTGGGTTCTGCGCGCAGAACGATATTGCCGAATTCCTCCTCGGTCTGCAAACGGCCTTGAGCCCGCACCGCATAAGTAAAATCCTGGCCTGGCGGTACCGGCTCAGCACCGACTTTTCCCGCAGGGTTGACATTGTTTTGAGCTTGAACTGCGCTGATGATCTCCGGAATCGTGATATTAAGCTTGGCAAGCTGGTCAGGTTTCACCCAGATACGCATGGCGTATTGTCCGGCTCCAAATACCGTGACACTGGCGATGCCCTTGACCCGGGTCATCTGATCGTTGATGTTGATGTAGGCGTAATTGGCCAGGAAGATATTGTCGTAACTGCCATTGGGTGAATACAGCGCGAACATGATCAGCGGTGAAGCGGTCGATTTTTGAACGTTGACACCAAAATTTCGCACATCCTGAGGCAGTTGTGATTCAGCCTGTGATTTACGCATTTGCGTCAGTACTTGGTCGGTATTCGCATCGGTCTCTACGTCAAAGTTAACCCGCAAAGTCATCTGCCCGTTGTTGGCATTAATGGAATACATATAATTCATGTTATCCACGCCGGACATTTGCTGTTCTATAGGCGTAGCAACAGACTGTTCCACTGTAACCGCATCAGCACCGGTATAAGTCGTGGTAACCTGGATTTCAGGCGGCGCAATATCGGGAAATTGAGCAATCGGCAATCCTGCCATGGATACCAGCCCGATCATGACCATTAAAATGGCAATTACGATTGCGACGATCGGCCTGTTGATAAAGAATTTGGCCATAGCGGGTTAACTCCCGGCGTCAGCGGAGACATCCGCGTAAGGTTTAGGGTCGACCTTGGCGCCTGCCCGGGCTTTCTGGATGCCCTCCACAATAACCCGCTCACCCGGTTGCAGTCCTTTCTCAACGACAATTAGTGTGCCGACATTTTCAGCTGTTACAACCGGGCGTATGGCCACGGTATTGTCGGAATTCACGACTGCAACCAATTTGCGGCCTTGCATATCGATAAGCGCCCGCTGAGGAATCAATAATGCACCTTCCCGGTTTTTGACTATCGCCCGCACTCTTGCGTACTGCCCCGGCCGAAGAAAACTGCCGGGATTAGGGAATAAAATGGCGGCCTGAATAGTTCCGGTTCTAACGTCCACTTGTCGGTCAGCAAAGAAAAACTTCCCGGGATGCGCGTAGGTCGTACCATCGGCCAAGATGAGCTCCAACGGCCGGCTTTTTTTCGACTCTCCTCCGTTCTGCCTATCCCGGACAAACTCCAGATATTGCTGTTCACTGAGCGGAATAAAGGCTTTGATAGGATCGACCTGAGAAACCGTTGTGAGTACCGCATTGGAACTGCCGGGGCCCACCAGATTGCCGAGTTGCGTTTTAGACAAACCTGCAATGCCGTCGATAGGCGAGGTTATTTTTGTAAAACCGAGTTGAAGCTGCGCACTGTCAACCGCGGCCCTGGCCGCCATCACTTCAGCCAGAATGGAAGCCTCACGGCCAACGGCATTGTCTCTATCACGCACACTCACCGCTTTTTCCGGCAACAGTCTCTTTACCCTATCCATATCCAGACGGGCTGTTTTCAACTGGGCTTCCTGCCGGGCTAAATTGCTGCGAGCGCCATCCAGCGTAGCCTGAAAAACTCGAGGATCAATTTCATACAGCAACTGACCTTTTTTGACCAGTTGACCTTCTTGATAATGCTGTTTGATCAGGTAACCAGATATTTGGGCCAGAATTTGCGCATTCACCATACCGTCCAGAGAGCCCACCCATTCCTGATAAACAGGTACATCCCTTTGCTGCACTTCAGTAACTTCGACGACTGGCGGCGGCGGTGCCTGTATCGGTTTTTCCTTTTCACAAGCGGTAGTCAAGAAGATCAGAATCAGTGCCAGCGGACTGATCCTGGCCCAATTCGCCTGATTTCCGGATTGCCGGTCTGTTAAACGAGTTAGTATTACTTTCATGCGACGTACCCTTGTCGAAGATGAACGATTGAATAACGAATAATTGGCTAAAGACTAGTTTGTTTTATTACTAAGGGTGCGAGGGAAATAAAGATCCCCTTTTAAACCGGGGGTGTGTCGATGAATTCAAACGTCATCCCCACGCAATAGTTTTGACACTGGTCAGTTATTTCTCATGTCATTATAAATCGGCGGTAACTATGTTGTTATTGTTAACCATTTCCCTTGCAATGATCCATCACTATTTTCAGCGTAATCAAACTGTCGAGTCATGCTTTATCGAGTTTTTAGAGCCTATAGAGTAAACTCGGCAACCGGAATTACTGCGTCAAAACAGAGATCTTTCGTTAAGTCTTAATCGAAACGCATAAAGAGGCTGAATAAGTGAATAATAAAACAGTTAGAAAGGAAATCAGTCCTGAGAAAACACGCTCTGGCGGTAACTTCTGGTTTTTGTTGGCTGGATTGCTATTTACGCTATTGTCCGTACCCTTCACCAACCAATATTCCGGCATGGAACGTTATTCCATGACCTTGCTATTCAGTGTGTTCATGCTTGTTTCAATCTGGAGTTTGGCGGCTTCGCGCCGTGTGTTCCAGGGAGGGATACTCCTGGTTATCGGTATCACCACCATTGTCGGTATCAATGTTTTAAATGGCGCACACTTCTTTCAAGAGGTGCTGGGCATAGTATTGATGTTGATTTTTTGTAACCTGAGCTGCTGGATTGCGGCGCGTAATGTCTTCCTTTTACATAAGGCTGATCTCAATTCACTGGCAGGTGCTTTTTGCGTTTATCTTTTGATAGGCTTGATCTGGGCTCTATTGTATAAACTATTGCTCTTGTTTGATTTGGCTGCCTTTTCAGGCAATATCACTGCGCAAGAACAGGAACAATTTCCTGATCTGCTCTATTTCAGTTTTGTGACGCTGGCCAGCCTTGGTTATGGCGATGTCACGCCAATCGGCGGTCTGGTCAGAACCTTTGCGTATCTGGAAGCGGTCATTGGCCAATTTTATCTGGCTGTCATGGTCGCCAGCCTAGTAAGCGCATACAGTGCGCACAGAACAAAGTAATAAGGGCTATTTGCATTCTGGGGTTGGAAATCAGAACGATTCATGTTTTTTAATCGCGCAGTTTTGTGCAAAACATGGTTGGATCGTTGATGAGCGCGGTAGCGTGCTATGTGCAATAGTTGGTTGGGCTGTCCATGCTCGTTACCGGCCAAAAGTAGCCCACCCCTTTCAGAAACTTAATGCCAGCTCATTTCCAGAAAGCGGTCTGACTCTTTAATCGATCTCCAGAAAATCAAAACGGCCAATCCGTAACAGCTTTTCTCTCGCGTACGCTGAATTATCACGAATTTGTAAGTCAGCAGAATTCAACCCCGCTTTAAAACTACTGTCTTGTTTGACCGTGTCCATCATTTTTCTAAAGGATTCAACTACTTGATATAAGTGCTCTAGGAGCAGTCTGTTAAGGGTTTTAACCTCAATCGAAAACTTTATGTCTTTTGCGGGGTTAATTCATTCAATCTCACTTCGGCAGATTCGATTTGCCCATCAGCCACTCGTCAACTGCTCGTGCACACTGACGACCTTCACGAATGGCCCAGACCACTAAAGACTGACCGCGACGCATATCGCCTGCACTGAAAACACCTTCCACACTGGTTTGGTAGGCTTTATGGCCTTGAGTTGGACTTGCCACATTGCCGCGCACATCAAGCGCAACACCAACCTGTTTCAGCAAGCCCTCGTGAACAGGGTGAAGAAATCCCATGGCGAGCAAAGCGAGATCGGCTTTCAATGAAAACTCCGAGCCTGCTATTTCAGACATTTGCCATTTCCCAGCCGCGTTTTTGTTCCACTCGACATTGATACAACTCAACATTTTCAGATTACCCGCTTCATCGCCAATAAACGCTTTGGTGGCAATCGACCACATTCTTGTGCATCCTTCTTCCTGGGAACTCGAAGTGCGGAGCCGATTTGGCCAATTCGGCCAAGTCAATCCTTTGTCTTCATGTTCGGGAGGCATAGGTAAAATCTCTATCTGGGTTACCGACTTTGCACCATGGCGATTAGAGGTTCCAATACAATCTGAGCCGGTGTCCCCGCCACCGATGACCACCACGTGTTTATTCTCGGCACTGATAAATTCCTCATCCGACACTTTGATACCTTGTACCCGCTTGCTATTTGCACGCAAGAAATCCATTGCAAAGTGCACATTTTTCAGGTCTCGGCCGGGTAATGGCAGATCTCGAGGTTGCTCAGCACCTCCGGCTAGCACCACAGCGTCATAATCAGCCTGCAACTGAGCCGCTGAAATGTCCAAACCCACATGAATATTGGTACGAAAATCCACTCCCTCGGCACGCATTTGCGCCATACGTCGGTCAATCAAGTACTTGTTGAGTTTGAAATCGGGAATACCATAACGTAACAATCCACCAATTTTGTCTTGCTTCTCAAATAACGTTACGAAGTGCCCGGCTCTTGCCAGCTGTTGAGAGCAAGCCAAGCCCGCGGGGCCTGAACCTACCACAGCAACATGTCTACGTGTCTTGTGGCGGGAAATTTCAGGTTGTATCCAGCCCTCTGTCCAAGCCTTATCAATAATGGCGCATTCGATGGTTTTGATGGCAACCGGGGAGTCTTCAAGATTAAGAGTACAAGCCGCTTCACAGGGAGCCGGACACACTCGGCCGGTAAACTCGGGAAAATTATTGGTGGAATGCAGTACTTCGATCGCCGATTGCCAGTCTCCTCGATAAACAAGGTCATTCCAGTCCGGAATAATATTATTGACCGGGCAACCGGTGTGACAGAATGGAATGCCACAGTCCATGCAACGGGCACCCTGATTACTGACTTCCGCCTCGGAAAGAGGCACTGCAAACTCACCATAATGCACAATGCGATCGGCCACCGGCTCATAGCCTCGATCCAGACGCGCGTATTCTCTGAAGCCCGTTGGTTTACCCATGTTTGCTTACCTTTCTGATCGGTTGTTTGGTCAATTGTGGCGGCCGACGGTGCCGGGCCTCCATTTCGGTCAGTGCTCGCCGATAGTCAACCGGCATAATCTTAACGAATTTTGGCAGATACTTATCCCAATCGGCAAGAATACGCTTGGCTATGCTGCTTCCCGTGTAATGCAAATGGTTGCTGATCAGCTGCCTCAGGCGAATGGCATCAAATCGGGTCATATCGCCACTGACATCCACCCGCCCCATGGCCTCCAGGTCGCCACCCTGATGGTCCAAAGCTTCCAGTGCATCGTCTTCAGCAGCAATGGGCTCCAGCTCTACCATTGCCATATTACAGTTTTTGGCAAAATCACCCTGTTCATCCAAAACATAGGCAATACCACCGGACATCCCGGCAGCAAAATTTCGTCCGGTAGGTCCCAGGCAAACCATGATTCCGCCCGTCATGTACTCACAGCCATGATCGCCCAACCCTTCAACCACCGCAGTAGCCCCTGAATTGCGCACACAGAAACGTTCCCCGGCGATGCCGCGGAAATAACATTCACCACTGATAGCGCCATAGAGCACTGTGTTACCAATGATAATATTGTCTTCAGCATGATCAGCCATGCCGGAACTGCGCGGCGGGTAGATTACCAAACGCCCCCCTGACAAGCCCTTGCCCACATAATCATTGGCCTCGCCTTCTAACTCGATAGTGATGCCTTTGGCCAGCCAAGCACCCCAAGATTGACCTCCAGTCCCTATTGCTTTGATGTAAATGGTATCGTCCGGTAGTCCGGCTAAGCCATATTTCTCTGCCAAACGCCCGGACAGCATGGTGCCGACGGTACGGTTAAAGTTCTTGACAGGAATCTCGATGCGAACGGACTCGCCTCGCTGCAACGCTGGCTGAGCCATCTCGATCAGCTTCAGATCAAGCGCTTGATCCAGCCCATGATCTTGAGTCTCTGAATTAAAGATCGCTACAGTGTCTGGCACCTGTGGTTTTGTCAATAATCTTCCAAAATCCAGGCCTTTGGCCTTCCAGTGATCGATTGCTCGACGCATCTCCAGTCGGTCCATCTGACCGATCATCTCGTTAATCGTGCGATAACCCAGCTTGGCCATAATCTGGCGTAATTCCTCGGCAACAAAGAAGAAAAAGTTGACTACATGCTCAGGCTCACCTGCAAATTTTTTGCGCAACTCGGGGTCTTGAGTTGCCACGCCCACGGGACAAGTGTTTAGATGACATTTGCGCATCATGATGCAGCCCTCAACAATCAGGGGTGCTGTGGCAAAACCGATTTCGTCCGCACCGAGCAGAAATGCTATCGCGACATCGCGGCCTGTCCGCATGCCCCCATCTGCTTGAACCGCTATACGTCCGCGCAGATTATTCAAAACCAAGGTTTGATGGGTCTCGGCAAGGCCAATTTCCCAGGGAGATCCGGCGTGCTTGATAGAAGTTAACGGCGAAGCACCCGTTCCACCATCATATCCGGCAATTGTCACATGATCGGCATGAGCTTTCGATACACCTGCAGCGACAGTGCCCACGCCTATTTCAGAGACCAGTTTGACAGAAATGCGCGCCTTGGGATTGGCGTTCTTCAGGTCGTGAATCAGCTGAGCCAAGTCTTCAATAGAGTAAATATCATGATGCGGCGGCGGCGAAATCAAACCGACGCCAGGAATCGAATGACGCACCCGAGCAATCTGCTTATTGACCTTATGCCCTGGTAATTGACCACCTTCTCCAGGTTTGGCACCCTGAGCCACTTTGATTTGGATGTCATCGGCATTGACCAGATATTCAATGGTAACTCCAAAGCGCCCTGAAGCCACTTGTTTGATCGCAGAGCGCTCCGGATTGCGAGAACCATCGGGCAGTGGATTGAATCGCTCGGCTTCTTCTCCCCCTTCTCCGGTATTGGACTTGCCACCCATCATATTCATAGCCTTGGCTAATGTGGAATGAGCCTCATAAGAAATACTGCCGAAAGACATGGCACCGGTAGCAAAGCGTTTGACGATCTCTTTTGCCGCTTCGACTTCCTCAATAGGAACAGCTTGAGCCGCCCATTTGAACTCCATCAGCCCACGAAACGTCAAAAAACGCTCATTCTGTTCATTGATCAAGGCGGCGTATTCTTGATAAGTCTCGACATTGTTAGAACGGGTGGAATGTTGCAATTTGGCGATAGTTTCGGGAGTCCAGGCGTGATCTTCACCGCGAAGTCGGTAAACATACTCGCCACCGACATCAAGTTGATTACTGTAAATATGCTCGTCACCATAACCACTCTGGTGCCAGCACACAATCTCCTGAGCAATCTCGTCCAAACTTACACCTTCCACCTGTGTTTGGGTGCCGGTAAAAAATGTGTCGACAAAAGCAGTGGAAAGTCCGACAGCATCGAAGATCTGGGCGCCACAATACGATTGAAACGTGGAAATGCCCATTTTCGACATGACTTTTTTCAGACCCTTGCCAACGGCCTTGATATAGCGCGTTTGCGCTTCATCGAAGCTAAGTTTTTCAGGTAGCCGACTCAACATCTCCTGAATCGTATCAAATGCCAAATAAGGATTGATAGCCTCTGCACCGTAACCGGCCAATGTGGCGAAATGATGAATTTCAAGTGCAGCACCCGTCTCGACCACTAAGCCCGAACTGGTGCGCAGACCTTTCTTGATCAGGTGATGATGCACAGCAGAGGTCGCCAGCAGAGCAGGTATAGCTATGTAGTCCCTGTTAATGTTGCGATCGGACAAAATGAGAATGTTATACCCCTCTAAAACCACCTGCTCCGCCTGCTTGCAAAGTCGCTTGATCGCCGGCTCCATGCCTTCAGCACCTTGCTCCACCGGATAAGTCACATCCAGTGTAAAGGTACGAAAAATCCCGCCGGTATTGTCTTCTATGTGACGAACCCGTTCCAGGTCTTCATTAGTGAGTACCGGCTGTTTAACTTCCAGTCGCATGTGTTTTCCAGCTTCGTCTAGCCCCAGCAAATTGGGACGTGGCCCTATTAGCGAAACCAAAGACATAACCAGCTCTTCGCGAATTGGGTCAATAGCCGGATTGGTGACCTGGGCAAAGTTCTGCTTGAAATAGGTAGACAGGTGTTTGGGCCGGCGAGATAAAACTGCGGGTGGATTATCTGCGCCCATAGAACCGACGGCTTCCTGACCGGTCAATACCATGGGGGTGAGCAGAAACTTGACTTCCTCCTGCGTATAACCAAAAGCCTGCTGGGCATCTAGCAGGGTCTTGGCGTCTGGCGCCATGGGTGCTACGTCGGTCGGTAGTTCGTCCAGATAAATCTGAGTTGTCGTTAACCAATTCTGATAGGGATGCTTGGAAGCAAGTTCCGCTTTAATCTCAGCATCGTCAATAATGCGACCCTGTTCCAGATCAATCAAAAACATTTTTCCGGGTTGTAAACGCCACTTCTTAACAATTTTTTCTTCAGGGATATCCAGCACGCCCATTTCAGACGCCATGATAACCAAGTCATCGTTAGTAACCAAATAACGAGCGGGACGCAGGCCGTTTCGGTCAAGGGTGGCACCGATTTGGCGGCCATCACTAAAAGCCACCGCAGCAGGCCCATCCCATGGCTCCATTAAAGCAGCATGATATTCATAGAATGCGCGACGCTTATCGTCCATTAGATTGTTTCCGGCCCAGGCTTCCGGTATTAAAATCATCATCGCATGAGCGAGGGAATAACCACCCATTACCAGCAGTTCAAGTGCATTGTCAAAGCACGCTGAATCCGATTGACCTTCAGGAATCATCGGCCATATTTTTTCCAGATCTTCTCCCAAAATCTCGGAGCGCATGGTATGGCGGCGGGCGGCCATCCAATTAACATTACCTCGTAGAGTGTTGATTTCGCCGTTATGACAAATCATGCGAAAAGGATGAGCTCGGTCCCAAGTCGGAAAAGTATTAGTCGAAAAACGTTGATGAACCAGAGCGAGCGCAGATTGAAAGCGCGTATCCCGCAGGTCAAGGTAATAGCGCCCGACTTGGCCCGCCAATAACATACCTTTATAAACAATGGTTCGCGAGGACAATGAGCTTACGTAATAAGCACTCTTAGAAATGCCCGATTCCCGAATTGAGTTGTCCATGCGTTTGCGGATCGTGAACAACTTGCGTTCAAAACTATCTTGATCGGAGCAACCGGGATCGCAAGCAACGAATAATTGACGGATCACGGGTTCGCTGGGAAGAACACTTTTACCAAGAACACTGTTATCTACAGGTACATCACGCCAACCCAGAACATGGTGCCCACCATCTTGAATATGGCGGTTGACGATTGCCTCCATTTTCTCCCGCTCTCCAGCGTTCTGTGGCAGAAAGATATGGCCAACGCCGTATTGACCAACAGGGGGTAATGTAAAATCAAGAACTGCGCGGAAAAATGCATCCGGAATTTGTGCCAGCATCCCAGCTCCGTCGCCAGCCTTAGGATCAGCACCTACCGCTCCACGGTGATTTATGCGCTCCAGAATCTCCAGACCCTGAAGGATGATTTCGTGACTTTTTCGGTTCTTGATATTGCACACAAAGCCGACGCCACAGGCGTCATGTTCATTCACTGGGTCATAGAGTCCCTGAGAAAGAGGGAAGTCACGGATGCTCATGTTCTGATCTCGCTTTTAATTTGGGTTAGCAAGGGGCATTATACTCGGTACGCTGATTTATACCCACCGCACTTCAAATTTCGGCACTCACCCCTGACCGATGATCTGGAATCGATCGGTCAATAGCGAGCGCAACGAGGCGTGGTATTGATTCAATCCGGCAAAGAACTGATCGCAGGCCGTTTTGAATTGAGGGAAG
>NZ_JAUSBX010000119.1 GCF_030651835.1 Methylicorpusculum sp. | reverse complement strand
ATCATTACGGCAAATCAACAGGAATTGGAGGAATTACGTAAATTGCGGACTGTTAATCGTACCTGGATAAAACCAGTTGCAGAACCGATACAATAATTTTCTAAAAACACTCTTATGGAGGCAATATGGCTGGTCGATTTCCGCTCCCCATCTTAGATGGTACAATTCCTTGAATTCGTCGACCGGAAAAGCCTGTTCAGCCATCAAGTTGGTGATCAACACTTCAACTTCGCCATTGTTCAGTTCAACGCGTATTAGGCGGAGCTTCAACGGCTGGGTTGGCAAACCTTTTTTCAGGCATTGTTTGACGGAGCGCGGGTTGGCTTCGAGAATAATTTCGGCTTGTGCCTCGCCACTCTCGGCAAACTGTTTGTAGAGCAGGCCTTGGTTGCTTCGCGCGCGCATACAAAAATACCGGCCTGTTGCCTCATAGAGGGCGTAGAGCCAAAAGGCATTATAACCTCGATCTAAAATAGAGAGGTCTTTGGGATGCGCATAATTCAAATGGGCAGCGGCACAGTCAAGTTCTGAGGCCGTGGTGGGATTAATGCTGGCGTCGATACTGATGTGGTTAAGCACATCATAGTAAACGGACGCCAATGCTAAGGGGCAATCTTTCTGGTTTTCCTTGCCAGGATTCACGCCAAAGGCCGCAACAATGTCAGGCTCGTTGGGAACTCTGAGCTTGGAGCCGTCAATGGCGCAAAGTCGGAAGCCATGCCAGGTTTTGAGCTCAGGATGAGCCGCAAAGTAGGTATCCACCACGTGCCGATTGAGGTCGATAAAAGCCAAGGGGGAAAGCTGTTTACGCGCTTGGCATAGTGCGGATTTGGTAACGACTTGAGTGGGCGGGGTGTTGGTATCTGATAGGCTAAAAAAGGTGTCTAATTCCTGTTGGTAAGAGCCTTTGGTTAAATTCAGAAAGTACGCGATCAGGGTTGGAAATGAAAGTTTGCGAGTGCGAGTGAAACTGTTTTCAGATAGGCGGTGCTTTAATTTGAAGGTTTCACTCGAAATCGTTGTATTTAGTAGACTGAAAATAGTTTCTAATAAAGTAAAGTGGTTCTATTTGTGTCATTTTTGCCTTCCTTTTAAGCGTTTAAGGTAGAGATAATTATATCATAATCAATATGTTAGTTCTTAACTTAATGACATTGGGGGCCGGGGGGGATTCTACGAATAATCTCCAACACCGCCTCCATCTCCAACAACACCTGCCGATTATCAAAGCGCAAAACCGTCAAGCCCAAACCACGCAAATACTCATTCCGTTGCCGGTCTGCTTCTCGATGTTCAGCTTCAAAATGCTGACTACCATCCAATTCGATCACTAAAAACGCTGCCGCACAGTAAAAGTCGACAATATAAGGCCCCAACGGTTTTTGCCGATAAAACTGCCAGCCGTTGATTTGCTTGCGACGCAAACATTGCCAAAGTTTTTGCTCGGCGTCGGTCATACGGTTACGCAAGGCGCGGCTATTAGGTTTCAAGCTCTTGTCATACGGCAAAATCATGCCCGGCCTCCGACGTCCAGGATTTGGGCCAATAAATCCTTCCGCACTTGAGCCTGATCGCCTACGTCGAAAGTCATAGGTTGGTTTAGCGATAGCGCTTGTGCCCAACCTACGTTGCTTTTCGATTGGCTCATTGCTCACTTTCCTGTTTAGCCAACTCATAAAACTCATCTAATTTGGCTTGCAATAAGGCTTTATCCGGCAAACGGGTTTGATACTGCGCTACTACAGTCGGCGATAAACTACGCGACAGGGCGTATTCCACCACATCATGATCGCGGTTTTTACATAGCAACACGCCAATGCTGGCCGCTTCGTGAGCTTTGCGGTGGTCGCGGTCTAATGCTTCAAGATAGAACTCCAACTGACCGAGATAGGCCGGTTTAAAATCGTCGATCTTTAATTCAAACGCCACCAATGCCTGTAACTCGCGATGAAAAAACAGCAGATCAATCGAGAAATCTTTCTGCCCGACCTGCACGCTGAATTCTTGGCCGATAAAACAAAAATCACGGCCCAATTCGAGCAAAAACTGTTTTAAATGCTTGATCAAGCCTTGTTGCAAATCCCGCTCATGATGCGGTTCCGGCAAATGCAGAAAATCGAATAAATAGCTGTCTTTAAACACCTGATCTGCGGCGGGGTGTAATTCTCTCAGCACTGCCGAGACTTTTAGCGGGGAGGCTATTGTCCGTTCAAATAAGACGTTGTTAATTTGTTGTTCTAGTTCACGGGTTGACCAGCGCTGCTCTACGGCCAGTTTCAGGTAAAAGCCGCGCAAATTGGGTTCACGCTCGGTTAACCATTTCGCCAATTCTTTTACTGTACCTTGTCCCCAGCCTTGTTCGGCCACCTTAAAGCTTAAATATTCACCAATCTGCCAATACAGTTCCAGCAATTGATGATTGACGGTGCTTAATGCCCGTGATTTAGCCTGTTGGATAAGTTGCAGTACCGGTGGAAAGTATTCGGTGGGGGTAGCTGGCAGATTCATTGCACTTCCTGTAATGCTAACGCGTCTACCAATAATTGCCGCTGCAGTTTGGCTTCATCACCTGCACCCAACGTCTGCATCAAGCCATTGAGTTCGCGTAAAGCCTCGGTCAATTCGCTCATCGCTTCGGCGGCCAAGACATCAGGTTCCGGCAAGTTGGCGGCATCGACGCTGTCCTGATCTTTCAGCCAGGCAATGTCCAGCGAATCGCCTTTTTGGGCTCTGATCCAGTCGCGGCTGAAGCAACGCCAGCGGGATTCTGTTTCATTTTGCATAATCCCCCCTAGCCCCCCTTTTTCAAAGGGGGGAATAGAATCATGCCCTTTTTCAAAGCGATGAACTGAATTTTGATCGTTTTCAATGGGAGGGATAGCACTTTCGTTAGCGCCTTCATCTCCCCCCTTTGTAAAAGGGGGGTAAGGGGGGGATTCGCGGTTTTCGGCGTGGAAACAGGTTTCGAACGGTTGCAAATGCTGATCGCCAAACGGCGTGCGCTTGCCGAAGCTGGGCATATTGCTGCGCAGGTCGTAGACCCAAACATGCTTGGTGCAATTTTCATCTTGCTGCGGATTTTCAGGAGTGCCTTTGCTGAAAAACAGCACATTGGTTTTAACGCCTTGGGCATAAAAGATACCGGTCGGTAAACGCAGAATGGTGTGCAGATTGCATTTGTGCATCAGGTCGCGGCGGATGTCATTGCCGACGCCGGCTTCGAACAGTACGTTGTCCGGCAGCACCACGGCGGCGCGGCCGCCTGGTTTCAGGCTGCGGTAGATGTGCTGCAAGAATACCAGTTGCTTGTTGCTGGTTTTGTAGGAGAAGTCGTCGCGGGTGACGCTGGCTTCGCCGCCTTTCGCTGTGCCGAATGGCGGATTGGTCAGAATGACATCGGCTTTGGGTAAGTGAGTACCCGGTTGACCCAGGGTATTGCCCAGATGCACCACGCCTTCGTCGTCGCCTTCCATGCCGTGCAATAAGCAGTTCATCAAGGCCAAGCGGCGGGTGCCTGGCACCAGTTCCATGCCGACAAAGGCCTGATTGCGCTGGAAGCTTTGTTGTTTTTCGGTGAGGTTGTAAAGATCGTCGGTTTGGCCTTTGATGTAGGCATCGGCGGCAATCAGAAAACCGGCGGTGCCGGCGGCGGGGTCTTGAATCAACTCCCCGACCTGCGGTTTGATGCAGCGAATGATACTGTCGATTAATGACCGAGGGGTAAAGTATTGACCGGCACCGGATTTGGTTTCACTGGCGTTTTTTTCCAACAGGCCTTCATACAAGTCCCCCAAGCCATCGCGCTTGGCACTGAACCAATCGATGCTGTCCAGACTTTTGATCAGTTGTTCGAGGTGACGCGGCTCACGCAAGCGGGTTTGCGCGTCGGCATAGATGGCGGCAATCAGATGGTCGTCGCTTTTGGATAAATCCAACAACATTTGCCGGTAATGGTTGAGCAGATTCAAGCCCGATAACTTGGTCAAATCTGACCAGCGGCAGCCTTCCGGCAGTTTGTGTTTTTGCAGAATACCGGCTTCGGTGTTTTCGAATTCCATCTTGATAAACAGCAGCAATACCAGTTCGGTGACGTAATCCGAGTAGTTGATGCCGTCGTCGCGCAGCACATCGCAGAGGTTCCAGAGTTTTTGGACGATTTCGTTATTGCTCATTGGGTTTTATGTGTTAATTATGCAGCTGACCATAATGAGTCGGCCAAGGTATCCAGCACGTTATTCAGTTGCTGGTTGAGTAAATTATTCAGCGTTTTAGCGCCGCCGTCATTGGCAAACACGCGATTGACGAAGGTTTGGTCGATCACCACTTCGTGACTGAGTTGTTTGGCCAAGCGATCCAACCAACGGCGCTGGACCGCGGTCCAATTGTGCAGGGCGTAGATTTTTTGCATGGCTTGGGATACGCGTTGCTCAAAAGGAATCAAGGCTTCACCAATGGCGGCTTGACGGATGTAACCGATGATACTGGCGGCAATATCTTGATTGGTTTGATTGCGCCAGGCGCTTTGTAACTTGGCTTCGGTGTAGCCGTATTGATCCAGTAACAGTTTGATTTCTTTTAGCTGTTCTCTGGTGAGGTCTTTAGGTTTATTGACGACTACTGATAAGGCGGCGGATTGATTGAGTTGGTGCTTGATAAAGTCGTGAAAGCTGTCCAGGTAATCTGCAGGTTTAGCATAATTTCCGTAGTTTTGAACGCGCTCTTGGAGTTCGTCTTGATGATCGGCTAGCACCGGATAATACTCGGAGCCAAGCAGCAGCTTGACCTCATCCAGTTGTTTGAGCAGGCCTTTATGGCGTTGCACAAATTCGGAGGCCTGTTGCGGACCCAGTTGATGTAAATGCTGGTGAAGTGTATCTGGCGCAACGCCCCACAGTGATTCCAGTTCCCTGAGTTTTTTCTGCAATTCCGGTTTACTGGCCGCTTTTGTGTGCTTTTCGCAAGATACGCATCACCCGTTGACTCAACGCAGCTAAGACATCGTGGGCATGGCTAGTATCCGGCTTTGTGCCGGGTGCATGTAAACTGTTGGGATCGCTCAGTTCTTGAACCAGTTGTTCAATAGTGACATTGGGGTCTTTAATCAGCGGTTTCATCGAGCTGACATCTTGCAGTGTGGCGTAAATGTCGACCGGATCGAAAATCCTGAACACGATTTTACCAATCTCGTCGCAACGACGGGTGGCTCGCCCCAGCATTTGCTCATACAAAATCCGGGAACGAACGCGACGGAAAAAGACTACGTTGCAGATTTTTGGTACGTCGATGCCGGTAGTCAGTAAGTCTACGGTTATTGCGATATTCGGATAGCGCTCATTTTTATATTGGCGAATCAGTTGGTTGACCTTGTCGCTTTGGCCGGTAATTTTTTTGACCGCAGCTTCATTGTATTCATCACCGTACAGCTTTTTGAACAACCGGTCCAGAATGCGTTTGACCATGTCGGCATGGCGATCGGTAGCACAGAAGATCAGCGTTTTTTCGTCACTGAAGGGATCGAGTTCTTTGACCAGTTCCTTGCAGATGACTTTGTTAAATGCGGGACTGATGACTTTACGGTTAAAAGCGTCGACTTCAAAAGCCAAATCATCATCTAGCGTTGCCAGTTCAACCGCGCCAGTTTGCGTGTTGATGACATTGACTTCGGCTCCTTTGGCAAATTGAATACCTTTTTGGCTGAGCAGGGTTTTGTAACGAATGGGGGGCTCATGGTCAATCAACCAGTCGTCGGCTACCGCTTCCCGGTAAGAATAGGTATAAATCGGTTTGCCGAATATGTCGGTCGTATGTTTGGCGGGTGTGGCGGTCAAACCGATTTTGACGGCATCAAAATAATCTAACACCCGTCGGTAACTGGACAGGTATTGGGCGGTATCACGCAACTCCATTTCACCTTCGGTCATGTCCTGATCCAATGCATAGCCACGGTGGGCTTCATCGACAATCAGGCAATCATAAGCATCGATGTTGGGCGGGTTATCGGATTGAAAAATGCGTTTGACCATTGCCTGTACGGTTGCCACTTGGATGCGTGTTTCCGCTTCGGCGGCCATGTCACCGAGTTCCGCAACATTGTAGATTTTTGATAAGGTCTGGTTTTGTTCCAGAGGTGAATCGTTAAAGGCATCGATAGCCTGTTGACCCAGGGCGGTGCGGTCCACCAGAAACAGGATGCGTTTGAAGCGTTCTGTTTTCAAAAAGCGATACATCAAACCGATAATGGTTCGCGTTTTACCAGTCCCGGTCGCCATAGCCAATAGGCAATTTTGCTGGTTATTTTCCAGTGCCACTTCGACAGCCTGAACTGCTTTTTCCTGATAATCTCTTAAACGTAAATACGCAAAACCTTCTTGGCGTAGCTTGTCTTCCGCTGCGGCTTTACTGCGTTGAAGTCTATCCAGCAAACCATCGGGACTATGAAAGACCGGTAATGGTTTTGCTAAGTTAAAAGTCTCTCGGACATCGCGGAACCAGGTGCCTGATTGCTCCGCCAATTGCTTAACGAAAGGACGTCCATTACAGGAATAGACATAAGGAATTTGATAGTGACCCTCTTCATGATCGGGCCATGCGATACTGCGGCCTTCTAATTGCCAGGCAGTCTGCATGTTGCCAATTGGCATAAAGCCACGGGAATAGCGTTCGGCCTGAGCTATTTTACCGGCAACATTGACGTTTTCGCGTTTGGCTTCTACTACCGCAATCGGGGTTAATCCGGCGAACAATACATAGTCGGCAGCTTGTTTGCCTTTAGTCGGCCATTCGGCAATGGCTTTGTTTTTACCTTTTTCGGGTCTTGCGCCTTTTTGGTAGGTCAGCTCCTCTGTATCAGCTTGCCAGCCAGCGGCAATCAGTTGTTGATCGATTAGAATACGCGTTAATTCTTCATTGAGGGACAGTTCTGCCGCTGCCTTTTTAATCGTTGCGCTAACCTTTTGGCTAGTCTGCCCGCGTGTTTCCAACTCCTTGTGCATGGCGTGCAGACGATCTTCAAAAGCTTGTCGTTCCAGGCGTAATTGCTGTTCATGCGCTTGCGCCATCTGCTCGAAGATGCGAGCCTCAGCATCCATTTGTTCGGCCAATACCGCGTATTGTTCTTTTTCGCGTGCGCTTAGTTCGATCAACTGCTGATTGGTTTCAACTTGCTCGTTGGCATCTTGAAGCTTGGCTTTGAGCTGATCAATCTGAATGGTCAGCGCTCTTAAATGCTGGCTGGGATCGGTTGGGGCGATTAAGGGGCCCGGTTTAAAATTAGCGCCTTGTTTACCAAAGGCCTGATGGAACCAGATAGCCAATGCGCGGGCAATGCGCAGACCATTCAGGGCTTCTTTGTGCTGAGTCTTGAACTGATGGGTCGCTCGGTTGCCTTCTATCCGCAGGGTGTGGAACAGCTCGGCAACATTGGTTTCCAAGCGAATTTCACGATTCAACTTGAACAATAAATCGGCTTGACTGGTTTTGTCATCAAACTCAATGCCACATCGCGCCGCCAAATCTTGAGCCAACGCTTCGCCTAATTGACGTAGTTTGATGAGTGTGATGTTAGGGTCGCTGGCAAATGCGCGCTCGGCAGAAGTCGCTAACTGAAAAAATAAGGGGTCGTGTTCCTGTAAGAAACAAAAATTACTCTTGTCGTCCATTATTTCCATTGAGCCTAATGTTTCTGCTGAGTAAATTGCCAGTTAGTTTGTTATGAGTATAAACAGGTTAGTTCGGTTTTAATATTTTTGGCTTAGCGTTAGATACAAATAGAACGATAACTTACTTTAGCTGTTTAAAAATAGGCTGGGTTAGCTCGGAGAGCCTGACCCAGGCCTATACATTTTAACTATATATTTCAAACAGTTACTCGACAGTGACTGATTTTGCGAGGTTCCGAGGTTGATCGACATCCGTGCCTTTTAAGACGGCAACGTGGTAAGACAACAGTTGTAATGGAATGGTGTAGATAATCGGTGATATTTCATTATCGACAGAAGGTATCTTGACTATTTGAACATTCGCATCCGGCTGGGTGACCAGCGACTCGTCCATGAATACGATCAACTGTCCACCGCGTGCGCTCACTTCTTGTATATTGGATTTCAGTTTGTCCAGCAAACTGTTGTTGGGCGCGACGGTGATGACCGGCATCTCGGCATCAATCAGCGCTAACGGACCATGCTTTAATTCACCGGCCGGATAAGCTTCCGCATGAATGTAGGAAATTTCTTTCAATTTCAGCGCACCTTCCATAGCAATCGGGTAATGAGTGCCCCGGCCTAGAAATAATGCATGCTGTTTTTCTGCAAATTGTTCTGCCAACACATTGATAACATCGTCCAGCTTCAGCACTTCTTCAATTTTGCCAGGCAAACTGAACAGTTGTGAGGCAATTTTATTCTCCATTTCCTCACTTAAACTGAATCGCCTGCCTATTGCGATGACCAGTAACATCAGCGTTACCAGTTGGGTTGTAAACGCTTTGGTTGACGCAACTCCGATTTCCGGACCCGCGCGGGTCATCATCACTAAATCCGATTCCCGGATTAATGAACTCTCAGGCACGTTACAGATCGCCAATGAATATTTCGCACCCAGTTTTTTCGCTTCCTGCAATGCGGCCAGGGTATCGGCGGTTTCGCCGGATTGAGAGATCGTGACGACCAATGTGTTAGGTGCAATAACCGGCTTTCTGTACCTGAATTCACTGGCCACTTCGATATTGCAGGGCACCCGGGCTAATTTCTCAAACCAGTATTTAGCCACCAGTCCAGCATGGTAACTGGTTCCGCATGCCAGTATTTGTATCGCTTTTACCTGATTGAAGATATCCGGGGCGTTATGTCCGAAAGCATTGTCCTGTAAGCGGTTATCGATAAAACGGCCTTCCAGGGTTTCGGAAATTGCCCACGGCTGATCATAAATCTCTTTGAGCATGTAGTGGCGATAAGTGCCTTTTTCAACAGCATCGGCTTTTAACTGACTCTCTTTGACCGGCCTTTCCACGCGGTTATCATCTTTATCGAAAATCACTACGCTATCGATAGTCAATTCTGCAATATCGCCATCTTCCAGAAAGATAAAGCGCTGTGTCACCGGCAATAGGGCCGCAACGTCTGAAGCTATGAAATGCTCGCCTATTCCAATGCCGATAACCAAAGGGCTGCCTTTGCGGCAAACGATCAGTTTATTTGGCTGGGTATAGCTGATTACGCCCAGCGCATAAGCGCCTTCTAATTTTTTTATCGTGGCTTTTACTGCATCCAGCAGTTCCGGCGAAGTTTCCATCTGACTATAGATTTCGTTGACTATCACTTCAGTATCCGTTTCTGAAGTAAATTCATAACCATCGGATTTTTGCTGGCTTCTCAGGTGTTCGTGATTTTCAATGATGCCGTTATGAACAACCGCCACCTTTTCTCTACAAATATGAGGATGCGCATTGGCGGTGCTGGGTTTGCCATGTGTTGCCCAGCGGGTGTGAGCAATACCGATGAAGCCCTGAACAGCATCTTCGGCAATCATCGCTTCCAGTCCTTTGACCTTGCCCAAGGCCCGCTTTCTGTAAAGCGTATTGTCTTCGATAACCGCTAGTCCGGCTGAATCGTAACCTCTGTATTCCAGCCTTTTGAGCCCTTCGATCAAAATTGGAACAACATTCCTTTGGGCTACAGCACCTACAATTCCGCACATATTATTTCTCCTTTTTTACCGGCCTTTGCCAGGAAGCGATTGAAATTTGTTTGGCTCGCGCCAACGTCAACTGCCCGTCGGGCGTGTCTTTGGTAATGGTCGATCCGGCACCGATGGTTGCGTTGTTGCCGATCGAAACCGGTGCAACCAATTGCGAGTTCGAACCGATAAACGCGTTATCACCAATTATAGTCTGGAACTTATTTACGCCATCGTAATTGCAGGTAATCGTTCCTGCTCCGATGTTGACATGGCTTCCTATCACGCTATCGCCGATATAGCTCAAATGATTGACCTTGCTACCTGTCGCAATTTTGGACTTTTTAATTTCTACGAAATTACCAATATGCACATTGTCTGCCAATAGGGCTTGAGGCCTTAACCGTGCGAACGGACCAACCCGACTGCCGCGGCCCACTTCTGCGTCTTCTATGATGCAATTGGGTAAAATTTCGACGTCATCATGAATGACGGCATTTTTAATAATGCTGTTGGCACCGATTTTTACATTATTGCCTATGCTGATTGCGCCTTCCAAAATGACATTGATGTCAATCTCTATATCGATACCCAGTTTTTCAACGTGGCCTCTGACCTCAAAACGAGCAGGATCTGCCAAGGTCACGCCTTCCGCCATCAGTTTTTCGGCTTGCTCTTTTTGGAAGACTCTTTCCAGGTGAGCCAACTGCATGCGGTTATTGACACCTAAGACCTCATCTTCCGATGCCGGCTGTGAAGTCACAATCTCAAACCCGTCATTGACCGCCATTTCAATAACATCGGTCAAGTAATACTCTTTTTGCGCGTTATTGTTCTCTAAACGAGACAGCCACGTTTTAAGCAGTCCGCCCCTCACCGCCAAAATGCCGGTATTGACTTCATTGATCATCTTTTGGGAGACGTCGGCATCTTTTTCTTCAATTATTTTGACGACTTTATTCTGCTCATTTCTGACAATACGACCGTATCCAATGGGGTTTGCCAGCGTCACGGTAAGCAAGGACAAAGATTCGCTTGCACCCTCCAGCAATTTTTGAACGGTGTTTAGCTTGAGTAAAGGGACATCACCATACAAAATCAGCACAATGGCATCATCCGCAATTTGAGATTGAACCTGTTGAACAGCATGACCCGTGCCCAACTGTTCCTTTTGTTCGGTCCATTCAGCCTGTAAATGCTTTAGCGTCTCCAATACCTGATTGCCGCCATGGCCGTAGATGATTTTGATTTCATTATTATCAAGTTCACGGCTCATGTCGTAAACATGTTCCAACAATGAGCGGTTGGCAATTTTATGCAATATTTTCGGCATGACAGAACGCATTCGAGTGCCTTTACCTGCCGCCAGTATGACTGTCGTTAATTTCATTCTCGTATCCTTTAAACAAAAAAAGCCCGACAACGTATCAACGTTACCGGGCTTTGATTTTGGGCTGAGCCCATTGTCAGTTATCCGCCTCTTTTTCTGAGCCGGTCTAATGTTTTAAGCTGCATCATCGCCTCAAGTAACTGAGCTTGTGCTGTAGCATAGTCGATTTTTCCTGATTTGTCGGCCAAGGCCTCTTCCGCTCTTGCTTTAGCTTCAAGCACGGCAGCTTCGTCGATGTCTTTAGCTCGAATTGCTGTATCAGCCAGAATCGTCACCAAATGAGGCTGTACTTCCAGCAAACCACCCGACACATAAAAAGGATAACTTTCTGTTTCGCTAACTTTAACCCTTACTTCACCAGGTTTTAATTTAGTAATCAAAGGGGCATGACGAGGAGCAATACCCACTTCGCCGAGCTCTGCAGGAGCAAATACCATTTCCGCTGCACCAGAAAAGATTTCCTTTTCTGCACTCACGATATCCACATGAACCGTCATTGTCATCTCGGTTATACCTGATTAATTAACTTTTGAGTGCTTTTGCTTTTTCTAACGCTTCATCAATAGTACCGACCATATAGAACGCTTGTTCCGGGATTTGGTCGTACTCACCATCGATAATGCCTTTAAATCCGGCAATCGTATCTTTCAGAGAAACATATTTACCTGGAGAACCGGTAAATACTTCCGCAACGAAGAACGGTTGGGACAAGAAACGCTGAATCTTACGAGCTCTGGATACCGTCAGTTTATCTTCTTCAGATAACTCGTCCATACCCAAAATGGCGATAATATCGCGCAACTCTTTGTACCGTTGCAAAATACCTTGTACGCTTCTGGCCACATCGTAATGCTCTTGACCAATAACCAATGGGTCTAATTGGCGGCTGGTAGAATCCAAAGGATCGATTGCAGGATAAATACCCAATTCAGCAATCTGACGTGATAATACGACAGTTGCGTCCAAATGAGCGAAGGTAGTTGCAGGCGACGGGTCGGTCAAATCGTCAGCAGGAACATAGACCGCCTGAATTGAAGTGATAGAACCGGTTTTGGTTGAAGTAATACGCTCTTGCAACACACCCATTTCTTCAGCCAGCGTTGGCTGATAACCTACCGCAGATGGCATCCGACCCAACAACGCCGATACTTCAGTACCTGCCAGCGTATAACGGTAAATGTTATCCACGAAGAACAGAACGTCGCGGCCTTCATCACGGAAATATTCCGCCATGGTCAGACCGGTTAATGCAACCCGCAGCCTGTTTCCTGGCGGCTCGTTCATTTGCCCGTAGACCAGCGAAACTTTGTCGATTACATTCGAATCGGTCATTTCGTGATAGAAATCGTTTCCTTCCCGAGTTCTTTCACCGACACCGGCAAACACCGAATAACCACTGTGCTCGATCGCGATGTTACGGATCAGTTCCATCATGTTGACGGTTTTACCAACCCCGGCACCACCAAACAAACCCACTTTTCCGCCTTTTGTGAAAGGGCAGACCAAGTCGATTACTTTGATACCTGTTTCAAGCAATTCGGTTGCGGCTGCTTGTTCATCGTAACGGGGCGCTTCACGGTGAATACCCCATTTTACTTGTTCGCCTATGGGGCCTTTTTCATCAATCGGCTCACCCAAGACATTCATAATACGACCCAAGGTTTCTTGTCCGACTGGGACAGAAATTGCTGCATGAGTATTATTGACCGCCAAGCCTCTTTTCAGACCGTCGGTTGTACCCATCGCAATGGTTCTGACAACGCCGTCACCCAATTGCTGCTGTACTTCCAGTGTCAGTCCATATTCTTCAACATTCAGTGCGTCATACACTTTTGGCAGGTTTTCGCGTGGAAATTCCACGTCAACAACCGCTCCGATAATCTGTACAATCTTACCCAGACTCATTATGTGGTCCTCTTAACTTTGTGTCGCTTTAATTTGGTTTAAACGGCTGCAGCACCGGCAACAATTTCTGAAATTTCCTGAGTGATAGCGGCTTGTCGTGCTTTGTTGTAAATGAGCTGCAATTCGCTGATAAGATTTCCAGCATTATCCGATGCGCTTTTCATTGCGATCATTCTTGCAGCTTGTTCACAAGCATTGTTTTCGACTAAACCTTGATAGACGATCGATTCAACATACCGGATCAATAAGCTATCCAACAATTCCTTTGCATCAGGCTCGTAGATGTAATCCCAATGACTTTTCAAGTCCTCTTCCAATTCAGTTGCTACAATCGGTAACAATTTTTCTATCGTTGGTTTCTGGGTCATTGTGTTGATGAACTCATTACTGATTACGTAAAGTTCATCAATCCGTCCATCATTGTAGGCATCCAGCATAATCTTGATGATACCGATGATGTCGCTTTGGTGTGGTATGTCGCCCAGCTTGGCAACCTGACCCACCAAATTAGCGCTTAATCGGCTAAAGAATGCGGAACCCTTGCTTCCTATCGAACAAACATCAACTTCTATCTCATCTTTTTCCCAAAGAGATAATTGCGTTAACGCCTTCCTGAAAAGGTTGGAGTTCAAACCTCCGCACAATCCACGGTCAGACGTTATAACAATAATTCCTACTCTCTTAACATCTCGGGTAATCAGAAAAGGATGTTTGTATTCAGGGTTAGCTTGAGCCAAATGCCTGATGATCCGGCTTATCTTTTTAGAATAAGGACGGGTGGCCTGCATTCTATCCCGGGTTTTACGCATTTTGCTCGCAGCGACCATTTCCATCGCCCGCGTGATCTTCTGAGTATTTTTGATACTGACGATCTTTGTACGTATTTCTTTACCAACAGCCATTTGACGACCTATTACCAGGTATGAGTTTTAATAAAGGCTTCTACTGCGTCCTTCATTCCTTGTTTTATCTCATCATTGAAATCGCCTGTCTCGTTGATTTTTTGCATCAACGCGGCATGCTCGGCTTTCATATAACCTTGTAACGCCGATTCGAAATCAAGTACCTTCTTTACATCAATCGTATCCAGATAGCCTTCGTTCGCAGCAAATAACGATATTGCCATTTGCGCTACCGACATTGGGGCGTATTGATTTTGTTTCATCAATTCCGTTACCCGTTGACCGCGCTCGATCTGTTTTCTTGTGCTTTCATCCAGATCAGATGCAAACTGGGCAAACGCCGCTAATTCACGGTATTGAGCCAAATCCAGACGAATACCGCCACCGAGCTTCTTGATAATTTTGGTTTGCGCTGCACCACCAACCCGTGATACCGATAAACCGGCATTTACAGCGGGTCTGATACCTGAGTTGAACAGGTTGGTTTCCAAAAATATCTGCCCGTCAGTGATTGAAATCACGTTGGTAGGTACGAATGCCGATACGTCACCGCCTTGCGTTTCAATAATCGGTAAGGCGGTCAAAGAACCTGTTTTGCCTTTTACCTGGCCATTGGTCAGTTTTTCAACTTCGGCTGCATTGATACGCGCCGCTCTTTCCAATAAACGAGAGTGCAGGTAAAACACATCACCAGGATAGGCTTCTCGACCCGGTGGTCTGCGCAACAACAATGACACTTGACGATAAGCCCAGGCTTGTTTGGTCAAGTCATCGTAAATGATCAACGCATCTTCACCACGATCCCGGAAATATTCGCCCATAGAGCAACCGGTATAAGGCGCGATAAACTGAAGCGCAGCTGATTCAGAAGCCGATGCCGCAACGACAATCGTATGTGCCATCGCACCGTGCTCTTCTAATTTTCTGACTACGTTTGCAATTGAGGAACGTTTTTGACCGATAGCCACATAGATACATTTGATGCCTGTACCTTTCTGGTTGATGATGGCATCAACCGCTATCGCTGTTTTACCTGTTTGACGGTCACCGATGATCAATTCCCGTTGTCCGCGTCCTACCGGAATCATTGCATCGATTGACTTCAACCCTAACTGAACCGGCTGATCAACTGATTGACGTGCAATTACACCGGGCGCGATTTTTTCAATCGGCGAAGATTCAGTAGTCTCAATTGCGCCTTTTCCGTCGATAGGATTACCTAAGGCATCCACAACTCGCCCTAACAAGGCTTCGCCTACGGGTACTTCTAAAATTTTACCGGTACATTTGACGGTAGCGCCTTCGGTAATATGCTGGTAGGCACCCAGTACAACAGCGCCCACCGAATCTCTCTCCAGGTTTAACGCCATGCCGTAGGTGTTGCCGGGAAACTCCAGCATCTCACCCTGCATTGCTTCTGAAAGACCATGGATCCTGACAATACCGTCAGTTACACTGACTACTGTACCTTCTGTATGGGCTTCGACGTTCAGGTCGAAATTTTCGATCTTCTTTTTGATCAGATCACTTATTTCAGATGGGTTTAATTGCATGTTCTGTTTCTCACTCTAGACTTAGAGCCTCTTTGCTAATTGTTGAAGCTGGCCTTTGATGGATCCGTCAATCACCTTGTCGCCTGCTCGCACCACTAAACCGCCAATAAGTGCACGATCGATAAAAATAGTCATGCGTACCTGTTTTTTCAGGTTTCTTTCCAATGTGGCGGTCAGATGATTCAGCTGCTCGTCTGCTATAAAAAACGCAGAAACAACTTCAACATCAATATAACCTTCATCATCGGCTTTCAGCTGGTCGTAAATTTGGGCGATTGCGGGCGCGAGTTTAATCCTATTGTTGTGAACCAGTAGTTTAAGGAAGTTTTGACCTTCCTGATCTAATTGTTCTTGGCAAATATCAAGCACCAGATTTAAAAATCTATCTCTTCCGATTTTCGGATTTTCCGCGGTCTCGGCAATGACATCATCACGCATCACAGTGGCAATGAAAGCCAATGAATCAGACCACTTGGCTGCTGTACCGGTTTCCTTTGCTCTTTTGAATACCGCTTCTGCATAAGGTCTTGCCAGCGTTGCGAGTTCGCTCATTTTGCTTAACCTAGTTGATTAGAAATTTTGCTAACGATTTCCTGATGCTTGCCTTCGTCGATCTCGGCACTCAAAATCTGCTCCGCCGCTTTAATGGCTAACGTAGAGACTTCTTTACGCAACCCTTCTTTCGCTTGCTGTAATTCTTGATCGATTTGTGCTTTGGCTGCAGTCAATAAGCGGTCACCTTCCTGCTTGGCAACTGTTTTTGATTCCTCAACAATCTCGTTCGCCCGTTTTTGAGCCATTGTCACGATGTCGGCAGACTGCTCTTTAGCATTACGTAAAACACCAAGTGCTTTTTTCTCCGCCAATTCCATTTCATGCTGACCTTTTTCGGCAGCAGCCAAACCATCGGCTATTTTCTTTTTCCGCTCTTCCAACGATTGAAACAGTGGGGGCCAAATGTACTTCATGGTGAACCACACCAGAAGTGCAAATGTAATCATTTGCCCGATCAGAGTAGCATTGATACTCATGATGCGTTCCTCTTGTTGCTGTTGTTTGTGGGGAAATTTCTGTTACTTACCAGCTGCTGCTTCTACCGCAGACAGGAATGGATTAGCAAAAGTAAAGAACAACGCAAGACCAACACCAATCATCGTTACCGCGTCCAACAGACCGGCAACAACGAACATTTTTACTTGTAACATGGGTACCATTTCAGGTTGACGCGCTGCGCCTTCCAAAAATTTACCACCCAGCAAACCGAAACCAATCGCAGTACCTAAAGCGCCCATACCCAAAACCAGACCTACTGCAATTGCAGTCATGCCTTGTACGTCAGCAATTAAAGATGCAATTTCCATGATACCTCCAAACGTATGATTAAAATTAGAATGTTAAAAAAATATTAGTGATCTTCGTGCGCCATACTCAGGTAGACAATGGTCAAAACCATGAATATAAATGCTTGTAAAGTGATAATCAAAATATGGAATATTGCCCACGGAAAACTCAAAACGGGTTGAATAAACCATGGCAGTAATGCGATAAGAATAAAAATCAGCTCACCGGCATACAGGTTTCCGAATAACCGTAAAGCCAATGAAATGGGCTTAGCGATTTCCTCGACTACTTTCAGCAATAAGTTAAACGGTAACAGCCAGGGACCGAAAGGCTGAAACATCAGTTCCTTTGCAAAACCCCAAGGACCTTTAACTTTGATACTGTAGAAAATTATCAAGCAGAATACAGAAATGGACATGGCGAATGTCGCGTTTAAATCCGTACTTGGCACAACCCTCAGATAAGTGAGGCCCATCATTGAACCGATCGCCGGCAAAATATCCACCGGAAACAAATCCATAAAATTCCATAGAAAGACCCAACAGAAAATTGTCAGCGCCAAAGGACAAATTAATTCACTTTTCCCATGGAAACTGTCTTTTACCTGAGTATCTACAAACTCGATCAGCATTTCGACAAAGTTTTGTGCCAACCCCGGCACACCCGCAGTTGCCTTGTCAGCAGCCCGTTTAAAAAACCAGATGAACAAACCACCTAAAGCTGCCGAGAAAAACAAGGTATCCAGGTGCAATGTCCAAAAACCTTCACCCACGCTTAGCGGTGTTAAATGGTGAATGATGTATCCGGTTGCCCCTTCGGCTGCATGAGCTTCAGTAGCCATTTTTCCTCTCTCTTAGTGTTTACCAGCGCAAGATCAGCGCAAACCAAAAAACGGACAATGCTGCAACATAACCTGTTAGCAGCGGTAAAAATTCAATATCTGGGAGTTGAAAAACCAAAAAGAACAGCAACGCTGTCAAAATGAGCTTTCCTGATTCCCCGGCATAAAAAGAATTGACAATCTTTTTTGCATTTTGCCCGTTCGCACGAAAAACCCACAAGATGAAATACAGGTTTGGCAAAAACGCGACAATACCACCCATAAAAGGTGAATAGGCAGAGGGTAGCCCTCTGAAAATTGCAAAGCCTGCCGAAGTAACTATTATCAATATGCCCTGTAGAGTTAAAATTTTCGACATGGACGACAATTGATTATCTGCCACGCTTAACCCCGGAACAAAAACACAAAAGATTATATCGTCCAAAGCCTCTTAAATCAATGCACTTTAGACCTCTATAGCGATTATCCGGACACGCGTAAAGAAACAAACTGTTTCTATTTATCAGCAAATACTGTGACCGACCTCGCAATCAAAGAAGCTCTCCAGCAATGTCACTCGCCATAAAGTCCTTAATTTCCTGCTCATGCTCATAATTACCAAACGCCAAACAGAGTTTGACATAAGCGGCCTCAATCGACATATTCCAGACCATCTTCGCACCCGCATCCATTAGTTCATACGTGCTCTGGTAAGCCGCCTCGGACTTGATGGCCGGCGCCAAATAAACAACAAGCCCTTCTTGCCGACAGCGCCTTACAAATGCCACCAGAGAGAATGACTCGCCCCACTGCATTGATGAACAGGCGGTTCCGGAATGATATAAATCGTGCAGCACGGCATCAACTCCCGACAGATCCAGATGCGAATAATTTAATCCTGGATAAGGCTTGATCATCATTATGTTATCTGAAAATACCGGCAGCAGTTTTGGACCATTCGTAATGCAGGGCTTGGGCCTATATTCATTCATCTCGATGAAACCTTGCCCGCCAAACTCCATGTGATGTTTGAATTGAACGCTGATAAAATCACCGCTTAGCTGTAAACTTGACGCCAATCTGACCCCTGAATGCAGATGCATCGTTTGTAACAGATTGCGATAGGGCACAAACACACCGGCTCGCATCTGCCGCTTGATATACTCAACTGCACAGGCAAAATTAGCCAAGCCGTTGGCCCGGCCATCATCGAGCGGATAATTACTGGACACCAACAAAAGCGGCACGGTAATTTTGTTAAAATATAAACCCAGCGCTGCCGCAGTATAAGCGAGTGTATCGGTTCCATGCGTGATGATGATCCCCGCCCATTGATCCGGATTTTCCGCCTCAACTGCATTGATGAGCGTCGTCCATACCCGAGGATGAAGATTTTCACTGAGCATTTGTAGCGGCTGCAGACATTTAAATTGAATCGCCTGCTCGGTATCATGCGCTTTACGATACAAATCAATCAGCTTATAACTGTTGGACGGATCGGTATCTATAGTGCCTTCACTGTTTGAAGACCCTATCGTTCCCCCTGTAAATACGACTAATATGTCTTTCATGTCAAATTCGCTCGTTAGTCATCAATCAAACCAGTCTTTTTAGAAAAATGAAGCTATCTATCATCGTCGCCATGGCCAGCAATAACGCCATAGGCATCAATAACCAATTGCCGTGGCATTTATCAGCCGACCTAAAGCGCTTCAAAAAAATCACCATGGGCTCGCCCATTATCATGGGGCGCCATACCTTTGAGTCAATTGGCCGGCCTTTACCCGGCCGCACAAATATTATCATTTCACGCAACCCTCTTTATCACCAGCCGGGCTGCCTGATGTTCAATGATCCTGATGCCGCATTGGCGCATTTCAAGAATGAACATGAAGTATTTGTTATTGGCGGCGCGTCTTTATACAAGACTATACTGCCCATCGCTGACATTATTTACCTGACTGAAGTTAAACAGTCATTCGAAGGCGATACTTTTTTCCCGGAAATTAACAAGGAGCATTGGCTTGAAACAGCAAGAGAGGATATTGACGATGACCCACTCGTTTCATTTAATTACAGTTTTATTAAATTGATACGTGCCTGACAAAGACTTAATGAGTCACTGCCCAGTCAACGTTCTCATTGCATGAAAGCCTGTCTTTTATTTTTTAACTTAACACCAAGTTGAAAGTGAATAAAATAGGCGTATCATCCAAAACATAAGCGAATGCTTATTTAATGCGTCATGTTAACCGACTTATTGGCTCAATTTAGTGCGCGGAAAACAGCACAAATTTAATTGATCCGATAACTTACAATTTCTTGCATGACTGCATCATTAAACAGGGTTTTTAAACCCCTATAACTAAAAAAGAGAGGAAGGAAAATGCAGACACCCATTAACAACCAAAGACGCCAGTTTCTCCAGTATTCCTTTTTTGGGGCGGCAATGGCCTCATTGCCTGGGCTGACTTTTGCCAATGCCGATCAAATCAAAAGCGAACCTACGCCCAATTTCAATCCCGACATTGAAATTGAGTTTACTGCGCGTCCTTCCTTCGTATCCATTCTAAAAGAGGGCTCTAAAACCAAAGTACAACGCTATTACGGCAAGCTGCTCAAGGGACCCGCAGAGACATTGCATCATTTGGAAGGCAATTACCTTGGCCCCATCCTGAACTTTGTAAAAGGCCAAAAAGTACGCGTTTTCTTTTACAACAAATTGAATGAACCGTCGATTATTCATTGGCATGGCCTGCATGTTCCGCAGAAAAGCGACGGCCACCCGATGTATACCATTCAACCCGGCGAGCGCTATGTATATGAATTTGAAGTAATGAACCGGGCGGGCACCAGTTTTTATCATTCCCACGCTCATGAATTAACCGGTGATCAGGTTTATTTCGGATTAGCCGGGATGATTAAAGTCACTGACGACGAAGAAAAAGCGCTGAACTTGCCTCAAGGCGAATTCGATTTGCCTTTCGTTATTCAGGATCGAAAATTCAATACTGCCAATCAATTGAAATATGTTCACGGCATGATGCAAAAAATGATGGGGTTTTTAGGTGACACCATTGTTATCAATGGCAAAGCCGATGCCGAGTTTTCCGTCAAAACGCGCGCTTATCGATTTAGAGCTTTAAACGGCTCCAACTCAAGAATCTATAAATTGGGCTGGGAAGATGGCACACCACTAACGGCGATTGGCACCGATGCCTGTTTGCTGGAAAAGCCCGAAACCAGGCCTTATATCATGCTCGCCCCTGGAGAAAGAGTCGATTTATGGCTTGACTTCAGTGGCCGAGAAGTAGGTTCCAAGCTCGTTATGTACAGCTTGCCGTTTACCGGCACAATGCCTGCCATGTATGAAAAAATGCATGGCGAACAAGGCGGCATGATGGATCATGGCAAAGACTCCAAACCATCCGGCGACAAGACAAAAAGCCATAAAGGCATGTCCATGGAGAATGGCGACAGCGAAATGAAAGGCATGCAGCACGGTGGGGATGGTGGCATGGGCATGATGAAAATGATGGATCATGGCAATGATTCAAAAAGCGCCGGAGGCCAATCAAATGAGCATGGCAAGATGTCCATGGGAGGCATGGGTGGCATGATGAGTAGCTTGGCACAAGGCGCCAAGTTCCCTATTGCAACCTTCAAAATTACGGCTAAAGCATCTGACTCGCCGGAGCTTCCGTCTCGTCTGGTTAATTTCGAGCGCTTAACTATCAAGGATGTTGATAATTCAAACAAACCAATACCCATTGCCATTTCTGAAAAGCCTATGGCACCTCAGTTAAATGGAAAATCATTTTCAATGGATAAAGTGCTGGACTTTGAAAAAGTTAAATTAGGCTCGATCAAGAAAATAAAAATATTCCATGACCACGGACCCGCAGGAGGAAAGCATGATTCTGAAAGCAAAACCGGCAAACAATCAGAGCATGGCGGCAAAAGCGAGATGAAAGGCATGAAGCATAGCAATGATTCTAAAGCTGCAGCTACAAATGCAGGAGAGCACGGCAATATGCCCATGGGCGGCGACATGAAAGGCATGGATCACAAAGGCGGAGGCATGGGCATGATGGGCGGAATGGATCATGGTCAGGATAGCAAGCGCTCCGCGAACAAAGCCGAAGGCGAACACGGTAGCATGTCGATGGGTGGTGGCATGAAAGGCATGGATCACGAAGGCGGAGGCATGGGCATGATGGGCGGAATGGGAGAAAGCGGCATGATGTTGTCTATGGCACACCCTATCCATCTGCATGGTCAGCAATATCAGGTACTCTCGCGTAAAATCGGACCCATGGGCTCTGACGGTTATGAAACGGTTAAAGACGGCTTCATCGATACTGGCTGGAAAGATACTGTTCTGGTAATGCCCGGTGAAGAGGTTGAAATCTTAAAACCTTTTCAAGACTTTAAGGGCTTGTTTCTCTATCACTGCCATAATCTCGAACACGAAGGACTCGGCATGATGCGGCAATTTTACGTTGAGTAAACCGGAAAGCCCTTCATTCACTTTGATTTTTTGATTATATTCAATTCCGTAAAGCGTTGAAATTCAGCGCTTTACGCTTTTTAAACCTGCCTACTTAAACTCCCTTTGCTTTTCAGTCTGCTGTACTAGCTATCAGCTCCCACTGACTTTAGGAATGGATGGTCTACTCAAAAACCTGTCTTAGATAATTTGCCTCAAGAGCAAGGATAAATGTCGGTTAAAAAGAGTCTTATCAGCTGGAGTAGTTTCATTTAAGCTTAGCTTGCTTTGTCATCCAAACCTTTTAGATTGATTCAAACCATGAAGCCTATTTTTAGCCTTAGCATCTCAACCAAACATTACAAATCCGCTCTTTTTTATTTATCGGCCTCCCTGATAGGCGCTGCTGCCGGTTTTTTTATTTTGTTTCCTATCAATGAATTCGTTTATTACCACGAACATGAAAAGTTTGATGAAAATGCGGTTAATGTCACACGTTTTGTTTTGGGTCAAATGATTGATGCATTGGCCGGTCATTCACCCCAAAAAACCGCCTTTTACGCCATCGTTGGAATGATGTTTGGCCTCACCACTGGAAAAACCTATGCCGTCATGCATAAACGCTGGATACAAATCCAGCAACTGAGCGAGGAACTGGGCAAAGATCTATTGGCATTAATCAGTCAGGGCGAAGGTCCTCTGCTGGAATTTAAATCGTCATTTCGATGGGATATGGAACAAGAGCGGGTTAATCGCGCACTGGAAGGCGTTGTATTAAAAACCTTAGCGGGTTTTATGAATGCCAATGGCGGAACATTGTTGCTTGGGGTAGCCGATGACGGCAGTTTACTGAACTTGAACAAAGACTATCAAACGCTCAAAAAACCAGGCCGTGACGCTTATGAACAACTGATCATGTCAGCAATCGCCAGTCAAATGGGAGCCGACACCTGCCAATTCATACGCATTGTTTTTCATACATTGGATTCTAAAGACATCTGCCGCGTGATCGTGTTACCGGCCAGCCGGCCTGTATTTATCAAGCAAGGCAATGATCCCAAACTGTTTCTGCGCACTGGAGGCGGCACCCGGGAATTGAATGTTCAGGAGGCAATGGAATACATGAAACAGCGTTGGCATAAATAAGCCGATCAGGCTATTTTCGCATTTGGTTTTAATGATCCCTGGCAATGAACAGAGACCCGGTAAACCGGATCACCCAAATGCAAAGCGGTTAGTTCTCCACCCCACAAACATCCGGAATCAATGCAGTAGCAGTTATTCTGGAGACTATAGCCCAGCGAAGACCAATGCCCGAAAATTATAGTAAGACCTGCGCTTTTCCGGTTAGGCACGGCAAACCAAGGTTTTAAACTTTTAGGCTGAGTCCCGGGCGGACCATTGTGCTCAAAATCCAAACGTCCGTTATCGTCACAATAACGCATGCGCGTCATGCAATTGATGATAAAACGCAAGCGGTCATTGCCTTTTAATTGAGAAGTCCAGCTATTGGGCTTATTACCGTACATTTGCTGCAACAGTTCCGGATAATCATCGTGTCGCAAAGCTGATTCAACCAGCCGCGCCATGTCACAAACCGTATCAAAGTCCCATTGCGGCGGTAAACCCGCATGAACCAGACAGAATTGCTCATTGAAATGAAATAAAGGACGGTGTCTTAACCAATCCAACAACTCATCCCGGTCAGGAGACTCCAGAATTTGGCTCAATGAATCTTTTTTACGTTCTGTACGCACCGAATGGGCCATGGCCAGCAGGTGCAAGTCGTGATTACCCAGCACAGTAATCGCGGAATCACCCAGAGACTTCACAAAACGCAAGGTTTCAAGTGATTTTGGTCCGCGATTGACCAAATCCCCGGCAAACCAGAGCTGATCATCATTTTCATTAAATTTTACAGCGTCCAGCAATCTCATCAGATCGTCATAACATCCCTGAATGTCACCAATTGCATAGATAGACATGACTAGTGCAGCGTACGGGGAACCGATAAGGTAAATTTGGGAATGATCGCATTAAAACTTTCACCCTCATCAGAACGCATCGTATATTGCCCTTGCATGATACCGACAGGCGTTTCTATCATCGCCCCGCTGGTATAACGAAAACTTTCCCCAGGCTTGAGATAAGGCTGCTCTCCTATCACTCCCTCGCCACGGACTTCCTGAACCTTACCATTAGCATCGGTGATCAGCCAATGCCTGGTCAGCAATTTTGCCGGTATTGCACCTTGATTCGTGATGGTGATGGTATAAGCAAACACATACCGGTTTGATTCCGGCTGTGACTGGGATTCGATAAATTGCGGAAACGCATGGACCTGTATTTTATTTTTTTCGCTCATGGACAGATGATATATACTCAACACACTTCAAAAAACACAATATCAAGTAACCGTCTAAAAAGACTACCACTCGGAAAATCGCAAGATAAGTTTCAATTGTAAGCCATTCCCCGGATAACTGTGTCATTTCATCGCATAACAAACTCAAACAACTCTTCATTCATGAAAATGAAAAGCGCCATTATCGTTTTGCTGCTGACTTTCACATTTTCAGCGCTGTCAGAAGACGCAAAAGATTTGTTCTCTGCCGCCGTTCAAGGCAAAGAGGACAGAGTCAAAGCACTTTTGGCGCAAGGTATTGATGTCAACAGCCCCGCCTCTGCAGGCAGGACAGCGTTAATGGGCGCAAGTTTTAACGGCAATGTAGGCGTAATCAAAACACTGTTATCATACGGCGCCGATGTGAATATTGCGGATAATCTGGGCAATACGGCGTTGATGAACGCACTGATATTTGGCCGGGAAGAAGTGGTTTCGCTTCTCCTGAAATCTGGTGCCGACGTTAATGCAGCAGACAAGCTGAACATTTCCACGTTGGCCAAAGCTAAAAAGGCAGGACATGCCAATATCATAAAACTACTAGAAGAAGCGGGAGCTAAAGAAGCGGCCGTACTGCCAGACTCGGAACCGCCAGCCGATGGGACAACGCCAGCTGAAGGCCAGCCTCCAGCCGAAGGAACTCCTCCAATAGAGGGACAACCAACACCTGCTGCTGCGTCGCCTCCTGCCACTGATCCCGCACAAAAACCAGGACAGGAGAAAGCCGGGGATGCAAAGCCCCCGGAACCGAAAAAATAAACAACTACATTGCGGATGCCGTATTAATTTGATTTGTACTTAATTCGTAACTGCTCGCCCGCTTGAAATAGAGGGTGTAGGCGCTTGATTGAAAAGGCCTCTGCAACAGGGTTGTTGCAGAGAGCTACAGGGATGGTTTCATGCGTCCTTTGAAATCAAGTACCTACGCCTAATATAATGGAAAGGAGTGAGCCGATACCTTAATTAAAACTTAATTTCTAACTAGTGATAAAAGGACCTACTTTGCATATTCATATTCTTGGTATTTGCGGAACATTTATGGGCGGACTCGCACTGATTGCCAGAGCGTTAGGGCATCAAGTCAGCGGTTCCGATCAAAATGTCTACCCGCCTATGAGCACTCAGCTCGAGGAGCAGGGTATCCTGCTTATGGAAGGTTACAGCGCCGATAATATTAAGAACAAACCTGATCTGGTTATTATCGGTAATGCCTTATCGCGCGGCAATCCGGAAGTTGAGGCGGTCTTGAACGCCGGTTTGCGTTATGTGTCCGGCCCGCAATGGCTGGCGGAGCATGTGTTACAAGATAAATGGGTGCTGGGTGTAGCAGGAACTCACGGCAAAACAACGACAACCAGCATGCTGAGCTGGATTCTCGAATGCCAGGGGTTTAACCCCGGTTTTCTGATTGGCGGCATTCCGCTTAATTTCGGCATTTCGGCCCGTTTAGGTGAATCTTCATTTTTCGTAATTGAAGCCGATGAGTATGATTCGGCATTTTTTGATAAGCGCTCAAAATTTGTTCACTACCGGCCGCGAACTGCCATTTTGAACAATCTGGAATTTGATCACGCCGATATTTTTCCGGATCTGGATGCGATCAAAAAACAATTTCATCATTTGGTTAGAACCGTTCCAAGTGAAGGTCTTATCATTGCCCCAGGCAACGATGCCAATGTGGGTGACGTCCTGACCATGGGCTGCTGGACGCCGGTGCAATTAACATCGGTTGACGGCGAAGCCCAGTGGAATGCCGCTCTTTTAAAAGAGGATGGCAGTCAGTTTTTGCTGTACTTGGCAGGAAAAGAGCAAGGTTTAGTGGACTGGTCACTGACGGGGGATCACAATGTCTATAACGCGCTGTCCGCAGTCGCCGCGGCCCACCATGTCGGTATTCACCCTGCCGATGCGATCACGGCGTTAAGTACTTTCAAAAACGTCAAACGCCGAATGGAAGTGTTAGCCACTATCAAGGGTGTGACGCTTTACGACGATTTTGCTCACCACCCTACAGCAATTCAGACAACATTGGATGGCTTGCGCAAACAAGTCGGAAACGAACGCATCATTGCCATTGTTGAACCTCGTTCGAACACGATGCGCCTGGGTATACACACGCGCACGCTGGCAGAATCCTTAAATCAGGCTGACTTGGCGATCATTTATCAGCCCGAAAATCTTAATTGGGATTTAACGGCACTTACACACTATGCCAATAACATTTTGATCTGTCCGACCGTGGACGAAATCATTGCTAAACTGAAATTTGAATCCCGTTACGGCGGACATTTTGTGCTCATGAGCAACGGTAGTTTTGGCGGCATTTATCAAAGACTTTTAAATGCTCTGTCGGAATCCTGAGCGGCAATTTTTTAAAATTGGTCTAAACATTCGGAGTAAGCCAACGCTCTGAATCCGGCTTATCAGAGATGATCATGCAAAAACTGAGTTTCCATTACTGGAGTGCACTATGACGACACCCTTTCGATTTTTGCTCATCACACTCTGCTTAGCCACCGGATTGGCTCTTGCAGAACCTCTCAAGCAGGATCAGATACCGGCCCCCTTAAAACCCTGGGTCGATTGGGTTTTAAAAGATCATCAGAACCTTGACTGCCCTTTTCTTTACAACAACTACGAACAAAAACGTTGCAGCTGGCCATCCCAGCTTTCACTCTCACTCACGCCCAAAGGGGCAAATTTTAAAGCCGGATGGCAAGTCGACAATGAGAGCTGGATAGTTTTACCCGGTGATAATCTCCATTGGCCGCAAGGGGTAACGGTCGATCAGAAAACCGCGCTGGTCACCCTCAGAGATAACCGACCCATGATCAAATTGACCGCCGGCTATTACGAGGTTGCCGGTCATTTTTTTTGGGATAACATTCCCGAAACGCTGAGAATCCCAGATGATACAGGCTTGATTTCACTGATTATCAATGACAAAAGCGTAACTTCGCCGCTCATCAAGCAAGGCCAACTGTGGCTGAAAGGCAGCGAAAACGGTGTTAAAAACCCGGAAAGCCTGCAAGATAGTCAAACGCTGCAGGTTTTTAGACAGTGGATCGATGAAGTGCCGACTCAGATGGTCACCCACATCGATATCGATGTTACCGGCACTGCGCGCGAACTTAAACTGAACACACCTTTATTGGAAGGTTTTGTTCCTTTCCAGATGGACAGTTCATTACCCGCCCGGCTGGAACCTGATGGTACCTTGTTGATTCAGGCCCGTCCGGGCCGATGGAGTATGGACATCTGGACCCGTCGCTCAGAAGCCGCGAAGCCTGTCGTTTTCAGTCCAAATGACACCAACTGGCCCCAAACCGAGATTTGGGTTTTTAATGCACGCCCTGCTTTACGCGTTGTTGAAATCGAAAGCCTCACTGCGATTGATCCTTCTCAAACGAACTTACCCGCGGCATGGAAGCAGTTGCCCGCTTACAACATCACAGCAGGTCAATCTTTCAGTTTTAAAATCATTCGCCGCGGCGATGCAGAACAGCAACCGAATCAATTAAGTCTGACCCGGAAGCTCTGGCTGGACTTCGACGGCCGGGGCTATACCGTAAACGACCGGATTACCGGCATGCTATCTCGCGGCTGGCGACTGGACGCTCAACCCGGCATACAGTTAGGCAAAGTCAGCCTGGATGGTCAAAATCAATTAATTACGGTCAATAAAACCAATGCAAAAGAAGGTGTTGAAGTCAGAAAAGGTTCGATTGTCTTGGATGCAGACAGCAGAATAACCGATCACATCAGCACAATTAAGGCAGTAGGTTGGGATCAGGGCTTTAGCCAGGTCAGCGCTGAACTTAACCTTCCCCCCGGCTGGCGGCTGATTGCAGCAGGAGGTGTCGATAATGCGCCGGATAGCTGGCTCTCGCGATGGACTTTACTGGATTTATTCCTGGTGCTTATCGCTGCATTGGCTACTGCCAAGCTATGGAATTACAGCTGGGGTGCACTGGCTTTGGTGACGCTTATTCTGATCTGGCATGAACCTGGAGCCCCTCAATGGGTATGGCTCAATATCCTGGCGTCCATAGCACTTATCAGAGTATTACCGGAAGGTAAGTTTCTTACCCTGGTTAAAGGTGCCCGCAATGCGCTTGGCCTGTATCTGGTTGTTGTGACCATCCCTTTTATGATTGCTCAAGTCCGGATGGGTCTTTATCCGCAACTCGAACAGCCGTGGCAAACCATTCAGGTTCAAGATTATGCTGCTGGAGGCAGCCCCTCAATGGAAGCTTCCGAGGCTTTGAGCGATATGGCTATGGCACCGGCACCTTCTTCTGCACCTCAATCTAAAATGCGCAGCCTATCCAATACCACTAAAGGTGCTTACTATGCATCCCCCAATCAGAATTTAGCCCAGACTGATCCTAATGCACGGATTCAAACCGGACCGGGCCTGCCTCAGTGGCAATGGCGTAAAGTTCAATTATCCTGGAATGGCTGGGTCGATAGCCAACAAGCCATCAGCCTATGGTATTTGTCACCGGCAATGTCCATGTTGCTGAACTTTATCAGAGTTATTCTGATTGTGTTACTCGGGCTATTGCTGTTCGGTTTGAATCTTAATCTCAAGCTGTTCAAAACCAGGCTCCCGGGACTTGCAGGCTTAATGCTTTTGCCGTTGCTATCGCTTCCAAGCCAGGATACCTTTGCGGCTTTTCCCGATCCCGCATTGCTGGAGGAACTTAAAAACAGGATGCTGGAAGCCCCTGACTGCTTGCCCGGATGTGCTCAGATTTCTCATATGCAACTGACTCTATCCGCTCAGAATTTAAATATCGAGCTGGAAATTCATGCAGAACAAGCTGTAAGCCTGCCTTTACCGGCACAAAACGAACAATGGTTTCCGAATCAGGTGCTGGTAGACGGTAAACCCGCAACTTCTTTATTTAGCACAGACAACAACTTGTGGCTGGGATTAACAAAAGGCCGACATTCAGTCACGATGAGTGGAGTTGCCCCTGTATTGTCAAAATTCACATTGCCTCTGAGTTTAAATCCCAACTACACTGAAATAAGCCTTTCGGGGTGGGAAGTGAATGGGCTCCATGAAAATGGGTCAACAGACGGCCAATTGCAATTTACCCGAGTGCAACAACTAAACGGAATAACTAAAACAGCGACACTGGAACCCGGCGTTCTCCCGCCATTTGTCAAAGTCGAACGGTTTTTAACTCTAGGACTGGATTGGCGAATTACGACTCAAGTCATTCGTATGTCTCCACCTGGAACGGCAATTGTACTAGCCCTTCCTCTGATTAACGGAGAGGCCGTCACAACGGCAGGTATACGAGTCAACGATAAGACGGTTCAAGTCAACATGACCGCTGATCAAATGGTCCTGCGCTGGGATTCAGTTCTGGAAAAAGCGGATGCCATTCAATTGACAGCAGCGGATACTCAGGACTGGATTGAAGTATGGCGCGCCGATATTAGTCCGATCTGGCACATTGAAACCAGCGGTATCGCCATGATGCACATTGATAAACAAGGCTATTGGCAACCTGAATGGCATCCTTGGCCGGGTGAAAAACTTGAAATTCAGGTAACCCGGCCGGAAGCGATTAAAGGTCAGACTGTTACCATTGAAAGTAGCCGATTAAGTACGCAACCCGGGCAACGTTCACGTCAGGTAGATCTGCAATTAACCATAAACAGTTCCCTGGGAACCCAGCACACCCTAAAACTGCCACTGGACGTTGAGCTGGAATCCGTTATTATCCAGGGCTCCAGTCAACCGGTTCGCGCCAAAGACGGATTGGTGACCTTGCCTTTAAGCCCGGGTAAACAAAGCATTAGCCTAAGATGGCAAGAACCTGAAAGCCTCTCCTTTCGCATGGATACTTCGAAGGTGGATTTGGGTTTGCCCAGCGTTAATGCCGATCTGCAAGTCATTCTCGGCCAGGATAGATGGATTTTATATACCTTGGGCCCAAAGTTTGGCCCGGCAGTTCTGCTTTGGGGCGTATTGATTGTGCTTGCCGGGCTGGCGATGGGTCTGGGTAAAATTGCCTTAACGCCGATAAAGCATTGGCAATGGCTGCTTTTGTTGATCGGATTAAGTCAGGTCTCCATCCTGTCAGGTTTGATCGTAGTCTTGTGGCTCATTGCATTGGGGGCAAAAGCTCAATATCCTGAATCCAGTAGCCGATTTTTCAATGCCTTGCAGGTGGGTCTGGGCGCATTGACCCTGATTTCATTAACAATTTTATTTATAGCAGTCGAACAGGGTTTGCTGGGAGCGCCGGACATGCAAATCATCGGCAATCAATCTTCGGCTTACTCTCTAAAATGGTATCAGGATAGAAGTGATGCTCAACTACCTATTGCAACCGTGTTTTCGGTCCCGTTAATTGTTTATCGGATACTGATGCTGGCCTGGTCACTGTGGTTGGCCATCTCTCTATTGAATTGGTTGAAATGGGGCTGGAACTGTTTTTCAAAAGGAGGCGTTTGGAAAAAAGCACCTGTCAAACCGAAGCTCATGTCCGAATCAGAACCGACAGCATCCACCGCTGAGAATGAGCGTGAATAGCCCTCAAACATACGGTTATCTCATTTTAATTTTTAATTAAATTTCAACGACTTATAACGCCTCATCTTCTGTAAGTCAGATTATTTATTCATCATTTGGTCCTTCCTTTAATCAAAGACGCTTATTACATGAAAGTTGTAATATAATCACCGGTTTGCAGTTGCCCGCTCAATTGACGCGGCAAATAATAAAATGCGAAGGCAATCCGTTTGACCGTTCGCATAACTACACGATGAGGGGAGACAATTACAATGTGTTGGAGTGGTGAAGCATCAACCGTGCTGGCAGCAGCCGGGTTGACAACAGCGCTTTATGTGGCGAGAAAAGGCGAATCCAAAGAATTATGGATTCCGCTAACTTATTTTGCATTGATGGAGTTACTTCAGGCGGCTACGTATATTTATATCGATGAATGCAGTGATCCCAATAATCAGGTCTTGACGTTGCTTGGGTATCTTCACATCGCGTTTCAACCATTTTTTGTAAATATGGTCGCCATGTACTTCATACCGGAAAGTGTGAAGCTGAAAATACGAACGACGGTCTATACCATTTGTGCTATAGGCACACTTGCCATGCTTATTAAAATGTTCCCGTTTGATTGGGCAGGTAAATGTAATATCGGCATTGAGGGTTTTTGCGGAGCGGGGACATGCTCTGTTTCCGGCGATTGGCATATCGCCTGGCAAATGCCATTAAACGGTATTATGTCGGAACCGGTTCAATGGTTATTCGGCTTCAATTGGGGACTGCACGCGTTTTCTTATATTCTGGTCGCATTTTATTTGCCGCTAATGTACGGTTCTTGGCGTTTTGTGGGCTTTCATTATTTGATAGGGCCTCTAGTTTCCGACCTGACCACTACCGATCCCAACGAGTATTGTGCCGTATGGTGTCTTTTTTCAATTGCGTTATGTGTCTCAGTTATTAAAACCCCGATAAGAAAGCATTTACACGTCAAAAAGTGGCCGTTTTATCAAAGACAGGTTTCAGACGCTTTATAATTCCGATTAAGTCATTTGATGCAGCGCAAAGTCACTGCATCAAATGGCAGTTTTAAAAACATCAATCTAGGCCGTGACTACTTTCTGTCAGTTACCGTCTGCACTTTACAGGGCTAGGGCCCGACTCTATAAGGCGATCTCATGCTCAGCTATCGACACGGATTCCACGCCGGAAATTTTGCAGACGTGCTAAAACACAGCCTGATAAGCTTGGCAATCACTTCGCTAAATCAAAAGGATAAACCTTATGTGTATATCGATACGCATGCCGGTGCTGGTCGTTATTTATTAAAATCAGCCTACGCCGAAAAAACCGGTGAATACCTTCGTGGTATTGCTCGAATATGGCAGCTTAAAGATGTTCCACCGGTATTAAGCAGCTACTTAGGCGTGATTAAATCACTGAACATGGGCAAGTCATTAATTCATTACCCCGGCTCTCCTGCATTAGTCAAAAAACTTATAAGGCATCAAGACCGGATGCAATTAAGCGAATTACATAGCAGTGATTTTCCGTTGTTGCTCGATTTGTTCAAAGGCGATAAACAAGTCACAGTCAACAAGGAGGACGGACCTAACTCTTTAATTAAAAAACTGCCTCCCATTCAAAAACGGGGCCTCATTCTGATAGACCCCAGCTACGAATTAAAGGAAGACTATCGTCTCGTTGTAGAAACACTTGTGGCAGCTCTTAACCGATTTGCGACAGGTATCTATGGTTTGTGGTATCCAGTAATAGACCGGGGGATAACTGAAAACTTGATGAAAAAATTGATTGCCACGGGTATCCGCCGGCAATTACGTATTGAGTTTTGCCCTGAACCCGACTCATCCAGGCCCGGTATGACGGGTTGTGGCATGTTATTCATTAATCCGCCCTGGCAACTGGAAAGCCAAGCTAGAGAGCTATTACTCTTGCTCAATAAACACCTGGCAAATGATGAAGGTTGCTGGAAAGTCGATTGGCAAGTGCCGGAATAAACATTGTGATTCTTCATACTTTAACTACGCCGCCTCGCCGCCTGAATTTACTAAGTCATTGATACTCTATGATTCGAATTACCGAAATTAAATTGCCTCTTGATCATGATGAGATCGCCTTAAAAAGTGCGATCATCAACAAACTCAATATTTCTGAAGACGAATTATTATCTTATAACGTCTTTAAACGCAGTTACGATGCGCGTAAAAAAGGCCATATTTGTTTTATATATTCCGTAGACATTAATACCTCCGACGACGACGCTTTGTTGAAACACTTTGCCAATGACATGTGCGTGAGACCTACGCCGGATATGACTTATCGTTTTGTAGCCAAGGCACCCTCGTCACTCAAACACCAACCTATTGTAATAGGCACCGGACCCTGCGGTTTGTTTAGCGCTCTGATTCTGGCACAAATGGGATTTAAGCCGATTGTTCTTGAGCGAGGCAAAGCGGTGCGTGAACGGACAGTTGATACTTTCGGTTTATGGAGAAAGAGGCAGTTCAATCAGGAATCTAATGTACAGTTTGGAGAAGGGGGGGCAGGCACATTCTCAGACGGCAAGTTGTATAGTCAAATCAAAGACCCTCAGTTTCGTGGCAGAAAAGTTTTGACTGAATTTGTAAAAGCAGGGGCGCCCGATGAAATTCTATATGTAAACAAACCTCACATTGGTACCTTCAGGTTGGTTACGATGGTTGAAAATATGCGGGCCGAAATTGAATCACTGGGTGGAATAATTCGATTTCAGAGCAAAGTAGAGGATATTAACATCGAGAATGGTCAGGTGCAGGGCGTCACGCTTTCAAGTGGCGAATTTATAGCCAGCGATCATGTGGTATTAGCCGTTGGTCACAGTGCGCGTGATACATTCAAAATGTTGTTTGAGCGTGGCGTTTATATTGAGTCCAAACCGTTTTCTATCGGATTTCGTATTGAACATCCTCAAACAATGATTGATCAGTGCCGATTTGGGCCTCAAGCGGGAAATCCACTTTTGGGTGCCGCAGATTATAAACTGGTACATCATTGCAGCAACGGCAGAACGGTTTATAGTTTTTGCATGTGTCCAGGAGGCACCGTTGTAGCAGCAACATCTGAACCTGGTCATGTAGTTACAAATGGAATGAGTCAATATTCACGCAATGAGCGAAATGCCAACAGCGCAATCGTTGTAGATATCTCACCGGATGATTATCCTGATAGCCCGTTAGCCGGCGTTGACTTTCAACGTAAATGGGAAAAGTTAGCGTTTGAATTGGGGGGTGGAAATTATAATGCGCCTGCTCAGCTAGTCGGTGATTTTCTTGCTGGCAAACCCTCAGTTCAATTGGGTTCAGTAATACCTTCTTATACGCCCGGAATAAACTTATGCGATATCTCTCAATGTCTGCCTGATTATGTGATTACTGCGATTCGAGAAGCCTTACCTGAATTTGATAAATTGATTAAGGGATTTGCTATGAATGATGCAATTTTGACCGGTGTAGAAACACGAACGTCATCCCCGATTAGAATTAAAAGAAATGATTCACTTCAAAGTCTAAATACAGCTGGACTTTATCCTGCTGGAGAAGGAGCAGGTTATGCAGGAGGAATATTATCCGCTGCAGTGGATGGGATCAAAATTGCCGAAGCAGTTGCTCTTTCCATGATGAACAGTTAATAAAATGTATCGGCTTCCACTCTTATTTTATTGAGGACTTGAAATACAGGGCCGCGAGAAAATTGAGATCAAAAAAAAACCCCACCGAGGGATAAACCTGGATGGGGTTTGCTGTAAGAGCCTGGCGATTCCCTACTTTCGCATGGCAAACTGCCACACTATCATTGGCGCTAAGCGGTTTCACTGCCGAGTTCGGGATGGGATCGGGTGGGCCACGCTCGCTATGGTCACCAGGCAAACTGGTTTGGCAGGTCA
>NZ_JAUSBX010000098.1 GCF_030651835.1 Methylicorpusculum sp. | reverse complement strand
AGGGGAGATTAGCAAGACAAGAGGCCATTTTATAGGTTAAAAGGTACAAAACACCGGCATAACATATAAATATTCGAATATTCTAATGCGTTTTCGAAAAAATAATCCTTCTCTCTATGCTATTCTCGGACAGGCTCCTAGCAGCTTTGGACAGCAAGGGCACGGAATTCTGGTTAATGTTCAATGAAAACCTTGGCTCACCCTCGCTGAGCTTGTTTATCACCGGAGATATTGCAACTTCTGGCACAGTGAGTGTGCCTGGTTTATCAGTGTCGGAAAATTTTACAGTAACACCCGGCGCGGTAACGACTGTAACGCTTCCCGCATCCGTTGCTGTGACAGGGACAGATAGCATTCAAAACAAAGGCATTCATGTTGTCGCTGATGACGAAGTAAGCGTCTATGGTCTAAATCGTGTTCAGTTCACAACCGATGCCTTTCTGGGACTGCCGGTCGATATCTTGGGTACGGAATATTTCAATCTGGGTTATCGGAACATCAACGTCCTTAATGCAACGCAATTTGGCATCGTCGCGACTGAAGAGAATACGTCCATTACGATTAACCCAACGGTAAACGCGGGTGCCGGTCGCTCGGCCAATGTTCCTTACACTATCATCCTGGACCAAGGCGAGGCCTATCAATTGCGAAGCACGTTAAGCTCTCCGGCTGATTTGTCCGGCACCCTGATCACGTCCGATAAACCCATTGCGGTGTTTGGCGGCCATCAATGCGCGAATATCCCGGCAGGAAGTGTTGCTTGCGACCATCTCGTTGAGCAATTACCGCCCACCAACACCTGGGGTCAATCCTTTGTGACGATGCCTTTGGCCACACGGTTACGGGGCGATACGTTCCGCATTTTGGCAAGCGCTGCCAACACTGAAGTCTTTATCAACGATGTCAGTGTCGCAACGCTGAATCCCGGTCAGTTTCACGAACGAATCATCGACGGACCAGCCATCATCACCGCAACCGGCCCGGTATTGGTTGCGCAATATTCCAACGGCTCGTCTTTCGACGGAGTAACTTCGGACCCGTTCATGATGTTGATTCCGCCGTTCGAGCAGTTTTTGGGTAATTACACGGTGACCACACCGGCCAGCGGATTTAATACTAATTATGTCAACGTGGTCGCACCGAGTGCGGCAGTCGGCGGCATCAATTTGGACGGTGCACCAATCCCCGCAGCCAGTTTTTCATCAATCGGATCTTCGGGTTTCTCCGGTGCACAAGTGCCTGTAAGTTTGGGCAGTCATAACCTAATCGGATCGCTCCCTTTCGGTGTCTTTGTCTATGGTTTCGACAGTTTCGACTCTTACGGTTATCCGGGCGGTCAATCACTCGCAGAGGTTGCAATTGTTACCAGCTTGCAACTGTCACCGCAAACCGCTACCAATCCAGTGGGTACGGAACATTGCGTAGACGGTTTGGTAACCGACCAAAATGGCGATCCGGTACCTGGTGTGCGTGTTGACTATAGCGTCACCGGTGTCAATCCTAACGCTGGATTTGCCAATGCTGACGTAAATGGTATAGCCCAATATTGCTATACCGGCAGTAATCCAGGTTTTGACTTCATTGAAGGTGCGGTCGGTGCGCTAACTGACAGCGTAACTAAGGAATGGATTTCTGGCGCCAGGGTATGCGATGCAAATAGAAATGGCGTAATCGATCGGGATGACCTCCGTCTGATCAGCCGGGCGCGCGGACAATTAGCCCAGCCAGGCGATCTGCGCGATGCCGATAGAGACGGCAGAATCACGCCGAACGACGTCAAAATCTGCACCACTCGTCTCGACTAAGCGGTTGCGGGAATAGCGGCTAACGAAGCGGGCTTCCAGCCCGCTTCAATCCAAATGATTCAAGTTCGTCTCGCAAGCGGCAGCGTTTGTATTGCCGCTGCGAAACACCAAACCAGTTTAAACAACATTTAAAAACATTAAGAGGTATAGATCATGAAACATTTAATACGTTACCTGTCGGCTATGTTGCTGGCATTGTCAATGAACGGCAACGCGCAAGCGGTGTCGTTAGGGACGCTCATTAACGAAAATCAATCGATACAAGTCGAAGATAAGTTGTTTAGTGATTTTTGGTGGGATAAAGATATAAGTGACTCTAGTTTTCAAAATTACGATTTTGACGGTCTGCTCAATTCCATTACGGTCACGGGTCTTGCTTCGACCCCCGGTCTGTTGAATCCCGGCTTGAGCTTCGTTACCAATGATTTATTGGTAACGAGCGACGGTTTATTTGAATTTATCGATCTGTTTTTCGGCTTCAAGGTGACGGTAATCGATACGGTACTCGGTCCTGATCTGTTCATCAAAGATAACAGCCTGACGATGTTAGCAGAAAGAACCGAATCCGGTGACAACGGCGTTTATATTCGCGAACAGGTCGGCAAGACGGAGGCTGCTGTTCGTAATATCTTGAGCGATGGCGATCTCGGCACCAAAGAAGTCGAGTTGAGTTGGCTGGACGGCGATTTGATCGGTCCGGGCGAAGACTCTCTTGATGTCGTAAATTTGGCCGATGCCGCCGCATTCGCACCGCAAAAAGAAGTGTATGTCAGCAAAAATATCCTGGTGTGGGCCGACAACGATGGCATTAATAACCTTCCGGTTACGGCAAGTCTGAACAGTTTCGACCAACGCTTCTCGCAAACAACGACAACGATTCCGGAACCTGAAACCTGGTTGTTGTTGTCGGTAGGCATGATGGGCTTCGTGTTCAATTTGAAACGCCGTAAATCGCTCTAAGCATTCTACAAACCGACCGGGTACAGGTACAGCCGGTCGGTTTGTGTTTTACTTCAATACCCGGCTTCAGCCATCCACGGAGTTTTACAAAAAAGGGGTCAGGTTGCTTTTTTGGGTCAAAGGTAGTCTGGTCGTTCAGGTGATCGGCGATATGCGGACGATTTGTTTAACCTAAAAAAGTGCAACTGAGAGCCTCAAACTGCCGTTCGACCTGAGATTGTTGAGGGGTGAAGGGTATTTTGAGGTTTCACCAAGCCGGTGACAGTATTATAGACCCTTCATGTTTAGACTTGGCTCAGCACGAACGGGTTTACAAGACACATGCCAACTGCTCTTTTTTGATTAGCAGTTTTCATAATGAATTATCCTTATAAAGGAGCCTGACCAGTATTAACCCCGGAAAAACATGCCACGGTCCATTCTGCAGTATTATCATGCCGCCCCTCGCACCCCTATCACTATATGTAAACCGGCTGATGCGGCCATATTGACTAGGGCATCTAGACCAAACAAATTGTTCTTGCCGCGAATAAGATCAGAGAGACGCGGTTGGGTAACGCCGAACAGTTTGGCGGCCTGCGCTTGATTTAATCCAGTGCGGGTAATATGCTCTCTTAAAATCCCCATTAGAGTCGAACGAAGTTTCATGTTCTCGGCTTCCTCTAGCGTTTTTTCGATAACGTCCCACACACTGGAAAATGGCTCGATGTTCATTAGGTTAGCTCCTTTAGTAAATTACGACAGCGTTTGGCAGCTAAATTGATATCTGCCTGACTGGTTTTCTGGGTTTTTTCTGAAAACAGTGCACCAGATAGAAGTGTTGGCAAATTTGGCGACATAGAGCACGCGAAATGCTCCGGTTTCGTCGCGAATTCGAATTTCTTTAACCCCATGACCAACCGTATTCATTAGTTTCCAGTCGCGTGGTTCGCAACCATGCTGGCTAAGTCGAGCTGATAATCCGCTTCACGGCGCACGGAAATGGGAAATGCGCGGAGGTCTTCAAGAGCGCTGCCCAGGATTTGATAGGCTTGGGATTAATCATACGATGAAATATATACTTCGCGCGGCCACATTTGCGGATTTCTGACGCGCTCTTTTGTCCGATAGCAGCGTTGCGAAAACAGTTACATAGCTTGCTATGCGCCTGTTTCCGCGCCTTGCTCTCGAACAAAATAGCCCTGCCGGAAAGACGTTGTTGCTGAAGCATCTTTATAATCAGGAAATATTATATTTTTCTACAATTATTTTAAAACCAATTGGCTGGAAAAAAGTGGAAAATGAGGTAGTAAAGTTAGCCACGGACAAAAGCTTGCGATACCAGTAGCGGGAGCGATATAGCGGATGGGTAGGGGGCTGCAGGGTTAACTAGGCTAGAAGCGACGCAGTCATGCTTGGGAATTGCAAGCCGATCCGCACGGCCCATTAAGAATCTAAGCGACCGATAGAAAGCGCTGGAACGGAAGCCAGCGCTTTCAGATTGAGTGATTAACGTTTAACTCTCGAGAAACCCAATAGGCCTAACAAACCACTGCCCAACAGCCAAAGGGTAGGTGGGAGTGGGACCGGCTTAACGGAACCATTTTCGGTGATGAATAAACTGATCTTATCGCCGTAAACGCGGCGCTCGGTGCCCAGCAGATTGTAGTTATCGTCCAGCAACGGGAAGCTGTAAACCGGGATTAACTCCAGTAAATCGTAACCGTCGTCGCGTTTATAGAGATTGACTTCCAAATGGCCGTAATGCTTGCCACCTGCGACCAATTGCTCGACACCGTTGATGATGTCCCATACTTCGGCTTCGTGTTCGTCGGCGGACCATTGACTGAACGGATTGTACTGTAGACGGTTATTGTCGAAGCCGGGGCTGTTTCTTCTTTCGCCTCTCAGTCCATCGCCCGCGACACCGACATCGTAGTAGTAAACACCGATGCCGTCGCCATTTTCATCAACGAAACTTCTTTCAAACATTTCACTATGACCGCTTAATACGGCCGCGACGCCGAATTGTTCGAACATCGGTTGATAGTGACGCATCGGTGTGCCGCCCTGTCCGCTGGATTGTTGATGATTCATCGGAAGTCCGTGTTCGCCATCGCTGTAAGGCGCGTGATGAAATTGCACGAAAATGACTTGTCCTTGTTCCCTTGCCTGTTCAAGCTGGGCGCGCGCCCATTCCGATTGGATTGAGCCGGGGTTGAAATCGGATAGATCATTACCGCCGAACGACTCGTATTGCTCTCTTGAAAAATTATTTTGTGTGTCGGTGCCGGGGCCGGTATATTCTTGACCGGTCAACTTCGGTGGCTGACCCGTTCCGCCGTAATTTTGCGGGCGGTCATCGGGCTCACCATTCGAGCTGTCCAGCGTGATGATTGTGACCGGGCCGTAGTCGGTCCGGTAATAATTTCCTTGGTGATTGGGTGTACCGTTTTCCGGCATATCGAAATAGGTTTTATATTTTTCCCGTCCGAATTTCGGGCCGAACACGTTGTTGCCGAAAGTAGGATCATTAAACGTCCCGTAACCGCCGTTCAAGGCACCGAAGTTTTCCCAGTTGCCCAGTGCCGGAAGTATCGCGCGTTTGGTCAGCACGTCGTCGAATTCTCCGGCATTATGTTTAAAGAACTCATCCCATCCCGGTTGGTAGCCGCCGCCTTGGACCAAATCGCCTGGCATCATAATAAAGTCGGGATTGCGCGAGTCGATGATGGCCAAGTTCTGTTTATAGCCTTCGGTTTCAGTGACAGCGTAGCGTAAAACTTGGTTTGCGCCACTGCCGCTGGTGCCGAATTGCGTCGCCCATTGGCTGTTGGACAAGGAAGGGCGGCTACCTGAGGCGATTGTTCCGGGCTGCCATTCTCGGTGCGTGGCTCGGCCCAACGGCTCGGTCTCGCTGTCGGCCATTGCGATGAAGCGAATATGGCTCCAGTCTTGCGCGGTCGGCGCCGTTTTGAATTCACGCGTAAATACGCTGTCGCCTTGAGTGACCGTGTAGGTGTAGGTGCTGTTGGGTTGTAATCCACGGACATCGACCGAATGTTTGTAGTTGTCGTTAGAGGACAGCCAAGAGCCCTTGTCGAGACCCGTGATCGATTGATTGAGTTCCGCTTGGGTATATTGAAGCTTCGCTTGATACGAGGGCGAACTGCCGAAATGCAAAGGGTTTGCCAAACCGGGGCCGTCGATCATAATCGAACCGTTCTGATTCGTTTCAGTAAACCAGGTAAACAGCATGCCGTCCGTGCCGGGCTGCTGCAGGTAAGGCAATACCCGGAAATCCTCGAGCGCGAATGCATTTTGTGCCGTGCCGAAACCCATCAAAGTCAGGGCGATTACGGAGCCCAAAGCCTTGCGGGAACAACTGCGGGTAAACGAAACGTTGTTCGTGACTACCATAGTATGTTCAATTTTGTTATTCATTGAGTGATCTCTCTTTATAACCAAACATGGGAGAAAAATGAAAAGGCCGGGATTGTCGCTGCAGAGCATCGGCCTCTTGATGGAAGGTGACAAAGCCGCACCCGCCCGGCAAGCCGAAACTAAGGGTGTGAACTGCGTCACAAAATGCACTGTATGTTCGAAGTGTGAAAAAACTGTTAACGTTTGGTAACGGTTATGTGAAATGTGATACGTCCCTGTTGCATAAACCTTCAATTACCTTCGCAGCTATTCAAGGCGGGCATGTTGTTATGCAAAGTATTTCCTGATTATAAATTAGGCTTCAGCAACAGCGTCTTTCCGGCAGGTCAAACGCATTAAAACACCATAGAAAATCAGATAGTTAAACTATTCGTTTTTCCGGATTAACTATAAGATTTGGTTTATTTGAAACCTAAAAAAAGGCTTTGTGTCGCTATCGCGACGCTTAAGTGGAGTCGGTTCGCGGACCGACAACCGCGATACTGCTACGAAACCCATCCCTGGGTTTCGCCCTTCGGGCCAGCTAAAGCTGTTCAAAATCGTTCCCGCCGATTTTGTCTTTGCTTGTCCAAAGAAAAGTATCCAAAAGAAAAGACACCCGGAGGCCGCTGCATCCTGCGCGCTG
>NZ_JAUSBX010000093.1 GCF_030651835.1 Methylicorpusculum sp. | reverse complement strand
CTGATTATAAAGATGCTTCAGCAACAACGTCTTTCCGGCAGGGATTGCCGGAATCCAGAGTACAAGGATGTGTTCGGTGCTTGCCATCCATGGCATCTGGATCTCGGCAATCCCTGCCGAGATGACGATTTTTGACAGAGCTGATTAATCTTTATAATCATGAAATCATTTGGCCCACAAAAGAGGGGCCGTCTGGCTCATTAATTAGCCTTTGGCCAGGCGCACCTGCCATTCATTAATTCTCATTGTCAGATCAGTGACTGACAGGGTCGTGAGTTGCTGTTGCTTCAGAAGCCGCTTGCCGTTAACCCATACATCGGTTACGTGTTCCCGCCCCGCTGCATAGACGATTTGAGACACCGGGCAATAAAGCGGTTGAGTTTCCAGTTGCGATAAATCGATGGCAACCACATCAGCTGCTTTACCGATCTCCAGTGAACCGGTTTCGCTATCAAGTCCCAAGGCTTTAGCGCCGTTGAGCGTTGCCATTCTTAAAGCGGTTGCTGCCGGAACCGCGCTCGCATCCTCAGCAACGGCCTTGCCGAGCAGGGCGGCAGTGCGCATTTCGGAAAACATGTCCAAATCATTGTTGCTGGCAGCGCCATCGGTGCCCAGTGCGACGTTGATTCCGGCGTTCAGGCATTTGGCGACAGGACAAAAGCCGCTGGCCAGTTTTAGGTTCGATTCCGGGCAGTGAACGATATGAGCACCGGCACCGGCAAATAACGCAATTTCCTCATCAGTCAATTGCGTCATATGAACAGCGATCAGCGAGGGATTGATCAGTCCCAGTTCATGCAGACGCTGGATCGGGCGTTTGCCGGTTTTCTTTTGTTCATCTTCAACTTCGTGCCGGGTTTCGTGAACATGCATATGAACCGGTATGTCCAGCTCATCAGCCAAGGTTCTGACTTTTTGTAAAGGCCAATCTGATACCGTATAAGGCGCATGAGGAGCAAACGGCATGCTGATCAGCGGCTCGTGCCGGAACTCATCATACAGAGCGAGTCCTTTTTCAAGATAGTGATCACTGTTGTCGGCCCACGCCGAAGGGAAATCTATCAGTATCAAACCGATGGAAGCACGTATGCCATGCTGAATGGCTTGCTGTGCGGCAATCTCAGGGAAAAAGTACATGTCATTGAAACAGGTCGTGCCGCTGCGGATCATTTCGGCAATAGCCAGGTCCGTACCGTCCCGGACAAAGGCCTTGCCCATCCACTGTTGTTCCAAAGGCCAGATGTGATGCTGCAGCCAATCCATCAGCGGTATATCGTCCGCTATGCCGCGCATCAGTGACATTGCGGCGTGCGTATGGCTATTGATCAGACCCGGGATCAGCGCATGCTTATCCATTCTTTCAACTGTCCGGCCCTGATATTTCGAACTGACCAGCTCTTCGGGAAGCAAATCGATTATCCTGCCATCGTCAATGACCAGCGTATGGTTTTCATAGGTTACGGATGCCGGTTCAACGGGTATAATCCAACGTGCATGGATGAGAATATCGACGTTCATGTGCTGTTCCTGAATCAAGTAGCAGAATTATAACTTTTTTAACCTTGATTGAATCAATAATGAATGAACAAACTCAATTGACTGTGCAAGCTTTGCATTGGACAGGTCATTCCCTGAAAGTACTGGATCAGCGTTGTTTGCCGCAAACCATCATTTATCATGAATATTCGGATGCCGACGGCGTTTTTAAGGCGATCAAAAGTATGGAAGTGCGAGGCGCTCCAGCAATTGGTATTGCTGCAGCCTACGGCGTGGTTTTGTCAGTTCGTCAGCATTCTGAACAATCAAGCGATAACTGGCGTTCAAAAGTTGCCGAAGATATAGCCAAACTGGCACAGTCGCGTCCAACTGCAGTCAACCTGTTCTGGGTTTTAAATCAGATGACCGAGCTGCTGAGCCGGATTCAGGGCAATCCCGGCGATGAATTTTTACGTTTGGCCAATAAAATCCACGAGGATGATATCAGTGCGAATCATAAAATGGCTGAGTTCGGTGCCGATATCATCGGCAACGCAAAAGGCGTTATGACGCATTGCAATGCCGGAGCTCTGGCCACCGGCGGCTACGGAACGGCATTAGGCGTGATTCGCAGCGCCTATAAACGAGGACTGAAATCAATCTATGCTGGTGAAACCCGGCCCTGGCTACAAGGCGCCCGATTGACGGCATGGGAACTGGCTCAGGACGGCATTCCTGTAACCCTGGTTGCCGATTCCGCGGCAGCTTGGCTGATGAAATCAGGTGCTATCGAATGGATTGTCGTCGGAGCCGACCGGATTGCTGCAAACGGTGATACGGCCAACAAAATCGGCACTTATTCATTGGCCGTACTGGCCAAACAACACGGCATTAAACTGATGATTGCCGCGCCGACATCCACCATCGATTGGTCTCTTGAAAACGGTAACACCATCGAAATAGAACAGCGCGAAGCCAAAGAACTCCTTCCTGAATGTTATGAGCAAGCGGGCTCGCTGGTCACTGCCTGGAATCCGGTATTTGACGTTACTCCAGCGGAACTGATTGCGGCAATTGTGACCGAAAAAGGGGTGGTTTTGAACCCCGGTGAAAAAGGCATCAGGAGTTTACAGGCATGCGCTTGATCACTAATAACAACCCCATGGCCGGCTTCGGTTATTTGGTGAAAGGTCTGAAATGGCTGACTAAGGCAGAGTTGCGCCAATTTATCCTGATTCCGTTTGCCATCAATCTGGTTCTTTACAGCACGCTGCTTTTTCTTGCCTATACCTATATCGATGCGTTGATTCAGCACTTTATTCCGGACTGGTTAATCTGGCTGAACTGGATAGTGTGGCCTTTATTTTTTGCCGGTTTTTTTGTAATTGGTTTTTTTACGTTCACGCTGATAGCAAATCTGCTGGCCGCGCCTTTTTATGGCGCTTTGTCGGCAAAAACGACACGGCTCGTAAAAACCGATTCATCTTTTGTCAAGGAACCTCCGGTAGTCAAGGTTGTTCTGGCTGAATTGGGCAGAGCCCGTTATTTACTGCTCAGAGCCTTACCTTTGCTTGTTATTTCGGTTATTCCGGGCATCAACATTGTTGCACCTGTGTTATGGGGCCTATTTGGCGCATGGGCCATGGCGATGGAATATTTTGCGTATCCATTGGAAAACGCAGGTATTTTATTTGCAGGGCAAAAACAAATTCTGTCGCGTTACAGACTAAGCACGCTGAGTTTCGGCGGTTTGGTCATGCTGGGTCTTACCTTGCCGCTGCTCAATATTTTAATCGCTCCGGCGGCGGTAATAGGAGCCTCGTTATGGGCTCATGATATGGATTTAAGTCAGCCGGAAACCTGATTGCTGATTGATCATCGATTTCAAATCACATTTTCTTTTAGTCGGTATTTCGCTAGATATTGCGAAAGGCTCTGGTTGAGTCTGTCTAAAAACGAGTCAAGTACTTTTCGTCGAAAATCTCAGTCGAACTGAATGATAAGTGGCATTGTGATTTTGCGTCGTGATATTTGGCAAAATCCTCAGTTAAACGGGTTGGATTTTACGAAATAGGATAAAAACAGGTTAACTGATTTATTTGAAGCGCGTTCAACGGTTGTATACTGGGTCGGGTAGTTGCAGACGCTGGCGGATCTATGGTTGGATTTGTTTGCTTTGGAATAAGCGGGGTGGGATTGAATACTTGCTTAATGATGCTGATTTATTTTTATCATCAGCACTCTAAAAAAGAGTCTTGGCGGAGAGACAGAGATTCGAACTCTGGGTGGGCTATTAACCCACGACGGTTTTCAAGACCGCTGCCTTAAACCACTCAGCCATCTCTCCACAGGCCGCATATAATAACTGAATCGATTATTTATTCAAGCCTTTTTTGCTTTATCTTGAGCATAATGACTTGAAAGAGAACTTTCCGGCGTTTGAAGCGCTGAAATAGTGACTTGATTTGTTCTTAAAAAACAGGGCGCATGACTGCGCCCTGTGAATCATTGCCTGGATTAACCTTTCAGCAAGTCTTTGGCTTTAGCCATGATGCCGGCAGGGTCGATGCCTTGATGCGGGAACTGTTCCCATAAACCGCCGCAGCCTTCTTTGTGTGTGGCGATATGGGCGTACTTTGGCGTATGGCCACGTTCCAGTAACCAGGAGCCGAAACGACTGCCTAAACCCGTCTTGCGGTTGAAGGCTTCTACGACCATTACCATCGGTGATTGGCCGATTTTAGCCAGCATATCTTCATCGATTACGTTCAATGTAGGTTTGTTGATCAGGCCGACATCAATGCCTTCCTGTTTCAAGCGCTCAACGGCATCCAGTGCGCGATATAAAGACTCACCAAAGCTGACGATATAGCCTTGTGTACCTTCACGAATCACTTCGTCTTTGCCGGAAACAAATTTGTAATCGCCGCCGAAAAATTCCTTACCTTCGCTGTCCAGAATCAACGGGACTTTGGAGCGAGTAGAGAAGACGAAACGCAAACCCGGATCAAAGAAAATGGTTTCCATACAGGCTTTCATCTGATTTGGATCCGCAGGGAAATACAGGTTGGTCGCATATCCATCACTCAAACCGTTATCGGCAAACATGTTGTTCAAACCGAAATGGCAGGTGTTGTCAGCCATATCATCAATACCGGAGTGCGAGAAATGACTCAGAACATTTGAGTTATTCAAGCGAGCCATGGTGATTTCGGAAATACACATTTCCAAAAAGGCACTGAAGGTACCGAAAATACCTTGTTTGCCTGCTTCCATACCGAAACCGGCTGCAGCAGAGAAGTTGCCGCGTTCCATGATGCCGGACGAAATAAATATTTCAGGATAAGCGTCATGAATTTTCTTTAAGCCACATGAACCTTCAAGGTCGCTGTCGATAACGCGGACTTTCTCAACGCGTTCTGCTTCACTCAGACGGCTTAATATGGCCACTGCGGCATCGCCGAAAACGTTACGGTTGGCATCCCATTTGTCGCTGGAGCCCAGGAAAGTGTAATCCTGTTTCGGTGCCTGTATAGACTTCAGATGATCGGCAGCTGCCTGTTGACCATTCGATTCCAGATATTCAACCGCCAGTTTGACCGAGATGACATCATGGCCGTGAGTTGAGCCTTCCAAGCCTTTTATGCCTGGGCACATAGGGCGGTGGTTGATAATGGCAACCGGGCCTTGAGTGTTGATAGCGGTAACGATGCGACTGTACAAGCCGTCAATATCTTCGCCATCGCCTTCAAGTACGGTTAATCCGTGTCCGGTCAATGTTTTGGCGGTACTGCAGCCACCCAGGTAATGCGAGGGATGGCCTGCGATTGTGACATTGTTATCGTCAATGATCAGTTTGACATTGAGTTGTTGAGCCACGGCTAAACGTGCTGCTTCAGCATCATTGCCTTCTTGTTGTGAGCCGTCAGAACCCAGGCAAAATAATGTTTTGGTCGGGTTGGCCATGGCTACACCGTTGACATAAGGCCACATGTGACCTAAACGACCTGAGCTGAATTTTACACCTGGAGTGAAGCCCAGTTCAGGGTGGCCCGGCAGATGAGAATGCGCTTCACGGTAACGCATTAATTGTTCGGCAGGCAGGTCGCCGTTTAAAGTAGACATCAGGTATTGTGTGGCGACACGGTGTCCGGCTTCATCGAAAAAAATCGGCACGAATTTGTCGTCGGAACCACGAAACAGCGCGTCAAGAATCATGACTTCCGGCACGGTATCAAAAGGCCCGCCGGTATGTCCGCCTACACCTCTGGCCGCGCCAGTTGCAGTGAAGAATACGATGGCATCGCGACATAATTTGATATTGGCTTTGAGTGCTGATTTTTGTTCGTCTGTGAGTTTGTTGCTGCTTGGATCAAGGGAAATGCGTTGGTACGCGCCGAGATCAATAGGAAATTTAGACATAGTTTATTCTTCTTGTGGGTTGAGGTTAGAAATAGATAGCCAGGTTTAACTCAGTATTTTTATCAGTGAATGAAAAAAACTGAAGAAGCGAACTCATCCCGGAGAATAATTGAATTATGCCTTGTTTACCTGAGCCAGCCGTTGTGCGAGTCATTTTCCGTCAGCGTCTGAGTATTGTCTTCAGTGCCCGGATGTCCCTTTGAAAATGATCCTTGAAAAAACGGACATTACACACTTGCGAGTTAAACAGTGCAAGCAATTTTCGCAACTTATTCTCTAGTTGATACACATTGCGCTTTTGTCGTTGAGAATAAACCGGACAAGGCTGTTTAATAAGCCCGTTTAATTAAGGGCTACGTTGACTTCTGCAATTCCCAGCCAGATAGTTTAAGCGTCATTTTGGGTTGGAATAAGCCCTTCGGGGAACGTCGTAAACCCTTCCAAAGGGGCTTGATAGCAGCATCCCTGTTGCAGACATTCTCAAAAAGCTTCCCTCAGCCCTTTTTTTCCTTAAATTTGAGAATTGCTGCGTTGACTTTTTTCAGTTTGATTTAAGCTCCTAAATTGTATAAAGATGACATACTCTGATCCTCGGGTAAAAGGTGCAAACAGATGCGCTTGATTTTTCTGTAAAGAGCCGTATGTCAAATGTGCTGTTCCATTTATTGCCCGTCAAAAGAGCTTGTACCGCGCGTAACTCTGCCTGATTTTGTCAGGCAAAATACCCCGGCACTGGTCTAAAATTTACAACACCTTGTGATGTTGAATATGCGTATTTAAGAGGAAACCCACTATGAGCTGGAATTTAGACGAAAAAACCAATCTTGACGCATTGATTCAGAACATATACATACAAGAGATAATTTTTATCGTATTGATTGTGTTATGTATTATCAGTGATTTTTTGGGCGAGATTTCCGATCGGACAGTCATTCTTTACTGGTTGCTGATGGCGCCAATATTTTTGATAGGTTCTTTAATTTGTGAAAAAGCAAACCTTCACAAGACGGGGCAAACCGTAGCTCATTACGTTAAATTTGAATGTTTGTTTTGGGGGAGTGCTTTTGTCTCGATCTTGCTGGTATTGCTGTTATGGCATGCAGATCTGATGACTGCCAGAGCAACCGGTTTGGTCATTCATATCGTCCTTGCCCATACGATGTTTTTAACAGGCATGTTACTGGGTGTACGCTTTTATTTGTTGGGGCTGTTTTTATTTTTTATCGCCGGTTTGGATGTTATTTTTGAAGCCGAAGTGGGTGATATTTTTTTAATGGCCGTTCCTGTGGTTATTGTTGGTCTTTATTATGAAAAACATTTTCTTTTCCCCAATCTAAAAAAAATGCATGAGGACCTTTACAAAGATCAGGAATAATCATCAGGTGATTTTTTGGCTCAAGTATTCATTTCTCGTACTGGCCAAAAAATTGGGTGAACCCAGGACGAGACAACTGTTCATCAGGCTAGGAGCTTGATTAACTCATTTAACTCTAAAAGTTAATAAAATGCAGGAAAAGATTCCGGAAATACAGAATTCAGTTGAAATACTGTATTTTTGGTTTCTGTCAAAAACAGGGATGGTGTATTCTATAACCGAATCCAAAATCTGCGGATTTTGTCGATTGGCGATCAATCTGATTTGTAACAATGGGTGCTTCTTGATCGTACACTAATCGACCGTTAGACAAAGGCTGTTTGCAATTGGGTTTGTAACTGTCTTTACCTTCGATTTCTGATGATGCAAAAGCCTCTGTTGTTTACGCGATTTTCCTGCAGTTTGTCTGCCGGTTAAAACCTGTGACAAGTCTTACTGCTTGATTTGATCATCTGACAACTCTTAATCTTTGAAATCACCATGAATTGGCTCATACACCTTTTTAGCCACGAATCTGTTTCTCACTCGTTGTTAGTGATCAGTCTGGTTGTTTCAACCGGACTGTTATTAGGAAGATTGTCCTTGTTCAAAATAGAACTGGGCATAGCCGGGGTATTATTTTCCGGTCTTGCTTTCGGCCACTTTGGCATTACGTTGCCTCAAGAGGTCATGCACTTTCTGCGTGAGTTCGGACTCATTTTATTTGTCTATGCCATTGGGCTCCAGGTCGGCCCCAGTTTTGTCAGCTCATTTTTTCGTTACGGAATCAAGTTGAACGTGATGGCCGCTTCAATAGTGCTGCTGGGGGCTGCGATTACTGTTCTAATCAGTATTTTCGGTGATATTCCCATCCCTGTGGCAGTTGGCTTGTTTTCAGGCGCAACCACCAACACGCCCTCATTGGCGGCTGCACAGGAAATTCTAACAGGCATAGCCGGAATCAATCCTGAAACCTTGAAACTGCCGGGTTTGGGTTACGCGGTGGCCTATCCTTTTGGTATCGTTGGCATCATCCTGTCTATGTTGCTGACTCGAGCGGTTTTTAAAATTAATCTGGCCACTGAATCTGAGGAATTCAGCCGTATACAACAGGAAAACGCCAAAACACCGGTGTGGTGTGATTTAACGGTAGAAAATCCCAATTTGAATAACTTGACCATTGGGCAAGTTCCTTTTTTTGACGCAATGGGCGTGGCTGTAACCCGTATTCTTCATAACGGAGAAGTTAATATAGCGACAAATGACACGTTATTAACTACTGGCGATGCCATTCGTCTGGTCGGCGAAAAAGAAAGCTTGGATAAATTGAAAATTCTGATCGGGCCTGATTCCAGTTTTAACCTGAAAGAAATTGCGACCAATCTTTTCAGCGGCCGTTTTGTCGTTACGCACAAAGATGCAGTGGGTCAGACCGTCAGCAACTTGCGGACAATGTACGGGGTGACTATTTCCAGAATTCACCGTCCGGATGTTGAATTTACGCCTACCGGGTCGGTTCATGTTCATTACGGCGACGAGTTGAATGTAGTCGGAAGCAAGGAGAGTCTGGCGAGTCTTGAAAAAGTATTGGGTAACTCCTTAGAGGTGCTCAGTCATCCGCAGATCGTTCCTATTTTTATCGGCATTACCTTAGGCATTTTGTTAGGCAGTCTGCCCCTTTATGTGCCGGGTATTCCTTCTGCCGTTAAACTCGGCTTGGCGGGTGGTCCGTTGATCGTGGCCATTTTGCTCAGCAGGATCGGCAATTGGGGTACGATGACCTGGCATTTGCCGAAGAGTTCGAACATTATCCTCAAAGATGTGGGTATCGTGCTTTTCCTGGCCTGCGTGGGCTTGAATTCGGGCGACAAGTTTGTCAATACCCTGATCAACGGTGACGGCTTTTACTGGATGGCCTGTGCGGCAATGATCACCATCGGGCCGTTGCTGATTGTTGCCTTTGTGGCGAGGTTCTTCTACCGGGTTAATTTTCTGTCCATGTGCGGTCTGTTAGCCGGCAGTATGACTGATCCACCGGCCTTAGCTTTTGCTAACAGCTTGAATCCCTCTGCGGCAGTGTCAATTGCCTATGCAACAGTTTATCCGCTAGTGATGATCTTAAGGATTATCTCTGCACAGATGATCATTTTATTGTTTCTTTGATAGTTGAGTGGCTGCCCGCAATAGGGGCAGCCTGTCTTACTCTTCCTGTTTTTTTCTGTTGAAGCAACGCATCGTTAAGTAACCCATTAAAGCCCCCCAGAGCAACAGATAACTTTCATGAATCAGCATTTCAAGTTTCAGATTATCCACACTGCGCATATAGTCGGCGATATGGTCGGCAAGCAATAAGGCTACAACCAAATAAAGTGCGATTTTAAGTTTCAATCGGTGTTTGTAGCTTACCCAAATCCCTAAAATGATAAAGCCTGTAAAAAAGCGAATCAGGTTATGAATAAACATTTCCAGATTGATATTTTCCAGTCTTAATGCCGAATCCATAAAATACTGGATAATCAAGCCCAAGATAAAAACGGCTGTCAGTAGTTTCATTTTGTTAATGTCCGCGTTTTAAGTTAATTCATCTTTAGTTTTTAATTGGCGATGTTCACGTTAGCGGTTTAAAGGACATCAACATCGTCATTCCTTATGGATTGCCGGAGCCGATAGACCGCGTAAGCGAATCGGGATCACACCGATGTGAAAGTTCAACGCCATCCATGGCTTCCGGACCCGGCAATCAGCGCCGGGGCGACATCAGTTATTAACGCAAACAGTGCCTTTTCAGTAGAGTTTATTCCGTCAAAACAGCGTTGCATTGTTCTGGTAGTCTCAAGGGTGCCGGCGCTTTTTTCGGAACAGTCGAAGGCGTTTTTGCTTCGGCAGAAAACCACCAATCCAGCGAGGCATCGCAGCCATTGCTGTTGGGCACCGGATCTTGAGCTTTGCAATTAGGGCTGTCTATCGGGCATTTCAAGCGGACATGAAAGTGATCATCATGCGCCCACCAGGGCCGGATTTTTTTTAACCACGGCCGGGCTTCAGGGCCGTTTTTATTACACAATTCCCGCTTGATGGCGGCGTTGACAAAGATACGGTCAACTTCCGGCATCAGCGCTGCGGTTTCCAGTACTTGTTCCATGGCAGGAGACCATTGAGATGGATTGATGGTGTCCGAATGAGGCAGTAAAACAGAGGGTGCTCCCCATTTTTCGCGTTCGCCATGGCTTAATTTTCGCTTGGACGCTTCTCTGGACAACAAAAACCAGATGTCTACGTCCAGGCCGGATTGGTGGCTTCGATGTCCGCTAGGCGTAGGACCACCGCGAGCCTGGCCCAAATCGCCGATCAATAGGGTTCCCCAGTCTTTATCGACGGCGCTGCGGCCCAGTTTTTCTATAAACTGAATCAAATCGGGGTGACCAAAATAGCGTTGACGCGATAACCTCATGACCTGATAACCCTCGCCATTTTCGGGTAAAGTCAAAGCCCCCCGCAAACATCCCGCTGTGTAATCACCAATACTCTCAATGCCATTTACTGTCGGGGTAGGGGAGGTGGCAGTTGCCCAGCGGTTCGCAGCCAGCGAAACAGAAGAGGCGCTCAGTAGGGCCCCGCCTAAAAGACTTAATAACACCTTCATGATTAGTACAAACTCCAATTCAAAATAAATGACGTATCTGCTCACCCCCTCCAATTTTAGTGGGTGTAGGTGGTTGATTGAAAAGGCTTCTGCAACAGGGATGTTGCAGAGAGCTACAAGGACGTATTGATGCGTCCTTTGAAATCAAGCACCTACACCCTTAATTCAAAGCGGGCGAGTAGTTACTAAATGACTTAAAAAACGTGTGCCGGTTAGGCTGAGTCGAAAAAAACTGCTCAATATCACGTTAAATCGCACTTATTGTCCTCTGTCTTTAAGTGTGCGGCAATTCAGTAATTTCCAGTTTGAACTTTTTAGCATTAATTAGGGGCAAGGTAAGTCTGGTGAAGCACGCCGTGAACCCATTCATGGGGGCTTGACGATAGCGATCCTGCTATCGACACCCTCGCCAAACTCACCTTACCCCTTCTTTGGTGTCAAATTGAGAATTGCCGGCGGCAATTCCTTTACTTGCTTTACTTTTGTAAATCCTTATAATTCACGGCCTTCTTTCTGGTGCCCCTTGATTCATATCATTGGGTTAAACGGGAAGTCGGTCAGGTATTCATTGCCAAAGCCGACGCTGCCCCCGCAACGGTAGATAAGTAAAGAATCATCATCAAGCCACTGTGTCTTTTGCATGGGAAGGCGGTGATTCAGGCATACGCCACTTATAAGCCCGGAGACCGGCCCGAGAGTTGATTCGAGACAGCGGCGGGCTGTTTGCGAAAAGATTCCCCTGTGTTTCTCTTTGCCTTGCCTTTTCGCTGTCATTTCCTAAGCTTCATGCGCGGGCGGCGCAGAGGATAAAATGCGAAAACTCATCATTAGTTCATTAATTTTAACCGGTGCGCATCAACCGGTTTTGGCCCAAAAGACAGATTCTGAAGATTCATATAAGCTGCCTAACATGGTGGTCACTGCAACCCGCTCGGAACGGGAAAAAAAGCAGTTAGCGGCCGCTATTACCGTTTTTACCCGTGAAGATATTGAAAAATATCAAGTCAATACCTTGCCTGATTTGTTAAAACGAGCCACCGGTGTCGATGTCGTGCAATCAGGCGGTCTAGGTAAGCCCGCCAGTATTTTCATGCGCGGCACAGAATCGGATCAGGTTTTGGTCTTGATTGACGGTATTCGTTTCGGCTCGGTTACCCTGGGCACCTCTCCTTTTGAAGTGATCCCCATCGACCAAGTCGAAAGGGTTGAAATCATCCGGGGACCACAAGCCAGTCTTTACGGTTCTGAAGCGCTTGGGGGGGTGATTCAAATTTTTACCCGCAAAGGCGCCCAGAAACAAGAGCCTACCTTTACATTGGATGCCGGCGGCGGCTCTTATAATACGGCCAAGGTTTCCGGTACTGTAAGTGGCGAAACTAACGGTACCTGGTACACGCTGGGGGCATCTCATATCAACACCAAGGGCTTTGATGCGAGAGAACCGACTACAGGTTTTTTTGGCGTCAATCAGCCGGACAACGACGGATACTATAATACCGGACTTAACGCCAGGCTCGGACACCGCTTTGACAATAAGGCGGAAATTGAAGCATTTTTCATGCGTTCGGAAGGTAAAAATCGATTTGACGGTTTTAATGAAGATCAAACCGAATTCTTTAATCATGTCGTGGGCCTATCCGGACGTCTTTTTTTAACCGACTATTGGGAGTCCTCGCTACGGTTGGGACAAACCCGGGATGATAATGATAATTTGGATTTGGATGGCAACTTTTCTACCAAATTCAATTCAACCCGCTGGAATGCCACCTGGTTGAATACGTTCAAGTTATCCGATGATCATCAAGTGATTTTGGGTTCCGATTATCGCTATGACGAGGTGGAGAGCACTACTTTGTATACTGAGCTCAGCCGCTACGATGTGGGTGTGTTTGCCGAATGGCAAGGCCGCTTGCTGGATCGGCATTTTCTGACCGCTTCGGTTCGATTCGATGATAATGAAGCGTTTGGCGATTTTGTCAGCGGGAATATCGGCTGGCGGTTTAACTGGGATTATGGCTTAAGCGCATTTGCCAGTTTCGGCAACGCGTTTAAGGCACCGACCTTTAACGAACTTTACTTTCCTAATTTCGGTAATTCCGGTTTATCGGCGGAGGAGTCAACTTCAGTCGAAGTCGGCTTGGCTGGAGATTATGACTGGCTGCGTTGGGAATTGAGGGCTTACCATACCAATATTGACAACCTGATTGGTTTTTCCTTTAATCCCAATACCGGTAACTTCGGGGCTGAAAATACCGATAAAGCCCAAATTGACGGTATCGAAGCCGAAATAGGAACCCAGATACTGGGTGTGAACGCACAATTGGGAATGAGCCTGCTGGATCCTCGTAATCGCTTGACCAATACGCGCTTACCCAGACGATCCAATAAAACCTTGTCATTTGATCTATCCAGGTCGTTTGGCGCGCTGGAAACGGGGGCAACTTTACTCGCTCAAGGCTATCGCTATGACCGGCAGGAAAATACCAATAAAGTCGGCGGCTTTGTCACCGTTGATTTGCGCAGCGCTTATCAGTTCAATAAAAACTGGAAGTTAAGCGGACAATTGAATAATTTACTGGATAAACAATATCAAACCGCCGATACTTTTTACACAGCGGATAGAAACTTTTTCTTATCGATACATTTTACACATTAATTTTTTGGCCAGGGACGGCTATCACTTTCCCATTTTGGAGCTTTACTATGGCAATACCCACATCATCAGCACTCAGTCAGCAATTGGCCAAACCCGGTCCCTTAGCCTTGATCGGCTTAATGGCGATGACCCGCATGGATCATTTCGGTTCGGCTTTTGCCTTACCTGATGCATCGCTGGCAGTTTTTTTTCTCGCGGGTTTGTGGTTTGGCGGCCGCGGCTTGTTTTTGACTTTGTTGGTGCTAGCAGGACTTATCGATTATGTTGCGATAGCCCAGTTAAACGTCAGTGATTTTTGTATTTCTCCGGCCTATGTTTTTCTGGTACCTGCTTACGGGGTACTTTGGGCAACCGGTGCTTACTTTCGCGAAAAAGAGTTGACCGGATTGACTGATCTGACCGGCTTATTCGGGCTGTTGTTTTTGGCGGTCTCACTGGCATTTTTGCTGACTAATGGCAGCTTTTATCTGTTGTCTGACAACGTCAGTAATCGCTCATGGGATGTTTTTCTGAGTCAGTTTACGCGTTACTATCCGCATTATCTGACCGGAACGATGGCCTATGCCGCCGCAATCGTGTTGCCGGTGATTCTGTTTAAAGGAATTATGGCGCACCGCTGGGATTCAAAGTCGTTGTAAACTTTTTGGCAATAATGGATTAACACTGCAAGGATGCAGTAAATGCCTATTTGATTTCTGGATAGTAGCGGAGCTAAAAAATCTTGTCGATCAAGGACATGATGATTTCCACGGCAATCAGCCAAATGATGATCCATTCCAGCGTTGACGAATGCAGATGTTTTTGTTCGTCAGCCAGCATTTCCAACAGTTCATGGATGGTTTCCAGTTTTTTCGACAGCACTTCGGTGCGCTGTTTGATCTCAAGATAATTCGCTGCCATCAAGTAAATCGATTGGTATTCCGGGTGTTCCCAAAAAAACTCGGGCGTATCCAGCAAGTCGTAATTCAGAATAATATCGCTTTTGGTCAAAAACAGCTGGCCCCGAATTTTAGCCATTGCATTTCTGCCCAGTCTGATTTTACCCTCCCGTGCCAACGATTCAGGTAGATGGCTGGTGGCATGGATAGTGTCAATGGCATTACCTTCAAATGCGGCCAGTTTGATTGACTGCGCCATAGCATGAGATAAAGCAACAAAGACTTTGATATCGGCGTATTGCAATTCGATATGATCGTGTTGAATTCGGTCTTGTTCGCAGTTGACCTGATAACTGAAATTATCCTCCTGAGCTTCCGTCTCCGGCTTTACGGCATAATTTAAAAGCATTCTGTGCAGATCCCGCCGGTCGTCCAGATTCACATTCCAGTGAACGACAACGCCATAAGCGAAGACGATAGACACGCCGTTTTTATGATCGATTGCGACAGTATCTCTGAAAGCCTGAGACCGGGAGGTGTCTAGCAACTTTTCTTTGAGTTCGTTAAACACGAATGACTGCGCGAGGCAAACGGTTAGACAACGCTGAATAACTTGATGTGAAGACATTGTACTATCCACCAATTTCAAATGTGCGAAGGATAACATAGAACTATCAACGATTTGGCGAACAATAACGTCCAGAATTCATCTGGCAGGCAGTGTTAATCCCTCTAATGCCTTTAGCACTGTATCGATAGACAGTATTGTAGGAGCGGGCCATGCCCTACAAGCGAGATACGTTCGACAATCAGGCTCAGTCTATTGATACAAAAAGCGTATCTACTCACCCCTCCAATTATAGAGGGTGTAGGTGGTTGATTGAAAAGGCTTCTGCAACAGGGATGTTGCAGAGAGCTACAGGGACGTATTGATGCGTCCTTTGAAATCAAGCACCTACA
>NZ_JAUSBX010000073.1 GCF_030651835.1 Methylicorpusculum sp. | reverse complement strand
GGTATGGGATGTGTCTATCGAGGACCGCCGTGAACCCCTCCATGGGGGCTTGACGGCAGCAATCCCTGCTGCCGACATCCTCGCTAGCCACACCCCATACCTTCATAAAGTTAACCATTTTTTGAGTATAAAGGGAGTAATAGTGAGGCGCGCCGTTCATAAAAGCAAAGCCCCTCTCAAATAAGCCTGTTACAGGTGTATCAGATCGCAAAGTAGCCATAACAGGTGACTGCGATAATACCCATTACGGCAATTTTGACTTTATTCAACAAGGATTGCTCCCCCCAAAAGTAACGAAAACTTGCTTTCTTGCGAAACCAGAATTCACGGAGTCTATTGACCAGGTGCGCACAAAATCGGGGAAAATGACGCCACAAGGCATACAGTAAGGCAAGTCCGAGAATTATCGTAGTATAAAATTCAATGACTTGAGTCTGGTGCCGGTCTGAATGGAATAGCCGTTCAATAATATAGTCCAGACTCATGCCAGCGTAATCGTAGGCTATCGATAGCGTTTCCATGAACAGGTCAATGGCCTGATCGCAAAGATCCAGAAACACATCAATCAAAACATCGGGCACTGCTAGAATCGTCATCAAAAGCGTGAGTAGCAATCCGTTTGCAATCATTTGCTGTTTTTTTCTTCTTGCAACATACCCTTCCAATAAATCACTGTCTTCGGCTGTCATGTTGACGAAGTGCGCGCCAACCAGATGTGGGTAGCGGTTTTTTTCATAGGGGTTACTGGGCTTGCAGTAAACCACTTTGCAACACGTCATAATAACCGTCAGGCTGGATAACAAAAATAGCCTGATGACCAGATAATCACCGGGATTCAATGCCTCTTTACAGGTAAATGCAATGCCGCTGGAGCTGATGTTGACATTGAGCGTGTCATTTTCGCGGCTTTGAGAATTGGGCAGTGATTGCTCTTCTGACTGTCCCGTAATTTGTGTAGAGGACTGGTCGGAGGGAGATAAAGCGAGACTATTATCAAATTCTGGTCGGAATTCATTGATTTGGCTACTATCGACTTTATGGAAGTAAAGATTTACCTGCTCGTAAACTCGAAAAGCAACTCTTCGATTTAGTTTTTTGCCGTTAACCTTCATTGAATTCATCAAAGACCTCAAACGTTTATCATCAAGCTGTGCAGAATAATAGTTGAAGCTAAGAATGTTGGGACGGTATACGACAGATAGATGTTAATAAAGTGACTGCATCATCGGCACTACGCTAACCATTGCTTGTTTGTTCTCACACATTATTAATCCAATCTTCACACTGGTAGCGATGACTTTGGCGATGAAGGTTATCCCCGCACAAAATGACGCTGATTCAATCAACCACCGACTCCCCTATAAAACTTAGACGGAGGAGAGCAGATGCATTGAGCTTAAATTTTACCGGGTAAACTCCCTTTTTAATTACGCATCCGATTTAACTGACTGCAGCATTTGGTAGCGTTCTATTGCGGTGCTCGCATTGAATAGCATGCGTTCACGGCCAAGTCGATCGGCCAATCCGGATCGGCGAACGACATCAAGTACACTGGGATTAAGACCAGTTAACCAGAGCGTAGCGCCGTTTTCAGTTGCCCGCTTTTCGCGCTCCATCAGCATTTGCAATGCCGAATATTCAATATCCTGAACACGGCTTAAATCAAGCACCAGTACTTTCGGTTTTTGTTGCTCGACCAGGAATCGTATTTGATCGGCAATCAGCTGCGTATTAACGAAAAAAATCCGTCCCTCCGGACGCACGATCAAAAGGCCGTCGAAGGTTTCGTCGTCGGGGTGTTCGGGCGTCAGCGGTCGAAGCACGGATGTGCCTCGCTTTCTGCCAATGACATAAATGCGTGGATGGGCCGACTGACTGGCTAATCCGATAACCGACAGGATGATGGCGACTACGATACCTTGCAGGGTACCAAAAATTAATACCCCTAGACACGCTACGATAGCCCAGCGAAACTCCATCGTGCGTACTTTGAGTATGTTGATGAACTCCGCAGGCTGGATCAGTCCCACCGAATAGACGATAACGACTGCAGCCAGTGTGGCATGGGGCAGTAAACCGATCAAAGGCGCTATCAGCAGCATGGTTGCCGCGGCAGTTGCTGCCGTAACCAGCGACGATTTTTGCGATTGACCACCCGCGGCCCGAACAACAGCCGTTTGGGAGGTGCCCCCTCCGGCAGGCATAGCACCTGATAGAGCTCCACCCAGATTAGCTGCTCCGAGGGCAAGTAACTCCCGATTTGCATTTATCGGGGGCTCTGCACTAGCGGCAAAAGCCCTTGCCGCTGCGATTGACTCGGTAAAGCTCATCAACGCGATCCCGAGCGCACCCGGCAGCATTTGTTCGATCAGCGCAAGGTCAGGCATCGTCAGTGACGGAAGTCCTTGCGGAATCATGCCTACTGTAGCGACGCTTTGTGCCGGCAGATCGAAGAACCATGAAGCCGCTATTCCGCCTCCGGCAGCGACCAGGGGTGCCGGAGAATGCGGCCAACGATGCTCCATACCCATCAGCACCATCAGCGTGGCCGCAGCCACCGCCAGTGTGATCAATGAAGTTTCCGGTACATGATGGACAATACTGAACAAATCGCGAAAGAAGCCTTGTTTAGTAATATGGATACCCATAAGTTTCGGCAACTGATCAAAAATAATGACCAGGCCTATTCCTGCCTTAAAACCCGTCAATACGGGATTAGAAATAAAGTTGGCTACAAATCCCAGCCGCAGCAGTGAAGCGACTATCAGCAAGATGCCCACCAGTACCGTCAGCGTGGCCGCGGCAGTAATCAATTTTCCCGGATCGCCGTCCGGCACAGCCATCATCAGCTGTGTTCCGGTCAGGATGCCCAGGGTAGTCGTGGAGCTGACGCTGAGTACTCTTGATGAGCCCATCAGCGCGTAGATAATCATTGGAATAAAAGCGGTATAAAGCCCGGCCGCAACGGGTAAGCCGGCTACAGTCGCATAGGCCATTGCCTTGGGCAGTATTACAGCGGCAGCGGTGAGGCCCGCTACTACATCGAAGCGAATGGACTGGCTTGACTCTGGTGGATTCATATGAGGGTTCATGCGTACTGTCTCGAAATCAAATGGCAGTTGTTTTCTGGGATTATGCAGCCCTTTGATGCCCCGTTCAATGACTATGCAGTTTCAACCAATTTCAACAATTTTCAATTTGATAATAAAAAAGAGGAGGAGTAAGCTTTGCCGCCATGTCAGCAGCAGGGATGCTACCGTCATGCGCCCATGGATATCGCATGGTTTACGCCACTACTCAAAGCCACTTTAAAGTTCAAACCGGGAATTGCTGAGCCAATTAAAAGTTCGAATAGGAGCCGTTTCACTGTGCTTATAAAAATCGTATAAACAGACAGGAAGACGACCTGTTTGATTAGTCCAACTGAGGATTCGAAAATGACGATCCACAAAAATTTAACCGGCAGTTCTTCAACTTATGATGCATTACCAGGACTGGAAATTTGTACCAGCTTGAGTAAAACCGCTTTAAAGCAGGCTATTCTCGATCATTTGATCTACAGCATCGGCCGTGTCATTGATGTGGCGCCGAAACAATCCTATTACAAGGCACTTGCCTTAAGTGTTAGAGACCGGCTGCAGCATCGCTGGATCAATACCGTGCAGCGGTATTTAGCCAATGGTCATGCTGATAATGATCTGATTAAAGTGGCTTGTTATTTTCGGGCCATTCGTGAATATTGCGATGAGATTTGGAAGGTAAGACCGGTCGCTGTGGGGTTGCCCGCAGTTAAGGATTAGGCCAAAAATGTCTTTCCGAATAAACCCTGTCGCACGGCAAGCCGAAGGTGTAAGCTTTCGCGGATATCGGCTCAGGAATGCTGCCGAAAAACAGGCATTAAGTTTGGCAAGTGATTAATAAAAATTAAAATGAATAATCAAGATAACAATAAGGCAATCATCCAACTGGAACAGCATTTGCTGTTTCAGTCTTTGTTAGCGGAGCTTTCTGCCGGATTTGTGCATGTTTCAGCGGATATGATCGATCAGGAAATACAGGCAAGTTTGCAGCGTATTGCCGAAAATCTGGATTTGGATAGTATCGCACTGGGTTTAATAACCGGCGATGGTCAAGATTTTTACTCCCGATATCAATTCGCCAAACCTTGTAAGACGGCTTGGCAAGCCGATTCTCTGCTATCTGAAGGACCCTTTCTGACAAGAACGCTGCTGGGCGGCAAACCCTTTATCATGCATGATGTTGATGCTTTGCCGCCGGAAGGATCGATAGACAGGGAGGGTTTTCTTCGCTATGGGACTAGAGCCATTTTGGTGTTTCCGTTTATCGTCGGAGGGGCCTTGTCCGGAGGCATTGGCTTCGCCTCTGTTTACCCGCGGCAATGGTCGGAGCATGTGATACAGGGTCTAGGCCTTATCGCCGATGTTTATGCCAATGTCCTGGAACGCAAGCGAAGCATGAAAGAGCTTCAATGGAAAGAGGAGCAGATGAGACTGGCGGCCGAATCGGCTGACATAGGTCTTTGGGTTTGGAATATTCCTCGGGATATCATTTGGGCGACAGACAGGGCGGGAGAGATTTACGGAGTACCGAATGACGATAAGCTGAATTTGCAACGTTTTTTAGCCTGTATTCATATCGAGGATTGTGAGCGCGTCAAGGATGGCGTCCAAAAAGCCTTAAAAGAAGGCAGTCCTTTCCGGGAAGAATACCGGGTTGTGCATTCTAATGGCGCCGAATATTGGGTATGCGCTACCGGTAAATTCCAGCTCGGCGATTCCGGTCAACCGGAACGGATGATGGGGGCGAGTCTGAACATAACTGATGTTCGCAAGACAAAAATCGAGCTAGAACGCGCCAACAGTGAACTTAAAACTGCTTTCGAAGAAATTCGCCATCTCAAAGACCAATTTCATCAGGAAAATATTTATCTGCGCCACGAAATATCGGAGCGAAAGGGGACTCAAGTCATAAAAGGCAGCGCGGCAATGCAGTCAATTTTGTCACAGGTCCAGCAAGTTGCACCGACACCGGCTACTGTATTGATCATGGGCGAAACAGGTACCGGCAAAGAATTACTGGCGACAGCCATCCATGAAGCGAGCCCTCGGAAAAACAGATCGATGATCCGGGTTAACTGTGCGGCAATTCCCTTGGCGTTGATAGAAAGCGAACTATTCGGCCGGGAAAAAGGGGCTTATACCGGCGCGCTCGCCAAGCAAATCGGCCGGTTTGAATTGGCGAACCATTCAACCTTGTTTCTTGATGAAGTGGGAGAATTACCTTTAGATGCCCAGGTTAAGCTGCTTCGTGTATTACAGGAAAAGCAAATTGAACGCTTGGGAAATCCCAAGCCGGTCAATATAGATGTCCGGGTAATCGCAGCGACTAACCGTAATCTGACTCAAGAAGTGGCCGAGGGCCGTTTCCGTGAGGATCTCTATTATCGTCTGAATGTTTTTCCGATTCAGGTTCCGCCGTTGCGCGACCGGCGGGAAGATATTCCCAAACTGGTAGAGACGTTTATAGAGGAGTTCGCCAGGATCATGGACAAATCTATTGATAGCGTTGACAAAACCAGTTTGCAAATGCTCTGCGGCTATGATTGGCCGGGCAATATCCGTGAATTGCGCAATGTGATCGAACGAGCAGTGATTCTTGCCAAAGGGCCTGTACTCAAAATCACCGTGCCAGTCAGTAAATCCGTTTCAGCGATATCTGAAAACCATCATCAGGATTCTCTGGAGGAGGTCGATCGTAAGCATATTCAGCATGTTTTGGAAGCCTGCGGCTGGCGAGTGCGCGGTCAAGGGGGCGCTGCTGCGGCTCTTGGACTCAAGCCCAGCACATTAGAAAGCCGAATGAGCAAGTTAGGTATACGGAGGCCTTCTTCTTAAATAATGTTAGATCGATATATTTCGTGTAAACCACGATATATCGGGGACTTTTTCCAGCGCTCACCACCGAGCATTTCTTTGTCTTGATAGTAAGTTATTGTTAAATCGTATGTTTATCTGTCTTGTTTTGAGTGGATTGAAATTGGCTCAATTTCTGCATTTATTCTAGCCATTATCTTATTTCATATCACGTTTAGACTTATACCTTTCGCACTTCAAATTACGGCAGTGCCTAAGGAGGCAAGGGGTTGTTCGACAAAGGCTTTGCCAGCATGGATGCTGGCATAGAGCCTACATGGATGTAATTACGGCGTCCTTTGACGGGCACCCCGGTGCCGAATTTCGATCTACCATGGGTATACTTCCAAAAATCTCAAATGATTGGATGCACTTCAATAGGGCTGGATATCAGCAAATTCCGGCTTATGCCCTTCGTTTTCAGACCTCAGACAGGACTCAAGTCTATGAATAAAAAATCGTCAAAGCCAAAAACTCGAAAAATATCCAAAGCGGTAGGCCCTTGAAACCAGCAGAATGGATTTCCGAAAAGTAGGTGCATAAAACGGATGATCCGTTTCCGGAAATGCCTTTTTGAGAGAAGAGTAATGAATCATTTAAAATCAACCAACGATCCTTATTATTGCAGCGCTGTTTTATGTCGAGCACTCTTGATAGCGCTGATTATTTTACCTGCGGGATGCAATAAGGATGATCAAGAATCAAGCAAATCGCCACCTACCCAAGCTTCTGCTGAGCAGGGTGTGCCGCCAACTGACCCTATGCCGGTTGAACAGGCACCCGTAGCCCCGGTTCAGCCTTTGACCAGCCTGGAATCGCTGGTAGCGCCGATTGCGTTGTATCCGGATCCGTTACTGGCCGAAATGCTGGTGGCATCGTCGTACCCTCTGGAGATCGTGCAGGCAGCGCGTTGGCTGGAATCAAAGCCGGATCTTGCAACACTCAGCACCAAGAATTGGGATGCCAGCATTATGCGACTTGCCAGCGTGCCGTTAGTAATCAAGATGATGAATGATCATCTGGACTGGACAACGCAACTTGGGGACGCTTTTCTAGCCAATCCCTCAGAGGTCATGGGGGTGATACAGGCCCTGCGTAAACGCGCAGTGGATTCAGGATACCTGAAAGATACCCCGGAACAGAAAGTGACCGCTCAAATGGTGTCAGTTGAGGACAAGTCGACTGAAACAAGTCAATCTGGTGTGACACCGGCCGTACTCAAAAAAGAAGTTATTACCATCTCGCCGGCGGTAAATGTCAACGTAGTTGTCGCATCAGTTAAAAATTAGTGGACAGTAGTGTCGGTTTTTTTCGCCGCATTATTGTTTGGTTTATCAGGATTTAAACAGACTTCTGGCTGCCAATCCCAGTTTCGGGTGTTACGACTC
>NZ_JAUSBX010000058.1 GCF_030651835.1 Methylicorpusculum sp. | reverse complement strand
AATTCTCGGCAAAATCGCCAGTGCTCGGCGCGGCCTAACGGGACCCAGGGAGGGGCGCCTTGAGTTGAGCCAAATTGACGATGCGTTCTAAGCAACCAGATAACATATTGATATATTAATTATTTTAATGCGTTTACCCTGAGAAAAGAGGTAGGTATCCCCACAATCTTAACTACAGTGACCTATTTACGCGTCCTTTGAAATCAATCGCCTGCACCTTTAATTCAAAGCGGGCGAGTAGTTAGCATTAGCGACTTGATCAACCTTCAGTCAACACCGGAATCTTGCCTATTTTGGCCTGCCATGCTTTGGGACCGGTGTTATGGACTGAAATACCGTTGGCATCGACGGCTACGGTTACGGGCATGTCTTCCACGACGAACTCGTGTATAGCCTCCATACCCAAATCTGCAAAAGCCACGATGCGGGCCTGGCGTATGGCTTTGGAAACCAGATAAGCCGCCCCGCCTACAGCCATTAAATAAACAGACCGGTGTTTTTTTATAGCCGCAATGGCTTCCGGACCCCGTTCGGCTTTGCCTATCATGCCCAGCAAACCGGTATTGTCCAGCAAGGCACCGGTAAATTTATCCATGCGTGTCGCCGTGGTAGGCCCCGCCGGACCGACTACTTCATCACGCACCGCATCCACCGGGCCGACGTAGTAGATAAATTTATTGGTGAAATCAACCCCCTCCGGCAACGGTTCGCCGCGGTTAAATAAATCGATCAGGCGTTTGTGTGCCGCATCCCGTCCGGTCAGTAAGGTGCCGCTCAATAACAGCGTTTCGCCCGGCTGCCATGACGCGACGTCTTCCCGTGTCACGGTAGCCAGATTAACGCGCTTGGCTGTTTTACCGGCATCCCAGGTCACTTCGGGCCAATCACTTAAACTCGGCGATTCAAGTTTGGCAGGCCCGGAACCGTCCAAAATAAAATGCGCGTGCCGTGTTGCGGCACAATTTGGAATCATTGCGATAGGCAGATTCGCAGCATGCGTCGGAAAGTCACGGATTTTTATATCCAGCACAGTGGTCAGACCACCCAGACCTTGCGCACCTATCCCCAAAGCATTCACTTTTTCGAACAATTCCAGACGCAATTCTTCGACTCTGTTCTGCGGTCCGCGGGCTATCAATTCTTGAATATCGATAGATTCCATGCACGCTTGTTTTGCCAGAATCATTGCTTTTTCAGCCGTACCACCGATACCTATTCCCAAAATACCGGGCGGACACCATCCGGCCCCCATAGTCGGCACCATTTTAAGCACCCAATCGACAATGCTGTCGGAGGGATTGAGCATGGCAAATTTGGATTTGGCTTCCGAGCCTCCGCCTTTGGCGGCGATTTCAACCTCTACCTGATCGCCGGAAACGATTTCCATATGCACAACAGCGGGCGTATTGTCTTTGGTATTAATCCTTTTTCCGGCCGGATCGGACAAAATGGACGCTCTCAAGATATTATCCGGATGCTGATAAGCGCGCCTGACGCCTTCATTAACCATATCGGCCACACTCATGTCGGCTTCCCAGCGCACATTCATCCCGACTTTTAAAAATACAACGACAATGCCGGTATCCTGGCAAATAGGCCGATGCCCCTCCGCACACATTCTAGAATTTATGAGGATTTGAGCAATAGCATCCTTGGCTGCCTGACTTTGCTCTTTTTGATACGCCTCATGCATCGCCTGAATAAAATCTTTGGGATGGTAATAGGAAATAAATTGCAACGCATCAAACACGCTTTGAATAACATCGTCCTGGCGAATAAGAGTCATAGTTAATTCCTTGCTAAGTGAAAATGAGGTTGTTCCCACGCTACTGCGTGAATAGTTGAATTCATCCGGCTCATTTCAGTTTTTGCACAAAATCACTGCTGATACGACAGCCACCGACTTCAGGAAAATCAATGAGACTTTGCTCAAAATCGCGAAAAGCCGGATTCTGGAAAGACAGCCGGGCAATCTTGCCGTTAAGGATTTCATACTCCAGTGCGCCACCTTTAGGCCAGGGCGATCCGTCTTGTGTGGTAAACAGCATCAAACCGATATGACCTAATGGTTTTCCTTGTTCAATTGCAGGCCTTGAACAACTCAGCTCCTTTATTGCAAGCCAGTTGAAAACCTGTTCAACCTGCTGATAAGACAACACAACGCCCTCCCCGGAGATTGCTGTCACACCCAGCAGATTTTCCAGCCCGAAATCACCTAGATTATTTTGCAATAACACCTGACCGTTACCCTCTTTGGCAGTGGCAATCAGCGGATAAATTTGCCGCGCCATTTCGGTTGGATTTTTATTATTGATCACGGCAGTGAGTTGGCGACCAATTGATTGAACCGGCCCCACCACACTCTCCTGTTTGCGCCGCCCCATTAATAGCGTCTCCCAGGTTTTATCGGTATTGACCGGCAAACCCATCTGCGCCATGGCGTCATAATCCTGTTTGGCCAAACAACCCGAAAAGTTCCGTTCTCGATACTGTTGCAGCGTACTCATTTTATAGTCACCCGCTGACAATTTGGCCGCAGGAATCGTATAGTTTTGCCATTCAGTTGAAGAGCCCAGAAAATAAAACAAAACCGCATTGCGATCGTACTTATTGAAACCCAGTTCTCTCAACACTCTTTTTAACTTGCGGCACTGGCTTTCGACTTCGGCGTAGTTCTTCCAATCTGGCTGAAGATTGGGCTTATCAGCCGAATCCACTTTATCAATCAGTGTTTTTAAATCGATACTGCCCTTTGCGGTTCGAATGGGCGATCGCCATAGCTCATCGAGACTGAGATCCTGGGCATTAGGCACATTTAACGAGGGGTTTTTCAGCAGCAGCGTTCTGCGTAATTCCGGATAGACTTTGAGTTCACCCAATAATTTGGGCTCGGAACTCAATATCTTGGTTGCACCGTCGGCCACTTCATAAACCGGCAAACGGGTTTCATTCAATATCACTTCTTTACCTGACAAACGAACCAGCGATTGAAGGTTGTGGGTTTCACTGCTTACTTTTGCCGCCGAGGGAACCGTCTGAGCCGGTACAGGAACTTGGGCACCAAATACCGGTGCACCTTGAACCCACTCATTAGCCATTTTACCCATCACGGCCACGCCAAGACCGACACCGGTTATGGCCAGTAAATTAGTCGTCGTATTGACATCGCCGAGTAATTTGGTCACGTTCGTATCGCTCTGATTACTGGTCACAAAACTGTAATCGATGGCCGTTTCCTTACTTAAATCCAGTCTTAACCAGGGCGTTAATGCGGCTTTACGGGTCTCAAGGTTAAAATTACACTTGCCTGTACCCGCTTTGTAAACCAATGCAGTCACATCCTGCTGAAAATTAACCGCCTCGTTTTTGACCTTAAAAATGACTGCAGCAGACGTTTCATTGGTCTCATAGCTCGGCCCGATATCCGTGCAGCCCGCTTTTAAAGCATTGTCGCCTTTTAATTCGAATTCAGACATCAGCTGAACATAATAATCGTCGCCATCTTCTGAAGAGATACCTTCCGAAGGTGCGAGAGAGCTGGCTTTGGGCACTGGATAATCAAGAGCCAGCTGTCTTGATGTGGTACAGCCGCCTAAAACAACAACACCCATAACTAAATAGTGTAAAAATCTAAATTTACTACGCCACATGCTTTAACCTTGTTTCAGAGAAACATTACCCGAAAAGAGATGAACACCATCACCGCTTTAACCGGTTGCTTTAAAAACTACAAACTTGGCATTGCCGGCAACCAATGACACCTGCCTGAAAAGGGTTTTCAGTGTCTGTTGATAGCCTAAGTGCCGATTGCCAATCACCCACAAAGCGCCTTTTTTATTCAGTACTTGCCTGGCTTGCTTAAACATCCGTACCGCAATCATATCGCCCACCGCATGTTGTTGATGAAAGGGTGGATTACAAAGAATAACGTCCGCTGAACCGGGCTTAAATTCATTTAAACAATCGCCCGCCCTGAATGTTGCGGCGGCACTGTGACCGAATGCCGCGAGAAAATTTTCTCTTGCCGATGCAACCGCCATATAGGATTCATCGACAAAATGAATGACCGCTCCGGGATTTTTTGCAGCTGCCATCAGACCGATCACACCGTTACCGCAGCCCAAATCAATAATATCACTGGCATCCGGCCACTGAGCCAGTTGCTCAAGAAAAAATCGAGCGCCTATATCCAGACGTTCCCTTGAAAATACATTGGCATGATTGACGATATCAAAATCAGTACCTTCCAGTTTATAACAACCGGGATAAGGATTAACCCGCACAGGCAGCCGGAAGTCAGGCTTTACAGCAATCAGGCGTGCTTTCTTCCAGGCCAGTGAGGTCGTCGTAGGTCCTATCAGCGTTTCCAGCAAGGTCCATATCGAAGCGGTTAACGCCTTGAACATACCGGCAACGATCAGTCTCGTGGCGGGTTTCAGCAATGGCCGCAAGCCGATTAATTGATGTTCCAGCAGCGCTAATGTCTTGGGCGCTTTAATCAGAATCAAATCGAACAGACCGGGAGGTTGATTCAGACTTGTTAAAAAAGTCACCGCATCCTGCGACCTGCTGTTGGTATCCAGATTGTTCCTGCTGGCCTGATGGCTGAGATAAGAATCGGACCAAACCACTGGCGCATAAGGCTGTAGAGCTACTGTCAAAGCTCCAAAAGCATCATTGATGATCAAAATACGAGACTCCGCTTCAGGCAAGCCGTGCTGATCCAATTCATTCAGCAACAACTCATCTGCCGCATCCCAGGCTCTTAACAGCTCATTCCTTCTGGCGGGCAAACGGCATAACACAAAACGTCCCTGGGGAACAGTCATCAGATTATCCACATTACTTTCCAACTGCTTCACAACCACCATTAACACCTTGAAATTTTCCGGCTATTATAACTCACCGCCGCGAAACGCCGATATCAAGATACGGTTTACGCGAGCCTCTGAGCCGGATAATAAACCTGATGACATGCGAAGACTCTCCCATTCAAAATCCTGATGACTTACTACTGGATCAACTCTGTCACAATTTGGCCGAACAAGGCTGGGGCGTCCTTTTTGATTTTTTCTCACCCGTCTTGATTGAAGACCTTCGAAACGAAGTGATAAACCACGCCGGATCAACCGGTTTGACTGAAGCCGGGATAGGACGCGGCCATGACTTTATGGTCGATCCGTCGGTAAGAAGCGATCAAACCCGCTGGTTATCCGGCGAGACAGCCGCACAAAGCCTTTATTTGAAACAGATGGAGCATTTGCGCCAGGGTATCAATAGACGACTTTTTTTAGGACTGGCTGTTTTTGAAGGCCATTTTGCGCTTTATGAGCCCGGATCGTTTTATGCCAAACATAAAGACAGCTTTAGAGGCGCCGCTAATCGGGTCTTGAGCACCGTCACCTACTTGAATCCAGACTGGAATGACAAGGACGGCGGCCAGTTGATTCTTTTCGATCCGGAGTCCGGCGCTGAAACAGCTCGCATCAAACCCGAAGCCGGTACTTTGGCGGTCTTTCTCAGCGAAGAAATCGCTCATGAAGTCCTCATATCTCATGCGCAACGATTCAGTATCGCCGGCTGGTTTAGAGTAGGTAATAAACTTTCAGTCTGATTCAGACACCTTTTGGAAAATTACGACAACTGCTTGATTTTTTCGCGCGTTTCATGGATTGGCCGAAGTTTTAGGTTCATTTAAGCCAGGCTTGATTATAGAATGACAGAAAGAAACTCAAAGACACAATTAATGATGGAAACCATGCAACTGACGGTGGGTAAAAAATTTGATCACGACATACCTGATGAAGGTATGAGCATCATTCTGGTCAATGGCGCACCGTTGCTGACTTTTAATTTTTCAGTTACTCAAAAGCATGTTGACTGCTTTTTGAACGGCCCAACTTCATTTGGCTTATTTAACGAAAACAATACATTGTTTTTTTTGTTCAAAATCGAAAATTTTCTGGACTGGTCGGATCTTGCCTTTACCATCCATTTGGCCGGCGATGAAAAAGTGGAAGACAACGAAGGGTATCTGCCTTTTCATTTGGTGTTAGTGGAATCGAAAACCAGCATCATCAAAGGCTTAAGAGTGGTTACCGTATCACCGGCTTTCAGGGCTTTGCTGAGCCGGATAACGCAGCAACAGGCTAACGAAAAATTCGATACGATCACCTATTACAAAAAAATAGGTGCGGCCTACAGGGCCAATCCATCTGCGAGCGACATGCTAAAAAAAGCGCTCATCATCGAAAAAGGCGGCGTGACCTTACCCAAATGAATAAAGCCATTCATCGTTCACGCCTATCTGATCCAAAAAACGTCCAGTTTATAGAAGATACCGAGGAATATTTTGCGAGTACGGCAAAATGGATGCCAAAGCACCTCCAGAGAGGTTTACGGTAACCCTCAACAGGCACTTTCTGCACCTTATATAAAGTCGAACGCATTTTCACCGTGAAAAGAGTATCAGGAAAAAAATTGCACTTAACCGTTTTTACTGAAAAAGCCAGACCTAATCTGTTATAGAGATACATCCAGTTGATGGGCTTTTAAACCCCAACTGAACAGACTGGCAAAACGTTTGTTACCTTGGCGAATTCGGGGCAACATCATGGTTATCCAATAATAAAGAAGGTTGAACCCTATTTCGGGATGATCCTGCAAAAAAACCTTAAGCTTTGCCGCATCAATCACCGCGAGTTCACAGGGGGTAATTGTCTTGACAGACGCACTGTGCGGTTCTTCATCAAAAAAACAGGAATGCGCAAATTCTTCCCCATCAAATAATTCGCATAGCCCCGAGAGCATATTCCTGGATTCTGAAATCTGGACCTGGGTACAGACCGAAACCTTACCGCTCAGAATCGCATATATTTCATGACCGGTCTCGCCTTCCAAAATCACTAATTGTTCAGCTTCTAATTTCATTTTGTACCAATTTTCCCCCTCATAAAATCCTGGATGATTCAGTAACGATTTTAGGGAATGGTAATGATGCGCAGCCGTCATAAATTTGGACTCAATCAAAAAAAGTGAAATATGTGAACTTGTTAACATTATCAGTATAATTTTTAAATCAACCCGCCGCAAATGCCTGTGAAATTCAAGAGGAAACACCATTACAGGTTTGCCAACAGCAAGAAACGGGCGTTACAATGGCCCGGCCCTTTATAAGGCATATCCCGATGGGCCGTAACATGCGAGTATTCCGGCTCCGGAGACACGTAGACTGAAGTTCATCAAAGATAAAAACAACTGACTTCAGCCGCATCAAAGCAAAATAAAGTTACGCAACTTTTTGGAGAATCCTATGAAAAAATCAGTTTTTCTTGCCACTTTGGCCTTATCCGCTTCAGCCGTTTTATTTTCAGGCGCAGCAAGTGCTAATGAAGTTTTTGACAAAAACTGCGCGTCTTGCCATAAAGGCGGGGGAAATATTATGAACCCAGCTAAAACCTTGATGAAAGACAGCCTTGATAAAAACGGCGTTGCAACAGTAGATGCAGTAAAAGCGATTGTCACTAACGGCAAGGCACCAATGCCCGCTTTTAAAGCCTCACTGGATGAAAAACAAATTGAAAGCGTATCCGCTTATGTTATAGAACAAGCTGAAAAAGGCTGGAAATAATCGCACCATCATCAATGCTCTTACAGTCTGAAACTGAACGATTAGGTTTTCAAGCCAGATACTGTCAACAGCGTTAATCAGTCTATTCACGGCAGAATGTTTGCCGTGGATAGCAACCTGCACAACAACAGTCATTTACCCCGTTCTTAAATGCCGAATCCAAATTCCGAGTATGCCAGATCTGACTCCGAGAGCGTCCTGGAACGCTGGGGGGTTAAATATTTCCATCGCCTCTCCGGAAAACTGAACAAAGAACGAGTAAATAAGACCCTGGATGCCAGCCTTTTTGACGATAGCATTCGGCACTTTTTATCCGTACTGATTACTGACTATGCCGCAATCATAGCCTTTTGTATCGGTGCGGCCACTACCATTCCGACGGTACTGGTGGAATGGTTTTATTTTGATTCGCTGGACTTTTACGCGTACATTTTCTTGCAGCTTGGCGTTGCCTTGCTCTCGTTAATCATTGAATTGACCTTACTGTTCTGGCTGGGCTTAAAAACTGTTCACAGTATCGCCTGCTTAAGCCACTCCCAACCTGCCGAAAGCGATCCTTTGTTACCCGGCAACGACACAGTTGCCAATTTGCTGGCTCGCGCGGCTTTGGAATTACCGGATCCGGTCATCCGCTATTTGGGAATCGATCCTTTAAAATATGTTTCCAAACCCAAATTACTGATTATCGGTCTTCTTTATAAAGCCAAAGTGATTTTAACCAGCGTCGCGGTCAAATTTTTGTTGACGCGAATGGGCGGAAAATTAGGCTTGAGAAGCAGTTTCAGCTGGATAGCAATCCCGATCACCGGCATATGGGATGCCATCGTTATCTACAAAGTCGTTCGCGAAGCCCGGCTTAGAATCTTCGGACACAGCCTGGTGCAATATATCAGTCAGGAAATATTGACACAGAAGGTTATGGATAACCTTTCAACCCAGGCCCAGGAAGGCGCAATCCGAGCCATTGCGACCATGATGGTATTGACCCAAAATCACCACCCGAACATGTTGATGCTAATCTACCGGTTTAATAGTTGCTTTAACCTGGATCAGCAAGGTGACTACGATGACTGGCCTCTTTTTTTAGCGTTGCTGGAGCAACTGCCGGCTGAAGAACGTTTTTTTCTTTTGGACCTGCTCTGCCTCGCGGCCGCATTTGATGGCCATCTGTCCAAAATGGAAAAGCAAGAGCTACCCAAAGCTTTTGGCGACTACACAGCCGTTTATATGCAGCGCATCGAGTACTTAAAAAACCATTTACTGAATGGCGAGCTAGTTGCCGCTCAATCCCTGTGCCAGTTAAATTTCAGGCCCGATAACCAATAAATCAAGTGTGGGCACGCTTGATCAGATTCTCATTTAATCTGCCGAAAAAAAATTGTCCATCACAAATAAAAAAATTTAGCGTGTAACTGAACTCTGAAAAAAACAGACTGTCTTTCAATTTGGAGATAGTAAGAAATGCCCGGTTAATGCTGTATGGAGTTTTGTACCGTTATTGGCCGGGCTTTTCTGTTACAGGGGTCTTAAATCACCCTAAAAGCCCTGCTTTTAACGTGGAATCGTGGCTTTTTTCAAGCGGTCATTGATAGCTCGCCAATCCTCATTCTCGGGGGGTTGCTCAACGACAATAATATCCAGATTCAAATGATCCAATTGCCGTAAGGCCGCATATAACAACTGCGCATAAGGCTCAGGTTTCAATGGCGCCTGCATGACATGAAGATTTTCTGTTTCGGCAAATATTGATTTGTACAGCAAAACCCCCACAGATTGCCCTTCCGACGTTAATTCGTAAAGCATTTCATCCAAACGCTCTGAATGACAGCGTATCGCAGGGGTTACCGGCGCATAGTGAACGGCCAAAAGGCCGGGTGCTCGTAAGCCGGGTTTATTCTCATCAGGGAATGATACTTCCATCTGAAGTGCCGTCTGCAACTCTTCCCGACTGATATGGCCGGGCCTGATCAAAACCGGACGTTTCCCGCTGAGATCGATGATTGTCGATTCAACCCCCACCTGACAGTTGCCGCCATCCAGGATCATATCGACTTCATCGCCCAACTCTTCTTCGACATGATCTGCGCAAGTAGGACTGATGCGGCAGAAACGGTTTGCCGAGGGCGCCGCGATACCGCCGCCAAAAAGGCGCAGCAGATACAACGCAACCGGATGATTGGGAACCCGCAGGCCTATGGTCTGCTGCCCGCCGGTAACAACCTGCGGTACATGGGCTTGTTTTTTTAAAATTATCGCCAAAGGTCCGGGCCAGAACTCCTGGGCCAACTTAAAAGCGGCGTCAGGGATATCAATGGCCCAGTCATTTAATTGATGACTGTAAGCAAGATGAACAATCAGAGGATGATCGGCAGGCCGTCCTTTGGCGCTAAAAATCCGCTGTACCGCCCCAGCATTGCCAGCGTCTGCGCCCAAGCCATAGACGGTTTCGGTAGGAAATGCGACCAAGCCGCCCTGCTTTAATAATTCCGCCGCACGTTCAATTGCTACCGAACTGGCTCTGATCGGTCTCATTAATTAGCGAGCCAGGATTCAGCTGGACTGCTTGGTACACAGATTTTGACGAACCGCATCATTCAGGCACAATTTCTATCAGCACTTCATTGGGATTAGCCGGCTCACCTTTAACCACATGAACGGCTTTGACGACACCGGCAATTGGTGCAGTGATTTCGGTTTCCATTTTCATCGCTTCGGTAACCAACACCGCCTGTCCTGCATCAACTTTTTGCCCGTGTTTAACCAGCACTTCAAGAATATTACAGGGCATGCTGACTACCACATCACCAGGCTCACTGGGGCGGCGGCGTTTGCTGGAAATACTGCCTTGAACCGCGCCTTGTGTTCCGCCATCGAGCACGATTTCATCCAGCGTTTCGACAACAATCTCTTCAGGCACGCCATCGACCATGAAATAGAAGTGACGCAGCGTTTGATTCTTAGGCCCGGCTCCAGTCACTTTGATGTGGTAAGCCTCTCCGTGCAACGCGACATTAAATTCGGTAGGAGCAGTTTTTGAGCCCGTTTCAACAGGTTCTTCAAGTTCCAAAGGCTCTGCAACCAAATGATCAGTGGAACGTAATTCCAAAAATTGTTTGCCGATTTCAGGGAACATGGCATAGCTCAATACGTCCTCATCATTTTTGGCCAGATGGGCAATTTCCTGACGCAGATGTTCGAATTCAGGTTTAAGCAAATCAGCCGGACGGCAATCGATCAAGTCTTCTTTGCCGATGGCCTTATGTTGTAATTCCTTGTTCACAGGCGCGGGAGATTTGCCGTATCCACCTTGTAAATAACGCTTCACTTCGTTAGAAATAGTGTCATAGCGCTTCCCCGTCAGGATATTCAATACCGCCTGAGTTCCGACGATTTGAGAAGTCGGTGTTACCAAAGGAGGATAACCCAGGTCTTCACGTACCTTGGGAATTTCTCGGTAAACTTCTTCGATGCGATCCAGCGCATTACGCTCTTTCAACTGGTTGGCCAGATTCGAAATCATGCCTCCGGGCACCTGAAAAACATGAACCCGCGTATCCACACCGGTAAATTCACTTTCAAAGCGGCGGTATTTTTTTCTTATATTGGCAAAATAGGCATTTGCCGCTTCCAGTTTATCCAAATCCAGACCGGTATCATAAGGTGTGCCGCGAAGCGCGGTCACCAAACTCTCCGTGGGCGGATGACTGGTGCCGCCGGACCATGAGGATAAAGCCGTATCGACATGATCACATCCTGCCTCAATGGCTTTAAGCTGGCACATTTCCGCCAAACCGGATGTCGCATGCGTATGTAAATGCAGCGGTAAATCCAGTGCGTCTTTAAGCGCTTTGACCAAGTCGCTGGCAGCAAAAGGCGTCAGCAGTCCGGCCATGTCTTTTATCGCAATCGAATCACAACCCAATTCTGCCAACGCTTTTCCCAAAGTCACAAAACTTTTGACATCATGCACCGGACTGGTGGTGTAACAAATGGTTCCCTGCGCATGCTTGCCGGTAGCTTTGGTCACTTCGATAGCGGTTTGAAGATTTCTGACATCGTTCAACGCGTCAAAAATACGGAATACGTCCATTCCGTTAGCTGCCGCTCGCTCTATGAATGCTTTAACAACATCATCGGAATAATGACGATAGCCCAGCAAATTTTGTCCGCGCAATAACATCTGCAAGCGAGTTTTAGGCAAAGCGGTCCTAAGCTTGCTGAGCCGCTCCCAAGGATCTTCTTTCAGAAAACGCAGACAGGCATCAAAGGTCGCCCCGCCCCAACATTCCAAGGACCAATAGCCGATATTATCGAGCATCTCGCATGCGGGTAGCATGTCCTCAGTGCGCAGCCGCGTTGCAATCAATGATTGGTGAGCATCGCGAAGTATAACGTCAGTAATGTGTACTTTTTGCATCGGGTGTTCCTAGGAAAAACGGATTCAAAGACCAGTATGCGCTGCCATGGCTGCAGCAATTACGCTGGCCAATACTTCTGGCCTGGGTTTTAATGAATAATTGACCAGTTCGGGATGACTTTCGACAAAACTGGTATTGAAACGGCCGGATCGAAACTCAGGGTGGCTCAAAATTTTCAAATAATAAGGGATCGTCGTTTTAATGCCGAACAAGCCCATATCTTTAAGTGCCCTTTCCCCGCGTTTGATGGCATCCTCCCAAGTATGCGCATTGACAATCACTTTAGCCAGCATGGAGTCATAAAATGGAGGAACTTCATAGCCGGTATAGATAGCCGTATCAGTTCGCACTCCCGGTCCGCCCGGCGCGTAATAACGGGAAATATGTCCGAAACTGGGTAAAAAACTATTTTTCGGGTCTTCGGCATTGACGCGAAACTGAATGGCGTAGCCCCTGCGTTTGATTTCCTCTTGCTTGAAACGCAAAGGTAAACCGGCGGCAACCCGGATTTGTTCTTCGACAATATCCACGCCAGTAATGGTTTCAGTAATGGTATGCTCGACCTGAACGCGGGTGTTCATTTCCATAAAGTAAAAACGATCCTTGTCATCCAGCAAGAACTCTACTGTCCCCGCATTGGTATAACCCACCGCTTTGGCCGCCAATACGGCAAGCCCCCCGATATACTGGCGCTGAGCTTCATCGAGCTGGGGCGAGGGAGCAATTTCTATCAGCTTTTGATTACGACGCTGAATGGAACAATCACGTTCGTAAAGATGAATGGTGTTTCCGTGATGATCGCCCAGCACCTGCACTTCAATATGCCTTGGATTGACGACACACTTTTCCAAAAACACATCGGCACTTCCAAAAGCTTTGGTCGCCTCGGAAATAACCCTATCGTAGTTTTGCAGCAATTCCTGTTGGCTATCACAGCGGCGAATACCTCGCCCCCCGCCGCCGGACGTCGCTTTCAACATGATCGGATAACCGATTTGTTCCGCTATGGACAGTGCTTCTTCGACATTGACAACATTGCCTTCTGAACCGGGAGTCACCGGAATACCGGCTTTAATCATTGCTTTACGGGCTTCGGTTTTATCGCCCATGCGATGAATGACATCGGACTCCGGGCCTATAAAAATCAAGCCACGGTCTTTACAGATCTTAGCAAAAAGTGCATTTTCAGACAAAAATCCATAACCCGGATGAATGGCATCGCAACCCGTTGAAGCAGCGAGGTTGACTAAGGCATGTGGATTAAGATAACCGGCAAGAGGCTCACTCCCTATGCAGTAGGATTCATCCGCCTTTTTGACATGCAGCGCAAAACGGTCAGCCTCTGAATAGATTGCTACCGAGCGGATGCCCATTTCTGCGCAGGCCCTGATAATTCTGACAGCAATTTCGCCGCGATTAGCGATAAGAATTTTGCGTAACATAACAGCTGGACACCCCGTTAATGATAGTAATTTTGTAACTGTTCAGCTGAACAATAATACGAAATTGATGGACCCTGTAGGTTGTGGTTGGCAATAGTCAACCCAACACTTCAAGGTCATGGCGTTAATTGTTGGATTTCGAAAAAGCATCAACTACCTACGCTGAATAATTACGTAATTTTAAGCATAAGCCAGTTAGCAACTTAAATACATTTAATTATTTTAACGGAATAGTTAAATAAAACTAAATGATAAAAGCATTGATGACGCCGCTAACCCTTCTACCGCATAACCGCTGTTAGCCCACTAAATTTACTAAAGATATAAAAAAAACAGGCTATTGCGGCAATCCTTCATTCACTTTTACTATAAACGCTCCTCTAATGGGCGTTAGATTGAAGCTCTCTAACAGGATAACACTTTGAACATTCCAGTTCTTTTAACATTGTTTAATTATTGTTAATGAACCTAGCTTGCTTCGAACTTCCTTCGCTATATCTTAACCCTAAGTTATCGATAAAGCTGCTCCACTTCATCCAACATAATCTGTCCATTAGCGACAATAAATTTGATAAATGCATCGGCAACCGGTGAAAGCTGCTTGCCTTTCCGGTAAACAACATACCAAGACCGCACATCAGGAAACCCCTGTACATCCAACTGCTTTAAAAAACCCGTTTTCAATTCCAGCCACACACAGTGACGGGAGAGAATGGAAATACCCAAACGCGCCAGAACGCCTTGTTTGATCGCCTCACTGCTGCCCAGCTCCATTGCCACTTTCATGGCCGCATTATGGGAACTGAAATACTGCTCAACCGCCATCCGGGTTCCTGAACCACTTTCCCTGATTAAAAAAGGCTGCTGCAAAAGCTGTTCAAAGGCTATATTTTTGACCTTCACCAAGGGGTGATCCGGTGAAGCAATAACTATCAGAGGATTATCCAGAAAATCGATGGCCTTTATATCAAAAGCATCGGGCACGTGGGCCATAATCACCAAATCATCGGCATTGTTTTCCAGACGCTCCAGTATTCGGGTGCGATTGGCAACGATCATGTTGAATTCTACATTAGGATAAACCCTTTGAAAGGCACCAAACAAATGCGGCATGAAATATTTGGCACTGGTTACGATGGCGATACTCAGCTTTCCCGCCATACCCCCACGCAGTTGCGTGAAACGCATATCCAGATGATTCAGTTCGTCAAATATGCGGTGGCAGACTTGCTGAAGCTCCAAGCCCGGCGAGGTCAGGTATTTTTTCTTGCCGATCTGCTCAAACAGACTGACGCCCAAGGACTCTTCCAGAATTTTAAGCTGAATACTCAAGGCTGGAGGACTCAAATTCAACGCCTCGGCTGCCGCTTTAAAACTGGGCATTCTAGCGGCCGCATCGAAGAGTTGTAATTGATGTAAAGTAATCCGCATCGGCATTATTAAGCCATCAAAAGAAAAGTGGTTTGACAGTCATTCTATGCCATAACGTTTGCGTTTTCGCCAAAATGTAACGCGACTCATACCCAGCATGCCGGCCGCAGCCTCAACTGATCCTGAAGACCGTTTAAGTGCCTCACGGATAGCATCCTCTTCATTTTTCGCCGCAATGACAGGTGTCTGCGCGCTAGGTTCCGGCTTAGCCGCTTCCCTGAATTCGGGGGGTAACTCACTCAATCTCAAACAAGATCCCCGTCCCACCGCAAATGCGTATTCTATTATATTATGTAATTCCCTGATATTACCCGGCCAGTGATAATCCAGCAAAACCCGCATTGCCTGTGGATCAATTTTTTCAATTTTTCTGAAATTTTGGGCGTTGTGTAATCGGATGAAATGCCACAGCAAAAGAGGAATATCTTCTCTTCTTTCACGCAGAGAAGGCAAAAATATAGGCACAACCCGCAAGCGGTACATTAAATCTTCACGGAATTGGCCGGACTTTACCTCTTCTCGAAGGGAGCGATGGGTAGCCGCAACCAGACGCACATCCACATCCAGCAATCGGTCCCCGCCAACCGGATAGTAATTTCTTTCCTGAATGACTCGTAATAATTTGGCTTGAAGCTCCAATGGCAGTTCTGCCACTTCGTCCAAAAACAGCGTGCCACCTTTGGCTCTTTGAAATAACCCAGGATGATCTTTGATGGCACCGGTAAAAGCACCTCGAACATGGCCAAATAATTCGCTTTCCAGCAAGTTTGCAGACAAGGCCGCGCAATTGATGGCTAAAAAAGGTGCCTGCCTGCGCAAACTGAGATCATGAATTGCCCGGGCCACCAATTCCTTGCCGGAACCGCTTTCACCTCTGACTAGAACGGTGGCTTCGGTTTGAGCCGCATTCTGTATAATCTGAAACACCGCCTCCATTGCAGGCGACCGGCTAATAATGCCATGAAAGTTTTGAGTGGATTCAACTGGCTTGAGGACTGCTTGTTTTTCAGCGTCAACGTCCCGCTCAACCAGGATCCATGCAACAGCGCCGGCCAATTGACCATTGAGTCCTAAAAGTCCTCGCGTTCTAACCGTCAGTTGAATGGTTTTACCGGCTTTAGATTGAAACTCGACCGACCGGATTAAAACCTCATCCGGATAATCAAGCGGACAAGAAATAGGTGATGGCAGCCCTAAAAGATCAGCTTGCATGAACCCGGTTAACTCCTCAAGTGCCTGATTCCAGAACATAACACGGCCTGCTTTATCAACGGCATAAAAAGGCGGATCGTTGAATAATTCAAGCAATCGTGCCAGAAGTTCGGCATCATTGAATTGCGCCAGCCAGGTTAAAAAGGACTCATTCATTTACGAGGAATCATCATTAATTTTGCATCCGGTAAAGTTAAAGGCCCCAGTTAATCAAGCGGCATTAAATCACTTTTGAAAATGCCATATTCTTTTTAGCCAGATACCGGTCAAAAATCATACAGATATTGCGAATCAACAAACGTCCTGCCGGTAAGACCTTGATGCCGGATGATGAAACAACCAGCAATCCATCAGCCTGCATGTTTTCCAAATCGTGTAATTCCTTTGCAAAATAGTCACCAAATACAATCGCAAACTGTTGTTCGATAGTGCCGAAATTTAATTCAAAATGGCAAATTAATTGAGTGATGACTTCCCGGCGGATTTTGTCGTCCTGATTTAACACTACGCCCTTAAATACCGGCAATTGAGCCCGGCTCAAGGCTTGCGCATAGGTTTCCAGGTCTTTGGCATTCTGGATATAGGCATCCCCCACCCGTCCAATCGAGGTCATGCCCAAACCGATCAAATCGCAATCGGAATGGGTGGAATAGCCTTGAAAGTTTCGGTAAAGCTTGCCTTCGCGCTGAGCAATGGCCAATTCGTCATCCGGTTTGGCAAAATGATCCATACCGATATAGACATATCCAGCCTCTGTCAGGCGTTGAATTACTGTTTGTAAAATTGCCAGCTTGACTTCAGCCGAAGGCAAATCGGCTTCATTGATTTGCCGCTGGGTCTTAAAACGCTGCGGCAAGTGCGCATAATTGAACACCGAGAATCGATCCGGCTCGACCGCCAATATTTTATCCAGCGTGACCGAAAAACTTTGTACCGTCTGTAAAGGCAGCCCATAGATCAAGTCAATACTGGCTGATCTAAAACCTTCCTTGCGGGCAGCCGCTAAAACTGCAAAGGTTTCCTGCTCGGATTGAATCCGATTGACCGCTTTTTGCACATTTACGTCAAAATCCTGCAATCCCAAACTGATGCGATTAAAGCCTAGCCGCCTGAGTTCAGCAATTGTGCTGTCATTGGTTTCTCTAGGATCGACTTCTATTGAATACTGACCTTCATCATCGGATCTAAAATGAAAATGCATACGCAGTGCGTTCATCAATGCCTGCATTTGAGCATTGCTTAAAAAAGTCGGCGTTCCTCCGCCCCAATGCAACTGATCGACGATCCGCTTACGGTCAAAAAGAGCGCCTTGCAAGGCAATTTCCTTTATCAAGTTCTGCAGATAAGGCTCGGCATGTTGCCGGTTGTTAGTAATAATTTTGTTGCAGGCGCAATAAAAGCAGACGGTATCGCAAAATGGGATGTGAACATACAAAGACAGCGGTCCGCCTCTGGCGTTGGACAGTTCGATTTGGCGCAGATAATCCTGCTCTCCAAACCCGTCATGCAGTTCCAACGCAGTTGGATAAGAGGTGTAACGCGGTCCAGCTGTATCGTAACGATTGATTAAATCGCTGTCGAAAGTCAGATTTTGATTCATTTGCCTGTAATATTTTTTTGAGCTATGCGTTGCATGAGGCTAAGTTACTTTTTTTCTAATTCAACCCGAAGTCAAAATGGTGTAACAGGCTTGAGCGTGTTCTGCAGCCGCCCGTCCCAGATCGGTTAAATAGCCACCATCATGCCGCGTGACCAAGCCTTTATCAAACATACGTTCTACCGCTTCAATCACAGAAGCATCCGCTGACTTATGGATCTTGATACCTTCTAAAGTCGTAGTCAGGTTATAGTGCAATAAAATGTTCAGCTCATCTACTAGTTCTTGTTTAAGCATAAAATCCCCTTAATCTTGGTTAAAAGTGTTAACCGCACACGCTGCCATCAGTGGTAGCGAAACGCTAATAATACTTAGTTTTACCGGGAAACGCTGAATAAATCTAAAGTGAAAACAGACTAATATGACTTTGACTGGGCTCAACCTAGAAAAAAATTAACAACTGTTCAATTTTTGATCAAGTAAAAACCATTGATAAACCATGTGTTTATTAAAATTTATGCTCATTATGCAATTCGTTAGAAAAAATTAAATTGCTTTCCTAAAATCAGCGTCTTATCATAGCCCTGTTTATTTCAACGCTGCGTTTGAGCGGCATATTAAAAAAGTAAGAGAGTGTTATGGCAAATCAAGTTACAGGTACCGTCAAGTGGTTCAATGATGAAAAAGGTTTTGGATTTATTGAACAGGAAGGTGGTAAAGACGTTTTCGTTCACCACAGTGCAATCAACGGTTCTGGCCGTAAAACCTTGCATGAAGGCCAAAAAGTTACTATGGAAGTAACTCAAGGTCAAAAAGGCCCTCAAGCGGAAAACGTAACACCCGCTTAAAAATAATCCAATTAAACTGCCCAATTCATTTTGGGCAGTTTTTTAATAAAAGCCTTACAAATCGTTCCTGTTTACCGATGTCTAATGTTATGGCACGTAAATCAAGACTGATGTGCAATTTTTTACCTTAACGAAAAGATTTAACACATCCAATATTCCAGACAGTTTCCAGTAAACTGCCTAGCCGCATTGACCACTTTTAAGATCGGAAGCTTGATAAAAAAGCACGCCATTCGTCGCCTTAAGCGCCAGTTTTTTAATACTCTATAAAATTAGACCGACTCCCGAAAGATCAATCTCTGTTGCTTTGAATCCGGTATTCCGGCTTCTCATCACAAGATAATTCAACTAAATCTCCTCCGATCAACCTATTCACGTTTATCAACTTAAATTTAATCTGATAAGATGGGATATTAGCCCTAAGAAGGTTTAAATCATTTACTCAAGGCGAATTACCTAAAGAATATGGCTCAATACATTTATTCCATGAACCGGGTCGGCAAAATTGTCCCGCCCAAAAAATATATTCTCAAAGATATCTCCCTGTCATTCTTTCCAGGCGCCAAAATTGGCGTGTTAGGCCTGAACGGCTCCGGAAAATCGACGCTGCTGCGCATCATGGCCGGCATTGACAAGGAAATTGAAGGTGAGGCTATACCATTAAAAGGTATCAATATCGGCTATCTGCCGCAGGAACCTCAACTTGATCCCACCAAAACCGTCAGGGGCAATGTTGAAGAAGCCGTCGCTGATATTAAAGCAATACTGACCCGCTTTGATGAAGTGAGCAATGCCTTTGCTGATCCGGATGCTGATTTTGATGCCTTACTGACCGAGCAAGCCGCGCTACAAGACAAAATTGAAGCGGCAGGCGCCTGGGAATTGGACAGAAAGCTCGAAATTGCCGCCGATGCATTGCGTTTGCCTGACTGGGACGCCGATGTAACCACGCTATCGGGGGGTGAAAAAAGACGTGTAGCCTTATGCCGTCTGTTGCTGTCAAATCCCGATATGCTGCTGCTTGATGAACCGACCAACCATCTGGACGCCGAATCGGTCGCATGGCTGGAAAGGTTTTTACACGATTACTCCGGCACTGTTGTCGCAGTCACCCATGATCGCTATTTCCTGGATAATGTTGCAGGCTGGATTCTAGAGCTCGATAGAGGTTCCGGAATACCATGGGAAGGCAATTATTCAAGTTGGCTGGAACAAAAAGGCAAACGCCTGGAACTTGAAGAAAAACAAGAATCATCCCGCCAAAAAGCCATGAAAATGGAACTGGAATGGGTACGCTCCAATCCCAAAGGACGTCATGCTAAAAGTAAAGCACGTTTAGCCCGTTTCGATGAACTGGCATCCCAAGAAGTCCAAAAACGCAACGAAACCCAGGAGATCTACATTCCACCCGGACCTCGTTTAGGTGATATTGTCATTGATGCCGAAAATGTCAGCAAAGGTTTTGGCGACCGCCTCTTGTTCAATAATTTAAGCTTTAAGCTGCCTCCCGGCGGCATTGTCGGCATCATCGGCCCTAACGGTGCAGGTAAAACCACATTATTCAGAATGATGGCCGGCATTGAAAAACCTGATGATGGCACGCTGACGCTGGGACAAACCGTCCAGCTGGCTTACGTTGATCAGTTGCGTGACAACATGGATGCCGGTAAAACAGTCTTTGAAGAAATTACCGATGGATTGGACATGATTACCGTGGGTAAATATGAAACACCGTCGCGTGCCTATGTCGGACGCTTTAACTTCAAGGGTGCGGATCAGCAAAAAAGAATCGGCGATCTTTCCGGCGGCGAACGCAACCGCGTACATCTCGCGAAACTACTGAAAAGCGGCGGAAACGTTTTATTACTTGATGAGCCGACAAACGACCTTGATGTTGAAACTCTGCGCGCACTGGAAGACGCCTTGCTGGCTTTCCCCGGTTGTGCCGTGGTTATTTCGCATGATCGCTGGTTCCTGGATAGAATCGCTACGCATATACTGGCTTTTGAAGGCGACAGCCAAGTCGTATGGTTCGAAGGCAATTATCAGGATTACGAAGCAGATCGCCACCGCCGATTAGGCAGTGATGCTGACAACCCGCACCGCTTGAAATATAAAAAATTAACCCAGTAATGAGTCACCCCTATCTGATCTAAACATATTTTGTTTCAAAAAGGTGCGGGGTGTGTTTGGCGAGGATGTCGGCAGCAGGGATGCTGCCGTCAAGCCTCCTGGGACGGATTCACGGCGGACCTCGACAGGCAAATCCCGAACCTTTATTCAAGTCGAACGATTTTTCAGCATGAAATGGTTAAGGAATAAGCACAAAACACCCCCACAAGCATGACTGTTTGTGGGGCTCGGTGGCTCGTCTGACAGGACGGGACGCCGACACTTGTCAATCGAGCCACCGGAACCCCTTCCAGTCTTTGAAGAATATGTTTCATGCTTGTTCCTAAGTTAGATGCCGATTATAGAAAATCAGAACTGGAGCCTAATAACTAACCACACAACTGATCAACCCGGCAAAATCCGCTCATGTTGCTTGATAAAAGCGGCAATTTGACTTCTAGCAAGCAGTTTAACGGGTAAACAGAAATCCTGAGTAGACAAACCTCGCTGCTCTAACGATTCGGTTTCCGCATAAAAAGCATTAACATCGTAAATTTCCAAGGCTTCGAAAATAGCCGTAGTCGCTTTCAATCCCAAATCATCAGGCCGCTGATTTTTTTTTATTTGAAATACGCCGTCGTCAATAAACAGCAAAGACACAGCCTGATCAAAAGCCGCCGCGCTCATTATCTGATCAAGCGCTTCCTGAACAGGCACGCCACAGGCTGATTTGCTGATAATAAATAGAAACTTTTTCATCTGGATCAAGGGAAAACGATCAGTCGATCAGCCAACAAAGAGGCCTCGATCATTTGCCCCAAACCTGAAATTCGAAAGCCTTCCGCGAGATCATTATCCAATTTCCCCTGCCTTTGGGCTTCATCCGGATGTAATAAGCCCCGGCGTTGGGCTGCCGAAACGCAAATAACCAAATCAATAGCATGCTCTTTTGACAAAGCAGACCATAAACGTGAAAAATTCAGCTCATCGTCCGGCGGAGTGGAATAACGGTAACCGTGATAGATACCTTCCTTGTAGAAAAATATCCTGATGACCTGATGGCCAGCCGCTATCAGCTCACAAACGAAACGATAAGCATAAAAACCATTTTGACCTGCAGTAGGACTGCTATTGATCTGAAGGGTGAATTTCATTTTTAATAAGAGTTGTTAGAGAGACACAAATTGCTAGACGGTCTTTCAAAAGATTATAATCGGCCACGATTTAAAACAAAATGCTGACATGTCCTTTTCTCCTCCTCACTTGCTCGACTCTTGACACTACCACAGTTACGTTTAAACCGGGGATTGGCAATCATCTTAAAATTTCGCTTGAGAGCTTGGTATGAGCATTTCCGGCAAGTCTAGCAATTGGAGATCAGCAAAAATCCGTCATTCAAGCTCCCCTATAGAACACCCTACCCAGGGGAGTTTCCGAGTGGCAACTGATCAAGCAAGCCTTAAACAAAGGAACCAAAATTCCGCTCATATGTCCGATCTTTCATGATAAAAAATACCGCTAAATTTTTTGCCGCTTATTTAGTCCTTGCAACTTACAGCGCTGCCGCCCTTGACTTGGAACCCGAAAAATTCAATTTGCCGGATATCGGTGATTCCTCCGGCACACTGATTTCTCCGGTACAGGAACAAGAACTGGGTGAAGCCTTTTTCAGAAGCTTGAATTCACAGATCGATATCAACCAGGATGTTGAAATTCAGGAGTACATTGAAACCATTGGCAACAAGCTTGTGGCAAACAGCGATTCACCCGGAAATCCGTTTCATTTTTTTGTGGTTAATGATAATGCCATCAATGCGTTTGCAGGCCCCGGCGGTTTCATAGGTGTTAATTCGGGATTGATTTTAACAACTGAAGCGGAAAGTGAGCTAGCTTCGGTAATGGCTCACGAAATTGCACACGTTACTCAACGCCATCTTTACCGGGCGTTCGAAGCCGCCAGCCGCCTGTCTATTCCAACCGCGGCCGCAACGCTGGCGGCCATATTATTAGGCACCCAATCACCTGAACTTGCCCAAGCAGCTATTGTGGCGGTCCAAGCCAGCAGCATACAATTTCAAATCGACTTTACGCGCGACAATGAAATGGAGGCGGACCGGGTCGGCATGCAAACATTGGCTAATTCAAAATATGACCCACGCAGTATGCCGATTTTTTTTGAACGGCTACAACAATCAAGCCGGTATTACGGACGCGGCATTCCTGAATTTTTAAGAACTCACCCGGTTACTTCATCTCGGATCTCAGACACACGGGGACGGGCCGAAAAATATCCTTATCAGCAATACCCTGACTCGCTAGGCTACCTGATTACCCAGGCAAAACTACGGGTGAGCACAAGTCATGATTTATCTGCAGTGCAGGATTATTTTAAAATCAGGATTAACCAGGGAACGATCCAACAACGCGCGATAGCCCGCTATGGACTGGGCCTGGTTTATTTAAAGCAGCAGCAATTTAACGAAGCTGCCGCACTTTTTAAGCCATTGATGACTGAATACCCGGAACAGACCCATTACGTGACAGCAATGGCTAAAACAGCTCAAGAATCCCGTGACTACCCCGCCGCGCTGGATTTATACAAAAAAGCACTGTTTCAGTTTCCAGGCAATACGGCGCTAAAAATGGATTACATCAGCACGCTGCTCAAGATAGGCAAACCAGAAGAGGCGAGAGAAATCATGCTCTTACTGCCCCCTAAAATTAAACAAAGCGCCCTTTATCTTAAGCTCTTGGCTCAAATTTCCAGTGATTTACAGCAACCTGCGGAATCCCACCGTCATCTTGCCGAATACTATTACAAACTGGGCCAAAATGAAGCCGCTATCATACAGATTAAACTGGCTCAAAAGGCAGCCGGGCTGAACCAGCATCTTTCTGCAATTCTAGATGAGCGCTTGGCTTTTTTTATCAATGAGGAACGCGAGCGCAAACTCAATCGATAAACTAAATCGCCCATTAAAAAAATTAGCGAAGGTGAACTGAAACTTAATGACTGAAAAAACCCTGGCAATCGCTGCCGATTGAAAAGCCTGTTTCAAACTTAATATGACTTATAACTTACTGATGAATAACTATGTTTTCGACACGAAACCATTATTTTATTTAATTTGGCTATTTTGATAGACAATATGTTTTTTGATGGTATAGAATGCTCGGCAGCTAAACGGAGTGAGCCCGATTCTAAATCGGTAATGAGGAGGATAGACCAAATCGGTCTCGTAACAATAACAATAACAAACGAGTTAAAGCTTAGTTGGCCTTGAGTCAACAACGTTCATCCAATAATAATAATAACACCTGAACATGCCCGCGTAAGCGGGCTTTTTATTGCCTGAAAAAATCCAAAACCTATGTTTCTGCACCAAAAAAGGCGATCCACAATGACCGCCATTTCATAAAAAAATCAAAACATCCGATCACATGCTCAAGCGCACTCCAATCCAACCGGCTCTGGGCGCTCCTGGCGAGACAAAACGGCCATCGTCATAAGCGTCACCCAACACCTCATCCGCTTCACCATAAACACCGAATGAGTTGTAGCGCTTATCGAATATGTTGTCGACCCGGCCAAACACAGCAAAATTCTGGGTCACTTTGTATTCGGCCTTGCCGTTAAACAACCAGTAGCCGCTTAATTTGTCGTGATTGTTGGCCTCGTCACCCCTAAAGAAGCGGGCACCGCTATAAGTGCCATCCATGCCCAGCGAGACTTTTTGCCACAAATCAACGCTGACGGCCGCTTTAAACATATGCTCCGGTATCCCGGGAATCCGATCTCCCTTTTCAACCATCACACCCTCATCATTATCTTCATCAACCGGATCCTGAGTTTTAAATCCACTTAAGAAACGGGCGTTCAGATACGTATAATTCGTCATAAAATGCCAATCATCTATACTGCTGAATAACTGCGGATAATTGACCATGGCCCCCGCTTCAACTCCGTAGCGTCGGGTTTTACCCACATTGTCAAAAAAACCTTCACTGATACTGTCACCGCCACGCTGGAAGATAATATCGTTCGAATTAGTGGTATGAAAATAACCCAGATTCCATTTTAACTCGCCATGCCCCAATAATTGATTCAAATCCCCTCTGAAGCCACCCTCATACGTTTTAGCCACGACTTGCTCAAGTGGCGGGTCAGCGACGAAGGAATTCGGCAACTTACAAGGCGCTTCAGGATCGGCACAACTGAGTTCCATAGGCGATGGAATCCGGGAAGACTCACTGTAGCCCCCATAAACCGTCAAGTTGTCTAATAGCTTGTAGGTCAAGCCACCCGATGGATTCAGACGCTCAAAAGTATGGGAACCGTCCAACGTTTTGCCGGGATCATTGACGTACTGATCAATCATGTTGATATGCGAATAGTTGTAGCGCCCGGCAATGGTGGCACTCAATTTCTCGGTAACATCAAACGTATCGGTCAAAAAAACGCCTACCGTCGAAGTATTGGTATCCAGACGCACTCTTGATTCATCAACAAGCACACCACTTCTTGTCGTTCCTCTCGTGCTCGTTAAAGAGCCCAATTCCGTATCCGATGAAAAATTGACTTTGGCATAATCGTAACTCACGCCGGTCGTTAAACTGTTTTTGTGCTTGAACAAGTCCTGACCGAAGGTTGCCTGCAAGGTACCTCCCCGGCTGCGCATATTGGTTTGACTGGTGTTGTTCGTTGCGCCCTCGACAGCATCGGAAGCAAGAATATCATTACCGAAAATATCGGCGACACGTTCTTCATCACCATCATCTTCCTCGCAAAGAAAACTGGCATTACCGGCATCCCTACAGGCCTCAAAATCACTGTCATCACCATTAAATGTCTTGATACGATTCTGACGAAAATAAGCATTACCGCTGAGTTCAATATCATCGGTCACAGCGTAACTACCTTCCAGCTCAGAAAAAAACATACGGGTTATCGTTTGATCAGGATGGGTAAAAACCGCTTTTCTATGCTCATCCAGCAACTGAACCGGCACAGCACCGTTTCCTCTCAAATCGTTATCATTGCCGCCCAATGTCAGATCCAGAGAGCCTTTATCGCCCCGCCAGCTTAAGGTGCCGAAAGCCTGATCCGCCTTGGTCGGGGAAAAATCCCGCCAGCCTTCTTCTTCAAAATGATGCAGATCCAAAAAATAACCCCAGGTTCCGTTATTCCAGCCACTGGTTAGCTCTTCCGAATGCCGGCCCCAGGAGCCGCCATAAGCCTCAACTTGATGTCCTGGCGCAGAAAATCCGGTTTTAGTCCTGACCGAAATTGCACCACCCAGACTGTTTAAACCATAGACAGGATTGGATCCGGGATACAAAGCCATGGACTCGATAGCCCCTTCAGGGACCAAATCCCAATTGACCGTATCGCCGAACGGCTCGTTAAATCGGACGCCATTGACATAGGTAGACAAACCTTGCGGCAAGCCCAACAAAGGTGAGGCAACAAAACCCCGGTAGTAAATATCAGGCTGTAGCGGATTATTTTGAGCATCATTGACGTGCACGCTGCCGAGATAACGATTTAAATACTCAGCCAATGAAATAGCCTGTGCATTCTGCAATTGCTCTGATGTGACGGTTTGAATGTTTGCAGGGATCTTATCGACAGGCACATCCGATCCGGGCAACGGCGTTACGCCAATCACTTCCATAGCCTCCAGCTCCATCGCATCGCCATCAGCAAAAGCTGACTTACCGCTAGCTAGACAAGCAACGCCCAATACTGCACAAAAAAGTCTTTTCATTCCTTTTATCCCATGAAAATTTGGTTGGCCATGATATGAGGATGACTAAAAAATAACCATCGGCTTTAAAAAAAAGGAAATATTCCTAAACCCTGATTGAATACCCCCATGAAATCGAAGTGATTCAGCCTTAATTGTTTATAATATGCACGACGAGCGGCACTCTGATAGGTGATTATCTGTTTGCATACAACAGACCTGGCTAGAGTTCGAAGCGTTGACCCAAAAAACTCAAGGCACTTAATGCGTTAATCGATCTCCTTGAGTCATGTTTTCATTCATACATTAGCCCAGGGTACTTCCATGACCACCCCACCCATAGCCACAAAAATTCAGCAATTTTACGGCTCACAAGTACAAAAAGCGCAACAAAGCGAGTATTACAAAAAACTCATGGACATGCCTACACCCAAAAGATGGATGACCTTAGCCGGAGTTTTTGCGGCATCCCAAGTCATCGTATTCAGTGGGCTTTATCTGATTTTCGGAAAAATAGTGGTCATTGGCTTCCTCGCCAGCATTTTGGCAGGCCTTGCCACAGGCGTCGGCGCCATTCCTGCTTTATTTTTTACCAACATATCCAGAAACCTCTTCAACAGCATGCTGGGAGCCGCCGCCGGCGTGATGCTGGCAGCTACGGCTTTTTCGTTACTGGTTCCCGGCATAGCCTATGGCAACGAAATTTGGCCTGGCAATGGGTTATGGGTAGTCGCGCTAGGCATGGTCATAGGCGCTTTATTTCTTGACATTGCAGACCGCCAGTTGCCGCATATCCATTTTGATGCGGCAATGAATAGCCAGTTAACTTCGTTAAAAAAGATCTGGCTGTTTATTATTGCCATTACGATACATAATTTTCCTGAGGGCATGTCGGTAGGTGTGAGTTTTGGCTCGGGCGACATGAAAAACGGTATCGTATTAGCAACGGCAATTGCCTTACAGAATCTTCCTGAAGGACTGGCCGTTGCACTGCCTCTGGTAGGACTGGGTTACAACAAATGGCGAGCCGTTGCGATAGCTACAGCAACAGGACTGGTTGAACCTGTCGGGGGTTTACTCGGGATAACCATGGTCACCGTATTTTCACCTATACTGCCTATTGCCATGGGCTTTGCTGCCGGCGCCATGCTGTTTGTTATCAGCGAAGAGATCATCCCTGAAACACATTCCAATGGACGCTCGCGTTTTGCGACCTTTGCATTGATGATCGGTTTTATCATTATGATGGCTCTGGATAATATTCTGGGTTAATTGCAAGCGATTAAACGCTACACCCCCATTCCGAAAAAACTCGTCGCTACTCGTCAAGCGACGAGCTGAATAACCTCATTCATTCAACTGTCCACTATCAACCTTTATGGAAACCGCTCAAATAGCATTGCAAAACCTGGCAAGCTCTTTTATGGTCATCAACTTTGCCGAACTATCCTTGACCGGACTGACCAGTTTTACACTGATCGCAGCCGCTGAAATTGGCGATAAAAGCCAATTGGTTTGCATGACACTGGCAGCAAGACATCGGTCATTTCCGATTATTTTCGGCGCCATTGCGGCATTTGCCTTACTGAATACCTTGGCGGTTATTTTTGGCGCAGCAATCGCCAACTGGCTGCCTGACTATATTGTTGCATCGACGGTGGCAATTTTGTTTGCTGTCTTTGGCATTCATGCCTTGCTGTCAAAAGAAGAAGAGGACGATGAAGACATCAAGGAAAAAAGCGGACATGGCATTTTTTTCACCACGTTTTTACTGATCACTTTGGCTGAATTTGGGGACAAAACCCAGCTGGCCGTTGTCGCATTAAGCAGCACATCACAACCCTTTGCAGTCTGGCTGGGGGCCACCTGCGCACTAACTTTTACGTCAGCCTTAGGGGTTATTGCCGGCAGAACGATTATGAAAAAAATACCTTTAGTGTTACTGCACCGTATCAGCGGAAGTATTTTTCTAATTTTGGCTGTAGCGGCAGGCTATCAAGCTTATTTAAGCTTTGCCGTTTTATAAAAAATCCCGCAAAAGAGACGCCCTTAGCTAGAGGCAATGTCTGATAATTTCCAAAATTATCAGACATTGCCGGCCCTGTTCTTTTTTAGTTGCGCGATAATAATAAATAACATTGTGTTTCAATGCCTTAAATTAATCTTAACCACCAGTCGACCTACATTTTCACTAAAATTCCCACAATAGTTTTGACACAACACAGTCGACCATGATAAAAAGTGCCCTGTCGTAGATATTCACATCGACAGCGTCCTTATAGACAATACTATAAGGACTCCCCTTTGAGGAGAGGGGGCTTTAAATCATTATTAAAATAACAAAGAGGATATTAAAATGGCAGAAGCACAAGAAAAAGATAACTTTTGGTTATGGATCGGCGGAATCATTGTCGTGACAGTCGTCCTTGTTTTGGTGTTGAAAAGCAGAGAAACCGAGCATTTAGCAAGTGACGCCATACAAATCCAAAAAGCTGAAGTTGAAAAAACTTTCGCTAAAAGAAAAACTTCAAATACAGCTGTAGAATAAGTTTTTGACCCCCGTTGACTTTCGACGGGGGGTTTTTAAGCACACCTCAAGCCAGCCCAAGATACATACCTCTCTTTAGAATTATCCCCCCATTTGATTTGATCTTATTAATTGTGTTTGAAGCCGGCAATTAAATTAACATCTGCACAGACATTGATTGATCGCTATACGGCTGATCTGACTGCAACTCCATTCGAACCGACTGAGAAATTGCATCTCATGCTCTGCACCACTTTATACATACCACGCCAGATAACGCACCACGATAAAGCATTTAAACAACATGAGTTATACTTGACTTTCCAAGAGCATTTTTAATTAAAAGTTAACCTTTTTAAGATCTCCCAGCAAAATCATAAACATCCTTTCAAACGAAAAAAACCATCAAATCCAAAAACATAATCTTTTTTTCAGCAAAGGATATTCGACTACCCTGCACAACAAAACCTCTGATTGGCATTTTTTATGCTTAGTTAAAGGAAAATAACCTCATAATAAAAAGTGACACTATGTCTAGTATCTGGGAAAACTATAAAACCGATAACGCCTACGACGAACTGATGTTTGCTGAATATCAACCGCGAGCCGTTAGCCATACGCTTTGTCAGTATCTAAATACCCTCAACAGGGAAGATATAGACAAACGAAAAACAGCGGCCGAACTCGCTATTCTCGAAATGGGCATTACCTTCACGGTATACAGCGACGAAGGTAATATAGATAGAGCCTGGCCGTTCGATATCATCCCCAGAATCATTGATGCGCGCGAATGGAAAATCATAAACAAAGGCCTTAAACAAAGACTGACCGCGTTAAACTGCTTTATCAGCGATGTTTACGATCAGCAAACATTCATTAAGGAAAACCTGATACCTCAGGAAATTATAAGCAGCTCTAAAAACTTTAGAAAAGAGTGCGTCGGTATAAAGCCTAAACATAACGTCTGGGCAAACATATGCGGCACCGATTTGGTGCGCGACAAAAATGGCGTCATGTATGTCCTGGAAGATAATCTGAGAGTACCGTCCGGTGTATCCTACATGCTTGAAAACAGGATCATCACCAAACGCGTATTCCCCGAATTACTTCAAGACATTGAGATTCTTCCTATCGATGATTACCCGACGCAATTGCACGAAATGCTTTGCTCAATCGCCCCTAATCCCAATGGTAAGCCTCAAATTGCGGTACTGACACCCGGCATTTATAACTCGGCTTATTTTGAACACGCCTACCTTGCTCAACAAATGGGCGCTCAATTGGTTGAAGGCAGCGATTTGATAGTCGATGATGACGATTGTGTCTACATGCGCACCATTGAAGGTCACGAAAAGGTGGATGTTATTTACCGGCGTATTGATGATGACTTTTTAGATCCCGAAGTTTTCCGCAAAGACTCCATCCTTGGCGTACCGGGCCTGATGCGCGCCTGGAAAGCGGGTAATGTCGCACTGGCCAATGCACCGGGAGCCGGAGTGGCTGACGACAAGGTGGTCTATGCCTACGTTCCTGAAATGATTCGTTATTATCTTAATGAAGAACCCATACTGCCTAATGTGGAAACCTATTTATGCAGCAATCCGGATCATCTGGATTATGTGCTCAAACACTTGGCAGAACTCGTGGTCAAACCCGCCAATGAATCAGGAGGTTATGGCATGCTGGTAGGGCCTCATGCAACAGCCAAGGAAGTAGAGGCCTTTAGAAAAGTAGTGATAGGCAATCCCAGAAACTACATTGCCCAGCCAACGTTAGCTATATCGACATCGCCAACTTTGTGCAAAAATAAGCTTGAACCTCGACATATTGACCTGCGGCCTTTTATTCTCCAGGGAGAAAACACTTTCGTTACAGCCGGAGGCCTGACTCGTGTCGCTTTGAAGAAAGGCTCATTAGTCGTCAATTCTTCTCAGGGTGGCGGCAGTAAAGATACCTGGATAATCAACATGGAGACAAACTGATGCTTTCTCGTTCTGCAGAGCGCTTATATTGGCTGGCTCGTTATTTGGAGAGGACTGAGAATATCGCTCGCCAAGTTAACGTACACATGAATTTACTGATGGACTTACCCAAAGATGTAGAAATGGGCTGGCAGCATTTAATTCAAATTAATGGTTGCAAAGACGCATTCTATTCTCGATACAGTTCAACCCAGGAAAGAAACGTAACGCGTTTCTTATTAACCGACACGACACACCCAGGCTCCCTGTTATCCTCTTTGAGTTTTGCCCGCGAAAATATCCGCACCTCTCGTGAACTGATGCCGGATGAAGCCTGGAGGCAGGTTAACGAGCTTTACCTTTACAGCAATAAACAAATCGATGCAATAACCAACCGCAGAAGCCGGGTGCTTTTTTTAAATGAGATTTTAGAGGGCTGCCAACGCTTTAACGGGCTGTTATCGGGCTACATGAGCCACGACAACGCTTACCGATTCATCAGACTCGGCAGAAATATTGAGCGGGCCGACATGACCACACGCATACTTGAATTGGGTTCAATATTGTTATCAGAGGCCAGAAGCCCTAGCGCGCGACAGTACGAGAACATACTCTGGATGAATATCCTGCAATCCCTAAACGCCCTACTGATGTATCGCCGGCACGTAAGAAGTAGAATCAAGGATGATGACGTGCTTAATTATCTGCTTTTGGACGAAGCCCTGCCCCGCTCGGTCAATTGCTGTCTTTTTGAAATGGCTGACGCTATACAATCGCTACCCAATCACAATCAGTTGCCTGAAAAATTGGCTGAACTCCAAGATTACGTCAAATCAATTGATACGCGACAAACCACTCAAACACAGCTACGCGTAATACTGGATCATTTGCAATCGAGACTGGGTGTTTTACACGCACAGATTGCAAAACACTGGTTTCTAAACAGTACGCAGGATCAATATCAATCTTCCTCCAAGACAGAAGAGCAAAACCCAGCTTAGGAACTAATTGAATAAGGCATAAACGGAATATAATGCCACTAAGATAAGCGTATTTTCTAGGAGCGGGCCATGCCCGCGACCAATGAGGTTAACTCGCGGGCATGGCCCGCTCCGACAATACTGTCTATCGATCCTATCCTTAATAATCCATTACAAATCAGCTAATAATGACTTGGATTTTGTTTTATCCAGTGAGGGCAGTCTTGAAAAGGCTTCCCGCAAAGTTGCTTCCCAGCTTTTTCTTAGATTCAACATATATGCGTTTTCCGCCTCAAAGCAATAGTATTCGTCGAGCTTGTAACTGTCCTTTCGATAAATAACCATTTCTATGGGCGGACCCACACTCACATTACTACGAATAGTAGAATCCATAGATACCAGACAACAGAGAGCCGCCTCGTCCAGATCGCTGTCAGGCTTTAAAAAACGGTCCAATACCGGCTTGCCGTATTTTGTTTCGCCTATCTGCAAGAAAGGCGTATGTGCCGAGGTGGTAATATTATTGCCCTCAGCATAAATCATATAAGCGGCGGGCGGCTCATCACCGATTTGCCCCGCAAGAATAAATGTCGCTGAAGGATTGAATGCGGACTGCCCTTCTGCATCCATATGTTGTTTTTGTTTTTCAAGACTGACCTGACCGAGATACTGGGCCGCTTCAGACAGATAATCCACTGTATTGATATTTATTTTTGCGTCTTTGATTTTATCTCGCTTGAGCTGCTCCAAAACAGCTTGAGTCGTCGCTAAATTGCCCGCACTCAACAAGACGATCGTCCTATCTTCGGATGTTTCAAATGCATGCATTTTTCCATAGGTACTGACGTTATCGATTCCAGCGTTGGTTCTTGAGTCAGAGACAAGAACAAGCCCTTCATTTAATGAGGCGGCGATACAATAAGTCATAATTCAATCTTTCAAAAAGTTAAAACAGTCATGCGGACCTCTAATAGCAGGTCTTGCTGATTAATTGGAGCGATCCATGCCTATAAAGCAAAAAAATATTAACCGGGTAAACCTCACCAGTTGCTTGATTACTGATTTTTAAAAAGTGATTCTTAAACAGCCGCATCCATCAGGAATCATCGGTGAGGCTGGCTAATTTTGCCAAATGCGCCATGCGCCCCGACAACTGCTCCGGACTGTGCGCACGGACAGTGGCATGTGCCACTTTCCTGCCCTTTCTAGGCGCCTTGTTATAAAAGTGAGGATGAACATCAGATAAGCTCAGCAATTCTCTTAGAGAAGGCATTCCGCCTATAAAATTCTGCATGGCTGAATAACCCACCGGGGATGTCCTGCCCAGAGGCATTGCTAAAATCGCTCTGAGATGATTTTCAAACTGACTGGTTTCCGCGCCTTCAATAGTCCAGTGACCTGAATTATGTACGCGCGGCGCAAATTCATTAGCAACAAGATGACTATCAACATCAAACAATTCGACCGCAATGACACCGACATAATCCAGACCAGAAAGCACTCGGGTCGCAATCGACTCTGCTTGCTGTTGCAATGGGTCATTTTCAGAGCATTTGGCGACTCTTAAAATTCCACCTTTATGATGATTTTCAGATAACGGATAGTAGGCTATTTCACCTGAAACACTTCGGACAGCGATGATGGAGACTTCCCTGCGGAACGGAACAAAGCCTTCCAATATACAGGACGCCCCCATAAGTTCACCCCAACCCGTAGCCAGATCTGACGGTGAACGCAACAGGACCTGACCCTTGCCGTCGTACCCTAGACGGCGAGTTTTCAGTATTGCAGGGTAGCCAATTTTTGCAGCCGCATTTTTCAAATCGCTCAAACTGTCCACGGCGGCAAATGGCGCCGTCGGGATGTCCAGATCACGCAAAAAATTCTTCTCTATCAGCCTGTCCTGGCCGATAGCCAGGGCTTTGGGAGCCGGATAAACAGTTGCATGCGCCGAAATAAAATCAATCGTCTCAGCCGGTACGTTCTCAAATTCATAAGTGATCACGTCGCATTGCTCAGCCATCTGCATCAATAAGACATGATCAGTATAAGCACCTTGCAGATGGGTACCGACTTCTGCCGCGCAGGCTTCTGAGGCAGGATCCAGAAATAAAAACTCCAAGCCTAAAGGTTTACCTGCCAAGGCCAGCATTCTGGCCAACTGGCCGGCACCAAAGATACCTACCTTCATAAATCGAGTTCTCTTGGATCTGGATTAGCAAGCACCGTATCGGTCTGCTGCAACCTGAACTGTCGCAATGCCTCTTTATGATCCTGATATTTATTAGCCAAAATAGCCGCTGCCAGCAACGCGGCGTTAACCGCACCCGCTTTTCCGATCGCGAGAGTGCCGACAGGAATACCTGCTGGCATTTGTACAATCGATAACAAAGAATCCATGCCGTTGAGTGCTTTTGATTGCACAGGAACGCCTAATACCGGAACCAGTGTCTTGGCCGCCACCATCCCCGGCAAATGAGCCGCGCCGCCGGCGCCGGCTATAATGACTTCAAGCCCTCTTGACTCAGCAGATTCAGCATATTTGAATAGCTTGTCCGGAGTCCTGTGGGCTGAGACCACTTCAACTTCGTGAGAAATACCTAACTGTTCAAGTTTTTCCGATGCGTGACGCATTGTTTCCCAGTCAGACGTTGACCCCATAATTATCCCGACCAAAACAGCGGCCATCAGCAGATTCCTCTCAACACCATCATGAATTACACATGCATCAAATTAAAAAAAGTTGTTAATTATACCTGAATTGGACCGGTTTAAAAATTTCTACAGCCTTAAGGCAAAAAAATAAATCCACTTAATGCGTGAAAACCCACTCACACAGCATAGAATCGATTTGAACCGGCTATCAAGAACAATTGAGTTGCTTGCCTGACAGTCTAGTCCCGGAAAATCCAAGAAAGCATCTTGACTACTCATCCACTTTGAATTGAAGACGTAGGCAATTGATTTCAAAGGATACATCAATACGTCTCTGCAGCTATCCGCAACACCCCTGTTGCAGAAGCCTTTTCAATCAACCACCTACACCCAATAAAATGGGAGGGGGTGAGCCAGCAATTCTCAATTTGAAGAAAAAAAGGGCTGGGAGAAGCTTTTTGAGGATGTCGGCAGCAGGGATGCTGCTGTCAAGCCCCCATGGAAGGGTTTACGGCGTTCCTCAAAAGGCTTTTCCCAGCCCGAAATGATGCCGAAAAAATCAAACGGAGAATTGCTGGGGGGGGTGAGCAGAAATGGAAACATCATTGAAAATACCTGAATGGACTGGAAACATACAAACAACAATAGCCTGCATACGGCCACCCAGCAAGCCTGGTACGTATGCACCAAAATGAAGCAACAACGAACTTATGGTGCATTATTTTTAATAAAATGTATTATTTGCTGCTTGTTGAAGAGCACTCAAATCCACAGGTTAGCTATTTGATGTAAAAACTGGTTTTTTTACATGGAGTTAAAATAGATACTAACAAATGGTTTACATTTTGCTAATAAAAAACAAATAATCCTTACTTTCGTAAAATTCTAATAATGAAGCAGCTAAAGTGTGGCATACCTGATGTCGATGGCTTTAAAACGTTTCCTACTTTTAACTTGTTAGTACGTTAAAAACTCAAAAATTTTCTCCAGTATCAAAACAATGTCATCAAAAACTTATAATCCTTGCGACTTGGTCATATACGGTGCACTAGGCGACTTATCCAGACGTAAATTATTGACTTGCCTTTACCGTCTTGAGCTATCTAATTTTATTGAACCTGATACCTGTATCATCGGTATCGATAGAATGGAACTGGAATCATCCGAATTTATTGAGATCGCACATAAAAGCTTGCAGGAGTTTTTAAACACGGATCTGGATGAGGCCGTCTGGAAAAGATTTTCATCACGGTTGTCATATTTGCAGATTGATCTGACTCAAATGGAGCAATACTCCAAACTTCTGGCTTTCGTTGATCACTCAAAGCGCGTCATGGTCAACTATTTTGCCGTGTCTCCTGTGCTTTTCAAAAGCATCTGCCAAGGGCTTGATCAATCCGGTGTTTTGAGCAGAACGTCCAGAATGGTGATGGAGAAACCCATTGGTCATGACCTTAAGTCTTCCCGCGAGATCAACGATGAAGTGGCCAAAGCATTCAACGAAGACCAGGTATTTAGAATCGATCACTATCTGGGCAAAGAAACAGTGCTTAATCTGCTTGCACTTCGTTTTGCCAATTCAATTTTTACAACCAACTGGGATCACAACACCATCGACCATGTGCAGATTACCGTGGCCGAGGAAGTGGGCATTGAAGGCCGCTGGGAATATTTTGATCACACCGGACAACTCCGGGATATGCTGCAAAATCATTTACTGCAAATATTAACTTTTGTGGCCATGGAACCACCTGCCACTCTCGAAGCACAAAGTATCCATAGCGAAAAAATTAAAGTGCTTAAAGCACTGCGACCGATTACCGCCAAAAATGTCAAAGAGAAAACGGTACGCGGCCAGTACACAGCGGGTTACATGAAAGGCAAACCGGTTCCCGGTTATCTTGAGGAAGAAGGCGCCAACACAAAAAGTATCACCGAGAGCTTTGTGGCACTGAGGGTTGATATCGACAACTGGCGCTGGGCCGGAGTCCCTTTTTACTTGCGGACGGGTAAACGAATGAACGGCAAAAGAACAGAAATTGTCATCAACTTCAAACGCCTGCCGCATAATATCTTTAGAGACAGTTACCGCGAACTGCCTCCCAACAAACTTATTATTCATTTGCAACCGAATGAGGGTGTTGAAATCCAGGTTTTAAACAAAATTCCGGGAATTGACGAAAACATCAAACTGCAAAAAACCAAGCTCGATCTCAGTTTTTCGGAAACCTTTAAAAATAGCCGTATTTTTGGCGGCTATGAGAAATTGGTGCTGGAGGCCATGCGCGGAAACCCGACGCTGTTTCTCAGCCGGGAAGAGATTGAACAGGCCTGGACCTGGATTGACTCGATACAGAATGCATGGACCCATCTGCTTGAATCACCCATATCCTATCCTGCAGGAACCTGGGGACCCATTGCCTCGGACTCTCTTCTGGCACAAGACGGGAGAGCCTGGGAAGGCTGAGAAAGGTCACTAAATACCGCTCTTTGTGAAACAGGATTCTCAACGGACAGGAACATAAATAAGCCATGAGTCCCATAAAGTTATATACGGTGAGAAAGAACTAATTAAATAAAATCCTGTAAGATAAAATTAAATCGTACGTTTTAACAACGCTTGTTTATAAAGCCGCAAAAGCGGCCAATCGAAGGAAGTAAGCTATGCACTCGGTATTAGAAAAAGTTACTCAGGATGTGATAAAACGCAGCCGCGAAACCCGCTCAATCTATCTGGCCCGAATTGATTCTGCTGTATCGGACGGCCCGGCACGTGGCGCACTCGGTTGCGGAAACTTAGCTCATGGCTTTGCTGCCTGTTCCCCCAGTGAAAAAATCGATTTGGCCGCGACTAAAAAAGCCAATGTCGCCATTATTTCCTCTTACAACGATATGCTGTCTGCGCATGAACCCTACAAAGACGCCCCGGCACTGATCAAAGCAGCCATCAGTGAAGCAGGCGGTATAGCTCAGTTTGCAGCAGGCGTACCCGCAATGTGCGACGGTGTGACCCAAGGCCAACCCGGCATGGAGCTATCCTTGTTCAGCCGCGATGTGATCGCGATGGCAACCGCAATTGGCCTGAGCCACAACATGTTCGATGCTGCGCTGTATTTGGGCGTTTGCGACAAAATTGTCCCGGGCCTGTTGATCGGCGCTCTTACATTTGGTCATCTACCTGCTGTTTTTGTGCCCGCAGGCCCCATGACCAGCGGCATAACCAACAAGGAAAAAGCCCGAGCAAGGCAAAAATTTGCAGAAGGAAAAATCAGCCGCCAGGAATTGCTGGAATCGGAATCCAAGTCTTACCATGGCCCCGGCACCTGTACTTTTTACGGCACGGCCAACAGCAATCAAATGATGGTCGAAATCATGGGCTTGCATTTACCTGGCAGCTCATTCGTCAACCCTTACACACCGATAAGAGATGAACTCACCAAAGCAGCTGCCAGGCAGGTACTGAAATTTACCGCTCAAGGTAATGACTTCAGACCAATAGGGCATTTGATCAACGAAAAAGCGATACTCAACGCTGTTATCGGTCTCCTGGCAACGGGCGGCTCAACCAACCACACCATGCATTTGGTAGCTATTGCTCGCGCCGCAGGCATTATTTTAAACTGGGATGATTTTGATCAGCTTTCACGGGCTGTGCCGCTGCTCGCTAAAATCTATCCGAATGGTCCGGCCGATGTTAACCACTTCCAGGCAGCAGGTGGCATGGGCGTCTTGATTGGCGAATTACTGGCTAACGGCTTGCTCCATGAAGATATCATCACCATTGCTGATAAGCCCGGCTTGAGTAACTATACCCAAGAGCCCAAAATGATTGAAGGCAAACTCTCCTGGGAACCCTCCCCTAAAGCTTCTTTAGACCCTGAGGTGATCAGCTCTGTTGCCAGTCCTTTTGCCGAAGGCGGCGGCCTGCATGTCATGCACGGCAATTTGGGCCGAGGTATTTCAAAGATTTCCGCAGTCGCCAAAGAGCATCAAATTGTTGAGGCGCCAGCCATGGTATTCGATGATCAGGATGATCTGATGGCAGCTTTCAAACGCGGTGAACTGGAAAAAGACTTTATCGCGGTCATTAGGTTTCAAGGACCTAAATCAAACGGCATGCCTGAATTGCATAAGCTGACCCCGCCTTTGGGCTCACTGCAGGACAAAGGATTTAAGGTTGCCCTGGTCACCGACGGCAGAATGTCAGGTGCATCCGGCAAGGTACCTTCAGCGATTCATATGTGCCCGGAATGTGCCGATGGTGGGCCGCTTGCGAAAGTAAGGAACGGAGATATCATCCACTTGAACACGCAAACGGGCGAAATCAACGTACTGATCGACAAGACCGAATTCAACGCGCGTAAACCGGCCATAAACTCCGCCAAAGATCATCATCATGGCATGGGCCGCGAGTTATTTGCCGGTTTCCGTCTAAATGCCACATCGGCAGAAAATGGCGCGAGCAATTTATTTTTCAATGATTAACTCAGGAAACTAAAAAACTCATCAAGCAAAAGCCATGGCTAAATGACCGTCAACATGAACATTTACTCTTCTCTCATATTTTTAAATAGAGAAAGAGTCAATCCTTCGTTGCAGGCTTTATGAGACAAAAGTGAATAATGCTGCGTTACCTTGTAAACACAGCGAACTGAATAATTTAACTTTCTGAAAAAACGGAACCGAATGAATCAATTAGACTGGAAAATTAATCCTAAAGATATTCTTAACGCCGGACCGGTAATGCCCGTGATGGTCATAAAACAACTGGAAGATGCCGTTCCTCTGGCCCAAGCCCTGGTTGCCGGAGGCATAAGAGTGCTTGAAATTACGCTGCGCACACCAGTTGCACTTGAGGCCATCAAAGCCATCAGCACGCATGTCAAAGACGCCATAGTCGGAGCCGGCACTATTCTGACGCCCATACAATTAGCCGCTGCAGAAGAGGCCGGCGCCGTTTTTGCAATCAGTCCAGGGCTTACGCCCAAACTATTGGAAGCCGCCTGCAAAAGCAGGATTGCGCTGATACCCGGCATCTCAACGTTATCCGAATTAATGATGGGTATGGAGTATGGCCTGGATCATTTTAAATTTTTCCCGGCTTCTGCAGCGGGTGGCGTCAATATGTTAAAAGGCATCGCCGGCCCTATTCCTGCTGCGACTTTTTGCCCTACCGGCGGCATATCGGCAGATAACTACAACGAGTATTTAAAACTACCCAATGTGGCCTGCGTAGGGGGTTCCTGGCTTGCGCCCGACGAGGCCGTCTCGACCAAAAACTGGCAAAAAATAACTGAACTGGCTAAAACAGCCATAGCAAATGCCGTGAAATAATTCCGGAAAATTGAACATCTTTGAATCAAACGGAATTATTCAATTACCAACATGTAATTAGTAATAACTCATCCGGACACTGTCAGTCGAACAGAGTCCGGATGACATACGAATACTTAACCAGAAGGGCTATGCCATGACTGATGATAACCATGTAATTTTACAGAACGAAACCACAAAAACATCTTGTGAACTGCCTGTTTTATCGGGGACCATTGGGCCCGATGTGATCGATATACGAACGCTCAGTCAAAAAACCGGCATGTTCACTTACGACCCCGGCTTTACTTCAACCGCAAGTTGCAGCTCCACCATCACCTATATTGATGGTGACCAGGGCATTCTGCTGTACCGGGGCTACCCAATAGAACAGCTTGCAGAAAAGTGTGACTTTCTGGAAGTGTGTTACCTGTTGCTTAAAAGCGAGTTACCTACCGGTAAAGAAATGCAGGGCTTCGTCAAAGAAGTTACGTATCACACCATGGTTCATGACCAATTGACCAACTTCTACAAAGGTTTTAGACGTGATGCTCACCCTATGGCAACGATTGTGGCCGTCGTGGGTGCATTGTCGGCTTTCTACCATCATGAACTGGATATCAGATGCCCGATTGACCGCAACTTGTCGGCCATTCGCTTGATTGCGAAAATGCCGACCATCGTTGCCATGAGTCATCGTTACAGCACCGGCATGCCTTTCATGTATCCACAAAATCGTTTGGGCTACGTTGAAAATTTCATGCACATGATGCATGCCACACCTTGTGAAGATTATGTTCAAAATCCTGTTCTGGTGAGAGCGATGGACAGAATCATGATTCTTCATGCTGATCATGAGCAAAATGCATCGACCTCGACAGTCCGTCTGGCGGGCTCCAGCGGTGCCAATCCCTACGCCTGCATCACGTCCGGAATTGCCTGTTTGTGGGGAGCAGCTCACGGCGGGGCGAACGAAGCCGTATTGAGAATGCTGGAGGAAATTGGTCATGTGTCAAAAATTGGCGAATTCATAAAACGCGCCAAGGATAAAAATGATCCTTTCCGGCTAATGGGCTTTGGTCACCGTGTTTATAAAAACCATGACCCGCGAGCCAAACTGATGCGTAATACCTGTCATGAAGTACTTACCGAATTGGGTTTGCATGATGACCCGCTGTTTGAACTCGCTCTTGAACTGGAGCGCATTGCTCTGGAAGATGATTATTTCATCGAAAAGAAACTTTATCCGAATGTCGATTTCTATTCCGGCATCGTGATGCGCGCGCTGGGCATACCTACAGTCATGTTCACGGCCATCTTTGCAATGGCCAGATCCGTAGGCTGGATTGCCCACTGGGATGAAATGATTTCCGATAAAGAACAAAAAATCGGCCGACCAAGACAACTGTATAAAGGACCCGCCAAACGCGATGTGATAGCCATTAGCGGGCGTTAATGGTTTATACTATCGCGCTTTAAAACCATTGCCGGTTCTTTGATGTTATTTTTAATTACATCAAAAAAGAATCGGCCGTGATTTAACCACGTAAAATTTACAACTATACTCCGCGCGGAGTATAAAACTCTGACACAAAATCAGATCTCGCGTCTGACGATGGAGCTAAAAATAAATGACAAATAACACCATCCCTGCGGTTAGTGAACAGGAAGATATTGATCCAGTAGAAACTCAGGAATGGATTGATGCACTTGAAGCGGTTCTGGAACATGAAGGCAAGGATAGAGCCCAATATCTCATTGAGAAATTAGTGGCAAAAGCCCGCCAATCCGGGTCACAAATTCCTTTCAGCGCGAACACCGCCTACATCAATACTATTTCCCTGGACCAGCAAATAAAGTTTCCCGGAGACATAACGATCGAGCGGAGGATCCGGTCTTATATACGCTGGAATGCCATGATGATGGTATTGAGAGCCAATAAATACAGTAATGTAGGTGGCCATATCGCCAGTTTCGCATCAGCGGCAACCCTTTATGATATTGGTCACAACCATTTTTGGCGGGGTGCATCAGAGACTAATGACGGTGATCTGGTTTATATCCAGGGGCATTCCGCACCGGGTGATTACGCCCGCGCTTACCTGCTGGGCCGTCTGAACGAAGAACAATTGGATCGTTTCCGTCAGGAAGTCGATGGCAATGGCTTATCTTCCTATCCACACCCCTGGTTAATGCCCGAATTCTGGCAATTTCCAACTGTATCAATGGGTCTTGGACCCATTATGTCGATTTATCAGGCTCGTTTTATGCGCTACCTGCAAGACCGCGGCTTTGCCCAAACCGAAGGGCGCAAGGTCTGGAGTTTCCTGGGAGACGGAGAAACTGACGAACCTGAATCGCTGGGTGCTATCGGCATGGCGGGACGGGAAAAACTGGATAATCTCATTTTTGTCGTCAATTGCAATCTGCAACGACTGGACGGACCGGTCCGAGGCAACGGCAAAATCATTCAGGAACTTGAAAGCACGTTTAGAGGCGCTGGCTGGAATGTCATCAAAGTCATTTGGGGCCGCTATTGGGATTCGCTCTTCGCAAGAGACAAAGATGGCTTGCTGGTCAAACGCATGATGGAATGCGTTGACGGTGACTACCAAACTTTTAAAGCTAAAGACGGGGCATACGTCCGCGAATATTTTTTTAATACACCTGAACTGAAAGCGATGGTCGCAGACCTGTCCGATATGGATATTTGGCAGCTTAATCGTGGCGGACATGATCCGATGAAAATATATGCCGCATTTAATGCCGCTGTAAACCATAAAGGGCAACCTACCGTCATACTGGCCAAGACCATCAAAGGCTATTCGATGGGTGAATCGGGTGAAGCGCAAAACACTTCGCATCAGCAAAAGAAAATGAGCGGCGATTCGTTAAAACGCTTCAGAGAACGTTACGAACTCCCCATTGATGAAGAAGATCTTGAAAAGCTGCCATACCTGAAGTTTGCCGAGGACTCCAAAGAAATGGTGTATATGCGTAAGCGCCGCGAGGAACTTGGAGGCTTTCTACCGAACAGAAGAGCAAAGTCCACATCACTTGAAATTCCAGGTCTGGATACCTTCAAATCCTTGCTCGAAAGCACCGGCGAAGGACGAGAAATCTCCACAACCATGGCCTTTGTGCGCATGCTAAACATTCTGGTCAAAGACAAAAACATCGGCAACCGCATTGTCCCTATCGTCCCGGACGAATCGCGTACCTTTGGTATGGAAGGCATGTTCAGACAACTGGGCATCTGGTCTCAAGTCGGTCAGCTCTATACTCCACAAGATGCCGATCAGTTGATGTTTTACAAAGAATCCAAACACGGACAGGTTTTACAGGAAGGCATCAATGAAGCGGGCGGCATCTGTGACTGGATTGCCGCCGGTACGTCTTATTCGACACATAATGTTCCATTGATTCCGTTTTTCATTTTTTATTCGATGTTCGGATTCCAACGAATTGGCGATTTGATCTGGGCTGCTGCCGATCAGCGCACACGCGGTTTCTTGCTGGGCGGCACCGCGGGGAGAACAACGTTAAACGGAGAAGGTTTACAGCATGAAGACGGGCACAGTCATATTTTTGCCAGCACCGTTCCGAACTGCGTTTCCTACGATCCCACCTACGCCTACGAAGTCATCGTGATTATTCAGGACGGCATGCGGAGAATGTACGCCGAACAGGAAGATATCTTTTATTACCTGACGGTGATGAACGAAAACTACGAACATCCAGCGATGCCGCAAGGTATTGAACAGGATATTCTTAAAGGTATGTATTTGTTCAAAGCAGGCGGCAAGACGAAAGCGCCCCGCGTTCAATTACTGGGTTCTGGAACCATATTCAGAGAAGTGGTTGCGGCGGCGGAATTGCTTAAGGCGGACTGGAAAGTTGAAGCGGATTTATGGAGTTGTCCAAGTTTTACTGAATTGGCAAGAGATGGCCAATCATGTGATCGCTGGAATCGCCTGCATCCGACTGAAACGCCTCGCAAACCCCACGTCAAACAGTGCCTGGAAAACGCTAAAGGCCCTATTGTTGCAGCAACTGATTATATTCGTCTGTTTGCCGATCAAATTCGTCCTTATATTTCGGCGCCTTACACAGTCCTGGGTACGGATGGCTTTGGAAGATCCGACAGTCGAGAAGCGTTGCGCCGTTTCTTCGAAGTTAATCGGTATCATATTGTGGTGACCGCATTAAAGAGCCTGGCTGACGCCGGAGAAATTGAATTGACCACAGTTAAAAACGCTATAACCCAGTACGGCATCAACCCAGACAGCCCTGCACCCTGGCGCTTATAACAAGGAACCGGCAAATGAGTGATTTAATTGAAATTAAAGTACCCGATTTAGGCGGCGCGACTGAAGTCGAAGTTGTTGAAGTACTGATTAAGCCGGGCGACAGTATTGCCCCGGAACAGACACTGGCTGTAATGGAAAGCGATAAAGCGACGATGGATTTGCCCTCTACTCAGGCAGGAACCATTGTAGAAGTCAAAGTCAAAGTGGGCGATAAAATATCACAAGGCCACATTATTGCTTTATTCTCCCCCGCTGAGAGCCTGAAACCGGAAGCCGAAATTCCGGCCTCAGCTCCAAAAGCCGAAGCCCCGGCCGCATCTGTGGCGGCAGCTCCGAGCCCAGAAGTCGAAGCTGAACCGGCAAAACCCGCACCGCCACCTCCGATTGCCAGTCTTCAGCCGGTTTCGGTCGACACCAGCGGCGGCGAGGCGAAACCCCATGCCACGCCCGCTGTGCGTTTATTTGCAAGGGAGCTGGGCATTGATCTGTATAAAATTTCCAAAGGCACAGGACGAAAAGGCCGTATCCTCAAAGAGGATATCAAGTCCTATGTAAAACAAACCTTGAATACAGCCCCGCAAGGCGGCGTAGGCGCAGGCATACCGTCGATTCCGGCGGTCGATTTTACTCAGTTCGGCGAAATTGAAACATTGCCTTTGAGTAAGATCAAACGCCTCACAGGACAAAATCTGACTCGGGTCTGGCTGAATCTGCCGATGGTGACCCACCATGATGAAGCGGATATCACCGATCTGGAAGATTTTCGCAAATCTATCAATAACGAAAACAAGGAAAACAAGTTAACGGGGCTGATTTTCATCACCAAAGCACTCGCCACGGTCATGAAGCAATTTCCGCAGTTTAACGCGTCATTATCTCCCGATGCCGGTAGCCTGATTTTCAAAAAATACTGTCATATCGGAATTGCCGTCGACACGCCAAACGGCCTTGTGGTTCCTGTTTTACGTGATGTGGACAAGAAATCCATTTTTGAATTGTCGTCCGAACTGGCCGAACTCAGTGAAAAAGCACGCGCCGGTAAACTAAAACCTGCAGAGATGCAAGGCGGCTGCATGACTATTTCCAGCCTCGGCGGTATCGGCGGCACCGCGTTCACGCCCATAGTCAATGCGCCTGAAGTGGCCATTCTCGGAATCACACGTGCGAAAATGCAGCCGGTATGGGACGGCAAGCAGTTTGTGCCGCGACTGATACTGCCGCTGGATCTGAGCTATGACCACCGCGTCATCGATGGTGCTGAAGCCGCCCGGTTTATGGTCACACTGAGTAAACTCTTGAGTGACATCAGGCGTTTCATGCTCTGAGTGATCTTCTGAATAATTTTTAATAACGCAACCCCTTGTTTTACCTGCGGCGGCCTGATTGCATTCGCATTGAACCAAAAATAGGAACACCTCATGACCGATAAAGCAGTAACCCCTAATGAATCCAACTTACAAACAGAAGTGCTTGTGTTGGGCGGAGGCCCTGGTGGATATACGGCTGCCTTCAGAGCCGCTGATCTGGGCAAACAAGTTGTGCTCGTTGAACGGTATCCGGTTCTGGGCGGTGTCTGCCTGAATGTCGGCTGTATTCCTTCCAAGGCTTTACTGCATATGGCACAGATAATTCATGAAGCCCAGGAGTTTGCCCATCACGGCCTGGATTTTGGCCAACCGCAACTGGATCTGGACAAAATCAGAAGCTGGAAAGAGAGCGTCACCAAGGGCCTGAATACCGGATTGGACAGCTTGGTCAAACAACGCAAGATTACGCTAATTCAAGGTTCAGGCCAGTTTATCTCCGCCAATGAAGTCCAGGTGGAATCGGCTGAAGGAACGCGCGTAATACGCTTTGATAACGCCATTATCGCAGCCGGCTCTCTACCTACAAAAATACCTGTATTTCCTAATGATGACCCTCGCCTTTGGGATTCAACCGATGCGTTGAATCTGCAGACTATTCCCGAAAAATTATTAATCGTTGGCGGCGGTATTATCGGTCTTGAAATGGCAACGGTTTACCATGCCCTGGGCTCAAAAATCAGCATAGTTGAATTGATGGACCAAATCATTCCAGGCTGTGATAAAGATTTGATCCGCCCGTTACAAAATCGTATAAAAAAACAATATGACAATATTTGGTTGGAAACACGCGTCACAGCAATTGAAGCTCAAGAAGAAGGCCTGAAAGTCTCTTTCGAGGGCAGCAAAGCGCCCGAGACAGAAGTTTTCAATGCGGTGCTGGTGGCAGTAGGTAGAAGGCCCAACGGCAATAAAATCGGCGCTGAAACCGCGGGTATAGAAGTCAGCGAACAAGGCTTTATTCCGGTCGATAAACAGCAACGGACCAATATTCCCCATATTTTCGCGATCGGCGATATCGTCGGCAACCCCATGCTAGCGCATAAAGCAGTCTATGAAGGCAAAATCGCAGCCGAAGTTATTGCCGGACACAAAGCTGCATTTGATGCGCTGACCATCCCGTCTGTGGCCTATACTGATCCTGAAGTTGCCTGGATGGGCCTTTCTGAAAATCAAGCCAAGGAACAAGGTATAGAATATGATAAAGGCGTATTCCCATGGGCTGCCAGCGGACGATCGTTGAGTATGGGCCGCAGCGAAGGAATGACCAAAGTACTTTGCGAAAAAGGAACCGGACGTATCATCGGCGCAGGTATCGTGGGTCCGCATGCAGGTGATCTGATCGCCGAAGCCGTTCTGGCTTTGGAAATGGGCGCAGACGCTGAAGATATCGCTTTATCCATTCACCCTCATCCTACGCTATCTGAGACCTTCGCATTTGCAACCGAAGTCGTCACAGGCACCATTACTGACCTTTACCTCGGTAAGAAACGTTGATCGGCCTCTGACATGAAATTAAGCTTTCTCGCTTCTCATGGGGGCAGTTCGGCCAGGCAAATTATTACCGCGATCAGTGAAGGCAAATTAGTCGGCTATGAAGTCGGCATCCTTATTACTAACAATAAAGATGCCGCAATTTACCAATGGTGTATCGATAATCAGATTACAGTCCATCATATCAGCGCCAAAACCCATCCTGATCATGAAGATCAGGCAATCAGGGACTGTTTAGTTGAGTCCCGGACTGATCTGGTCGTGTTATCCGGTTACATGAAAAAAATAGGCCCGCTTACCTTATCGACTTTTGCTGACAAAATCCTAAACATACACCCATCCCTGCTGCCCAAACACGGCGGGCAAGGTAAATACGGGGACTATGTACACGCTTCGGTATTACAGTCCGGCGACCGGGTTTCGGGCGCGTCTGTTCACTGGGTAAACGGCGCCTATGATGAAGGCCCCGTTTTATTACAAGAAGAAGTCCCCGTTTACCCTGATGATACGGTTGAAACTCTGGGTCAACGCGTTCGAGCCATCGAAGCCGGACTCTACATCAAAGTATTGAAAGCTATTGCAGTCCGCTGACCACTCCATCTGCTATCGCGTTCCATCAACTTTGATGCCATTGAATCCAGCCATTCCCAGGGCGTAAACCTTACTGGGTGCGCCGTTGACCCATCCATGGGGACTTAACGGCAGCACCCACCCTTGCTACCGAATCCCCGCAAAGCTTCCCCTTTTTTTATCATCAAATTGGCAATTGCTGCCATTTTGCCCGCAATTAACGTTAGTCGCAGGCGCAATATTTTGCATCGACTCCAAGCCCAAGCATTTTTATTTTTTTGCCTTTTGTTTAGTGCCCATCTATCTGTCACCTATGCTGAGGCGCAATAATCCAGATCAAAATGAAATCAAGCTTACAAATGACTAGATGCAGATTTTAAACTCTGATAAATTGCAATCAGTTTTATTAAAAAGTGTGAAGGGGGAGGCAAAAAAGAAAATCAAATGTATTTGCTTAGTAAATCATAATAAAAATAATTACTAACATTTTAGGGGAACAAAAAATGGCACTTTCAAAAAAATTAGGCGCTGAGTTTATCGGCACATTCTGGTTGGTATTAGGCGGTTGTGGTAGCGCAGTACTTGCCGCCGCTTTTCCTGAAGTGGGCATCGGTCTTATGGGCGTTTCATTCGCTTTCGGCTTGACCGTATTGACGATGGCTTACGGAATTGGTCATATTTCAGGCTGTCACCTTAATCCGGCCGTTTCGATTGGACTTTGGATGGGGGGGCGGTTCGGCGCCAAAGAATTGGGACCTTATATCGCCGCTCAGGTTTTAGGCGGCATTACAGGAGCAGCGATTCTCTACCTGATCGCTACAGGTAAAGCTGGATTTGATCTAAGCGGCGGGTTTGCATCGAACGGTTACGGTGAGCATTCACCCGGCGGATACAGTCTTGTCGCAGCATTAGTTACTGAAATCGTCATGACCTTCATGTTTTTGGTGATCATCTTAGGCAGTACAGACAGCAGAGCGCCCCAGGGCTTTGCCCCCATAGCGATAGGCTTGGGACTTACATTGATTCACTTGATCAGCATTCCTGTCACCAATACTTCAGTCAATCCGGCAAGAAGTACCGCCGTAGCGATTTTTGCAGGTGACTGGGCTATCTCTCAATTATGGCTATTCTGGGTTGCGCCTATCATAGGCGCTTTGCTTGCCGGCATCGTTTATCGCTGGTTAGGCAATACGGATCAAGCGTAAAAACAGAATAAAATTCTCTCCACAGAATGCAGCGATCTTACCAGTACTGCATCTCTGTGGAGACTTAATCCTGCTTCTTTTGTAATTATCGCTAATCCGCAATCTCAGTCCACTGACATCCGTCCTTAACGATGGGTGATGTATGGTGATTGCCGATACCCTTGGCAATTAATGCAACAACCCTGTCATCCTTGGTATAACCCACATGTGCTTCAAGGGGATTGGCAACTTTTCCAAATCCAAAGGCATCAATCACTTTGGCGACATTGATATTTACGTTAGTTACATTAACGCACAGCCGGGAATCAAGATATGTATCTACAAATCCGTAAGGTATGGCATAACTCAGTAAATCGTTTGGGTCACTGAAGGCAATAATGGAGGTTTCTTTGACTGCTTTCAAATCGTATTTTTCACCTGTCGCTTCACAGTAAGAAGCGTGCTGACCCGTCACTTTTGGTAATTCCCTACCCAGTTGCAACATGGGTAACTGGTTCGACAACATAAAGATTTGAATATGACGGTCGTGTAAAAAGCTCTTTACCCTATCAATCGCCTTGATTTTGTAGACACCATTGGAGTGGACTTCCGGCTCATCCAGCATAGACACCAATCGCTGCAAGCCATCAATGGTAATCCGACTACCTAAACTGTGTGATATGAAGACAAAATTATCATTCATACTTTTTTCATAACTCTTATCAGATGTGCAGGTATGTTTTCCGGATTTAGGTAAATCCTCCCATCCGCCCAGGCCCATCCAGCAGAAAGCCTGCGAGAAGGCCATCAGGATAAATTTTCTGCTTTCGCCTAAATAGATAATAGGATCAGGACCGGTATCATTGGAAAACTTCTTCATCATGTCATTGACTTCTGCACGACGGAAAGAATATTCACCGGAATTATCAAAATCGAGCAAGGCTTTTTCTCTGCGAGTAATTTCCGACCAAGTCAGTTCGTAAAAGAGTAACTCTTTACTGCCATCCTCATTTTGCAAGCGAGTTATTCGCAAATTACCCATATCTTTTTCAGGAGCTAATGGCGATGATAGCTTGATATCCCGATAGGCGCTTTGCTTTGCTGTAACTTTCAGTTCACCACCGAGTTTCTCAAAAAACTCGGTGGCATAGCCCGGCAAACGATCCCCAACACCATGAACCATTAACACTTTCGTTTTACTGGCACTATTGGACAATCCTGGTTCGATTCCGTCAAATGCTTTACCTTTAACCTGACAAACCCGTGTATCTTGTTCATTCGACTTCTCGAGCACAGCCTCAGCAATACCTTTACCAAAACTCGCACAACCCGATATCGAAATTAGCCCAGCCATGCCGAGGAAAAATAAATGAGCTCTGACTTTTATGTAATGTCTATTCATAATCTTTATTTCTGTTTTGTTTATGCACATTGATATCAGTGACGGATATCCTGACCAAAAGTCTGCGCGAAGTCGTCTTTTTATTCAATCGGTTAACGTTTTTAAAACAACTCTCCATGTCAATAGCAGCAATTCTCAGCTTGATCTTTTCGGCATCATTTTGGGCTGGAAAAGCCTTTTGAGGAACGCCGTAAAACCCTTCCATGGGGACTTGACAGCAGCATCCCTGCTGCCTACATACATAGCTGGCTTAATCATAATTAATTCAATCTATTATGCCACCTTTACTACTCGTCATAGAATAATGCTGTCCAGTAACAAAGCACAAAGCCTGTTTTTTGCCGAATCTAAGTTTCATTTCTATCTAAAAAGCACATATTTTATTCAACAGGCCAGCTGATTTATAGTAGAATATTAGTAACTATTAATATATATGGTGACGCTTTTGGAAAACTTTACCCCACTCTCCTCATTTTCGGGCGGACTTCTAATCGGTCTCGCAGCCACGCTTTTGCTTTTATTTAATGGCCGCATTGCCGGCATCAGCGGCATCATGAGCGGCCTGATAAGCCCCGGCAAAGGCGAAATATTCTGGCGCCTCGTTTTTTTGCTGGGCCTTGTTCTGGGCGCCTTGCTTGTAAAAGCAGTTATTCCTGATTCGATAAAAATAAGAGAAGGCTTCCCTTATGGTCTACTGGCAATAGGGGGTTTTCTGGTCGGTTTCGGCACACGCATGGCCAATGGCTGCACAAGCGGCCATGCTGTTTGCGGTATCGCGCGTCTATCAAAACGTTCGATTGCGGCAACGCTCACCTTCATTGTTAGCGGCATGATGACCGTTTATCTTTTGCGTCACCTTATAGGACTTTCAGTATGAAAAATAATACTGTCGCCCTTCTTTGCGGGATTATTTTTGGAGCTGGTTTGACGCTAAGCCAAATGACTGATCCAGCCAAAGTGCTTAGTTTTCTAGATGTTACCGGAAACTGGGATCCTAGCCTTATATTCGTCATGCTGGGTGCATTAACGGTAACAATGATCAGTTTCAGGAAAATTTTAAAAAAACCGTCGCCTCTGTTAACTCAGCGGTTTGTGATTGCCAGTAAAACAGCCCTGGATAAACCTCTTATTTTGGGTTCTGCTATATTCGGCATAGGCTGGGGAATTACAGGTTACTGTCCTGGACCTTCAGTTGCAGGCTTGGGACTAGGCAACATCGAAGCGCTAATTATGGTCTGCTCTATTTATGCAGGCTTTTGGGCTTATGGAAAAATGAAGGTGTAACCGAATTTCAAAGGAAGGCGCTGAGCGAGTACTCAGCGCCTCGACTAAATTAATGTCTGGACTTGGCGGACACATAGCCAATGAGCGCCAGCACGACACTCAAACCATACCACATAGCCATTGGCCACTGGGATACTGACTGAACAGTGCCCTCATTGCCAAATTCGTTACTGGCCATAGAGGAATTTGCGCCAAGCAGCATCAGTAGAACCAAACAACTAAAAATCACGTTTTTTCTCATCTGTTTTTGCATAGAATTGCCTCAAAAAATCCCGCCTATTTCCGTCTTATTAAATGAATTCCTTTTTCGGTGCGGACTGAATTCTATGAAAACCAGCGCTAAAAAGCCATTGTACTCGCGTACCAGAATATCAATAACATGAACTAAATCATATAATTAGTGTGACGCAGGTCATATTTACGACATTCAACCTAATTGAAGAGTTTTTACCGTGTCAATAAAGCCTGATCAGCATCAAAAAATAATAACGATAAAAGCCGCATTTAAATTAAATGCGCCCATAAATCATGCTCATCCGCTTCCTCAAATTCAACATCGACCCAGTCACCGACATTAAGGTGTGTTGCGCCATCAATAAATACCTGACCATCGATTTCAGGTGCATCGGCTTTAGTTCTGGCGATAGCCCCTTCTGCGACAACCTCATCAACCAATACCGTTTCAACGCGGCCGACTCTCTGCTGCAATCTTTCCTCGCTGATTTCTGCTTGATGGGCCATAAAACGGGCTAATCTTTCCTGTTTGATTTCTTCAGGTATTGAATCGGGCAAGTCATTGGCTGCTGCGCCTTTGACCGGCGAGTAAGCAAAGCAACCGACTCTGTCCATCTGCGCTTCAGTCAAAAACTGCAACAAGTCTTCAAATTCCTGCTCTGTTTCACCGGGAAAGCCTACTATAAAAGTACTGCGCAAGGTAATATCGGGGCATGAACGACGCCAGGCTCTAATGCGTTCCAGATTATTTTCAGCGGCAGCCGGACGCCTCATCAACTTAAGAATCCGGCTACTGGCATGTTGAAAAGGGACGTCCAGGTACGGCAATATTTTTCCTTCAGCCATCAACGGCACTACATCATCAACATGCGGGTACGGGTAGACATAATGCATCCTCACCCATACATCCAATTCGCCCAGCGCGTTGGCCAAATCATAGAAACGGGTTCTGTAAGCATTGCCCCGCCAGTTTCTCTCCTGGTACTTAAGATCCAAACCATAAGCACTGGTATCTTGAGACACCACCAGCAATTCTTTAACGCCGGCATCCGCTAACCGCTCGGCTTCCAGCATGACTTCGTCGATCGGACGACTGACCAAATCACCGCGCATGGACGGAATGATGCAAAATGTGCAGCGATGATTGCAGCCTTCGGAAATTTTCAAGTAGGCATAATGCCGTGGCGTCAATTTGATACCTTGCGGCGGCACCAGACTAATAAACGGGTCATGTGTCGGCGGCAAATGTTCATGCACTGCAGCAACCACTTCTTCCAGCGCATGAGCGCCGGTAATGCTCAATACTTGCGGATGACGGGCCCTGATCTCATCGGCTCTCGCCCCCAGACAACCGGTCACAATAACGCGACCATTTTCAGCCAATGCCTCGCCAATACTGTCCAGTGATTCTTCAACAGCCGAATCAATAAACCCGCAGGTGTTAACCACCACCAAATCAGCTTCTTTGTAAGAAGGCGATACTTCGTAACCTTCCGACCGGAGTTTGGTCAGTATTCTTTCACTGTCAACCAAGGCTTTAGGACAACCCAGACTGATAAAACCGATATGTGGCGCACTCATTTATACTCTCATCAATTACTTTAAAAAAACGCTAAGAACCTTAATTAGGACAATCCGCCAGAACAATCGCCCGTTTTGGGGCAGGATAGCCCTCGCTGGTCAGATTAACATCATCCGGATCAAGAAAATCCTTTAACGAATGGAACTGCATCCACTCGGTGGAACGTTGCTCCTCAATCGAGGTAACACTGACATCGATAACCCGGCAATTAATAAAACCACAGCGTTTCATCCACCCCAGTAGGGTTTCGCAACTGGGCAAAAACCAGACATTCCTCATTCTGGCGTAACGATCTTCCGGGACTAAAACCTGACCTAATCCACCATCAATTACCAGGGTTTCCAAAACCAGTTCGCCACCCGGGCGCAAGCATTCCTTCAACTCAAGCAAATGGTCAATAGGCGAACGCCGGTGATACAAAACCCCCATGGAAAAAACCGTATCAAAAGCTTTCATGCCATACGGTACATCTTCAATACCAACAGGCAATCCATAAATTGGCGCTTCGCCATACAGCTGCCTAAGCAGTTGAAACTGCATGATATTGAGCAACAACGGATCAATACCCACCACCATTTTTGCACCAGCCCCCAGCATCCGCCAGCAGTGATAACCGCTACCGCAACCGACATCCAGGACCAGCCTGTACTTAAGCGGTTTGATGTGATCTTTTAAACGATCCCACTTCCAATCCGAACGCCATTCGGTATCGATCGGCACCCCAAACAACTCATAGGGACCTTTTCGCCAGGGATGAAACTGTTTTAGACCATCAATAAACAGCTCAGGGGATAAGGCATTCAGATCGGTTGAAACACCAATCTTCACCACATCGGCATCCAATTCAATCAACGAAGGTTTTAGCCCTGATAACGAATTAATCAAATCATGCCATTTTTTTGAATTGCCATGCCGTTCGGGATCTAACGATTTTTTAAGCTGGTCCGGTAAGGCATCCGCCCAAACCTGAGCCCCTGCCTCGCGCAACACGTCATATAAAGGTTGATAGTCGATCATTTCAGCGCAATCATTGACACAAAATTAAAAAATTGAACCAGATCTTGGCACTGCTGATGTTGACCCAACGTTTCAGGTATCAATGCCGTTCGTTTCTGTTAAATTCCGGATGCTACCCTGAACTTTTTTAAAGATAGGGTGCATATCCTTCGTTGGTCAAATTATAAAGGGGTGACACTATAACAGTTGGCCCCTGCCTAATCACTCAAAATGAATTGCACTTGTTAGTTAAATCCGCGAAGTAAATAAGAAAAGGACGTCAACAAATCCCGGAGATCGCTTATAAAAAATCAACAATTTGAATCTATTTAGAGACCAGTCAGTACAGATGGCTAAAAAATACCAGCCCTCTCAATTTTCTCAGTTTGATCTTTTCGGCGTCATTTTGGGCGGAGAAAAGCCTTTTGAGGAACGCCGTAAAACCTTCCATGGGGGCTTGACAGCAGCATCTGACCGCCAAGGACGGTGGAAATGCAGATTATGTCCGGAATAAAAATCTGCCCTGCTGCGAACATCCTCAACAAGCTTCCCCAGCACTTTTGTCTCTTCAAATTGAGAATTGCTGCATGTAAAAAAGGCTGGCTACAGGAGTTATTTCAAATCCAAAGAAGCACAATAATCAGCACTTCCCGATTGACGTTAATTACGCTGATCTATAATGATTTACGATTGACCGGATGGGTTACCGGCGAGCGCTTCCTTGTTCCTGGCGGCCAAACCATCAATAATTGCGGCAAGCGACCCTTTATTCTGGAAATCATTTTGAAATGTCGTGCGGTAGTTGGTCACCAAACTGACACCTTCAATCATGATGTCATAGACTTTCCACTGGCCATTACTCAATACCATACGATAATTGACAGCGATCGGTTGCAGGCCGGGCTGTAATATTTCGGTTCTGACAACCGCTTTTTTATCATCAGCAGCCAGTTTCAGTGGAAGAAAGCGTACAGACCAATCTTTAAATTCAACAAAAGCACGCGAATAAGTTCTAACCAATAAAGTTTGAAATTCTTTTTTGAACCGGCCGCGTTCATCCTGAGGTGCATCTTTCCATATTTTGCCTAAGACCAGGGCAGAAATGCGGTTGAAATCGACATGCGGATAGATCACTGACTCAACAAATTGATTAATTTTTGCAAAGTCCTTGGTAAAAGCCGGATCCTGCATGTTTTGTTTCAACTGCACCGATGCCTGTTCAATCGCTTGCTGCGGCGCCAAAAGATCTGCCGCTAACGCTTTTGTCAATGGCATAACCAACAATAACGAAGCCCATAAGAGCAAGCCATAAATGCCAGAGCGATGATTTTTCATAATATCCTCAAAAAAATACAAAGAACAAAATATAAATTAGCCGAACGTCAAGCCCTGCTTACAAAAGCTTGATCTGATTGAGCGAAACTCTTTTCAAAAACTCTTGCAGTCAACCCGAGCATGATTTCAAAAGTGTAAACATTCCCTGTTACAATGCGGACTTAAAATTTAGCCCATTGCCGAACTCACAGACCCAACCGCCAAGATGACGCATAATACCATCAAATTTCCTTCTACACGCATGAGAAGAATGCGTTTTGACGCTTTTTCACGTCGATTAATGAGCGAAAACAAGCTTTCAGTCGATGATCTGATCTATCCGATGTTCGTCACAGAAGAACATAAGCTCAAACAGGCCATTCCTTCCATGCCCGGCATCGAGCGCTTCTCTCTTGATTTACTGCTTGAAGAAGCGCGTGAACTCAGCGAACTGGGCATACCTGCCATTGCACTGTTTCCGGTAACGCCACTAGACAAAAAATCGGAAGATGCCGCAGAGGCCTATAATCCGGAAGGCTTGGTACAGCGTAGCGTCAGAGCCTTGAAAGCCGCTTTCCCTGAATTGGGCATCATTACCGATGTTGCCCTGGATCCTTTTACCTCTCACGGCCAGGATGGTCTCATCAATGAAAACGGCTATGTCGTCAACGACGAAACGGTGGCTGTTTTAACCCGGCAAGCACTTTCGCACGCCCAAGCCGGTGCTGATATCGTGGCTCCTTCCGACATGATGGACGGGAGAATCGGAGCTATCCGGGATGTATTAGAGCAAAATGGCCATATCAATACGCGCATCCTGGCTTATTCGGCAAAATATGCGTCCAGTTTTTACGGTCCCTTCCGGGACGCGGTTGGCTCGGCCGCCAACCTTGGCAAAAGCAACAAAAACAGCTACCAAATGGACCCGGCCAATTCAGATGAAGCGCTGCGCGAAATCCAGCTGGATCTGGAAGAAGGCGCGGATATGATCATGATCAAACCCGGCATGCCTTATCTGGATATTATCCGTAGAGCCAAGGATCAATTTGGTGCCCCCACTTTCGCTTATCAAGTCAGCGGTGAATACGCAATGCTCAAAGCTGCTTCACAAAATGGCTGGCTGGATGAAAAAGCCGTGGTATTGGAATCGCTTCTGGCTTTTAAGCGGGCAGGCTGCGACGGGATTCTGACTTATTTTGCCAAAACAGCGGCGCGCTGGTTGAAAGATGGCTGATTACCCCGAAACAAGCGCATTACGTTTTGAGTGTGCGAATCAATTCGCACCGGCACTTTTTAATTCCAACATTAACCGAAGTTACTAAACGCTAAATTGACTTTCAACTACTTAACCCACTAGGAAACGCTTATGTCCGAAGACGCATTTATTTCCGAAAGACGCCGCAACCAAATAGAGGAAATCCTGTTGGTATTGCTGATCATTCTCTCTTTAGCCGGTGTGGGACTAACGGATTACGACCCCAGTGATGGTTATTTTTACTGGCTGTTTATGATGATCGTATTTGCATTTTCGGCCATGTTTATCGCATGGTTACAAAGCAAACATGAAGTTGAAGACCTCAAATCCATTTTACGCGAACAATCGCTACACTGGGGCGTCTCGATGTTGATCGTCGGCGCCGCTTTCATGGTGCAAAAATCAGGACGCATAGACCCCGCCAGTGCCGGCATCGTTATCTCGTTAATTCTGTCGCTTTCTACCATATTGGACGGCATTAGAATCGGCTGGCGATTCAGTCTGGTCGGCTTTTATCTGGTCATATCCGCCGTATTAGCCTCTTATACGCCCCATTCAATCTGGCAGGAAATTTTAGTCGCATTCACTATCATTGGCGGCACCGTGTTGTGGGAAATCCGGTCACGAAAAAAGGCTGCCGAATGAAAAACCGTTATGCCGTTTTTGGTCATCCCATCAAACACAGTAAATCGCCTCTGATCCACCAGGCTTTTGCGGAACAAACCTTACAAACAATGTCATATGAGGCGCAAGACGTACCGGCTGACCAGTTTGAAACGGCCGTCAAAGACTTTTTCAATCACGGCGGCAAAGGGCTTAATTGCACGATTCCTCTCAAAGAACTGGCATGTCTCAAGGCCGATATTCTTTCGCCCAGAGCGCAAGCCGCCAAAGCGGTCAACACCCTCGCGCTTCAGGAAGACGGCATGATATTCGGTGATAACACCGACGGTATCGGCCTGGTTCGCGATCTCACCATTAACCATGGCATCCTGCTCGATAATGCCCGGATTCTGATTTTAGGCGCGGGGGGGGCTTGCCGCGGCATCATCAGGCCGTTGATGGATCATCATCCACAAAGCCTGTTTATCGCTAATCGAACCGCATCCAAAGCTGTCACCTTGGCCGAGGAGTTTTCCGGACTCATTGCCATTAAAGGCGGCAGTTTTGATCAATTGAGCGGCCGGCAGTTTGATTTGATCATTAATGCGACCGCGGCCAGTTTGTCTAATGATTTACCCCCCCTTCCCGCCGGCCTGTTGGCTGACAATGGCAACTGCTACGATTTGGCCTACGCTAACGAACCGACACCCTTTGTTCAGTGGGGAAAGATCAATAATGCCGGCAAAAGTCTGGATGGTCTGGGCATGCTGGTGGAGCAGGCAGCTGAAGCTTTTTTTATCTGGCGTGGTGTCAAACCAGACACACAACCGGTCATCACTCGGCTTAGAAACGCTCATGCTATGACTTGAAAACCGTCAGGAGCGAATTGATTTGCCCCGTCAAAACCTTGATACTTAAAAAACAGAATCCCGGCTTAACCCGGCTTTTCAATAAACGGCCTCACAACAATACAACAAGCACTGACCATGATTAACGATTATGAAGAAGACTACCTGGAAGAAGAAGACGATGACGAGTACATTGAGTACGCGATACGTCCCAACAAAACGCAAATCAAACGCGAAATTGCCGCCCTATTTGAATTAGGCGAAGAACTGGCCGAACTATCCAATGCCCAACTGAATCAACTGGATTTGACCGATGAATTAAAAGCCGCAGTCGTTCTGGCAGCGGGCATGCCGCCCAAAGGTGCGCGTAAACGCCAGCTTAAATTTATCAGCAGTTTACTTCGCAATGTCGACTCTGAAGCCATACTTGAAAAACTGGCAAGAATGAAAACTCAAAGCGCTCATGCTGTTAGAGAGCATCACAAAGTCGAAAAATGGCGCGATCGTTTAATAGCCGAAGGCAATGACGCCTTAACTGAATTACTGGATGATTATGCGCAAGCCGATCATCAGCACTTAAGACATTTGGTCAGAAGCGCCCAAAAAGAAGCCGAATTGGCAAAACCGCCCAAATCATCCAGACAGCTCTACCATTATTTGAAAGAATTATTTGAAACCGATTCAGCAACAGACAACGACGATCAACCCATTGACTAAATAGACGCCTTGAATTCACCAGGAATACGCCAGTTAAATGGGATGACTGGCCGCACCAATAAGCTTTCGTTTAATCATGTCTAACCTGAGTCCACTCATCATCTGAACCCGGATCAAACGGATTTACTTTATCCGTCAAGATAATACAGACCGAGCAGATGTAAAAAACATCCGAAGGGAAGCAATGACTCAAAAAAGCAATTTTTTTTGTATCTGCTCACCCCCTCCAATTTTATTGAGTAGCTGAATATCGACAAAACCCATTTTTTGGTACTGGTTTTAGGGCTTAACGAAGAGCAAACGAATGGTTTAACCAACATGCACGATGTGACTTTCGTTAATGAAACTAATTTTATTGAGCATATTACGCAATTAAGCTCATAAACCGCACCTCTCTGATGGCCTGTTCTTAGACTCCAGGTGTTAATCTTCACGATAAAACCACTTCCAACATCGGCACTTCCCATTGCTCGACTTTACATCGCGACTGGTATTCTTCTTCAGAATCGGCTTTATATCGCGCAATCATGGCTATAACGGTGGCTGAGTGGATGTTTTTATAACGTTCTTGCCATTTCTGGCCGGCGTTTTTAGAAAGTGCGGCGATAGTCATCGTATCTTTTTGCAAGACGAGTTTTCCGTTTAGCTGTTGTATTGTAACGACAGATCCTGCACTTAGACTTGCCAGCTTTTGATGAATGGGATGATGTTCCGGAAAACTTGCCGCATAGCTTAAATCAAAATCTTTCAAGCCCAGAAAAGCATATTCCTTATTGATGGAAGACATGGCTTCGTCATCATCCGGCACACCCTCACGTTGCACACTAAAATCGCCTATTAAAGACGCCGGATAAGGATTGCGCAAATCCAGCCTTTGCATTAAACACAGCGTCTCTTTGGCCCGGGTCATCGCGACATATAACAACCGGCGCTGTTCCTCTGTCGCAGGCGTTGTCCAACCACCATCAAGCACAAACACATGCGAAAATTCCATTCCCTTTACAGAATGAACCGTGCTGAGAAATACGCCCTGCCCTAAGCGGCACTCTCTTCGCTGTTCGGCCAGCGACTCATAAAGATATTCCAGCAGTTGCTGCTTGCCGATGTCTTCATCGCCGGTTTCCACCTGCCATTGCAGCAACAGTTGCTTAAGCTGATTGGTCCAGGTGTTTGGCACGCCGTTTTCAGCATTCTGTAAAAAACTCAGCCAGTCACCGGCTTTACAAACCTTACGACCACTGTCTTTGATTGCCTTGAGTAAGGCCAGGTTTTCCCGAACACGAAACGGCGGAGGCTGAGCGTCTTTAGGTAAAGCCAAGCTCAACGGGATAGTTTTCGCGTCCAGACACGCTCGAACCGGATTCAACAACCGCCATTCTGTGGTCAACACCGCACATTGCCGCCATTCAAGACTGCTGTCCAGTTGCCTCAGACGCAACAGCTCGTCAACCAGCACTTGGGCTTGCTGCATTTCATTCCGGCACGTCAAAATCTGCACGCGCCCATGGACTAAAGGATCGAGTTTTTCCCAACGTCCACCGGCAGCTAGGCTTTTTCTTCCCAGGTTAATCCGAATCGGATGCTGCTGTTTCATCCGGTCGCGATTTTGTTGAATCAGCTGATTGGCGGCTGCAATGATATGTGCGCTGGACCGGTAATTCTCAACGAGATAGTGCTGGTAAGCCTGATAATCGTTTTCAAATTGGCGAATAAAGCCGATGTTGGCGCCACGGAACTGATAGATATTTTGATCGTCGTCACCTACTGCAAGAATAGTTAAACGGCTGTCTTCATCTTGCTTTCTTCCGGCTATGGCGGCAATCAGTTCATACTGCAATTCGTCGATATCCTGATATTCATCAACCAGAATAAACCGGTACCCCGCCAGTAAACGGTCCCGCATTTCATCGCTGCCTAAATTCATGCAGCCCTGTTGCCCGTTCAACAGTTTAATCGCCTGACGGATCATGTCCTGAAAAGTCTGCTCGGCGCCGGATTCCGGGGTCTTCTCAAGGCCAGTCAAGGCATGACCGGATAATCGCAGACTCAGTCCATGATAGGTTTGGATGGTAACGGATTTAGCTTCCGGACCGACCAGATCAAACAGACGCTGCCGTAATTCGGTTGCCGCATTACGGTTAAAACACAGCACCAAAATACTGCGTGCCAGCACTTGTTTTACGCGTAACAGATACGCACAACGATGGATCACCACACGCGTCTTACCGGAACCGGGACCGGCCAGAATCAATAAATTCTGCTCTTCCGAACTGGCCACCATTGCCTGTTGTTCCGGGTTTTGAAGATCACTGACAATACGCTGAAACGACTGCTGACTGGTGGCCCGTTCCAGAATTTCTTTTCGCCCCTGAAAATAGCGTTTTACAAATTCGGTTTTATCCTGAGAAAAATATGCGACGACAAATGCCAAAGCCTGCCCGATTTTTTCCAGTCCCTGCCGCGCGTATTCATTCATGACGTGAACCTGAAAAATACGCTCACTGTAATGTTGCGACAAAGTCTCATAGTCGCCTTTACTGTATCGTCGCCGTTGCGCTTCTGGTAGCACTCGTATCGTCATGGCTTGCCGGAATACAGCCAGGCCTTTTTGCAGCGTGATGATTCTTTGTTCATGCAGATAATTAAGTCCGCGCTCCACCGCCGCCAAGGGGTCTGTTAATTCCGAGCGCAAATGGATATCCTGATTCAGCGCCGCCAGTAAATCTTCCACCGAGAACTCCACCAACAAATCGGCTCCCGGCTTGGTTTCAGCCGGTATTTTTTGTAATAGGGTCTTCAGTGAAATCTGGGCTACCGCCTGGCGACGTTCGATGGTTCCGGACAATGCCCGCCAGCCGCGGTTAAGCTTGATCCGGTATTGATCCTGTGAAACATGACGGATAAACAGACTGCCTTTGTTGCCCGCCAGACCTTGCCCGTCCTTGCTCATGGACACCAGCAACAACCTTAACACTTCGGGATTACAATCTTTAAAGCCCTGGTCCAGCAAGTGTTGATTGACATGCCGTAATGACAGGTTTTGCCATTCTTCGGGACCGGCATCCGGTGCTTGCTCCTGCAACAAATTGACCAACGCATTTTCCAGGGTGCAGATCTGTTCCAGCAGCGAACTCGACGCATTGGCAACTTTGTAACGGACAAACGCGGTCAACAATAGATTTTTTTGAATGATGCCCGCAGAGGACATATCGTATAAGGTACGGATAACCCGTTGGCTGGCCGTTTCGTTGATTTTGTTTTGCCCGGGTTCGTTGTTGTCTTCCGAAAACTCGCTCAAAAGTGCCAACTCATCGGCACTGAACCCGTCATCACTGTCGGCATTGAATAACGCATCCAGAATAGCCAGCCAGCGCTTTTGCTGACGTTCGGACAAACCCAGCTTGGCTATTTTCTGCTGCGCTTCGTCCAGGTTTTTAACCAGAGGCCGACCCTGAAAAACCTGCGTTTTGTTTTCGTTACGTTCAACAAATCCGGTCCGCTCCAGCCAGGATATTGCCGTCATCACTTTAGTCGGCGCATCCGGATCTTCGGCCTCAAACGTAGTATCAACCGCTTCATTCTGCAGTATTTCCCCGGCAGTAATCACGACATTGCCGGATTTATCCTTGCGTATTCCGCGTAAACCCCTGAGTATCTGCGCAATGTCGCGCTGATTGAGCTGCGAAGAAGCCGACAGTTTAAACTGGCTATCAATGTCATTTTCATCAAACAGCAAAATACATTCGGCTTCGTTCTGATCACGCCCCGCCCGGCCCGCCTCTTGTAAGTAATTTTCCAGTGAACCGGGAATATCGGCATGAATCACCAGCCGGACATCTTCTTTATCGATCCCCATGCCAAACGCATTGGTTGCCGTAATGACCCGGGTCCTGCCACTGATAAAGTTTTCCTGGATATGTTTTTTTTCAGCGGCATTTTTCCCGGCGTGAAACGCCTCAACCTGCCAATCCTGATTCTGTAAAAATTCGGCAATGGCTTCGGTTTGTTTACGTTTCGCACAATAAATAATCGCGCTGCCGCCATTATTTTCGGCCAAACGCTCATGAAGCAAGCGGTTGATGCGTGAATATTTATCGACACTGCTGACCGTTTGCACTTCAAACAGCAAATTGTTTCGCTCGACCCCACCCTCAAATAGTTGTAAATCCTGGGCCAGATTAGCCCTGAAGTAATCAATGATCTCATTTTTGACATCCTGTTTGGCGGTCGCGGTAAAGCATTGCACGGGCGGCAATAAAGCCTGCTGTTTTTCAGCAAATTCCTTGATAAACCGAGCGACATATAAATAATCGGGCCTAAAGTCATGCCCCCATTTGGACAAACAATGCGCCTCATCAAATACCCAGCAACCGATTTCCCGGTGCTCAATCGCTTTTTGAAAACCCGTATTGCGCAACTGCTCCGGCGATACATAAAGCAACGCAATGTCACCCATCTGTATGGCTTTTATGACTTCGCCGCGTTCGGGCGCAGTCAGCATGCCATATAAAGCAGCGACGTTGGGCGCCCCGGTTTTGTTGCGCAAATTATCGACCTGGTCTTTCATCAAAGCCTGTAACGGCGAAATCACAATGGTCAGTACACCGCGCCGCTGATAACGCACCAGTGCCGGCAATTGAAAACACAAGGATTTTCCGCCACCGGTTGGCAACACGGCAAATAAGGGCATATCCGCCATTCCAGCTTGCACAATGCTTTGTTGAAGGCTTCCGCCCTCGGAATTTTCCGGCTGCGATCTAAAAGCAGAAAAGCCGAAATAACGTTGTAGTTGAGAAACAGGATGATGTGTTTCTTGACAATAAACGCAGTCCGGCGACTGACAGGGAATATCACGTAATTGCCGCAATGCAGGAGTAACCGCCTGAAACTGTTGCCGCACCCAGGGCGGCAGAACCGAATTACCGCCTGAAACCCGTAACCATGCCAGACAATAAGCTAACGCAGGACGTAATTCAGGATTCGGCAAATAGGCCAAAATCACTTTATTGAAAGCGGTTTTGCAGACTTTCCCCAACGTCTCTTTTTTGAATAAATCAAACGCGGCACCGGCATTCAAAGGTTGCGCACCCATGGCATGAAAAGCCCTTTGTAAACCGGTGAAACGGGGTTGGCCGGAAAAAGCATAATGATAAAAAGACAATAACTGCCCTTCGACCTGCTGGGTCTGAAAGGCTTCCCATTGGTCTTGAAACAGCGACAACGCTATCTTCGCATCCGAAACCGGATCACTCTGACTGTCTCGCAATAATTTGTAATTTTTGACTAAGCGATGATAGGGATTTTCAGGGAAAGCCAGCGGCGATAAAAATAAGGTATCAATAACCGGTTTACTTAGAAAACCAAGCTGCCGGTTAACAGCCTGACACAAAGGCAGATCATGCAAAATAAGATTATGCCCTAATACAAACTCGGCCTCAGCAGTAAACTGATCCAGTTCGCCCAGTACTTGATGAATCTTAAACGGGGCTCGCCGGTTAAATACACGGCCCTGAAAAACAGCACCAACGGCAAAAATCTCTCCATTGTAATCAGCTTCCAAATCCAGGCTGCAAAGGGTGTTAGAAAAGCTTTGCCAATCCATTGTGATTAATTCACTGTTATTTTTGTAATCATGCTGTACATAGGTACATACGATAGTCGTAATGCGGGCTTCATGCTCTGTAATGATGAAATGGTGTTCATGATCCTTAATCAGAAAACAGGTGTTGCAGGTTAACCAACTGAACCCAGCCAAGAACCGTTAAGAACATCACAGCTTTACTTTAAATCCGGTGAGATTTTAAAAATTTATGCGTGACAATTAGGATATTACTGGTAGTTTATGAGACACTTTAGCAACAAAACAACAAATTGTGTCTATTTGATCACAAATTGATCTAAAAGCCTGTTCTGTACAGCTGACGTTTAGGAAACATCTGATATCCTTTATCAAAAGATGACAAAAAAGGTGAACACCATGAAAATTATAATAAACAGCAGTACCCCCGATATATTGAATACTTTAGCCCAAGACTTTAACGGCAACAGCATCTACGGAGTAGAATTTATTCTGGAAGATTTGTATGAAAGCAACAAAAAAGAATTATTCAAAAAAGAATCCGACAATTTCGACTGGTTCGGATTGTCCGACTTGTGCATCTAAAATTTTTAAGTCCAATACATAATAGTGATTACTTTTTCATTCTAAGTGCCTGACCTCTTAATCAGGCACTTATATTGAACCCTTGCAAAGTCACTGATACGCTCCCCACATTAATTTCGTTCATAATAAAACTTTTCGTTCTTTAAGCTGTTTTGCTCATGCAGGCTTGACCCGATGAATGAAACTTTTGAGCAACCTGTTCAATCTCGTTAAAACCATACTGGTCTTTCATAACATCAGGCCCACCCTCAACCAGCTGGTCAAAATCGGATTCATGCCCTGACTCCAGGTATCGATACAAATCGTCAATATTTTCTTCTTCAATATTCACCCCATTCATGCGGGCATAGGCGAGTATAGCCAGACGGAAGGTTCTGTTATCCGGACTGAAGAAGATTTTTGCCGTATTTCCCGCTGTTTTAATGCCGGACTGGCTTGGAAAATCCAACGGATTACGAAATATATTGGGCACATCAGATACAACTTGGTCCGGTGAGTTATGCACTGCCTTTAACAACTTAATAAAGCTGCGCTTTACGTCGCTTTTAACCTGCCCCGGTCTTCAATAAAGTAAATACTTCTTTCATTTGTTCTTCAGTTAGGAATAAGCACAAAATTACCTCCACAAGCATAACTGTTTGTGGGGTTCGGTGGCTCGTCTGACAGGGTCCGTGTAGGCTTGACGGCGTCAATCCCTGACGCCGACACCTGTCAATCGAGCCACCGAACCCCTTCCAGTCTTTGAAGAAGTTGTTTCATGCTCGTTTCTTAAAGGTACAGAGGTGTCAACCCCTTCTTACAGCTTAACTTTGAAGTTATCGTAAGATAAATCCATCGGATCACTATTCTCAATTTTTAATGAGCAAGTGGCCTGGCTATCAACCGCATCAGCGTCCAAAAAATTGCCCGAGTTCATTTTTTGGCTGAGTGAAGCCAGGATGACTTGTTCGGAGAGATTAATCTTGCTCGCTAGCGTATCGTTGGATTTTATACTGGAGCACGAACTCAAAACGGAGGTTAATGCCAACATCAAAATAGACAACCAACCATATTTACTTTTCATATTCATTACCTCTGAAAAATAAGTTTTTAAGACAGTCTGATTCTACCCTGAGCAACTTTACCCGACCACCGGCCGTTAACAGCCACTTTCGCACTAATGAAATATTTCAGCAGAGACCGTTAAGGGCAAAAACAGGGAATCCAAAGCAAAGCTTAACGGCAGATCGACGATTGGATAACGCGGCGGTATCACTTTGAATCGGCTTAGCGCAATATCATTTCGGACTATAGCGGCCCAATCAAGCCGTGTTCCACTATAAATAAACACCCGTTCATAAAGGGGGCTATCTGTTTCTAATGTTTTAAATGTCGCGCATCCGGACAATACTGTGACGCTGATTGCACACCATATCAAATGTTTGAACATACGCAGCCCCGTTTGAAGTTTGAAATGCCGCCCTGGTGGAGCCCGATTATAGTTTTCATCATCACGCTGCTATTCAATTGACAATATCAGCCCCTTCCCCAGATCAAGTTCCAGCGAACAACGCTCTTTTCCGCAAGAACTCTGACTGTAACTGAATTGCCGCTTTGACTGACTAAGTTCATTGTCAAAAATCACGACTATGTTTCTATAGTGGCCGCCCAATCCATTCGCATTAAAATAACGATCAAAGTTATCCGCCAATGCCTTTGCGGCCTTGTCATAAACAACGCCGGTTTGGGCTCGCCCCTTGGCTTCCAGATTTTTAGAAACGTCTTGCTTCAGTTGATCAATAAGCGTTTTACCATCCGGCCCGAACAAAAACCGATGCCAACTTTCACGTACTGTTGAAAATTCAAAAGCAACCGGGGTAGATAAATACAGTTTCGGAACATGAATATAAACACTCTCGTTTTCAACCGCATGCCTTAACTCAGCAAGCTTGATGTAATAGGTGTAATTGGCAACGAGTGAGAGTTTGACCTGCGTATCTCCCACAGGAAACCCCAACACATGCCTGTATTTTTCAATCGTAAATTCTTCATTACCGGCAAGTCTGGCGACAACATACTCGTCCGCGCCTTCCAGAGAAATAAACCGGCTGAAACTTTTACTCACTTCCTGCGTATCCACCAAAGAAATACGGCCGCCATAAAACCACCAGATTACAACAATAAGGGATAACAAACTGATGATAAGGCTGACGAAGACTTTAATACTTTTAATCATATTTGTAGTAAAAAAATTAATAGGTGATTTCAGTTGATTGAAAAAACACCTAGCTTCCAAACGGCACTGTTAGTGTTAACAGTTGGTGTCGGCTCGGGCAATCAATGCCGGAATGGCGGCGTTGATGAAAGGAGTAAAACGGAGACTCATTCTACCGTTCCGGAGTTCATGATAAATGACTGATAGGGAAAACAGGCCGGTCAAAACCTAATATTCCTGATCCAGAAATGTGCCGGTCCTGGCTATCGCCGGAATCAGGACCTGATCAGCATAGAACGAACCGGTTGTCTCCAAGGGCTTTTGGTTAATTTTCCCTGCTGCATCCGGCGCATGACCGTGACCCGCCAATAACTGATCCAGCATCGGTTGATAGCCGGGTTGCCAGGCCTCTAGTTCGTCAAAGGAATTGCGTAGCGATTTAAGTATCTTCATGCCGGAATAGTCCAGATCACCCCAAAACCACACTGGAATAGTCTCGTTACCGTCAAGCAGCCAGGTCAGAAAACGTTGGCGTGATGCTTCCGCCAGGCTGCCGTGACTGGCGAAATAAACAGAAGACCCGAGGGTCGTCCGCAACCGTTTGGCCGCACCCTTAAAACCCGAGGCAAAGACCAGCACCAGACCGGCAAAACGCCCTGTAACATCGCGCGTCGCACGTTCGAAACTGACCAGATTTTCAATAAACAGTACACCGCAGAACACGTGCTCCGGCAAAAAAACTTGAAGCTGAATAGGCAATTCCGGAAATGGACACTCATCGACCTTCAGAATCGCGGCAACCAGCGATTGCCGATTATCCAACACCTTGGATTGGCCCCAAAACAAGCGTGCGGAAACTTCGCGCAGCAACAGCGGTTGGTTGGCAAGATCAGCGAGCAGATTAAGTCGCTCGACGATCTCTGCGGCAGACTTGCCCGGAATTTCCAGTTTTTGATTGGCGACGCTGTCCCTTACCCTGGTGTCAGCCTTTAGCAAACCGAACACCGCCTCTCGCCAGCGCTGCTGGCTGGATATCATCGGCTCAAGGCGTGAAGTAGTCTCGCGAATCGCGGCTTCGTCAGTGATTTGTATGCGAGGATTCAATTCATAACCGGCTTTTCCCTGTTGCGGTCGGTCAGTCTTGATGCGAATCCAGCCCCATGCCTGTATCTGCTCTATTTGCGACCAATAGTTGGCCTTATCGGCTTCAAATTCCGCATTGAACAGCGCCGAAAAAATACGCCCATCCAACTTGACCGCCTGCATCGACCGGCCCGTTGCATGCGCTTTGTCGAGTCTATCAACCAACAGATTCAGCAATGCCCTGATTTCGGACTTATACAGCCACTGCGGCGGGGGCATTGTCACATTTTTTCCTCGGCTTCAAATTCAAGCCTGGTTTGCTGGCGAACCTGTTGACGACGATACTCCCACAATTCTCGCAGCTTATCGGGATTCAGGTCTCGTTCGTCGGATTCGGAAATAAAATCGACCTCACCGTTACCCTCAGCCTCGGTGCGCGTAAAACTCCATTCCTTGGTAAATTCGGTTTTGATGGCGCCTGCATGTTTGGTCGGCATCGCGCAAATCAACTGCATGCCGAGACTGTCCCGAATAAAGCGGATCACGTCATGAGCCCGGCGCTCGTCCATTTTGGCGAAAGATTCGTCGTTAACCAGCAATTTCAGATTCATACCTTTATCGAAATGTTTCAGACGGTTGGTCACCACTGCAGCCCGGACGATATAAGCCGGGGTTTCAAGCTGCCCGCCGGAACCGGTTCCCCACTCTGAAAGCGCAACGCGCGAACCACTGTCTGAATCCTTCCAGATTTCATAGCGGCGGTAGTTGCGGTAATCGGCGACCCGTTGTAATTCCTTCAAAGCGCGTTCCTGATCATCCGAAAGCAGAAAGCCGACCAGCCGATCCCGAATTTTGCATTGTTCAAGGCTCAACTCACTGGTATCAAAAAGGTCGCCGGACTCCTGCGATTCAGACATATCGTAGGCTGCGCAAAAGAAATCGTAATACTCCTTAAACTCCGGTACCCACACCGACCAATCCAGCTGAAACCGGTCAGTGCCGAATTTTAGCCGGTTCAATTCCGCATTTAAAATCTTCAAGGTACTCACGCCTTGATCGACAGCATTGCGGATTTCATAACAAAATTGCTTGGTGAATACATCCTTGAATGACGATTCAGCGGTACGCAATTTATCCAGGTTTTTGACGAAACCGATTTCCCGCTGTTCGCGCAATTGCTCTTTAAGCCGCTCGAATAACTGAACCAGTTGACGGTAATGCCCGGTAAAATCGGTGTCGCGCAATTCACTATCGTATTGCAACTGCAGCTGTTCATGACTGCGAGCATGCTGATTGTACTCGGCGATTTTTTCGTGCAACTTGCTGTAGGCGCTGTTGGCTTCGATTAGCTTGGCGGTATGTTCAGCCTGCAACTCATCGTTCGAAAACTGCGAGGATTCAACGATGACATCAACTGCTTGCAAAAGTGCCGTCAATGACTGGCTTTCATTAACCGAACAGATCCATTTTATGGGTTGCAAGCTCCTATCGATCTGTTTTTGTCTATCGGGCAAACCTTGTTCCAGCAATGCCGACCGGTTTAGCTGCTGTTCTTTGGCTTTCAGGTATTTACCTACTTCCTGGTTACCGAGGGTCACCTGTTTTTCCAGATCGGCAATCAGTTGCTCAAGGGTGTCTTTCTCGGCCTCCAACTGGTCGACTTCAGTCAAATCGAGGCGTGCCAGATCAGCGTGGGCGGCTTGACTGTCATGAACAGTCTGCTCCAGTTTGGCAGCATCGGCAAAATTCGGCTCTTTCAAATCATGAAGCGAGTCCAGTAACTCATTTAGCTGCCTGCCTTCGTCTTGTAATACCAGCAATTCCTGCTCGGCCTTGCCGTGCGCCTCCATCGCGTTTTGACGCGCCTGACGCTGGGCTTCCTTGCCGAAAACCAGCGCATCGGCATCGCCGGTAAACAGCGTGCGTGACCCGGCCGCCTTACCGTCTTTCATAACCCCGCGCGGCGTAACACGAAGCTGTTCGACGTTATCGACCTTGACGACATGACCGTATTGTTCGACCAGATAGGCATAAGCCAGCGGATGTTCGGTATGCAATTCGTGGATGATGGAGTCTTGGGAGACGCGTTCCGGTTTGGCATTACGTTTACACAGCGAACCCTGAATCACTTTGGCACGCAAATGCTGCTTTCTGACAAATTCGATGGCTCGTGCTTCCCAGTCTTCATCAACCACAAAGTTGAAGCGGGCACCGGCAATATAGCCTTCAATCGCAGGCTGCCATAACTTATCTCTGGGTTCGATCAGATCGCACAACACCTGTGCCCGGGCTGCCGGCAGTTCGGCGCGAAAGGCTTTTAGCGCCTGGGTGATTTCCCGCGGATAATCGGCTCCGCCTTCGGCCAGATTGGCCTTGCGCTGAGCCAGAATTTTTTCCCGGTCCTGAGCCTCGTCCAGACGCTTTTGCAACTGACCAAGCTGGCTTTGAACGGTAGCGACAAAACTGTTACGGGTTCCAGTCAGCGCTTGATAAAGCCGCTCAAAGCCTCCGTTCAAGCCTTCCAAGGCGCGCACCGTAACCAATACCTCTCGCGGATCCTGTCCGGCAAGCAATTGTTGCTCAAGCTGTCGGCACGGCGTATGTCCTATCGCAGCCATCACTTCGGCCAGCAACTCTGCCGCTACCGATAGCTCACGTTTGGATGCCGGAAATGCCATACCGGCAATCGCCTGCGCGGCAGATTGTAAATGCCCTGCCTGTTGAAGCGCTTTTTGCAGATTGCCAATCGCCGCTTTTGCTTCAAGCCGAACCGATTCCAGGCGTTCGGTAATACGACGTTTCTGATCGGCTGCCGCAATGCCGCTCAACCGCGCAGCCAACTGGATTTGACTTTCAACGTAAGCTTTCTTGTCCCGGTTCAACCCTTCAATCCGCGCATTGGCGTCCTGGATATTTTTGTCCAGTCCGGCCACCGCCGCTTTGGCTTGCTGTATCTGCAACAAATCGCCCTGCAAAGCTCGCTGCGAATGCGCAAGTTGATACTGAACAGCGGTTTCATAAGCCGTATTGGCTTTCGTCAGCGTTTTTTCAATGCTTTCAAGCCTGACCACATTCGCCTGCAGCCGGTCGCCTTCGATGCGCAATTGATGCACCTGCCGCATTAAACCGCTGATCTGGCTAATCCGCTGCGGCAATTGCTGGAGATCGTATTCCAGAATCTGGGTTTTCACCAGATCATCGACGCTGCCTATGGGCTTATGGGCGATAGACTGGCTCCAGGCTTTCGCGGCCAGTTCCGCTTCAGAAAACGAAACGTTGCGCTGCCCGCGAAAACGGCCATACAGCTGACACAGATATTCGCGCTTGGCATCGCGCAGATTCAGCACCTGTGCATAGCGGGCTTTCAGGTGATTTTCTACTTTCTCAACCTCGACAACGCACATGTTGTCGCTGCCGTCGTAATTAACCAAATCACTTAAGCCCAGCTCGGCATCGTCGATCAGCAACAAAGCCAGACGTTCTTGTACCGCCTGTCGACGATCGCCTGAACCATCTACCCGAACGGCAGCGCCGATCAAAGCGGTAAAAGGCTTGCCCACCTCGCCGCTATCAGGCTTGAACACCGCCGCGACATAGCCGTGAGCGCCATCCGGGCGGGCAAACAGATTGTCTTCGGCACCAGCGATGTAAGACCACAAGGTACGTTTGCTTTTGCTGCCGCGCGAAGTTTGCTTGGTTTCATCCTGGCCGGGGTTGTAGCTGTAAATATTTTGATGGGCGGCAGTCATCACTGTTTGCAGCGCATCCAGCAGCGTCGATTTGCCGGAGCCGGTAGGACCGGTCAACAAGGTCATATTGCCCATCTCGTATTCGTCGCTACGCAGAGCACCCCAGTTAACCAGGATCAGCTTATCCAGTTTCATAGGCTGTGATCTCCACTTTCCGGTTCACCGGCTACGTCGATAATGCCCTCAGCTTCCAAGGCCGCCGCCAGAACATCCTCACCGATAATACCGAGGATGGTTGGCCGTATCGCAATCAGCGCATCTTCATCGTGCATTGAGAACAACGCGCCGTATTGGATCAAACGATGCCGTTTCAAATCCTTAAGCAAGCGGTCGCGGTCACCCAGATTATCGGGCAAGGGCCGTTTAATCTGGATTTGCTGAGTGGTCGCCAGTTCCTCGAAACGAATCAGGACTTCGCCGTCATCGCTCAAGCGACCACCGCCTTCCGCCAAGCCTTGCTGATATAAAAACCGCAAGGCCAATGCCGCCGCAACAAAATCAGCAGACAACCGGGCGCGTAACGAGGGTGCAGGATCGTTATCGTCCTCAGCCAATCCCGGTATCTGCGCGCCAGGCGCGTATAGTCTGAAGAATTCATTTTGCAGGTCGTGGATGAGCCGAAAGCCCGCCAGAGCAAAATATTCGGTCAGCAGGTTTTCAATGCGGCAAGCGTCATCGTAATAACGCTGTTCGACACCGTCTTCGTCGCGAACGATAATGCCCCAGGCAAAAAGTCGCGCGGTGATTTCCTGAAAGCGTTGCAATTTAAGGTTTTCAGGTTCCAATCGGTCAAGCAGGATTTGAGTCAGCGTCATGGTTAAATTCAATTTGATAGTCACTTCCTGTGTAGTAAGCGTTGTGTAACCGGCCACGCAGTTTGGTGGCTTTAAGGGTTTCATCTCGGGATGACCGCACGGCCTCAACCATCTGCATGGCTTGCAACACATCCGATGCGGTCTCTATAGGCAAGCTTGAGAGCCTTATTGACCGTTGCTGCAAGCGTAATTCACGGCGAATGTAATCAACCACATCCTGATTGGAGAGCGTAAACGCTGCCGCCTCGCTACGCTGCATCGCTGCCTGCAAGCGCGCTTCGCGGCTGACTTTGGGCAGAGCGGTGACGGTCAACGCCTTGCGCCGTTGCGAAGCACTGCGCAATTTGAAAGCCGCCGGATCCAGCAAACGGATTTCGCAGGCGGCAATATCGGTACCTAAACGTTCCAAAAACAGGGTCTGCGCTTCACCTTCAAGCGCGGCTGTCTGTGCAATGGCGCGGCTGTAAGCTTGGCGGCTTTGCCCGCCTTGAAGCATTAATGCCTGCTGGACAATACTGGCTGCGCGGCGCATATAAGTATTCATTGCCTTGATCAGTTCCGGATGTTTTGCGGTACAGGCAACTTCTACCCGGTCTTCGATACGATCAAGTAACCAATCAAAAATCGCGGTATCAGCCCGTTCTTGATTGGCCCAGACGGCAATATCCTGGAGCTGGCTTTCGAAGGCATTAAACTTGTCGCTTTCCAGATTGCGCAAGCGGTTCAAGCTATCGCGAATCGCCTGACGGTGACGCTCGACATTGTCGGCAGTCAACTGCTTTTTAAATTCTTTTTCGAAACGGTCCAGAAATGCGATAAATTCTTCCCAGGGTGTATTAGAGGCCTCCGACATCAAACGACGCACCAGTTCCTGAAAATAATCGACACCCTCCGATAAATCGCTGATGATTTTTTCGGCATAATCATAGGCATCGACCAAATCATAAGCATCGATATTTTTGCGCGCTGCTTCCAGAGCATTACGGCAACTGCGGACATTACGCTGACGGCTGCGGGATCGCAAACGATCCAGCGACCACAAGGCTTCAGCGAACAATTTTCCTGCCCGGGTAAAACGATAGGCGGTCACCAAACCCGCGCGATCGCCAAAGGTTTCCAGCCAGCCGTCTTTCAGCAGTGCGCGGATCAGCGCATTAGTCAGTTGCTGATCGTCGGCATTATCCAATCCGGACAGTTCACCCTCGTCAAAAACGCTGTCAGCCGCAATATCATTAATCAATACCTGCACGGTCGGCGCCAGCAAATCCTTTAAATTGTCGCGGCTCAGATTCTGCGAATAATCCGCGCTAGGCCCATGCAGACTGTCATATAAGGTACGAAGACAGGCCACCACCAGTTCACGGCGTTTTCCATTCAACGGACGAAAAAAGTTCAGCCGTTCTGCTTCAAAAAACACGGGTTACCCAAAAGTCTGTTATTCCAACACTCACCAATATAATTCCCCAAAATGCAGTTTGCTCAGCTATATCCATCGTAGATCGAAATTCGGCACCGGGCTGCCCGTCAAAGGACGCCGTAAAACCATCCCTATAGGCTCTATGCCAGCATCCATGCTGGCAAAGCCTTTGCCGAACACCCCGTTGCCTCCTTAGGCACTGCCGAAATTTGAAGTGCGAAAGGTATAACACGGCTGATTATCCGGGCTGATTATATCAAACATATCAAGCAGCGCTGGCTTTAGACGATCTCAACAGCAAGTCTCAATTTGAAGGGATGAACACGCTCAACTATTTACCAATAAACCTTCGCTCGTGTAAGCATTTGTACGGATTTTATTTTGCCTGTTTCTTTGCTTCAATTAGAAACAGGCCAATCTTTGCAATGAATAAACAAGCTCGAACAGAACTCTGGATTTGGCCAACACTGAATATGCCCCTTCCTATTGAGAAATTAACGTTCTCGCAAACACTCTATACCGAAAGTAAACCGGTGACTTTTGCGAAACATCCGTTATAAATTATAAAAATACCGGAGGTATATCATGCCGGTCAAAGCGTGGATACATTGGCTTGATGAAAATCAGGAACAGGGTTCCAGGATTCATGAAGCCGTCGATTATCTGATCAAAAATGGCATCGAGTTACAGACCCCTGATGCGTGCCTGACCAACTGCCCTGGAGTCATTTTCACCAGCGATATGACTCCGGCAATTTGCGAACAGCTGCGCCATTTCAGTTGCAATGGACAAATACAGGTGTTGGCCTGCTGTTTAAAATCGATTCCGACCGATGCGGCCTGGCAATTGATGGAAGCCGGCGCGGCGGATGTATTGTCATGCGCAGAATACAGCAAGTTAGTCAATGAAATCATGACCCGGCTCCACCGATGGAATAGAGTGGACCGGATGGTCAATTCACCGGAAGTAAAGAACACCTTGATCGGAAGCAGTCCGTCTTTGAAGTCGATTCTCCGCCAAGTCGTGGAAGTGGCTCATTTTTCAGACTCTCCGGCACTTATTCTGGGTGAAAGCGGAACCGGCAAGGAACTTCTGGCCAACCTGATCCATACGCTGGATTCCCGCCCCGGCAAGGGTAATCTGGTTGTCCTCGATTGCAGCACCATCATGCCGGGCTTGTCAGGGACCGAATTTTTTGGTCATGAGCGCGGCGCTTATACCGGCGCAGTTTCCTCGCGGGACGGCGCCTTCGCTATTGCTAATGGCGGGACGCTGTTTCTGGATGAAGTGGGCGAATTGCCGATGACACTGCAAACCCAGTTACTCAGAGTGATTCAGGAACAAACCTTCAAACGCCTTGGCAGCAATGCATGGCAGCGAACCTCGTTTCGGCTGATTTGCGCCACCAATCGGGATCTCAAGGCTCAAGTCCAGCGAGGAGAATTCCGTGCTGACCTCTATTACAGGATTGCCGGTTATGTCTTTACATTGCCGCCATTACGAGAACGGCCGGAAGATATTCTTCCCTTGGCCTGCCATTTTCTGAAAGAGCAGCATCCGGACTCGACGCCCCCCGTTTTGGATACGCCTGTTCAAGAATATCTGTTGCGCAGGGACTATCCGGGTAACGTGCGAGACCTCAAACAGGTTATAGCCCGTCTGCTGTGCCGTTACACCGGACAGGGATCTATCACGATGGGTTGCATTCCACCGGACGATAGACCGATTCTGACAGAGTCTTATCAAGACTGGCGTGATGCGGGTTTTGATCGTGCGGTTCGAATAGCACTGAGACAAGGTATAGGACTAAAAACCATCAGTCAACGCGCTAAAGAGACCGCAATCCGCATCGCTATGAATGAAACAAACGGAAATCTGCAACGGGCAGCCCTGCTTTTGGGCGTGACCGACCGCGCCCTGCAAATGAGGCGAGCAGCGCAGCGTCAGGTACAGTAGGCACCCGTCAATTGCGTTCTGACTATTAGCGGTCTGTATCGAGCGGCTCCACACCTGACAGAGCTGATCAGATTCAGGAAATTTCCCGCCAGTATCAGGTTTTCTTGTGCGGGTGCTAAACGCAAGGCTCTGATTTTGGCAAGCTCAACACCGGGATGCAGCCAGGGGCCGTCCGAGCCGAACAAAATCTTACCGGGTCCGGCTCTTTTGACGGCTTGATCCAGAAGATCAAAGCGCCGCACACCGGCGGTATCGGTGTAAATATTCGGATGCCTGACCAAATGATCAATTAAGGCAAGTTGAGCCCGCCAATCATCGGCAAAGCTGCCCAGATGAGGAATAATGAAATTGACATCGGGGTACTCCTGAGCCAGTAACTCGCATACAGAAACCTCTCCCCCTACATCATAAAGTACAGGCAAGGCAAAGGCCCGAGCGACGGCACAGATCTCACGACTTATCAGGCCATCGTGACGGTGTACCTTGATACCGACAAAACCATACTGCTCTACCGCAATCTTAACCAGTTTGAGCACGCGTCCACGATCTCGCACCGGGTGGACAAAGGCAAAGCCAAAAAAACGGCCGGGACGGCTCGATACAATCCGCGCCACCTCTTGATTAGCAACGGCATAGTTGGAATGAAAAGCAGAGAACAATACTGTCCGATTAATTCCTGCCGCAGCTGCCCGGCGCAAATAGTCATGCAACGGCGCGCTGGTGTCCCAAGGCCCGGTTAAGCCGTCTCCTTTTCCTGCATGGCAGTGACAATCAATAATCATTGTGCAGCCCTCCTATTGGATATTTAACTACGACTTAGGATATTGCTGGAAACAGCTTGCGGCTAAACCGGTCTTGTTTGACATCCACTAATACGCCCCCAGTACGAGTATCGTTTTACCTTGACGAATCCACCTGCCTGATTGAGCAGTTCCCCTGTTCCCGACCATGGAGCCGGACCTGTTGAAGTTGGATGGAAGATGCGCAACATGTCGCCGAGCCGCAACCATAACAGCATTTTTTGCTGCTGCTTGTGAATCCGCATTGGGGTCAGCCTGCGCGGCTTGCCGGGCCGCTGTCCCCGCAATCCGAACAAATCGGCGCGCTATTTCAAACTCCTGATCTTCCTGTGCGAGCTCACCGTATTCAAGTTCCAATGCCTTGCTCAATGCGCCACCTAGAGCAGATCCAACAGCGGTGCCAACACCGGGAATAGGGATAAATGAGCCGAGTGCACCGCCAACAACAGGCAGCGCTGCCTTGGCGACACCCCTCAGTGTCAGGATAGTTGTCGCCTCTAAAATTTTATAGAGGTACAAAATGCAAACCCGTTATAGTGAAGAATTTAAACAGCAAGCCCTGAGTAAAGTATTGCAACGCGGTGATAAAAGCATTCAATCGATTGCCGATG